>CAYLNG010000015.1:0-60456 GCA_964385155.1 uncultured Verrucomicrobiota bacterium
GGTCCCAAGGGTTGGGCTGTTCGCCCATTAAAGTGGTACGCGAGCTGGGTTCAGAACGTCGTGAGACAGTTTGGTCCTTATCCGTCGTGGGCGCAGGAGATTTGAGAAGAGCATTCCTCAGTACGAGAGGACCGGGAATGACGAACCGCTGGTGTTCCAGTTGTCGTGCTAACGGCATCGCTGGGTAGCTATGTTCGGAATGGATAAGCGCTGAAAGCATCTAAGCGCCAAGCCGTCTTCAAGATTAGATCTCCCTAGGGCTTCGGCCCTCTAAAGGCAGGTTGTAGACTACGACCTTGATAGGCGGGGTGTGTAAGCACAGCGATGTGTTCAGCTAACCCGTACTAATCAGCCGTGAGACTTGACCTTATATTTTGAATTTGAATCTCGAAACGACTCGGTGGTATGCCCGTTCTATGCAATTTTCCTTATTTCTCCCCTTGGGGAGCACCCCTTTCCGGTGGTCATAGCGAGAGAGAAACACCCGTTCCCATTCCGAACACGGCCGTTAAGCCTCTCAGCGGCGATGGTACTGCAACCTCATGTTGTGGGAGAGTAGCACACTGCCGGATTTTTTTTTCACCGCGCGTCCAATTGGACGCGCGGTTTTTTTATGTGCGCCAGGCATGGCATGGCATGTGATGGGGATGGAAGTTCTCAACGAACCACGATGAAACGGAATCGGAAACTGAAAAGCAAGGGTAGCGTCCAGAGGTAGCGTCCAAAATATTTCGCACATTTGTTTTGGGGGTGTGGTCCGTTTTGGTTTTGGGTTTGGGTTTGGTTTTACGGCAGGTCGAGGGCGGGGGTGCGGTGAGAATGGGCCTTCCCATGCTCGTCGGAGCCGCAGACCCGCCCCGACCGGGGATTGGAACTCCGTTTAGGCGCAGATCTCTCCGCTTTCCTTCGCTACATTCCGGAGATGATTCATATCCAGATATCTTCGACTTCCCTATTTGCTGCCGACGATGTGTCGGAGTCGGGCCGCGGCCAGCATCACCGCGCTCTCTCCATCCGGAAAGGCTCCCACCACCCGGGTTCTTCGGCGGATTTCTCTCCTGATCCGCTCCAACGGGTTGTTGGTTTTGATGCTCCGCCAGTGTTCCTGCGGGAACTTCAGGTAACTCAACGTCTCTTCCACCGTCTGTTCCACCTGATCCGCCGCCTTTTTCAGCTTCATCTCCCGGAGTTTCTCAACCACCAGACCCGTTTTCTGTCGGGAGGCGTCCAGATCCTGCTGGGCATGGATCGCATGGTAGCGTCTGAAGGAATCGGGTGCGATGTGCGGACGGGAGGGACCGAAACAGGATTCATCAGAGAGAGGTGATTTTTTGGGCAGGATCATTCCGCACAGCGGCTGAAGCCGTTGCGTGGCGGACGCTGACCTCACATACTCCCATCACCCCAACTCTTCTTTTCGGTTGCGGGCGGAACCCGCGGTAGGTTAAGGGCCGTATATTGTGGCGGTTTTACGCGGTTTTCTATCTGGTGCTGAACTCTGACTTGCCCCAAGGCTACGGAGTCCGCGTGGGCAAAGAAAGGCTCAGTGGGAATGTGGTTGCTTCCCGGGTACGGTTTTGGGGGGAACCGCAGGGCAGGGGGGCGAGTCCCGGGGGGATCAGCCGCGACGTATATCGGAGCCGTTGAAGCGGATTTGGATGCGATGGACCTTTTTGACGCGGCAGCGGATGGTTCCTGTGTCCCGGTTAAACCATTCGGGCACCTCGATGTGGTGGAGGTCGACCACGGCGCGGAATCCGCGTTCGGAGAAGATGTCGATCAACATGGACACGGCGTCGGGATCATCGAGGAGGGGGGTGTCGGTGTTGATCATGGCCATGCCGGTGATGGCATGTCGTTTGACGACCGGAATGAGGTTTTCCTCGATGAAGGCCAGGATTTCCCGGAATTTCGCAGATTGTTCGAGGGCATAGCCGTCGAGGCGGTGGACGAGTTCCTGTCGGGCGTGGACGACGATTTCCTGGGCGAGGGGGATGTGGCGGAGGAGGTCGTAGGTGGCGGGATCGAGTTCGAGGGAGCTCTGGTACTGGAGTTCGTGTTCGATGTTGCGCCCGACCTCGGCGATGGGGCCCTGTGCGTTGATGAAGTGGTAGTAGAACTGTTCTTTCAGGGAGGTGAGGGCCTCCCAGGTTTGTTCCTTGAAGACCTGGTAGCGGCGGCGGGCGGCCGTGGGGTCGAGGTCGGTGGGGCGGAGTTCGTGGAGTTCTCCGATGCCGGTGGCGAGGACTTCCTCGTTGTGTTGCTGGATTTCGAGGCCGCGTTTAAGTTG
Organism: uncultured Verrucomicrobiota bacterium; assembly: GCA_964385155.1. Classification (GTDB taxonomy): domain Bacteria; phylum Verrucomicrobiota; class Kiritimatiellia; order SS1-B-03-39; family UBA6053; genus CAYLNG01. Next base: position 2,291 of record CAYLNG010000015.1, read on the forward strand.
GCGCTCGATGGAGGTTTTCTCCTCGACGAAGAGGATGACGACATGGATGGCGGGTTTCCGGTAGAAGCGGGCGTTGGGGGTGCCGTGGTATTCGCGCCAGAGGTCGTTCATCTTGGCGATGAGGAGTTTGAGTGCCTCCACTTGAACGGTGGTGCGGGGGAAGCCGTCGAGGATGGCGCCGTCGCGGAACTCGGGTTTGAGGAGTTCGCGGAAGACGATGCCGATGACCTCTCGGTCGCCAACCATGCCGCCCTGGGATTTGATGGCCTCTGCGGCGGGGGTGTTGAGGAGGGAGCTGACGACGATGGGGGGGCAGGTGAGACCGCGGAGTTGGCGGATGTGTTCGGTCTGGGTGCCTTTGCCCGCGCCGGGTGCCCCCCCGAGGAGAATGAGTTCTTTGGGGAAGCGGAGGTTTGCCTGGCCGAAGTCGACCAGCAGGGACTCCCAGACGCTGCGGAAGATGATGTGGGCGTCCTTGATTTCAAGGTCCGGGGGACGCGGGGGGGAGTCCGTGGGCATGGGGTTATTCCGTGGGCGCGAAGCGGACGAGGTAGCCCAGATCGTGGATTTGTTGGAGGAGGAGGGTGATGGACTCGAGGGGGACGGATGGGGCGACACGGAGGGTGACGGTGCTGTCGGTGGGGAGGTTTCCGGATTGGAGGTCGTCCCAATTCAGGGTGCGATCTCCCGCGAGGAGTTCAACGCCGTTGGGGAGCCTCGAGGAGGGTATGGGGGCTTCCGGAGGGGGCGGGAGGGGAAGCTCCCGAGGGGTGCGGGGGCTGCCGCAGGCGGAGAGCAGGAGTCCCAGCAGGGGGGGCCGGAGAAAGCGACCGTACGGTTTCATCTGCTCCCCCTGTCTCTTTCCGTGGTGGAAGTCAAGTGGTTTGCATGCTTGCGGAGGGCTGGCGCCGTGGATACACTTGGGTACATGCGCGGGAGCAATTTCAGCAGGGGAATCGGGGGGTGGGTGAGGCGGGTGGCCGCTTTGGTTTGGTTGTTGTTGGGGGTGGGTGGGGCGGAGGAGGGCTTGGACCCCTCGATTTTTGATGGATCGGAAGGGGAGAAAGGGGTGGAGGGGTTGCCGACGCCTGGGAGTATGGGTGGCGAAGGGGAGGCCGCCGTGAAGGGGGAGGGGGAGGAGAAGGGGCCTGTTCTGCCTCCGTCGGCGGGTGGAGCTGCGGAGGAGGTTCCGGAGGAAGGGGGCACGGACGGGGGAGCGGAGGAGCAGGGGCCTGTTGTGCCGCCGTCGGCGGGTGGAGCCGCGGAGGAGATTCCGGAGGAAGGGGGCATGGACGGGGGAGAGGAGGGGGGGCGGGCGGGAGAGACGTTCCGGCCCTCGGAGCGCATCCCCCCGGAGCAGGCCGTGGATCTGCCCTGGGACATGTGAGGAGCGCATGCGCCGCTTGACTCGCCGCGAAGGGGAGGGTATCGGACTGGGCATGAGTGAACCCCCCACCGCCGATTTGGATGTCCGCCGGGTGGCCGCCCTCGCGCGGATCGGCCTGACCGATGACGAGGTGTCCTCCCTGCAGGAGGACCTGGCTGAAATCTTGGCCTTTGTTGGCCAGCTCGACGAGCTGGACCTCGAGGGCCTGGAGCCCATGTATCATCCTCTTCCCGTAGAGAATGTGATGCGGGAGGATGTTCCGGTGGCGGGGCCGGACCCGGCGGAATTGTTGCGGAACGCGCCCGCAACGGTGCAGGGACTTGTGCGGGTTCCCCAGATGATGGAGGAGTCATGAGCGGCTTGGCGGGGAAGACGTTGCGGGAGTTGAGGGGGCTGCTGGACCGGGGGGAGTGCTCGCCAGTGGATATTGTGCGGGATCTGGACGCGCGCATCGCGGACGTGGACACCCGCATCCATGCGTATTTGGAGCGCGACACGGAAGACGCCCTGCGGCAGGCCGAGGAGGCCGGGCGCAGGCTGGCCGCGGGCGAGAGGGGAGCCCTTCTCGGCATTCCTGTGGCGATCAAGGACCTACTGAATGTCCGAGGACAATCCTGCCGCTGCGCGTCCAGGATCCTCGGGGGCTATCTGTCCCCTTATGATGCGACTTCCGTGGCGAAACTGCGTGCCGCGGGGGCCGTTCTCTATGGAAGGGTCAACATGGACGAGTTCGCGATGGGGGCCAGCACCGAGAATTCTGCGTATGGAAACACCCTCAATCCGTGGGCCCTCGACCGTGTGCCGGGTGGTTCAAGCGGCGGCAGTGCGGCGGCGGTGGCCGCCGACACGGCGATTGTGTCCCTGGGCAGCGACACGGGAGGCAGCGTCCGCCAGCCCGCATCCTTTTGCGGCTGTGTCGGGCTCAAGCCCAGCTATGGCCGGGTGAGCCGCCATGGGTTGACGGCCTTTGCGAGTTCGTTGGACCAGGTGGGTGTGCTGGCCAAGACGGTGGCGGATGCGGCGGACACCTTGGGGGTGATTGCCGGGCACGACCCTATGGACAGTACGAGCGCGCGGCGGGAGGTTCCCGATTACGCGGCGGCGCTTGGGGGTGGTCTTGCTGGACTCAAGGTTGGAATTGCGGAGGAGTTTTTCGGGGAAGGGACGGATGCGGAGGTGGAGGCGGCGGTGCGGGGGGCGATCGACCGGATTGTTGCCCTGGGGGCGGAGCCGGTGACCGTGTCCTTTCCGAACCTTCGCCACGCCGTGGCGGTGTATTACATCCTGGCGCCAGCCGAGGCCTCTGCGAATCTGGCGCGTTTCGATGGTGTGCGGTATGGCAGCCGGGTGGAGGCGGAGGACCCGGTGGGCCTGATGCGGGACACGCGGGATGCCCGGCTGGGGCGTGAGGTGAAGCGGCGCATCCTCCTGGGCACCTATGTGCTCAGCTCCGGCTACTACGACGCCTACTACATGAAGGCCCTCAAGGCCCGGGCCCTTCTTTGCAGGGATTTCGAGGCGGTTTATGCGCGTTGCGACGTTCTGCTCGCGCCCGTGGCGCCTACGCCGGCCTTCCGCATCGGCGAGGAGGTCGATGACCCCCTCACGATGTACCTGGGCGATATTTGCACGATTCCCAGCAATCTTTCAGGGGGCTGCGGTCTCTCGGTGCCCTGCGGGATGACCGCGGGAGGGTTGCCCGTGGGGCTGCAGGTGCTGGGGCCTGCGTTCGCCGAGGAGAAAATCCTGCGCGTGGCCCACGCCTACGAACAGGTTTCCGGCTTCTTGGGCGTGAAGCCCCCGCTGTGAGCCCCCCCGTGAGAGCCCTTCAGATGAACCCCCCTGTGGAGAGAGCCGAATGAACTTGGTTCCGACGATCGGACTTGAGACCCACGTGCAGTTAAACACGCGCACGAAAATCTGGTGTGGCTGTGAGGTGGGGGGAGAGGCGGCGCCGAACACCCGCGTGTGTCCCGTCTGCCTTGGATACCCGGGGGCGTTGCCGGTGCTCAACCGCGAGGCGGTGCGCAAGACGGTTCAGGCCGGGTTGTTGCTCGGCTGCCGGATCGCCGCGCGCAGCAAGCACGACCGCAAGAGCTACTTTTATCCGGACATGCCGAAGAACTATCAGATCACCCAGTACGACCAGCCCCTGTGTCTGGGAGGAGGCGTGGAGATCGAGGTGGGGGGAGTGCGGCGCCTTATCCGCATTCACCGCATCCACTTGGAGGAGGATGTCGGCAAGTCCTCTCACCTGCGCGGGGCGAGTGGGATCGACTACAACCGTGCGGGGACGCCGCTGATGGAGATCGTGAGCGAGCCGGACCTGCACAGCGAGGAGGAGGCGTTCGCCTACCTCACGGAGCTGAAGCGCATCCTCCAGTACGGCGGGGTGAGCGACTGCAACCTGGAGCTGGGAAACATCCGCTGTGACGTCAATGTGAGCGTCGCCGAGGAGGGCAGCACGCGCCTGGGGGTGAAGGCGGAAATCAAGAACATGAACAGCTTCCGCGGCGTTCACCGGGCAGTGGCCTACGAAATCCGCCGGCAGACGAAAGCCCTGCGGGAGGGCACGCCGCTGGTGCAGGAGACGCGCCGCTGGGAGGATGAGCGAGGGATCACCACCTCCATGCGGACCAAGGAGGACGCGCACGACTACCGCTATTTCCCCTGTCCCGACCTCGGCACGATCACGCTCGCGGAGGACGTGGTCGAGGCTTGGCGGGCGGAACTCCCCGAGCTTCCGCGGATGCGCAAGCAACGTTACATGGACACGTACGGGCTTCCGGAGTACGACGCCGGCGTGCTGGTGGCCGACAAGGAGGTGGCCGACTACTTCGAGGAGGCGGCGGAAGCCTGCGGGCAGCCGAAGGCGGCGGCGAACTGGGTGATGACCGAGGTGCTCCGCGTGCTTTCGGATCGCGGTGTTGCGCCGAGGGACCTGCGGCTGCCTCCGGCTTCCCTCGCCCGGATCATCGCGCTGGTCGAGGCCCGCACTCTGAACATGACGAAAGCGAAAGAGGTCTTCGCGGTGCTCGTGGACGAGGGGGGGGATCCCGAGGCTCTGGTGAAGGCCCGGGGCTGGGCGCAGGTCAGCGACAGCGAAACGATCGGGACGGTGGTCGACGAGGTGATCGCCACCCATCCGGCCGTGGTCGGGGACTACCGCGGTGGCAAGGAGGCCGCTCTCCAGTTCCTCATCGGGCAGGCGATGCGCCTGAGTCGCGGCAAGGCCGACCCCCAGCGTGTGAGGGAACTGCTGAAAAACAAGCTTGCGTAACCGAGGGCGCATGGGCTAGCTTGACAGCCCGGAGCTTTCTCCGTCCGGACCCCCCAAAGGAACGCCGCCTTGACACCGAAAGACGAATACACCCTGGAGACCCTGCAGCAAGTGGGGCTGATCGACCAAGCCATCGCCGAAAAGGCGGCCTACCTCGCGGACGAGCGGGGCATGAGCGTGGTCGACGTGCTGGAGGAGTCCGGCATGATCACCTCTGACGAGATCACCCGCGCGATTGCCGGGCACTATGGGATGGAGATGGTCTCCCTGCGCGACTTGGACATCGACCAGGAGGTGATCGATTGCCTTCCGGCCGAACTGGCGCGGCGCTACGGGGTCATCCCTGTCTGGAAACGGGGCAACGAGTTGACGGTCGCCCTTTCGGACCCGCAGGACCTGGACACGATCGACAGCCTCCGGTATTCCTTGCCCTTCGACGTGGTTCCCGTGGTGGCCTCGGCCCGGGAGATCAAGTCCGCGATCGGTTTGTTTTACAGCAGCGGTGGCGGCGGGCGCATGGGCAGCGCCTTGCAGGAACTCACCGAGGCCACCATCGCGGGCATCGCCACGGACGAGACGCAGTCCCTCTTCGGTGACGCGGAGGAGGCGACGGAGGAGGATGCGCCGATCATCAAGCTGGTGAGCCTGATCATCATCGAGGCGTTCCGCAAGCGGGCATCGGACATCCATATCGAGCCGATGGAGAAGAAGCTGCGGGTTCGCTACCGCATCGATGGCGTGCTGCAGGAGGTGGACAGCCCTCCGAAGCGCCTCCAAGCCGCGATCATCCAGCGCATCAAGATCATGTCGAACATGAAGATCGCCGAGAAGCGGGTCTGCCAGGACGGGCGCATCCAGATCAACGTCATGGGGCGCGACCTCGACCTGCGCGTGTCCGTGGTGCCCGCCACCCATGGCGAGTCGGTGGTCATGCGTATCCTCGACAAGGAAAGCCTCCGCCTCGGCCTCCCCGAGCTGGGCTTCTTTACCGATGACCAGCAGACTTTCCGCTCCCTCATCAACCTTGCCGACGGCATCGTGCTGGTCACGGGGCCCACGGGTTCCGGAAAAACTACGACCCTCTACTCCTGCCTCAACGAGATCAACAAGCCCGATCGCAAGATCATCACCGTCGAGGACCCCGTTGAGTACCAGCTCGCCGGCATCAACCAGGTCCATGTCCGCGCGGACATCGGCCTCACCTTCGCCGCAGCCCTTCGTTCCATCCTCCGCCAGGCCCCCAACATCGTGATGATCGGTGAAATCCGCGACTTGGAGACGGCGGAGATTGCCATCAACGCCTCGCTCACCGGCCACCTGGTGTTCAGCACCCTGCACACGAACGACGCCCCGGGCGCGGTGACCCGCCTCATCGACATGGGGGTCAAGCCTTTCCTGGCCGCCTCTTCTCTGCGGGGCATCATGGCCCAGCGCCTTGTCCGCAAGATCTGTTCGAAATGCTCGGAACCCTACCGGCCCACCGACCGGGAGCTGCGCCTGCTCGGGGGCCTGGCGGGGCAGGTGGAGAACCTTCAGCTGCAGCGGGGGGCCGGGTGCCCCAACTGCTCCTACAGCGGCTATTCGGGCCGCATCGGGATTTTCGAGATTTTCGTGGTCACCGATGAAGTGCAGCACATGATCTACCAGCAGGTGAACACCAGCGAGTTGCGCAAGCGGGCGCGGGAGCTGGGGATGCGCACCCTGCGCGAGGACGGCCTCCGCAAGGTGATCGCGGGCCAGACCACGTTGGAGGAAGTATTCCGAGTAACCCTGGGAGACAGCGACTAATGACGATACCCGCCTCGCACGTGAACATGGACGACCTGCTCACCCTTGTGGTGGAGGAGGGCGCGTCCGACCTGCATTTGGAAGTGAACAGTCCGCCCGTTCTGCGCATGAACGGCGGCCTCAGCCCCTTGGACACGGAGCCGTTGCGCCCCGAGGACACGGAGCGCCTGATGCGCTCGGTCACGAGCGAGGACACGATCCGCCACCTGATGGAGACCGGCGGAGCGGACTTCGGCTTCGGATTCAAGGACCTCGCCCGGTTCCGGGTGAGTGTTTTCCGGCAGAAGGGGGCGGTCGGCATGGTGCTGCGGCAGATTCCGAAGACCCTGCTGACCTTGGAGAAGATCGGTCTTCCTCCCCAGGCGAAGGAGTTGCTCTACAAACCCAAGGGCCTCATCCTGGTCACCGGGCCCACCGGCTCTGGAAAGTCCACCACCCTCGCGAGCATGATCAACATCATCAACGAGGAGCGGGACTGCCACATCATCACGATCGAGGATCCGATCGAGTTCTACCACGAACACAAGACCAGCCTCGTCATCCAGCGCGAGCTCGGGGTCGACGTGGGGTCTTTCCGGCAGGCACTGGTCGGGGCCCTGCGGCAGGACCCCGATGTGATCCTCGTGGGGGAAATGCGTGACCTGGAAACCATGGAGGCGGCGATCAGCGCGGCGGAAACCGGCCACCTGGTCTTCGCCACCCTGCACACTACCGGAGCCGCCCGCACGGTGGACCGGATTGTGGACGCCTTCCCCACCAGCCAGCAGGAGCAGATCCGCACGCAGCTGGCCTCCACCATCCAGGCTGTCATTTCCCAGGTTCTCATCCCCCGGGCGGACCGGCCCGGCCGCGTGGCCGCCTTCGAGATCATGATCACCACGCCGGGCATCCAGGCGCTGATCCGTGACAACAAGACCTTCCGGATCACCTCCGACATCCAGACGGGGGCGCGGCATGGGATGATCACTCTGGACGCCTCCCTGCTCAACCTCTACCGCCAGGGGGTTATCAGCTTCGAGAACATGATCCTCAAGGCGAACGACCCGGAATCGCTCGCCCAAAAAGTCCAGACCGGAAAATAACCCCTGCCCGTCGCCGCCATGTCGCACACCGCCCAGACCGATCTTTTATTGGAGCACCTCGTCCAGCACGACTACGTGAGCGGGGCTCAAGCCGCGGAGGTGATGGACGAGCACACCCGCACGGGGCGGTCGATCCGCCGCATTCTTCTCGACATGGAGATCATGACGGAGGAGGCTCTCATGGAGCAGCAGGCGCTGCTCATGGGGGTGCGCGTGCTGGACCTGGGTCGCCACAGCGTGAACGCCGAGCTGATCCGGATGCTGCCCTCCTCTCTGGCCCGGATGTACAACCTCATCCCCGTCAACGCCGACGCCGTCACCCTCGAACTCGCAACCTGCGACTTCATTACGCCCGAGATCGTCGACGAGCTGCGCTTTGTGCTGGGCAAGGACGTCACGTTCGTGGTTTCCGCGGAGAGGGACATCAAGGAGCACCTGGTCCGGCACTACGCGGATGACACGGATCACTCGGTGGGCGACATGCTCAGCGAGCTGGAGCAGGAACTGGAGGATGCCGGAAGCGTTGGGGTCGGCACGGCGAACCTGACGGAGGAGGATTTGGAGACCTCCGCGAACGCGGCTCCGGTGATCCGCTTTGTTAATCTCGTGCTCTACCAAGCGGTGCAGGACCGGGCCTCCGACATCCATTTCGAGCCTTTCGAGCACGAGTTCAAGATCCGCTACCGGGTGGACGGTGCCCTGTACGAAATGGCGCCCCCGCCGAAGCATCTGGCCCTGCCGGTGATCTCCCGTGTGAAGGTGATGTCCGGGCTCGACATCTCGGAGAGGCGGCTGCCGCAGGACGGCCGCATCCAGCTCAACATCGCCGGGAGGCCGGTGGACTTCCGCGTGTCCACCCTCCCTACCCAGTTCGGCGAGTCTGTCGTGCTCCGCGTGCTTGACCAGAGCGCAGTCGGCCTCGAACTCGAGCGCCTGGGCATGCCCGACGACGTCTACAATACCTTTACCGACGACATCAACATGCCCAATGGCATTGTGTTGGTGACGGGCCCCACGGGTTCGGGAAAGACCACGACCCTCTATGCGGCCCTGGGGCGCCGCAACGAGACGGGGACCAAGATTTTGACCGCCGAGGAGCCGGTCGAGTACAACATCGAGGGCATTGTCCAGGTCAACGCCAACCACCGGATCAACCTTACGTTCGCGAACATCCTGCGGGCTTTCATGCGTCAGGATCCGGATGTGATCCTCGTGGGGGAGGTGCGCGACTTCGAGACCGCACAGATCGCCATCCAGGCTTCCCTCACGGGGCACCTCGTCTTCAGCACCCTGCACACCAACGACAGCGCCGGGGCCGTGACCCGCCTCATCGACATGGGGATCGAGCCCTTTCTCATCGCCTCGACGCTGCAATCGGTGATGGGGACCCGCCTTGTGCGCACGATCTGCAAGGAATGCAAGACGTCCTACGTGCCCGATGCCCTGCAGGTCAAGTCGCTGGGCCTGGGGCCCGACGCCGTGGGGGGGAGGCCGTTCTATTTCGGAGGAGGCTGCGAGAACTGTCACAAGACCGGATACAAGGGGCGCCGCGGCATCTACGAGTACCTTCGGATCACCGACCCGATCCGTACGTTGATCACCGAGCGCCGTCCCACGGTGGTCATCCGCGACCGCGCGCGCGAACTGGGCATGAGAACCCTGCGGGAAGACGGCATCCGTTGCATCCTCGACGGGTTCACCACCCTCGAGGAGGTCGTGAAGTACACCTAATTTTTCGGACAAGGCTCGGTTTCCGGCTTGATTTGTCCGGACAGCTTTCGCTACAGTTTTTTTGTCACCCCCACCCCGCAGGACCCCATGCCCAAATACCGTTTCAGCGCCGTCGACCAGAAAGGGAAAGAGTTCACGGGAAGTGTGGAGGCTTCTGACGAGGTTTCTGCTCAGAAGATGTTGCGGGACAAGGGGTTGTTTCCGACATCGGTGGTCATGGGCTCGGCCCCGGCCCCGGCCTCGGGGAAATCTGTGCGGCGCGCGGCGGCCCCGGCGGAGGGAGGGCTCCAGAAGGAGCTTCAGTTGCCCGCTTTCCTGCAGAAGGTGAAGCCGAAGGAGCTGATGTCCTTCACGCGCCAGTTGGCGACCTTGGTGAATGCGGGCCTTCCGTTGGTGCGTGGGCTGAAGGTTCTGGGCCGCCAGGAGAAGAATCCGATGCTGCGCAAGGCGCTGGCGGACATGGGGGATGCGATCGAGGGGGGCAGCAATTTCGCGGAGGCGCTGGTGCAGCATCCGAAGATTTTCGACAAGCTGTACGTGAACATGGTGAAGGCGGGTGAGGTGGGCGGGGTGTTGGACAAGGTCCTGCTGAGTTTGGCGGAGTTCATGGAGAAGGTACAGAAGATCAAGAACAAGGTGAAGGGCGCCATGACCTACCCGATCGTGGTGCTGGGGCTCGCGGTCGTCATCCTCTCTTTCCTCATGATCGTGATTATCCCGAAGTTCGAGAAAATCTTCGCGGACATCATGCAGGGCAAGAAGCTCCCGGGCATTACCCAGCTTGTGGTGCTGTTCTCGAAGAACTTCGTGGTGATCGGCCCGATGCTGCTGGGGATTGTGATCGCCCTGGCCATCGTGATGAAATTCGTCAAGAGGACGCCGAAGGGGGGCTACGCCCTGGACTGGGCGAAGATGCACATGCCGTTGTTTGGCCAGCTTTTCATGAAGAGCTCGATTTCCCGGTTCACCCGCACCCTGGGCGAGCTCATGGACTCAGGGGTCCCGGTCCTCCAGGCCCTCACCATTGTGGGCGAAACCTCGGGTAATGCCGTCGTCGAGGGCGCCGTGCATGTTGTCCATGATGCCGTGAAAGAGGGCGAGAACATCGCCCCGACCCTGGCCTCCACCGGGATTTTCCCCCCAATGGTCATCTCTATGGTGGAAGTGGGGGAGGAAACCGGAGAACTGCCCAACATGCTCAGGCGCATCGCGGACAATTTCGAGGACGAGGTGGACAACGCTGTGGCGGGCCTCACGTCCATCATCGAGCCGTTGCTGATCGTTTTCCTCGCACTGATTGTCGGCGTGATCGTTATCGCGCTGTTCCTGCCTCTGGTGGGCATCATCGAGGGCCTCAGCGGTCCGGGCTGAGGAGGGGCCGCCGAGGGAGGGGGGCGAGGGGCGCGGTGCGGCGCCTCAGGCTTCCCGGTGTCCAGAGAGGAAGTCGCTGTACGTGGCGGCCAGCCCCTCCCGGAGGCCGATGCGTGGGCTCCATCCCAGGGAGCGCATGCGGGAGATGTCGAGGAGTTTCCGGGGGGTGCCGTCCGGCATCGTGGGGTCCAGGACGATGTTTCCGCGGTAGCCGACGGCCTCAGCCACGTGGCCGGCCAGCTCGCGGATCGTCAGGTCCTCTCCGCAGCCGATGTTGACCAGATCCGGTGGGTTTTCTTGTTCGAGCAGCAGAAGGAGGCCCTCCGCGAGGTCGTCCACGTGCAGGAATTCGCGACGGGGGGTGCCGGTGCCCCAGAGGGTCACCTGCGGGGCTCCCTCGACTTTCGCCGCGTGGAAGCGCCGCATCAGCCCCGGGATCACATGGCTGTGTTCCGGGTGGTAGTTGTCACCGGGACCATATAGGTTGGTCGGCATCGCGCTGTGGTAGCAGACGCCGTACTGGGCGCGGTAGTGTTGGCAAAGTTTGAGCCCGGCGATTTTTGCCAGGGCGTAGGCTTCGTTCGTGGTCTCCAGCGGGCCCGTGAGCAGGCTGTCCTCGGTCATGGGCTGTGGGGCTTCGCGGGGGTAGATGCAGGAGCTGCCCAGGTACAGGAGCCGTCCTGTGCCGTGCCGCCAGGCGCTGTGGACCACGTTGAGGGCCATGGCGAGGTTCTGCTGAATGAACTCGGCCGGATAGCTCCGGTTCGCATGGATGCCCCCCACGCGCGCCGCGCAGTGGATGACAATCTCCGGGCGTTCTTCCTGAAAAAAACGGTCTACCGCCGCGGAGTCGCAGAGGTCGAGCTCGGCGTGGGTGCGCAGCAGAGGGGCCGTATGCCCGCGCGCCGCTAAGGCGCGCAGGACGGCGGAGCCCACCATCCCCCGGTGGCCGCACACGAAGATCCGCGCCGCACGAGGGAGGATGGACGGCGATTTCACGGCTTGGCCTCGAGGTCGGCGAGGGTTTGTTTCACCGCGCTTTCCCGCCGAGCCAGGTTGAGATCCGACTCGACCATGATGCGGACGAGTTCCTTGAAGGTGACTTCCGGTTCCCAGCCGAGCTGCCGTTTGGCTTTCGCGTAGTCTCCGATCAACAGGTCCACCTCCGCCGGGCGCTCGTAGCGCTGGTCGTGATCGACATACTCTTTCCAGTCCAGGTCGAGCAGTCCGAAGGTCTCCTCCACGAATTCGCGCACGGAGTGGGTCTCGTTCGTCGCCAGGACGTAGTCGTCGCTCTGGTCCGCCTGCAGCATCATCCACATTCCGCGCACATAGTCGGGGGCGTAGCCCCAGTCGCGGCGTGCCTCGAGGTTGCCGAGGAAGAGGCGGTCCTGCAGGCCGAGCTTGATGCGGGTTGCGGCGCGGGTGATCTTGCGGGTCACGAAGGTTTCTCCCCGGCGCGGGGATTCGTGGTTGAAGAGGATCCCGTTGCTGCAGTGCATGCCGTAGGACTCGCGGTAGTTGACCGTCAGGTGGTAGGCGTAGGCCTTGGCGCAGCCGTAGGGGCTGCGGGGATAGAAGGGGGTCGTCTCCGTCTGCGGGACTTCCAGGACCTTCCCGTACATTTCGGAAGAGGAGGCCTGGTAGAAGCGGGCGCCTTTGAGGCCCACCTTGCGCATGGCCTCGAGCAGGCGCACGGTGCCAAGTCCCGTGACATCCCCGGTGTATTCCGGGGTATCGAAGGAGACCCGGACATGGCTCTGGGCCGCCAGGTGGTAGATTTCGGCGGGTTGTACGTCGTACAACAGGCTCGCCAGCTGCGACGAATCCGTCACATCCCCGTAGTGAAGAAACAGGCGGGTGCCGTGCACATGGGGGTCCTGGTAGAGGTGGTCGATGCGCTCCGTGTTGAAGCTCGAGGCGCGCCGGATGATTCCGTGCACTTCATACCCCTTTGAAAGGAGCAGTTCCGCCAGGTACGATCCGTCCTGGCCCGTGATTCCAGTGATGAGGGCTTTTTTCATGGGACGTTGATCCTCGCATATCCGGACGTTTTTCGCAATTCGCTTTAGCGAAATAATTGGTTTTGAAAAAGCGAAGAAAAAAGAGGGGGGGCTATAGGGGGAGAGGGAGAGGTGGAATCTGGTGAAATTGGCGTGAGTCTGGCGAGGGAAGTCGTAACATGGAGAGCATGACTCCTGTGATCGCCGACACGCATGTGCATCTTTACCCGGTCCACGACACCGGCCATTTGTTGGCGGGTGCCTGGGATCGGTTGCAGGCGTTGGAGGGAGCCTCTGGGGCCTGGAAGGTATTGTTTCTCACGGAAACCTCTCGTGAACAAGCTTTTGAGGGGCTGTGCCGAGGGGAGGCGGGGCTGCCCGATGGATGGAGGATCGCGTGCACGGGGGATGGGCGAGGGGTTTGGTTGGAAAAAGAAGGGCGAAGGATGTTGGTGGTGGCGGGCCGTCAGATTGTGTGCAAGGAGCGTGTGGAAATCCTGGCTCTTGGGGTTCGGCAGGCGATGGGGGAGGGGCTGCCCGCGGCGGATGTGGTGCGGCGGGTGAGGGAGGCGGGGGGGCTGCCTGTGCTGGCGTGGGCCCCCGGGAAGTGGATGTTCGGAAGGGCCGGGGTCGTCCGCGGCCTTTTTCAGGCGGATCCTGCCTTGTTGGCGGGCGATAGTTCCCTGCGTTGCCTGGGCTGGCCCGAGCCGGGCGCGATGCGGCGGAAAGGGCTCCCGGTTCTGGCGGGCTCGGATCCGCTTCCCCTCCGGGGCGAGGAGGAGCAGGCGGGACGTTATGCCGTTCGTTTCCAGGTCGATGCGGAGGGGCACGAACCCGTGGAGGCCCTTCTGTCGGCCCTTCGGGGGGGCTGTGGACCCGTGGCACGGGTCGGCACGCGCAACCCGCCTACGGCCATGCTCCGGCGGCTGCTGCGACACCATCGGAGCAAAACCTCGTGAAACCCCGTGTGCTTTTCCTCTCTCCCCAGCCATTTTTCCAGTGGCGCGGCTCCCCGATCCGGGTCGACTACAACCTCCGGGCCCTTTCCGAGCTCGGGTTCGAGGTGGACCTGGTCACGCTTCCCTTCGGGGAAGACCGTTCGATTGCCGGGGTCACCCTCCACCGCGTCAAAAACATCCCCGGCTTGCGCGACCTGCCCATCGGTCCCTCCTTTGGGAAACTCCTTTTCGACGCCAAGATTTTCCTCCGTGCCCTCCGCCTCCTCCGCCATAACCGCTACGAGGTGGTCCACGGTGTCGAGGACGCGGGTTTCCTCGGGGTGTTCCTCGCCAGGCGACACCGATGCCTCCTGGTCTACGAAAAACATTCCGATCCGGCCTCCTATCGGAAAAAGGGGCTGAGGAACCTCGTCATGGCCGCTTATGCACGGGTGGAGGCCTTCACGATGCGGCACGCGGATGCGGTTATCGCGACCGGCCCGGGCCTCGCGGAGGCCGTGCGGCGTCTTTGCCCCGGCACGCCCTGCCATCATATTCCCGACATTCCCTCGTCGCTTGCCGAGGCCGATCCCGGGCGGGTGCAGGCCTTGCGTGCCAGCTTCCGCAAGGATGAGAAGGAGGTTCTCGCCCTGTATGTGGGCTCCTTCGCGGTGTACCAAGGGATCGACCTTCTGTTCGCGGCCATTCCGGAGGCGATCCGCCGCGAACCCCGCCTTCGGGTGCTGGTCATCGGGGGAACGGAAGGCGAGATCGCCCAACGGCGGGCCTTCCTTGAAAAGGAAGGTGCGGCGGAATCGGTCACCTTTTTGGGCAAGATGGCGCCCGACGAGCTTCCTTCGAGCCTCGCGGCGGTTGATATCCTGCTTTCCCCGCGGATCTCGGGCAACAACACACCGCTGAAGCTCCTTGACTACCTCAAGGCGGGGCGTGCCATTCTGGCGACGGATGTGGAGGCGAACCGACTGCTTCTTGACGAGGGAAATGCCGCATTCGCGCCCCCGGAGGCTGGGGCCTTCGCCGAAGCCCTTGCCGCTTTGGCCGGTTCCGCGGAAGAACGGGCCCGCCTCGCGCGGGGCGGCCGGCATCTCATCGACACCCACTACAACTTCAGAGTTTATCGGGATGGGATCGCGAAGGTCTATCGGGGAGTGGAGAGGGGGTGAGCCCCGCGGGCATCCGCCCCCCCCCCTTGGTGTTTTTCAGAAGTGGAAGCGGAGACCGAGCTGGAGCAGCAGGTTCTGTGAGTCTTGCTCGCCTTCGTCGCCATCGTCCCAGAAGCTCTTCTCGCCGATCTGGTAGTTGACTTCCGCGTAGACACTGGTGGCGGAGGTGACCTGGACGATGACGCCGCCGCCGATCTTGCCGATGGGGCCTTCCTGGATGGAGGTGCCCGCGTTCTTGTTGTCAACCCAGGCGAAGCCGACGCCGAAGACGCCGTAGGGGATGACGATGTCGTTGAGGGGGAAGAGGGTCTCGAAGGAGACGAGCAAGGAGTTGAACTCGTAGCCGCTGGCGCTGGCGTGGGAGTAGGAAAAGACCATTTGGTCGAAGGGATAAATGCGGGAGGCGTAGCCGATTTCGAAGCCGTTGAGGACATCGCCATCATCGGCGCCGTCGTGGTCGTAGAGGTAGGACAGGCGGATGGATTCGTCCTTGGGCGTGTCGTTGATGAGCGGTTGGGCCCGCAGGGCGAAGAGGGGCGCGAGGATCAGGGCGAGGGTCAGCGGGCGAAGAAACGTCATGGGGTGCTCCTGGGTTGGATGTGACTCTCATTGTCGGTAATTCGCAAGCGTTGTCAATCATCGAACGTGGTTCGCGTGAAAGATCGCGGAGCGGAGGTGTGATGGAAGGTGTAGATGGTATTTTTGGTGAAATTGGCCGCGAAAAATGAGAGAAGTGGGGGCGGACACATCGAGGGACGACGGGTGCGATTTGTGGGATGGGGGGGGGCCTCCGTCGGCAGGGCTGTTGGGAAGGCAAAGGGGAACGGGACGTTGGGCGGCGATGTCCCACAGAAGAGGATGGGGGGGCGCGTCAGGCGTCGCCGAGAATTTCCGTGTAGAGGTCCTGCATGGCGGCGACGGTTTTGTGTCCGTCGAAGTCGGCGGAGCGACGGAGGGAGGAGGCGGCGCGTTCGGTGCGGAGGGCAGGATCGCTGAGGAGGCGTCGGAGGGCGGCGGCCATGGCGGGGATGTCGCCGGGTGTGAAGAGATCGGCAGTGATGTTGTGTTCGAGGATCTCGCCCTGTCCGTCGCAGGTGCTGGCGACGATGGGGTTGCCGACGGCGAGGGCTTCGTAGAGGGTGTTGGGAGTTCCCTCCTGATGGCTGGGGAAGAGCTGGAGATCGAGGCAGCGGATGATGCGGAGGGCGTCGCGGCGGTAGCCGAGGAGGCGGATGCGGTCGGACATGCCATGGGCGTCGATCCAGGCGCGCAGGGTGGATTCAAAGGAGCCGTCGCCGATGACCCACAGGTCGGCGGGGAGGTCCGTGAGGTGGGCGAAGGCCTCGAAGGCGTCGAGGTGGCCCTTGTAGGGTTCGAGGCGTCCGACGACGCCAACGACGAGGCGGTTGTCGGCGCCGAGTTCGTGACGGGTGTGCGCGATCCATTCGGGGTCGGCGGGTGGGATGCGTTCGGGGAGGATGCCGTTGTAGAGGGTGCGGACGCGTTCGGCGGGGATGTGGCGCTTTTCGATCGTGTAGCGTCGGGTGGATTCGGAGACGGCGAAGGCCCAGCGGGTGCGGGGGCCGAGGAGGGCTTCGACGGGCCGCATGGCGAGGGGCACGGTCGTGTAGTTGCAGCGTTCGTGAACGACGACGGGGATGCGGGCGATGTGGCCGGCGAGGCGTCCCCAGAGGCAGGCACCGAAACCGTGGGCGTGGAGGAGATCGACCTTTTCGCGGCGGAGGAGGCGGAGGAGGGCGGTCAGGTTGCGCGGGTCGTGTTTGGAGTAGCCGAGGGTGAGGGGCGTGATGCCGGAGGCGACCATCTCGTCGTAGGCCTTGTCGGGTCCTTTGCGGGAGCAGAGGAGGACGCGGAAGCGGGAGGGGTCGAAGAGGGGAAGCCACCACTGGAAGGCGCGGGCGACTCCGTGGAGGGAAGCCTCGGCGCCGCCGAAGTGTTCGCAGAGGTGGAGGATGGTGCGGGGCATCCGGGCGGGGGGCTCAATCCTCGGCTGCGGGGGGCAGGTCGAGCTGGATGTGCACGTCGTGGAGTTGTTTGGCGTCGACGGTGGAGGGGGCGTCCATCATGAGGTCGATGCCTTTGTGGTTCTTGGGGAAGGCGATGACGTCGCGGATGGTCTTGCCTCCCGCCATGAGGAGGGCGAGGCGGTCGAAACCGAGGGCCATGCCACCGTGGGGGGGCGCGCCGTAGGAGAGGGCCTTGAGGAGGTGGCCGAAGCGGTTTTTCTTTTCTTCCTCGGAGACGCGCAGCAGGTCGAACATGCGGGCCTGGAGGACGGGGTCGTGGATCCGGATGGAGCCGGAGCCGAGTTCGACGCCGTTGAGGACGATGTCGTAGGCGACGGCGCGGACCTTGCCGGGGTCAGTGTCCAGGAGGGGGACGTCTTCGGGAAGCGGGGTGGTGAAGGGGTGGTGCATGGAGGCGAGGGAGCCGTCGTCGCCCTCCTCGAAGAGGGGGAATTCGGTGACCCAGGTGAACTTGAATTCGCCTTCGGGGATGACGCCGGGGGTGCAGTGGGCGGCCTCCAGACGGATTTTGCCGAGGAACTGGCTGGCCTTGAGCCAGGGGGCGGCAGCGAAGAGGACGAGGTCGCCGGGGGCGATGTCGAGGCGCTCGCGCAGGGCGGCGGTTTCGGCCTCGGAGAAGAATTTGGTGATGGGGGATTTCCAGGTGCCGTCCTCCTGCACGCGGATGTAGGCGAGGCCGCCCATGCCGAAGGTCTTGGCGAGGGCGGTCCATTCATCGATCTGGCGGACGGTGACGGGGCCGCTGGCGCCCTTGGCGTTGAGGGCTTTGATAACGCCGCCGGAGGCGAGCACGTTGCCGAAGACCTTGAACTGGGTGCCGGCGAAGATGTCGCCGAGGTCCTTGAGTTCCCAGCCAAAGCGGAGGTCGGGCTTGTCGATGCCGTAGTGTTCCATGGCGTGGTGCCAGGACATGCGGGGGAGGGGAAGGGAAGGGCGGGCGTGGCCGGCGGCCTCCATGACGGAGGCGATGAGGCCGTCCATGACGCCGTAGAGGTCCTCGGCGTCGACAAAGCTCATCTCCACGTCGATCTGGGTGAATTCGGGCTGGCGGTCGGCGCGGAGGTCCTCGTCGCGGAAACAGCGGGCGAGCTGGAAGTAGCGGTCCATTCCGGCCATCATGAGGAGCTGTTTGTATTGCTGGGGGGCCTGGGGCAGGGCGTAGAAGGTGCCGGGGGTGACGCGGTTGGGCACGAGGTAGTCGCGGGCGCCTTCAGGGGTGGATTTGGTGAGGACGGGGGTCTCGACCTCGACGAAACCGAGTTCGTCCATGTGGCGGCGGACGGCCATGGCCATTTTATGGCGGAGGACGAGGCCGCGCTGCATGGAGGGGCGGCGGAGGTCGAGGTATCGGTACTGCATGCGCAGTTCCTCGTTGACGCGGGCGGCCTTCTCGTCCTCGAGGGGGAAGGGAGGCGTGGGGCTGGTGTTGAGCACCTTGACCGAGTTACCGACGACTTCGATGCCTCCGGTGGCGAGGCGGGCATTGACCATGTTGGCGGGGCGGGCGCGCACGGTCCCCTCGACGCGGATGACGTACTCGGGCTTGGTGGCGGCGGCGGCGGCGGCGGCCTCGGCGTTGTCGGCCGGATCGCAGACGATCTGGGTGACGCCGTAGCGGTCGCGAAGGTCGATGAACAGGATGCCGCCGTGGTCGCGCACGGTGTCGACCCAGCCGCAGAGGGTGACGGAGTGGCTGACGTGTGCCGGGGTGAGTTCGCCGCAGGTGTGGGAGCGTTGCATAGGGGGTCTCGGTGTGTGTAAAGCGGGGGTTCCGGGCTTCGGAACGGGGTGTGTTGCAGGGTTCCGAGCTTCGGAACGCCGACGGAAAGGCGCGGGATTATGCCACAAATCCCGGGCGGGTCACGCCAAAAGCTCACAAATGATAGTGTGATTGGGGAGTGGAGGGTTGACAGGCGGGGAGCGGTGGGAAAGAGGAGGGCTGGGAGAGGAAGGTGTCGGGGGTGAGGGCTTGGATTGTGGTGAGGAGGGGGGGAGGACCAACAGGTGGATTGCGCGGTGACGAAGGCGACGCACCGATGGATGGGGGAATGGGTGAACGATCCGGACACGATCTGGGGGGGGGGGGCGGTTTTTTGTGGGACCCCAGGTGCACGAGGATTTCGCGGGCAACCTGCCGCAGATGGTTCTGGCGTTGGTGGCGGCACCGGTGCTGGTGGTGCTGTGGGCGAGGGGGAGGAGGCGCGGACTGATCCCCTACTCGGCCGGGTTGTGGGTGGCGTGGCTGGGCTACCATGTGTGGATGCGCTGGCAACCCTGGGCCTCGCGTCTTCACACGCCGGTGTTCGTGCTGGCGGCGCCGCTGTTGGCGCTGGCGGTGAACCCCGGTGGGGCCAGGTCAGGGAGGCGGGACCTGCGATGGATTTGTCTGCTGGTGTGCCTGTACGGGCTTCCGTATGCTTTCCAGAATGGGAGCCGTCCTCTGGTTGGGCGGGGGGAACGGGACAGGGATCGACGATATGCGATGTTCGCGAGTCAGGACCGTCCCATGGCCCGGGTGGAGGAGGCGGAGGCGTTGAGGGCGTTGCTGGAGGCGCGTGGGGTTTCGCGTCTGGGTTGGATGGCCGGGGGCAATTCCTATGAATACCCGTATTGGGCGATCCTCAATCGTGGGGAATTGTCACCTCCGCGCGTGGTGTTGGTGCCGGTGGGTGTGGAGAATGAGACGGCGGGCATGGGTGCCAGCGCGGCGGAGGTCCCAGAATGGGTGTTGGCCGTGGACGGCGCGGCGGGGGACCCCGCGGGGGCGGAGCGGGTGTGGCGCGGGGAGTTCGCGGAGTTGTGGCGGCGGGGGGCTCAGGAGCCGTAGTCGGGGGGCGCGTTGCCGGGGCGCCATTTGATGTTGCAGCCGAGGGAGGGGAGCTGGGCGGCGGGGGCGGGTTGGCCCCGCCTTACCGCCATTGTGGGCTAACCCTTTTTTCCGCATCCAATGCCGGGGCCCCATCCGATGCCGGGGCCGCAGGCTTCCCGCAGCCAGCCAGAAACAGCAGGCCAAGAACGGGGACCAGAGATATCATTTTCGCTTTATGCGGATACATTGTTGTTGAGGGTGGGGTTTCCACATCGGCATCACTCCAAAAGTATGCGCGGCTACGACGGGAGCTCCCGCCGAATCTCCGCAAAACCCCGGATGCGGTACTGCTGGCACAACGCGTCAATCGCATCCAAATCGGCTTCGGGATTCCGCGACAGGACTTCGACAATATCGGCCTTGGACTTGAATCCCCCGGCGTAGAGTTTCAACACCACCAAATGGGCAAGGGGAAGAATGCGCAAGCTGCTTTGACCACGCAGCACCAGCGTGGCTTCCCGCAACGCATCCTGAATGACGGCGGGAAATTTTTGCGCGAAACTGATGATTTGGATGAGACCGGTGGGACTATGCACATCCAGAACCCCACCCAGGGGGTCCTGCGCATCCGCCTCATTCAATTCCACGGCATATCCTTTGCCCCGTAAGGCCTCCGCCAGGCGATGGAGCTGGGAAACTTCCACCACACCCGCCAAATCAATGTCGCCGGTGCTTCGCACATACTTGTGCGCCGCCAGAGCAAGGGCCCCCACGACCAGAAGTTCGATTCCCTCCGCCGCCGCCACGGCCGCAACCGTTTCCGCTTCGGCCAACAAATCCTGTCCGTCTTCCATTTACGACACCAGCTTTTGGGGCTTCAATCCATAGAGCTGTCGCTGAAGGTTCAAGGCCAGCCGCATCCGCTCCTCGACGCTCATCGCCCCCAGACGCGACAATTCCGCCGCCCGGGAGGCATCCGCAGACGCGCTGGGCCGGGCTTTTGGAAATGTGTCCTTGGGTGCTCTCTCCGTCATGGAAACAGAATAGAACCCGACGTTCCGAGCGTCAAGCTGCGAAAACCTAGTAGTGGTGCCCAAAAACGGAGCCAGGGGCTTAGTTATGATTTGACGTGAGGGAACCGTGTGTTGGCAACCCCAAAACCCAACGCAAAGCCCCCCCATGAAAAGACCACGCAGAAACCACAGCGCCGAGGTCAAGGCGCGCATCGCCAAGGAAGCCCTCCGGGGCGTGCAGACGATCACCGAGATTGCCCAGGCGAACCCGATTCATCCGGTTCAGGTCAGCGCCTGGAAATAAGGAGCTGGAGGAGCGCATCCATGAGCTCTTCGAGAAGAAGGGCCGCGCCACGGACAGCGAGCAAGAGCTGCTTGCCCGCTGTTCCGACATGGGGCGGCTGCTGGGCCAGAATATGCTCGAAACCGAGTACCTCAAAAATGCGCGCAACTGGGAGTCGAACCGTGAGGAAAACGCGGGTGGAGCGAGATCATATAGCGCTGTCCATTCGCCGTCCGTGCGCGCTGTTGGGGGTGAACCGGAACCGGCTTCCCCCCCATCTCCCCGGCTCAGCGAGCAGGATCTGCACGTGTGCAGGATCCTTGACGAACTCCATCTGCGGGAGCCCTGCTTCGGCTCCCGCAAACTGGCGTTTCTTCTCGGCCGTGATCACCAGATCCACCTCGGTCGGAAGCTCCTGCGGAGGCTCATGGGAATCCTCAACATTCGGACGAGCATCCCCGCGCCGGGACACAAGGTTTTCCCCTACCTGCTCCGGAATCTGAAGGTCATCGCGCCCAACCAGATCTGGTGCGCGGACATCACGTATATCCCCAAGAAACGGGGGTATTGCTACCTCAAGGTCTACGCCAGCCCCCGGGAGTTGGATCGGGGCCTCGCCGACTGGTTCCTGCGATACAACACCTACCGTCCCCATCAGGCCCTCGGCATGAAAACCCCGCACGAAGTCCACTTCCAGAAACCGGAGGCCGTCGCATGAACACCTTCGGCAACGATGGGGGCTCTGCCTCCACACCCCCGGAGTTTTTTGCATGGGCCCCCAGGATGATCCACCCGGGAAAAACCTCCGCCTATCCGGAAAGGAAAGGTGGGGGGCCGGGAGGATCCCGAGGGGTCGCGCGCCGCTCCGGTTGCCCTCCGGCAGAGCCGTATCCTGCGCGTGACCGCAGCACTCTGGCCAGACCCACACCCCCTGTCCACCCCAAACTTGCCATACCCTCAACCCCCTGTTATTCTACCCCCATTCAACCCAGGGAACCTCACCCGGAACATAACTAAAAATCGCCGCTCCGAGGCTCCGCTAAAGGGCCCACTGCAGCGGGGGCGGAGCGGGTGTGGCGCGGGGAGTTCGCGGAGTTGTGGCGGCGGGGGGCTCAGGAGCCGTAGTAGGGGGGCGCGTTGCCGGGGCGCCATTTGATGTTGCAGCCGAGGGAGGGTTTCTGGGCGGCGGGGGCGGGTTGGCCGGCGAGGAGGGCATCGATGGCCGCGCGGAGGTCGGCGCCGTCGGGCGTGCCGGAACCGGGGCGGGAGTCGTCGAACTGTCCGCGGTAGTAGAGGCGGTGTGAGGCGTCGAAGAGGAAGAAATCAGGGGTGCAGGCGGCGGTGTGGGCCTTGGCGACTTCCTGGGTGGCGTCGTGGAGGTAGGGGAAGGGGAAGCCGCAGGCGCGGGCTTGTGCGGCGAGTTTGTCCGGGGCGTCCTGGGGGTGGGTTTCCACGCTGTTGGAGGAGATGGCGACGATGCCGAGGGGGGTGGGGGCGTAGTCGTGTCCGAGGCGGGCGAGTTCGTCCTGGAGGTGGATGACAAAGGGGCAGTGGGCGCAGAGGAAGGCGACGAGCAGAGGGCGACTCTGGTAGTCGGAGAGGGAGACGGTAGCGCCGGAGATGGTGTCGGGGAGGCTGAAATCCGGGGCGGGGGTGCCCAGAGGCAGCATGGTCGAGGGGGTTTTGGCCATGGGATTACTGCCCGTCTTTGCGGGCGCGGGAGGCGGCGGCGCGGCGGGCGCGTCCCCGCAGCCAGAGCGCGCCGGTGCCCAGCAGGGGCAGGGCGGCAACGAGGCCAACGATCAGATGGGTGGCGTCGCCGTGAGCGTGGGGGCCGGGGTGGCCGGGATGGGCCAGCACGGGGAGGGAGGCGAGGCAGAGCAGGGAAAGAAGAAGTGTTTTCATGGGAGTGGATTCCAACCATAGTGCCATCCATCCGGAAAATCAATTCGGAGGGAGGTTGAAATTGCGGGCTTCGGCGGTTGACCGGGTGCCGTCCGATTTGCTAACCCTCGCCCGCAACACCCAGCCCCCCGCACGACCATGCCCGAGAAAATCCTGGATATCACCAAGCCCGTCCCCAAGGACCACATCGCCGTTGAGCACATCAAGGAGGCCAGCCGCTTCCTGCGTGGCACCATCGAGGAAGGGTTGCGCGATCCCCTCACAGGCGCGATCTCCGAGGAGGACACCCAGCTGACCAAGTTCCACGGGACCTACATGCAGGACGACCGCGAGCTTCGCAACGAACGGCGGCGCTCGAAGCTGGAACCCGCCTATTCCTTCATGATCCGGGTACGGGTCCCGGGGGGGATCTGCACCGCGGCGCAGTACCTGGAGATGGACCGGATCGCGAACACGCTGGCAAATGGGACGCTGAAGCTGACGACCCGGCAGGCCTTCCAGTTCCATGGCGTGGTGAAGCGGGAGCTGCGGCAGACGATGCGGGAGATCATTGAGGCGAAAATGGACACGATCGCGGCATGCGGGGATGTGAACCGGAATGTGATGTGCAACCCGAATCCGCATCAGAGCGCGGTGCACGGAGAGGTGTATGAGACGGCCTGCGCGATCAGCCGCCACCTCACGCCCAACACCACGGCGTATTATGAGATCTGGCTGGACGGGGAGAAGGAGCATGATTCGCGGGCGAAGGCGGAGGTGAAGGACGAAGAGCCGATCTACACGCACCGGTACCTGCCGAGGAAGTTCAAGATCGCGGTGGCGATACCGCCCTACAACGATGTGGATGTGTTTGCGAACGACATCGGACTGATCGCGATCGTGGAGGATGGCAAACTGGCGGGGTACAACATCGCAGTGGGTGGCGGGCTGGGAATGACGCACGGCGAACCGGCGACCTATCCGAGGCTCGGCTCCGTGATCGGCTTCGTGCCGGCCAATCAGGCCGTCGATGCCTGCGAAAAAATCCTGACGATCCAAAGGGACTACGGCTGCCGCAGCAACCGCAAACATGCCCGTTTCAAGTACACGCTCGACGACTATGGCCTCGACTGGTTCGTCGAGGAGCTGAACCTCCGCCTTTCCTCGCCCGTGCAGCCCGCGCGCCCCTATGCCTTCGAGCGCAACGGCGATGTGTACGGTTGGGTGAAGGGGGTGAACGAAAAGTGGTACCTCACGCTGTTCGTCGAGGGGGGGCGCGTGAAGGACAAGCCGGGTTATCCGCTGATGACAGCGCTGCGCGAGGTGGCGGAACATGCCGGCGAGGCCGATTTCCGGCTGACGGGCAACCAGAATCTGATGATCGGCAACCTGGACGAAGCCGGAAAGGAAACGGTCGAGGCGCTGCTCCGCAAACACAAGGTGGGTGAATACGCGGGGCTGGGCGGACTGCGGCGCAATTCGATTGCGTGCGTGGCACTGCCCACCTGCGGGCTCGCGATGGCCGAGGCGGAGCGTTACCTGCCGACCCTCATCACCAAGCTGGAGGCCATCGCCGAGGAGGCGGGGCTGCGCGACGACGAGATCGTGATCCGCATGACCGGCTGCCCGAACGGCTGCGGTCGGCCCTACCTCGGCGAGATCGGCTTCGTGGGCAAGGCGCCCGGACGCTACAACCTCTACCTCGGCGCCGGTTTCAGTGGCGACCGCCTCAACAAGCTCTACCGCGAGAACATCGACGAGGCCACGATCCTCGCCGAACTGGCCCCGATCCTGCGGCGTTATGCGCTGGAACGCCAGGCGGGCGAACGTTTCGGGGACTTCTGCATCCGCGCGGGTTACGTCAAGGCCACCCGCGAGGGCCGCGATTTCCATGAATGAGCCCCTCCGTGTGGGCATGGCCACCGTCGTCGGAGCCGCCAACGCCGGCAAGTCCTCGCTGATCAACCGCCTGCTCGGCGAGAAAGTCTCCATCGTCAGTCCCGTGGCCCAGACCACGCGCAATCTGGTCAGGGCGATTCACACCGAGCCGCGTGGCCAGATCGTTTTTCTCGACACTCCCGGTGTGCACCATGCCAGCAAGCCGCTCAACCAGCAGATGAACAAGACCGCACGCGCCTCGACCGAGGGCGTCGACGCCGCCCTGCTCGTGGTGGATCGGTCGATTCCCCCGGCGATCGAGGTCGATGGATGGATGCGCCGATTGGCGCGGGAGGAATCCCTTCCTCTGCTGTTCGTGCTGAACAAAAGTGATCTGCCGGACCGGGCCGAGGCGGAGCTGCACCGCATGTGGGAGTCCATCGCCACCGAAAAGAACTCCACACGGACACCGGAGTGGCGCCGGGTCTCCGCGGAGACCGGCGAGGGGTGCGAGGAACTGCTGTCCCGCCTCTTCGAGCTCATGCCCCCCGGGCCGCTGCTTTTTCCCGGGGACATCGTTTCCGACTTCCCCCGCAAGCTGGCGATCGCCGACATCATCCGCGAGAAATACTTCCACCGGTTGCGCCAGGAGATGCCCCATTCCATCGCCGTGTGGATCGAGCGCCTCGATGAAACGGAGAAAGGTTGGGACATCGAAGCCCATGTCTACGTCCGCCAAAACTCCCAGAAGGGCATTGTGATCGGCGAGAAGGGCCGCATGATGAAAGCCGTCCGTGGCGAGGCTGCCACCGAAATCGCCCAGGCCTACGCCGTGCGCGTCAACCTCCGCCTCGTTATCCAGGTCGAGAAGGACTGGGACAAGAATTTCTGGATGCTCAAGAAACTTGGCTACGCGTGATGGGGAGGGCTTTTGGGATTGCGGCACCCCCCCGGGCTCGGATAGAGGAGGGGGCATGAGGACGCTACCCCCCGCCTGTGTGGTGCTGGTGACCGGCGCGACCGGTTTCACCGGCCGTGCGCTGGTGAAACGCCTGCTCGCGGAGGGGCATAACGTCCGGGCGATCGCGCGGCCCTCCTCCTGTTTGGGGGATCTTGGAGGGCTTCCCGTGGCCTGGTTTCGGGGAGAGGTCTACGACCCCGACACCGTGAAGGCGGCCATGGAGGGGGTGCGTGTGGTGTTTCACATAGCGACGCTGTACCGCGACGGGGGCGCGCCGGAGGCGGAGCACCGCAAGGTGCATGTGGATTCGACCCGCCTCCTGGCGGAGGCCGCCGCCGCGCGTCCCGATTTCCTTCGCTTCGTGCACGTCTCCACGGTCGGCGTGCACGGACACATCGAACACCCTCCCGCTGACGAGAACGCGCCGTTCCAGCCGGGGGACGCCTACCAGCGGACAAAGCTGGAGGCGGAGCTCTGGCTGAAGGACTTCGCGGGGGCAAGTGGGCTGCCGTACACGATCCTCCGGCCGGTGGGCATCTATGGCCCTGGGGACGCCCGCCTCCTGAAGGTCTTCCGCATGGCGCTCAAGCCCCGGTTCCTCCTGCTTGGCACGGGAAAATGCCTGTACCACCTCATCCATGTCGAGGATCTTGTCGAGATCCTCCTCCGCGCCGCGGTCCATCCGGCCGCCCTCGGCCAGGCCTTCCTCTGCGGCAATCCGGAGGCCATCACCCTCGAACAACTCGGTCGCACGGTCGCCGAAACCCTGGGCAGTCCCTTCAAGGTCCTCCGCCTTCCCGCCGGCCCCGTTTTCCTCGCCGCCGACCTCTGCGAGGCCCTCTGCCGCCCCTTCGGCCTACGCCCACCTCTCTACCGCCGCCGGGTCGCTTTCTTCACCAAGGACCGCTCATTTGACACGCGCAAGGTGCGGCAAACCCTCGGCTGGGAGCCGAAATACAGCAACGAGGCCGGCCTGCGCGAAACCGCTCTGGCCTACCGGGCCTCAGGAGACCTCTGACATGCGAAGCGCCGCCTCGAAAGTGATGACGTGGGATCAAGCCGCGGAGCTGCGGGGGCGGTGGAGGGAGCAGGGACTGCGGGTGGTGATGTCCAATGGCACCTTCGACCTCCTCCATGCCGGACACACCGGCTATCTCGAGTGGGCGCGCGCCCAGGGTGACCGTCTTGTTATTGGGCTGAACACCGACGACTCAATACGGCGCATCAAGGGCCCCAAGCGGCCGCTCGTCGCCCAACCGCATCGCGCGG
The DNA here is from genome assembly GCA_964385155.1 of uncultured Verrucomicrobiota bacterium. Taxonomy (GTDB): domain Bacteria; phylum Verrucomicrobiota; class Kiritimatiellia; order SS1-B-03-39; family UBA6053; genus CAYLNG01. Next base: position 29,200 of record CAYLNG010000015.1, read on the forward strand.
CCCTCCTCGCCGCTTTGGAGAGCGTGGATGCCGTGGTGTTGTTTGACGAGGACGAGCCGCATGGACTCATCGCGCGCCTTCTGCCGGACATCCTCGTGAAAGCGGCGGACTGGAGTCACTACGTGAGCGGCAAGGAGGTCGTCGAGGCCAACGGAGGGGAGGTGCGCATCGCCCCGATGGTGGAGGGGCTCTCCACTTCGGCGCTGTTGGACAAGATCTGCCTCACGTTCACGGGGTTTCCCGCCCAGTTGGACCCCCAGAAGCAGCGCCAGGGCGGTTGAGGCAGGGGCCTCAGTTCGAGGAGAGGAGGCTGATGTTCGAGAGGCCGGCCTTGGCAAGCATGTCGAGGACGGAGACGAGGTGTTTGTGGCGGCTGTCTGTCGTGGCCAGCACGATGATCGGCTGGGTCGGGTTCAGGTCGGCCACCTGATTGAGCGCCCGTTGAAGGGTGTCGAGGCTCACGCTCTTGTCATTGAGGGTGTACAAGCCATTGTACACGCCGATGCGGGTGTAGTCGATGTCCGGCTGCGCGCTGGGGGGAGGGCCCCCCGGAGCGGGCCTCCACACCTGCATCTGGGAAATCTTGTCGGGGATTTCAAAGGTCAACACGAAGTAGATCAGCAGCTGGAACACGACGTCGATCATCGGCGTCATGGGCACGTCCTCCAGCTTCTGCTTGCTGGCCCGCTCCCGCTGGTTTCGTTTCTGGTTCTTTTTGGCCATGGTGGGATCCTGTCAGTTTCCTTTTTGGGCCCGTTCGATGACGCCGATGATGTTAATGCGGTAGAGGCCTTCCTCCGAACAGATGTCCATCACCCGGCGGATGCGGCCGTGCTGGGCCTCCGCCGCGCCGTAGACCATTACCGGAACCGTCTGCCCATACCGCTTCACCGCGCCGCGGACGAGCATGCGGAAGGTGCCCTCGTCGACGACGGCCGAGCCGATCTTGATGTCGCCGTTGGCCAAGACCTGCGGATAGATTGTCGCCGGCTCGAACTCCTTGAGTTCCTGCGCGTTCGGCGCGTCCGGGATGATGATCCCCTTGTCGAACTTCTCCCGTTCCAAGTCGAGGGTGAAGACGAAGAAGATGATCATCTGGAAGACGATGTCGATCATCGGCGTCAGGTTGACGGAATCAGGGGTGGCGTGTCGTTTCATGGGGGGGGCTCCCGGGAGGAGGGAGGAACGATCAGTTGTCGACGACCTCGACGTTGCGGAGGACCTTGATCTCGTCCATCGTCAGCATCTCCATGCCGAGAATGATGGTCGAGGCGCGGTTGCGGAAATAATAGAAGAAGGCCAGGCCCGGAATGGCCACAACCAGGCCCATGGCGGTCGTCCAGAGGGCCTGGGAAATGCTCATAGCGAGGGCGCCACCGCCGGCGGCGCCAGCCTCCGCGAGGCCGGCGAAGGCCTGGATCATGCCTTGAACGGTTCCGAGCAGTCCGAGCATGGGGGCCAGGTTGCCGACCACGTTGAGGTAGTTCACGCGTTGCATCATGCGCTCCTCCTCGAGGGCGGCGGCGACGGACACCGCGTCCTGGATTGTGTCAAAGCCCTCCTGAACGTTCGAGAAGCCCGCGGAAAGGATGTTCGAGACGGGGCAGGGCTCCTCCTCGCAGTGCTGGAGCGCTTTCATGACATCCCCCTGCTCCATGGCCGCCTTCACCTTGGTCACCAGTGTTTCCGGCATGATCTTGTTCGCGCGGATGGTCAGGAAGGCATCAACGATGAGCGCGATGCACGCGACGGATGCGGCGAAAATCGCCACCCAGAGAAGGATGCCGAGGATGCCGCCGCTGGCCACCACGCTAAAGAAGGAGGGGCCCGAGGCGCTTGGGGCCGGAGCAGCGGGGCCGACGACGCCCGCGGCTTCCTGTGCGCGAACGGTGAGGCCCTGCAGGGCGAGGGCGGTGGCGGTCATCCATGCGAATTTCTGGGACATGATTTTCTCCTGGGTGCTAGATGCGAAGGGTGTGCAATGAAAAGGGATCAGTTGGCGGGCGCGCGGGAGCTGAACTCACTTTGGGGATATTTTTCGCGCAGTTCGTTGAAGTAGCGCCGCGCGTTGGCGTTTTCCCCGAGTTCCTGGAAGGTCGTCCCCACCTTGAAAAGGGCCTCGGCGCTCGCGGCATCATCGCCGGGATAGAAATGGGTCACCCGCAGGTAGTCCAGAATGGCAGCCTTCAGGTCGGCGCGTTTGCGCTTGATGTCGCCCCTCACCAAAAGCGCCTGGGCTTGGGTGTTTCTGTCCCCGTTCCCGTCCACCAGCGCTGTCAGCTCTGTATCAAGTGCGGTGGTTTCCCCTTGGGCCATGCGCACGCGCCACTGGAGGGGGACCAACTGGGGGAAAAGGGTGGTGGCCCGGTTCCCATACCGTTCGAGTACCGTGTCGAGGGTGCGTTTGGCGCCGGAGGCGTTGTTCATCTCGACCTGGAGGTTGACGAGGGAGACGGCGGCGATGGCGTCCCAGCTCTGGAACATGGCGCTGCGGAAAGCCTCGGTGAGCTTGGCTTCGGCCTCTTCGCGCTTGCCTTGGGCCAGGAGGGCGTTGGCCTCTTCGAGCTGTGGGGGGCGGACGCCGATGGCGCGCACGTACTGTTCGCGGGTGAAGTCGCGGGGCTGGCCGTTGATGGTGACGACAAGGGAGCCGTTGGGGCGGGCGGCGATGCGTTCGACGGGGACCTGTTGACCGTTGGGGAGCTCGATGGACAGCGACTGGGCAAAGGCGGCGAGGGGGGCGAGCAGGGCGAGGACGCTGGCGCGGGAGGGGAGGAGGCGGATTGGCTTCATCGGGGTCTTCCTTAATTTTGCGGGGCCAGGGAAATGGCGCGGATGTTCAGGGCGCGGAATTCGGAGGCGTCCCGGTCCATGGGGAAATTGCGCAAGTACTGGTCGGTGAGTTCCCGGACAAGCGTCCAGCGCTTGGTTTCTCCGGCCTCGGCCAGTTCCCGGGCCTTGTCGACCCCGAGGCGGATGGCCGTGCGGATGAGCGCGGCGTGTTCGGGGGATTCGGCGGTGGCGAAGGAGGCCTTGTAGAGGTTCAGCAGGGCAGCCCCCGTCTGGCCGTCTGCGAGGTTGAGCCGGGCGGTCGCCACATCCAGTTTGGTTTGGTCGATTTTGTGGCGGGAATCGGGTTTGTCGCGGTTGGCGGCGGCTAGGGCTTGTTGGATACGGCCGGCGGCCCCGAGGGCCTGGCGGGCGTCGTCGATGCGGGGGGGATTAAGAGAGAGGCAGGCATCGGAGAGAGCGATGCCCGCATCGACGACCAGTGCGGAGGTCGGGAAATCCTTCAGGAAGCGGGAGAGGCCCTCGATGGCCTCTTCGGATCTTCCCGCGCCCAAGGCGGCGCGGCCGAGGTTGAAGAGGGTTCGTTGCCGCAACCCTTCGTCCACCTGGGTGCGCGGGTTTTTGTTCACGATCGCCAGGCAGTCAGCCGCCTCCTGCCAGCGCTCATTCTCCATCATCAGCATGCCCACCTGGTAGATTTTCTCCAGATCATAGCTGTCGGGTTGTTCGATCATGCGTGCGACCGACTGGCGGGCGACCTCGACCTGTCCCTCCTCGAGGGCGGCGCGCACGAGGGAGTAGAGGGCGTCGCGGCCCGCGTCGGAGTTGGGGAACTCGCGGGAGAGTTTCTCGAAGGTGGCCTGGGCCGCCGCGGTGTTTTTCTGTTGGAGCTGGAGGCGGCCGAGGTTGTACATGACCTCGGGGGCCTGTTCGGCGCGGGGATATTCGGCCAGGAAGGCATTCAGTTCGCCGGCCGCCTGCTCGCGCAGCTTGTCGCTGTTCTCGTCGCGGGCGCGGCGGAGAAGGACCTGGGCCTGGAGGAGGCGCACGGTGCGGAGCAGTTCCTCGCTTTTCTCGGCGTCGGCCCCGCGATAGTAGACGTTGTCGGGGAGGGAGGGGTCGAGTTCTTTCCGGAGGGTGGAGAGGGTGGTGAGGGCCTCCTTCTGTTTTTCGGGGCCGTCCATGCGGAGGAGGGCGCTGGCGATCCCCATGCTCGCCTGCGCGCGGTTGAATCCCGGGGGAGCCTGTTCGCGAACCTGTTGGAACGCCTCAATGGCGGCCTCGTAGTTTTCGGCCTTGAGGGCCTCGGCGGCGCGGAGGTTGAGGACTTGGGTCGCTTGTTTGCTGCCGGGGTAGATGGCCAGAAGCTGACCGTAGAGTTCGATCGCCCGGGCCTGATCGCCACGGTCGGCCGCCTGTTTGCCGACCATGAGGAGGCGGTCGGCGGCGACGGGGTCGCCGGGGAACTTGCGTCCGAAGGCGCTGAAGAGCACCTCGGTTCCATAGGTGTTCTTGTCCATGACCATCTTGTTGCCGATGCGCTTCAGCAGGGTGGCGGCTTCGGGGACATCGGGGAACATGTGGGCCGCATACTCGGCCAGGGCCAGGAGTTCCCAGTCCCGGTTCTGCGCGATCCAGATGCGTCCCAGCACGTCGAGGGCCTGGAGGGTGTAAGGGGTGACGGGGTACTGGTGAAGGGCGCGGAGAAGCAGGGTTTCAGCCTCTTCGTTTTTTCCGCTGCGAAGGAGGGCCTGGGCCAGGTCGAGCTGCCGGCGGAAAATCAGGCCGGTGGCGCGGGCGTCCATGTTCATCTTGGGTTCGCGTCCGTAGGTCTCCTTGACCCAGGCTTTGACCTCTTCAAACAGGAGGGCGGAACGGTTGGCGTAGTCGTTACCGTCGTAGAGCAGGAAGGCGTTATAGAAGTTGCCCAGGGCCTGGGAGGCCAGCTTGCGGGCTTCGGGTTCCCTGCCTGATTCCTGAGAGCGTTTGGCGTCTTGGAACTGGATGAGCCCCTCGAAGTACCGCATGGCCGCGCGGGGATACTCGGACTTCGGGATGCCCTCCTTGTCCATCAGGTCTTCGAGCTGCTGGGCCGCCGCACGGTTGTCTTCGAGGCTCTTCATGGCCGCCTTTTCGTCGCCTTCCAGGTACTGGACGTAGGCGAGCTGGGCGATCGCGATGTAGAAATAGTTGTCCTGTCCGCCGTAGAGGACGTCCTTGGCCGCATTGGAGGCGTCCTGGAGGCGGGTCTTCCGGTCGGCGGCGGGGAGGGTGAGGGCGTGGTCGATGGTGTTCTGGACGGCCAGAACGGAGAATTTGCGCTTGAGGCCCTCGCCTTCGACGGCGCGGACGACGGCGCGGAGGGTTTTGGAGGCCTCGTCGAACTGTTTTGCGTCTTGTTGGATGGCGGCGAGGCGGAGGCCGGCGGAGGCGAAGTAGCGGAGGATATCGGGGTCCTCGATCTCCTTGCCCTCGTTGAGCTTCATGAAGCGGCTGTACTGGGCCATGGCCTCTTCGCCGCGTCCCAGCGCGTCGTAGGTCATCGCCAGCTGGAGGAGAATGGCCTGACCCTTGGTGTCGCTTTCCAAGGTGCGTGTGGCGAGCATGTCCTCCACTTCCTTGACCTTGCCGGTGCGGAGCAGCAGGGTTGCCTCGGCGACTTGGATCCGGTCCTTCTCGTTCGGGTGTGCCTCGCTCAGTTCCTTCATGGCGAGCTGGGCGAAGGGGACCAAGTTCTGGTTCAGAAGGAACTCGATGAAGCCCGCCTCGCGGTCGATCGGGTCCTTTTGGGGGGCTTGGGCCTGGAGGGAGCCCGCAGCGAGCAGGGCGGCGCAGCAGAATCCGAGGGGGCGTCGAGTGGGGGCGTGGCATCCGAGGTGGGCGGCCAAGCCGGCGGAGGAGAGAGGGGAAGCCTGTTTCGGTTGCATAGCGGGGGACCAGTCTTACGCCAATTCAATTGTGCGAGTCAACAGAGGAATGAGCGGAATCCCAAAAAAAATCAAGGGTGCGCGGTGGCGAGGCGTTCGGATACGCGGCTCCATCGGACGACTTTCCACCAATTGGAGGCGTAATCGGCGCGACGGTTCTGGTAATGGAGGTAATAGGCGTGTTCCCAAACGTCGAGACCGAGGAGGGGGACGCCTTCCTGGCTGGGAGGGACGGTTCCCCGCATGAGGGGGTTGTCTTGGTTGGGGGTGGAGGTGACGGCGAGTCGTCCCGCCTCCCGGCGGAACACGAGCCAGACCCATCCGCTGCCGAAGACAGAGGCGGCCGCCTGCTGGAAGGCAGCCAGGAAGTCGGGGATGGAACCGAAGTCGCGTTGGAGGCGTGCCGCGAGGGGGCCGGTGGGCAGTCCGCCCCCGCCGTCGCCCGGTGGGGCCATGGAGGACCAGAACAGCTCGTGGTTGAGGTGTCCTCCTCCGTGGTGGCGCACGGTCTCCTGAAGGTCTTGCGGCAGGTCGGGGATCCGGGCGACGAGCTCCTCGAGGGAGAGGGGGGTGGGGAGGCGGTCGGCGATCTGGTTGAGACGGGTGACGTATCCGGCGTGGTGGCGGCCGTGATGGATCTCCATCGTCGCTTGGTCGATTGCCGGCTCGAGCGCGTCGAAGGCGTAGGGAAGGGGGGACTGGAGGAAAGGAGGGGAGGAGGGGGCGGCGCGGAGGAGGCCAGGGGCGAAGGCGGCGGCGCCGCCCAGGAGGGCGCCCTGTTTGAGGAGGTCGCGGCGGGTCAGGGGCATGTCGGGGACTCTGGGTTGGAAGGGCGGAAAGGCAGGGAGATTTTATAAGGTATCCGGGGGTGGCTCCTTGTCAACCCTCGCCACCGCCCCGGCACCCGGGTCTGTGAGAAAACGGTGAGGAGGAGGTTTTTGCTTTTCAGGGGAGGGGGATTCGATGCAAACTGCCCTCACCATGTCCAAAGGAACCATCTGCATTATTGAAGACGAGGAAGACATTCGGGAGATCCTGGAGATCCAGCTCAAGCGCGAGGGGTACACGACGGTGACGGCTGAAACGGGGGAGGAGGGGTTGAGGAAAGTCCGGGAGTGCCTGCCGCGTCTGGTGCTGCTGGATGTAATGCTCCCGGGCATGGACGGCTTCGATGTCTGCCGTGCCCTGCGCGGGCAGAAGGACACCCGCGAAATTCCCGTGATCCTGCTCACGGCCCGCGGGGAGGAGGCTGACATCGTGACGGGCCTGGAGATCGGGGCGGACGACTACATCACCAAGCCTTTCAGCCCCCGTGTCGTCGCCTCGCGCGTCAAGTCCGTGCTCCGCCGCGGCACCCGCAACGTCGTCTCCCCCGGTGGCACCCTCGAATATGGACCCATCGTCATCGACGAGCTCCGGCATCTCGTGACGATCGAGGATCGCCCCGTCGACCTCACCGCCACCGAGTTCAAGCTCCTGGCCTTCCTCTGCCGCCGTCCCGGATGGGTGTTCACCCGGCAGCAGATCGTCGACAATGTCCGCGGCGAGGACTATGCCGTGACCGACCGCTCCGTCGATGTCCAGGTCGTCGGCTTGCGCAAAAAGCTCGGCGCTCATGCGGAATGCATTGAAACCGTGCGGGGAGTCGGGTATCGGGCGAGGGAACTCTGATCCCGCCCGATGGCCCCACCCCCCGACTCCCTCCCCCTGTCCCCATGGCGCGCCCGACTCCCGGGCGCCCTCGCCTTCCTGCTGGCGCTGCTCGGACTCTCCGCGGGCCTCAGCGGACTTTGGGCCCGCCGCGCCGCCGAGCGGTCGCTCCGGGCCATGGCCCGCGCCCTCGGGCCTCAGTTTTCCCAAGCCCTCGCCGCGGAGAGCCCCTCCCTTCCTCCTCTGCCCTCCTTCCCCCGGGTCACGCTCCTCGACGCCCGCACCGAGCCCCGCTTGGATTCGCAGGCCTCCGAAAACTCTCCCGAGGTCCTCGAAGCTCAAAGCGTCATCCTCGAGGCCGTCCACCTTGGAGAGGGCCTTGCCTGGGAGGGGGAGCGCCTGAGCCTCTGTGTCGCGTTGCGTGATGCGGAGGGCGGGGTCCTTGGTTACGCGCTGCTGCGGGCCGACGCGCGGGAGTTGGAGGCCGAGGGCGCCCGCATGTTCCGGTTGATCCTGCTGTTGGGTCTTTCGACGGCGGGGGTGGTTTGGCGGTTTGCCTGGCAGCTTGGGCAACCCCGTCGGGACCTGTTGTCGGAAATCCGCCGCCTGCGCGGCGGAAACCTCGGGGAGACGATGTTCCTGCCGGTCCATCATTCCTACCGCGCGGTGGCCGATGTGTTGAATCGCCTCAGCGACACGCTGGACCGGCAGAACCGGGTGATCGGTGAACAGCACCATCGCCAGCAGGTCCTGCTCAACGGCATGTCCGAAGGCATCCTCGTGCTGGACAACGACCTGAGGATCCTCGGCGCCAATCCAGCCGCCACGGGCTGGCTGGGGCTGGGGCATCCCCAGCGCGCCCAAGGCCAGAGGCTTTATACCCTTTGCCGCGACCCCCTTCTGCTCGCCCTCCTCGAGCGGCTGACCGGCGGGGAGTCCATGGCCGAGGAACAGATCCGCCTCGACCGCGCCGAAGAGGGGGACCGCCTGCTGCGTGTCAGGGGCTCGCAACTGATCGACCGCGAGCAGTCCGTGGGGGTGCTTCTGCTGCTCGAGGACGTCACGACCCTCCGGCGGCTTGAGACCCTCCGGCAGGACTTCGTGGCCAACGTCTCCCACGAACTGCGCACGCCGCTGACGGCGGTTCAGGGCTATGCGGAGCTTCTCGCGGAGGCCCCCGAGGATGCGGAGGCGGTTCGCGCCGCCTGCGGGCGCATCCTCCGGCAGACCACGCGCATGGTTCACATCATCGAGGATCTTCTGGCCCTCACGCGCATCGAGAACGCGGCCTCGCCCCCGGCCCTGAACCGGGCGGAACTTCGGCCGATCCTCGGGACGGTCGTCCAGCTTTGCGAGGAACAGGCCGCCCGCCGCGGGCTGGAAGTGGTGCTTGACTGCGAGGGGGACCCACGCCCGCCCCTTCATGCGCCTTTGTTTGAGCAGGCGGTGCACAACCTGCTGCACAATGCGATCAAGTACACGCATCCGGGCACGCGCGTGGACCTGAGGGCCTTCGTGCGCGGCGACAAGGTGGTTGTCGAAGTGGAGGACCGCGGGCCTGGCATCGCTCCCATCCATCAGTCCCGGGTTTTCGAACGCTTTTATCGGGTGGACAAGGCGCGCAGCCGCGCGGTGGGCGGCACCGGACTCGGCCTGAGCATCGTCAAGCACATCGCCCAGCTTCATCAGGGCGAGGTGGGACTGCGCAGCATGCCGGGAAAGGGCTGCACCTTCTGGATCGAGATTCCCGCATGACCCTGCTGCTGTTCCTTGGTTTCGCGCAGGGACTTCCATTCAAGGTGCCAGCCTCCTCCTGCCTTCCCTTCCCGTTTTTGAGGTTGATTCGGAGGCGTCGCGGGGTAGGGGAGGGCATGCAAGACCGGATGGCAGACCTTGGCAGGAGGCGCGGCCGCGATGGGCGTTCCTGAGAGCGGCGAACGGAACTGGGAGGTTCCCCGTGCCGAGGCGGGCCGGACGCTCCAAGACTTCCTGCGCGGGCATCTCGGGGTGTCGAACCGCCAGGCAAAGGCGTTGGTCGACGCGCGGGAAGTCTACGTGAACGGGAAGCGGGTGTGGATGGCCCGGCACGTGTTGCATGCGGGCGACCGGGTCCGCGCGCCCGGCGCGGCACGTGTCGCGCCCCGGGAGGCCGTCGAGCCGACGATTTTGTTCCAGGACGACTGGCTCGTGGCCGTCGACAAGCCCCCGGGATGTGTCACCGACCAGCATCCGGCCTCCCTGGAGGCCCGCCTCCGCATCGCGTTGGCGCTCCCCGAACTTCGGGCCTTGCATCGTCTCGACCGCGACACCAGTGGCGTGTTGCTCTTCACCCGCTTGGCCTCCGAACGCGACCCCTATGTGGAGCTGTTCCGACGGCACGAGCTTCGCAAGGGGTACCAGGCCATCGTGCGCGGCGTTCCCCCCCGGGATTCCTTCCGAATCGACGCGCGCCTCGACGGCAAGGAGGCGCTGACGGAGGTCCGCGTGCTTCGGCGTGCGGCGGGGCATTGCCGGCTGGCCTGCGTGATTCCAACCGGCAGGACCCACCAGATCCGCCGCCATCTGGAGATGGCCGGTTGCGTGATCGTCGGGGACAAACTGTACGGTGGCTCCGCCGCCCCGCCGGAAGTGGAGCGGGGCATCGCCCGACAGATGCTTCACGCCGCCGAACTCGAATTCCGCTGCCCCCACAGCGCACGCCTCCTGGCCCTCCACGCCCCCCTGCCCGAGGATTTTCGGGATGCCCTGCGCGCGCTGCGGCTGGGGTGAGGTCTCCTCAGCAGGCGCGTTTGCGGAGTTTGCGCTCCCAGTAGGCACTGTAGAAAACGGGGACGGAGAAGAGGGAGGCGATGTCGAAAATCATGCCCCCGATGATGGGGAGGACCATCGGAAGCATGATCTCCGTGCCGCGTCCGGTGGTCCAGAGCACCGGGAGGAGGGAGAGGAGCGTCGTGGTATTGGTCATGATGGCGGGCCGGCGGCGCCGGAGGCCCGCCTCGAAAATGCGCGCGTGGATCTCTTCCTGGTCCTTCGGGGGGGTGCGGAATTTCTCGTGGAGGTAGGTGCCGAGGAGGATGCCATCGTCGAACATGACGCCGAGGAGGACCAGGAAACCCACGGCGACCGCGGTGGTGAGCTGGGCACCCCAGAGCCAGACGAAGAAAAAGCCGCCGGCGGTGGTGACCAGGGCGTTGCAGCCCAGGATGATGGCAGTGATGGTCCAGGAGCGGGTGCCGATATAGATGAGGAGGACGATGACCAGGAGCGAAACGGCGAGGATGGCCTTCATGGTGCGGTCGGCGTTGAGTTTCTGTTCATAACGGCCGACCCACCGGTAGGTGGTGTTGGGGGGGAGGTGGAGGTCGCCGGCTTCGAGGGCCTCCCGGAGACGCGCGTCCGCGGCCTCAATGACCGCTGTCTCCGAGGCCCCTGCCTCGAGATTGAACATGACGTATTGGGTGCGTCGTCCGTTCTCCGACCGGATCGCCATGGGGCCCAGCGTGTGGGTGAGCCGCCCTTCCTCCAGCAGTTCGCGCAGATACACGGAGCCCCCGGAGGGAGTCGACACCACAACCTCCTCGATCTCGTCGGCATCATCCCGCCGCTCGCGCGCGTAGCGGACGCGGACGGGGTACTGGAGCGCGCCCTCGACGGTTCCGGCCAGCGGCATGCCCCCCAAGGCGATCTCGACGGCGTCCATGACCTCTCCGGCGTTGAGGCCGAACCGCGCGAGCCTCGCGGGATCGAGTCGGATTTCGGTGTAGGGCTTGCCTCCCTCCCGCTGCATCTGCACCTCCGCGGCCCCGGGAACGCCCTGGATGAGTTTCTCCGCCGCTTCGGCAAAGGCCTCCATGGCGGCGCGGTCCTCGCCAAGGAGCTGCAGGGCCATGAGGCTGCGGATGCCCGTGGAGAGCATCACGACCCGGGTTTCGATCGGCTGAAGCCAGCTGGGGGCCACTCCGGGAATGTCGGAGGCGGCCGCAAGGGCCTCACGGACCTCAAGCAGGGTGCGCGGGCGACGTTCGGTGCCGCCGCCGGGCAGGACGATCTCCGCGACCGGCCAGTCGCGGTAGGGCTTGAGCAGCACCACGGTTTCCACCATGCCGATGGGGGCGGGGTCGAGCGCGGTTTCAGCGCGGCCGAGTTTGCCCATGACGAGGGCAACCTCGGGGATGGAGGCGATGGCTTGGTTCTGGGTCATCAGCACCCGCTGTGTTTCGCCGAGTCCGGCGGTCGCGGGAACGGAGGGCATGAAGAGAAGCCCCCCCTCGTCCAAGGGCGGAAGGAAGCTGGAGCCCACGCCCGGGAAGGCGCGGGACAGGGCGGCGTCGAGGCGCGTGTGGGCGAGGTCGGCCCCTGCGCGATGGAAGACCCAGCGCAGGGGCGCGCTGAGGCGGGGCCATCCGAGCCCGACGAGGTAGCCGGAGAGGGCGAGCAGGAGCAGCAACAGGCTGAAGGCGCGTTTGTGGCGGATCATGTGGCCGTAGGCCCATTCGTAGGCGACGTGGATGGCCCTGCTGGTAGGATTGTGCTCGTAGGAGACCAGCTGTTCGCGTCCGGCACGCCAGACGGTGAGCCCGGCGAGGGCCGCGAGAAGGGGCGCGGCCAGCCACCCGGGGATATGGAGGGCCCAGCGGGCGTGGTCCATCGGGAAGTCCAGGCCCTGCAGCAGGAAGCCACCGAAGACCAGGCCGGAGACAAGGCCGCTGAGCGCGAGGGCGACGTCGCGGCGCAGGCGCCAGGGCGGGAGCAGGAAACGGCAGAGCAGTGGCACGACGAGGACTCCGACGACGACCGCGCCGCTGATGGCCAGGGTCTTGGTGATCGCCAGGGGGACGAAGAGGCGGCCGGCCTGCCCCGTGAGGGCGAAGAGGGGCAGGAACCCGAAAACGGTGGTGGCGGCGGAGGTGAGCAGGGGACGGGCCACCTCGCGGGCGGCCGCGGTAACGGTGGAGATGATTTCCTCATCCCAGGGGGATTGCGGCATGGCAAGGCCCTCGCGTTCACGGCGTTCCCGCAGGTCGACCAAGTGCTGCGTGATGTTCTCCGTCATGATGATGCCGAAGTCGACCATGACGCCGATTGCAATCGCGATGCCCGCGAGGCTCATCATGTTGGCGCTGACCCCGAAGGCCCACATGACCAGGAAGGAGAAGAGCATGCCCAGGGGAAGGCTGACTGCGGTGGCCAGGCTTGCCCGCACGTGGAGCAGGAAGAACACCACCACGATCACGGTGGTGATGACGGCCTCGTTGAGCGTATTCTGGATCGTTGCGTTTGTCTCGGCGATCAGGTCGCTGCGGTCGTAGAAGGCCCGGGGCCGCAGATGTTCGCGGGCGAGGGCGGGCCCGAGCCCGTCGAGGGCGCGCTTGACGCCGTCGATCACGCGCTTGGGATCTTCGCCAACGCGGATGGCGACGATGGCGCCGACCTGTTCCTGGTGCTCATCGGCGAGCAGTCCCTGCCGGAATTGTCCGCCCAGGCGCACGTCGGCTACGTCGCCCAGCCTCAGGCCGGCGGCGGATGCGGGGTCCCCGCGGAGGACGATGTCCTCCACCTCCTCGACGGAACGCAGGAAGCCCACGCCGCGGATCATGGTCTCGACCCCGCTCTGCTCCACGCTCATCGCGCCAACGTCCCGTCCCGCCATGCGCAGGGCCGCCTGGAGGTGGTCGAGGGAAAGGCCCAGGGCGGCGAGGCGGTTGGGCTCGACATCGATCTGGTACTCGCGGGCGACGCCTCCCACGGGGGCGACCTCCGCCACGCCGGGCACGCCCCGGAGCGCGGTGACCACGAGCTGGTCCATCACGTAGCGCTTGGCTTCGATGTCGCGCGGGCCCTCGAGGGTGAAGGCGTAGACTTGTCCCATGGCGGTGGCGTCGGGACCCAGGCGGGGAATGACTTCCGGGGGGAGGAGTCCCTGGAGCTGGGAGAGCCGTTCGAGAGTCCGCGTCCGGCACTCGTAATAATCGCGGTCGTCCCCGAAGATGATGTAGATGTAGGCGGAGCCGAACATGGACATGCCCCGCACGGCCCGCACGCCCGGAAGGCCTTGCAGTTCGCGGGCCAGGCGGGAGGTGACCAGCAGGTCCATGTCCTCGGGGGACTTCCCGGGCCACTCCGCCCAGACGATCACCTGGTTGTCGCTGAGGTCGGGGATGGCGTCGAGGGGGACATGGCGGCGTGCCCAGAAACCGGCGACGGCCAGTCCCGCGGCGAGCGCGAGGGTGACCAGCGCGTTGCGGATGGAGAACTCAATGGGCATGGGGGGAGCCTTGCGGACGGAGCGGGGCGGGGTGGAGGAGGCTTTCGGTGCCGGCGAGCTGGGCCTGGCTGTCGATGAGGAAGGCCCCCTGAGTGGCGACCTCATCGCCCGGGGCTAGGCCTTGGCGGACGATGTAGAGGTCCGCGCCATTGGGGTCTTCGATGCGGGGGCCGAGTTCGAGGGGGGTGGGCTCGAAGCGGAGGCGGCCCTCGTCATCGCGTCCGGCGACGCGCCAGGCAATGTGCCGGAGGCCCGTGGAGAGGACGGCCGATTTGGGCACAAGGGTGAAGGTGCCCCAGGTGGAGGGGTCGAGGGGGTCGGCGGGGCCGAAATCGGGGGCCAGGGCCCCTTCGATGAGGGCGGAGACGAGGGAGCCGGGGAAGAGGAGGCCGCGGGCGCCCTCGAGGTAGATCCGGACTTCGCGCGTGCGGGTCCGCGGGTCGATCTCGTTGCCCACTCGGTCCACGATGGCCTTCAGTCCGGGCAGGGGGCCGATTTCATCGCTCTCGATGGCCACGGCTTGGCCTTCGCGCACGGCCCTCGCCCGGGTCTCCGGCACCCGCACGACCACGGCGAGGCGGTCGGGATCGACCAGCGTCAGCAACGGTGTGTCGTCGGAAACCTCCCTCCCCACCGCAAGCTGGTCGTTGGTGGCCTCGAAGTTTTCGAGCATGACCTGGCCGCCGAAGGGAGCGGTGAGGGTGATGATCTCGCGGAGAGGGCCGCCCTCGAGGAGGGCGTCGGCGACCTGGGACAGGTTCCAGCGGTCGAAGCGGTCGCGGAGGCTGCGGAGGAGGGCGGGGTCGCCGAGTTGCATGGCGGCCTGGAGTTCCCCTTGGGCTTCGATGACCTCGGGGCTGTAGAGGTCCAGGATCGGCGCGCCGGCCTCGACCGTCTCGCAACAGCCCCAGGTGGCCATGTGGCGTTCCACGATGCGGCCGGAGACGCGGGGGATGATCACGCGCGTGAAGCGGTTGTCGTAGCGGGCGATGCCGTGGGCGCGGGTCGTGACGCGGGCGGGGCCCTGCGTGGCGAGGGTGGTTTGCAGGCCGATGCGGCGCTGTTGCTCGCGGGTGAGTTCGCCAGCTGTGACCAAGGTCATCTCCATCCCACAGACCGGGCAGGCTCCCGGCTGGTCGCCGATGAAGTCCATCATGGGGCAGGCGTAGCGTCCGGCGGCCGTCTGCCCTTGCTCCGTGCGGGGGGGGAGGAACAGCATGTGTCCCGGGAGGAGGGCGACGAGCCCGGCACCCGCGGTCAGTCCGGCGATGGGGAGGAGGAGGGCCTTTTTCATGGGTTATTCCGCGACACGGTTTTCGAGGGCGGCGGGGCCCCAGCGTTCGGGATCCTTTGCGAAGCGGGGGGGGCATGCGGCGCATCCGAAGCCGATGCGTTGGCCGCGGTATTCGGCGGTGGGAATGGCGGGATTGACGTCCATGCCGCAAATGGGGCAGATGCTGTTCACGGGGGCGGGTTCGGCCGACGCGTCCGTGGCGGCGGAGATGGAGGGGGGAGGAGAGGCGGGCAGGGCGTAGGGATCATGGCGCATGCCGCGGTAGACCAGCATGCCCGTGGCGCCCAGCACGAAGGGGATGGCGAAGAGGAGGGCGTTTTTCATGGCAGGGTTTCGGGTTCGGGTTGGGGAAGGTTCTGGTAGCGCAGCAGGCCGGCCTGTGCGGTGTCGGCCTCGGCCTGCGCGGTGAGGGCGCGCAGTTCGCTGCGGGTGAGGCGTTCGAGGAGGTCCACGTATCGTTCGAGGGCATCGGGGGCTCGCTCGGTGCCGGCGGTCCGGAGCAGAGCTTGGGTTTCGGCTTCGATGCGGGCACGGGTTTGCCCGGCCACGCGTCGGGTGTGTTCGGCGAGTTCGGCGGCGCGGGCGGCGCGGCGGAGGTCGGCGTCGATGCGGAGGCGCAGGGACTCGCGCCGTTGCCCGAGGGCGGAGAGATCGTGTTCGATCGCTTCCAGGGAGGCGTCAGCGGCGCGGCGGGCACGGAAGGGGAGGTCGGTCATGAAGGCGATGCCTACCTGGTCGAGGTCGCCCTGGTTGGTCTCCTCACGCTGCACGCGCAGGGCGATGGCGCCCATTGGGCGTGCGGAGGCCCGGGCGATGGCGGCCTCGGCGAGGCGTTCGTCCCGGCGGGCGGACAGGACCAGGGCGGCGGGGCTTTTGTCGGGGTCCGCCACCTCGTCGGGAAGGGGGGGGAGGGGCGGAGACGGAGCTTCGTCGGGGAGGCCGAGCAGGCTGCGGAGGGCGTCGAGGGCGTCGTGTTGGATTCGGCTCTCCTCCTCGGCCCAGAGTCGGAGATCCTCGAGAGCGGATTCGGCGCGCAGGCGTTCCGAGGCGGAGGCTTGCGCAACAGCGGCGCGGGTATCGAGGGCGTCGAGGAGGAAGTGCATGCGTTCGGCCTGGGCGCGGAGCAGGGCCTCGCGGGCGGCGGCGGCATCGGCCTGGATGCGGAGACCCGCTGCCTGTGCATGGGTTTCGGCGAGGGTTTGGGCGAGTTCGGCCCTGCGAGTGTGCACACGTGCGAGGGCACGCTGGCGTTGGGCCCGGCGTTCCCCGCCGCGGGAGAGCGGTTGGGTGAGGCGGGCCTCCCACATCGGATTCTCCCCCTCGGGCATCTCGACCCGGCTGGCCATCCCTTCGAGCTGTGGGTCCGCCAGAAGGCCCGCGCCTCGACTGTCGGCCTCCGCCGCCTCCACCTCCTCCCGCGCGGCCAACACCTCCGGGCTTCGGAAGACGGCCTCCAGAAGGCTTCCGAAGTTCGGAAGGGGGGCCAGCAGGAAAAGAAATGCCATTCGCTTCATGCCCGTCCATGGCCGCCTCCTCCAAGCTCCCCCCTGTTTTTTTCGGGATTTTCCGGGGGGTGACATTTGGCGGCGGCCAATCACGGTTAGTAGGTTGCCTTGTTTGGGCAATTCGATAGTAGGATGAAGGAGACGACATGAACGAAACCCTGTACGAAATCCTGGAGGCCTGGAGGCCGGAGCACGTGGATGTGGCCGAGTTGCGTCGCGGCGTTTGGCGCCGCGTGGAGGCGGCGGAGGCCCTCCGGGCTGCCGCCCCGCCGTTCTGGCGGCCTCTGACTGCGGGCGCGCTGCTGGTGGCCGCGGTGTTGCTGGGGCTGCATCTGGGTGAGCGCGCGTCGCACCGCCAACTGGAGCGGGCCTATCTGGCCTCCGTCAACCCGTACCGGCATTTCGAATGAGGCGCCGGGTGTGGGTGTTGGTGATGGCGGGGCTGCTCAGCGCGGTGGCGGGCTGGGGCATGTACCGACTGCGCATGCGGGAGACGCCCGTGGAATGGATGGGCCGCCGATTCGGTTTGAGGGGTGTCGCGCTGCAGGCTTTCATCGGCACTCACGAGGCCTACACCTCCCAGTGTGCGGCGACTTGCCGGCGGATCTTGGAGGCGGACCGGGCCCTGGCGGAGGCTGTGCTGGGCTCGCCGGAGGTCACCCCTGAGATTCGCGCGGCGATGGGGACGGCCGCCGCGCTCGACGCCGAGTGCCGCGTGAACATGCTGCGGCATTTCTATGAGGCCGCCGCGCTGCTGCCCGAGGATCGCCGGGAAGAGTACCTCCGGCGTGTCCTTCCTCTGGTGCTCCGCGGAGCCATGGACATGGAGTTGCCCCGTCCATGAGCGGCCTCCCCGATCTGGAGCAGGCGGACCGGGACGCGGCCCGCCGCCTACGTGAAGGGGATCCCCGCGCCCTCGACGAGCTGATGGAGCGCTGGGGCGGGAGGCTGCACGCCTTCCTCGCGCGCCACAGCGGGGACGGGCATACGGCTATGGACCTCGCGCAGGAGTGTTTTGTGGTCATCTGGAACAAACGGGGGCGGCTGCGGGAAGGGGCTCGTTTCTCGACCTGGATGTTCGGTATCGCGGCGAACCTGGTCAGGCAGCAGCGCCGCTGGCGGCGCCGTCACCCCGAGGCGGAACTGCCGGAGGGCAGGGAGGAGCCGGCGGAAGGACGGAATCCGCGCGAGCAGGCGGAGGCTTCCGAACGGGCCGGTGAACTCAGAAGGGCGCTGGACACGCTCCCTGCGGAACAGCGGACGGTCCTCCTGCTCGCCGAGGGTGAGGGAATGACCCACGTCGAAATCGCGGGCGTGCTCGGATGCACCGCGAAGGCGGTTGAACACAAGGCCGCCCGCGCCCGCGAGGCGCTCCGAAGACTCCTGTCCCGCAGTTGAGGCCCGAAGCGCGGCCCCAACCTGAAAACGGGAACGGGTCGGGCACCTCCGCGGCGCTCTCCTGGGCGGCAAGACCCTGCATGAAAGGATCGAAAAACTGCAGGGGTATTCCTCGGTTTCACGCATGGAGGGGGGGGGGATTTCCCGCTCCCCTGTTCGCGGGCTCACTTGTAGAAAAGGGTGGCCCAGCGCTTTTGCGCGAGGAGCTGGGCTTTTTTCGCAAGCCAGTTCTCCTGGCCGCCGGCGATGTCGCCGAGGGCCATGTCAAGCTGGGCTTCGAGCTCGGAGAGGCCGGAGACGTACACGTGGGTCTTTGGATCCTGGAGGAGTTCCCAGACCTCTTTGGCGTTTTGCTTCATGGTCCGGGCCATGTCGGCGGGCTCGTCAAAGTGGGGACGTGGGCTGAGGGCCTCGAAGGCGAGGAAGGTTTTCTGGTCGTAGTAGAGGGAAAGGTCGCTGTTTTTGTCGTTGAGGTAGAGCATATCGACACCGGAGCGGGCGCCGTAGAAGAGGCGCACCTTGCCTCGCCAGTCACTTCGTTCGGAGTAAATGTGCTTGAGGAAGGCCCGGAAGGGGGCGATGCCCGTGCCGACGCCGATCATGAGAAGGTTGCAAGAGGGATCCTTGGGGGCGAGGAACTGGCGTCCGTAGGGGCCGGTGATCTGGATTTCCTCGCCGGGCTGGCGGTCGCAGAGGTAGTTGGAGGCGATGCCGGGGTGGCGCTCCCCGCTGACCTCGTCGATGTAGAAGCAACGCCGCACGCAGAGGGCGATCTCGGTCATGTCTCCGCCTTCGCCCTGCCGGGAGTTGGCGATGGAGTAAAGGCGGAAGTGGTTCTCGTTGCCGAAGGGGTGGGGGCCGGGGACGAGGACGCCGACGCTCTGGCCCTCGAGGTAGTTGAAGGTGGCGGACTCGATGTTCAGGACGATGTGGCGGACCTCGTCGGTGTCGGCGGGGGTGATCCGCCAAGAGGCAACCACTTTGGCGGTGTACGGATGGCTGATGTCGTATTCGGTGAGGTTCATGGCGGGACCGGTGTTCAGGGTTCGGAGTTCGTGGAGGAGGATCGGGCCGGATCGGCACTGTCGCCGGACGTGGCCGGCATTTTGGGGAAGGTAGCACAGGAGCGGCGGTTGGCGCAACCACAGGATACTCCGCATTCGCCCCCCTCCTCGCGGTGTTCCCCGAACTCGGGGTGCCGTTCCGAGTAGCGGCGCGCCAGGGTCTGGACCACCACCCAGAGGACGAAGAGGGCGAAGACGAGGCCGGAGGCGGCCAGAAGGTTCGTATTCATCCTCCAAGCCCCGCGAAGCCCATGAAGGCCAGGGACAACAGTCCGGCCAGGATCAGGGTGAGGGGTGCGCCGCGGACGACCGCGGGCACATCGGCGAGTTCCAGCCTCTCGCGGAGGCCGGCCATGAGCAACAGGGCCAGCGTGAAACCCGCCCCACCGCCGAAGGCGAATGAAATGGACTGGATAAACGTGTAGTCTCGCGCAGTCTGGAAAAGGGTTTGTCCCAGGATCGCGCAGTTGGTGGTGATCAGCGGGAGAAAGATGCCCAGGGACCTGAAAAGGGCCGGACTGAAACGCTTCATCGTCATTTCCACCAGCTGCACGGCGGAGGCGATGACGGCGATATAGGAGATGAGGCGAAGGAAACCGAGGTCGTACCGTGTGAGCAGCACGTTGAGGCCAAAGGCGCAGGAGGAACTCACGAGCATGACGAAGGTGACCGCGGCACCCATGTTGACCGCATTGCCGATCTTGTTGGAGACACCGAGGAAGGGGCAGAGGCCCAGGAACATCGCCAGGACGAAGTTGTTGATGAGAAAGGCGTTGAGAATGATGAAGGCGGGAGAGTCGGGATTCATGGGGCGGCCTCCTTGCGGGTGGCGCGCTGGCGGAGCGCGGTGAAGAGCATCAGCCAGGAGGCCAGCACGAAGAAGCCGCCGGGCGGCAACACGAAGATGGACCAGGGCTGGAAGGCGGCGGGAAGGATGCGCACCCCCAGGAGCGCACCGCTTCCGAGCACCTCGCGGGGGATGCCGAGGCAGAGCAGGGCGAGCGTGAAGCCAAGCCCCATCCCCAGCGCGTTGAGCGCCGCCGGCAGGGGGGGGTGCTTGGACGCGTACGCCTCCGCCCGTCCCAGGATGATGCAGTTGACCACGATGAGCTGGATGAACGCCCCCAGCGCCGCGTACAGCTCCAGGCTGATCGCCTGGATCCCGTAGTCGGCCATTGTCACGAAGGTGGCGATGATGATGATGTACGCGGCGATGCGCACCTGTTTGGGGATCACGTGGCGCAGCAGGGACACGAGGATGCCCGAACACACCAGCACGAAGGTCGAGGCCAGCCCCATCGCAAGAGCGTTGAGCGTTGTGTTCGTCACCGCCAGGGTCGGACAGAGCCCCAGCATCATCACAAACACCGGGTTTTCCTTCCAGAGGCCCGTGGTGAAGGTTTCCCAGGTCAGGGCGGGGGCTTCCTTCATGGCCGTGCCTCCGGGTGCGGAAGAAGGGACAGCACTTCCACCCCGCTTTCCTTCAAGGCCCTTCCCACTGCCTTCGAACTGACCGTCGCCCCCGATATCCCGTCGATCTCCCATGGATGCTCCTTCTTGCCGCTCTTCACCGTGGCGATCCGACCCGGCTCCGACGCGTCGAGCCCCACAAAGTTTCCCTGGAAGGCCGGATCCTTCGCGATCTTGTCCCCCAGCCCCGGCGTCTCATTGCTCCGCAGGACGGTCATGCCGACAATCTGACGGCGTTCGGGACTGTAACCGTAAAGGAGCTGGATGACGTCGGCGTATCCGCGGGCGGAGGCGGGGATGGCATAGCCGACGAGGTGGCCGTCGGCGCCGTAGCCGGCGTAGATTCCCGCGCCGGCCCCTGAATCGCCGAGGGGCTCCCCACGCACGGCGCCGGGGAGGACACGGGTGACCGCCGCCTCCAGCGCGCGCGCCTCGTTGCGGGCGATCCGTGGCAAGGTCCCCTCGTAGGTCAGGGCCAACAGCACGCCGGAGATCACCGAGATGATGCCCAACGTGGCGGTGAGGCGGGGGCCGGATGCGGCACTCATGCCCGGGACTCCTTTTTTGGTTTGGAGGGACGGGTCCATCCGTAGATGCGGGGCTGGGTGAGGTTGTTGATCACGGGGGAGGCGGCGTTGGCCAGCAGGATGGCGTACATGACCCCTTCGTTGAGTCCGCCGAAAAGGCGGATGACGACGGTGATGGACCCGATGAGGGCTCCGTAGATCCAGACCCCCAGCGGCGTCACGGGCGAGGTCACCATGTCGGTGGCCATAAAGACCGCGCCGAGCATGAAACCTCCGGCCGCGAGAGTGAAGAAGGGGTCGGGATAGACGGAGGGGTCGCGGAGGTGGAACGCGGCGGAAAGCAGGAAGGCGGAGCCGAGGGTGGCGGCGACGATACGGGTGCTCATCATGCGGCGGCACATCAGGTAGACGCCGCAGAGCAGGATAAGGCCGGCGGAAGTCTCTCCGGCGGAGCCGGCGACGGTGCCGAGGAAGAGCGCGACCGGGCTGGTCTCGACGTGTTCGAATTTCATGAGGGCCAGGGGGGTGGCCCCCGTGAAGCCGTCGAGGTCGAGGCGCTCCATCCACGCCTTCAGCGCGGCGTAGTCGGGGGCGGCGAAGGGGAGGGTGAGGGTGGTGGGAATGAACTCGCGGAAGCGGGTGTGCGCCATGGAGGGGGTCCAGGTCGTGATGGGCACCGTGAAAGCGGCCTGGGCGAAGGCACGGCCGACGAGGGCCGGGTTGAAGGGGTTGTGGCCCAGGCCGCCGAAGAACAGTTTGCCGACCGCGATGGAGACGAACGCGGATACGGCGCCCATCCAGAGGGGGAAGGAGGGCGGGAGCACCATGCCCAGCAGCAGCCCCGTGATCACCGCGCTCCAGTCGCCCACCGTGCTCGCCCTCCCCGACACACGGCAGAAAAGGTGTTCGGTCAACAGACTCGCCAGCGTGCAGGCCAGCAGGAGCGCGACCACGCTCAGGCCGAACTGAAGGACCGAGTACAGGCAGACGGGCAGGAGGGCCCACACGACGTTCCGCATGATCCGGGGCACGCTGTGGGCGCCACGGAGGTGGGGAGAGGTTTTGAGTCCGATGGGATCGCTCATACGGAGGAGGCCCTTTCACGGTTGACGGCCTTGGCGACCCGGAAGAGCTGGACCAGCGGGATCGCGGCCGGGCAGACGTAGCTGCAGCACCCGCACTCGAAGCAGTCGTTGAGGTGCAGCCGCCCCGCCATCTCCGCGTAGCGCGCCTTGTGCGCCAGCTTGCCGAGTTCGCAGGGGTTGAGGTGCAGGGGGCAGGCATTCACACAGGCCGCGCAACTGATGCAGGGATGGCGCCGCATCTGCTCCTCCCGGGTCAGCTCCTGTTCGCCCAACACCAGCAGCCCGCCGCAGCCCTTTGTGATCGGCGTGTCGAGCGAGGACACCGTCCCACCCATCATCGGCCCACCCATGATGAGGTGGCGAGGCCCTCCCTCGAACCCGCAGCGCTCCAGCAGCCAGCGGATCGGCGTCCCAATCGGCAGGAGGTAGTTCCCCGGCCTCTGCACGCCGGGGCCGGTGACGGTGACCACGCGTTCGATGACCCCCCGCCTCATCGGAAGCAACTCCCCCATCTCGACGGTGGTGGCGACATTGAAGACGCCCAGGCCAACGGCGGAGGGGAACTTGCCCGAGGGGATCTCGCGGCCGACAAGCGCCTTGGCGAGCATCTTCTCCGCGCCCTGCGGGTACTTGGTGCGGACGGCCTTCACCGACACGCAGTCGCCGGGACGCAGCACCTTTTCGACCGCCGCGACGGCGTCGAGCTTGTTGTCCTCCGTGCCGATGACCGCGCGGGCCGCGCCCAGTGCCCGCATGAGGATGCGGGTGCCTTCGACCAGCTCCGCGGCCCTTTCGACCATGAGCCGGTGGTCCGTTGTCAGGAAGGGCTCGCATTCGCAGCCGTTGATCAGGACGGTGTCGATCGTGCAGCCGTCGGGCACGGTCATTTTGACGTGGGTGGGGAAGGCGGCCCCGCCGAGGCCTACGAGGCCGGTGTCCTGGACGGCCTTGACGATCTCGGTGGGTGAGAGGTGTTCCACGTCCACCGGGGTGCCGTACAGGACCTCCTGTGGGTCGCCCGCGTACACGTCGAGCACGATCGACATCACCTTCGGGCCGCGCGCGGAGGGCATGAGGCGGATGTCGCGGACCACCCCCGAGGCGGGGGCGTGCAGCGGAACGGATACGAAGCCGTCGGCCCGCGCGATGGGCTCCCCGCGCGCGACTTCCTGCCCCTTCCTCACCAGCGGCACGGAGGGCTTGCCCGCGTGCTGGCCCAGCGGCAGCACCAGCTGCGGCGGGAAGGGAAGCCGCTCGATCGGCCTCCCCGCCGTGAAGTGCTTGTTTTCCGGCGGGTGGATCCCGTGGGAAAAGCTTCCGCGGAGGAAGTGGGCAAGGGAGAAGGGGTGGGCGCTCATGGGGTGGGGAACGGTTGCGTCGCTCAGGTGTACTTCGCGGCGCGTTTCACAAGCTTGTCGAGGTCCTTCTCCGCGGGGTCCGCGGGGGTTCCGGGATGGATGCACTGACCGGTGCATTTCTCTGCGGCGCGCACGATGTCTTTGAAAGGCCCTCCTTTCGGATCCTTCACGAAGGCCTTCTTGTCGGAGTCGTATTGGAAGATTTTCGGGTTGATGCTGATGCACTCGTCGCAGGAGGTGCAGAGGGATTTCTCGATCCACGCGGGCTCGAAGCCCGCCGCGGGTGCGGGTGCCCCGGAGGCGGTGGCGGCGGGCGCCGACAGGGAGGGGAGCTCCCCGCCCCCAAGCATCGCCATGAGGCCCTGGGCGAGTTTCTGCGCGGTTTCCGCACGCACCTGGTCCGCGATCGCCTGGGGGTCAACGCTGCGGGTCAGGCCGGCGAGGCTCTTGAGGGTTCGCCAGAAGGTGAGGCGCTCCTCGCAGGACTTGACGATCGGTTCGGCCACGAGCACGCGCTGGAGGTGGGTGCGCTTGTCGAGGGTCCACACATACGGGAAGCGCCCCTCGCGGTCTTCCGCGGAAAGGTCGAGGAACTCGGCGAGCGGGACCATGTTGTCGTTCCAGGTGTCCGATGGGGCCACCCGGAAATGTTTGCGGAAGCGGGCTTCGGCGACGGCGAAGTCGGCGAAGGTGAAGGGGAGTTCCATCTTCTGTTTTGTGCCGTCCTCCTCGACATACTCCAGGGTGTAGGAGGGCCAGTCGGCGTCCCGGGCGGGGTTGCCCTCTAGGTCGAGGCATTCCGTCCAGTCCGGTCCGAGGCCGGGGTCGAAGCGCAGCAGCGGGTAGGCCCGCGACTCCAGCGCCATTTTCGAGCGGTACACCGCGGCGTCGTCGGCCACCCCGTGTTCGGGCTGGCAGACCGCGTAGACGTTGAAGAGGGCGGGACGGCGCGCGTTGATGCCGTCGATGAAGCCCTCGATGAGGTGGGTGTAGTTGGAGATGTTTCCCTGGAGGACGAAGGCGCTTCGGTGTGCCGCGGCGATGAGGCTCATCTCCTTGCGGATTTCGGTCTTGCCCTTCGTGGCCTTTCCGTAGGCGGCCATGTCGGCGACCTGCCCGATGAAGCTCGAGGTGCAGGCCTGGCCGCCGGTATTCGAGTAGACCTGCGTGTCGAGCACCAGCACCTTGATGGGGCGCCCGCTCATTAGCATGCGGGAGAGGTTCTGGAAGCCGATGTCGTACATGGCGCCGTCGCCGCCAACCGCGCAGACCGGCGGGCAGAGCAGGTACTCCTCGTCGGTGAAGCGCTCCCAGTTGAAGTGGCGGAGTTCCTCGGCGAGCCGGGCGGGGTCCGGGTCGCCGGCGAGTTCGGCACGGGCCATGCGGAGGTCCTTGAAACCCTCCGCCATCCTGACCATGTGGCCCTCGAAGACGCCCATGGCGACAGAGGGGGAGTCCTGGAAGAGGTGGTTGGTCCACGGGAAGGGGTAGGGGTTATAGGGCCAGGAGGAGCCGTAGACTGACGAACAGCCGGTGGAGTTGACGAATCCCATGTTGCAGCGGCCGTTGGCCGCCGGGCCTTCGGTGTAGCGCCACTTCAGGTCCTTCAGACGGGCGATGAGGCGGGTGAGAGCCTTAAGCCAGTCCGGGTCGATCGGGGTCCCCGCCTTGCCCTGGTCGAGGCCTGCCGCGAGGTCGGCCAGCTTCAGGTCGCCGCCGGACTTCGAGTCCACGACCCGGTCGATCGCGGAGAGGTCGCTGACATCCACGGTGGAGGCGAGGCGGTCGCGGATTTTCTTCTCGAGGCCGGCGATCAGCTCCTCGATCTCCCCGATGAGCCGTTTCACGCGGGGCTGCATGAGGGCGGTGATGGTGGAGGTGAACAGGTGGAGCACGCCCTTCTCCCCGCAACCGGTGCAGGATCCGTCGCCGCAGACCATCGAACCGTACACGCTCTTGTCGAGCAGCATGGTCTCCATCGCGCCCACCTTCTCGTCCATGTCCTCGATGCGGATGTAATCGCGCGAGGTGTTCGGAAGCTCCTGCCAGAATTCCCAGTCGGCGCGGAGGGTCTCCACGCTTTCGTCGGTCTGGCGGGTGATCGAGAGGGCGTCGAAGTCGCAGACGTCGACGCAGAGCATGCAGCCTTTGCAGGTGTAGGGGTTGAGGGTGATGGCGAAGAGGCCTCCGGAGCCGGGGGCGGCCTTCTCCTTCTGTTTCCAGTAGGGAGAGGTGAGCGAGAACTTGAACCCACCCATCGCTGCGCCGAAGGCGTCGAACTGTCTGCGTAGGGGCTCGCGTTCGGTGGCTGGCGTTTCGGCGAGCAGTGCCCCGATGGCGTCGGCGAGCAGGGGTGCCGCGTCGACGCTCTCGCCGGCGAGTGCGGCAGCCGCGTCGCGCATCTTCTTCTCCACGGTTCGGAGGGCCTTGGGGAGGAGGGAGGTGTCCTGACCGGCCTTCTCCATGCGCCGGAGCGCGGTGGCGAAGGCGTCCTGGACGCCGGTGACCAGGCCGGGGATGGCGGCGTCGGGGCATACGGTGAAGCAGTCGCTACAGGCGGTGCACTTGGCCGGGTCCCATACGGGATGGTTAAAGCGGATGCTGGTCATGTCCCGGAAGACCCCGGTCGCGGCCGGGATGAGGCTCATGGCCAGGAAGGGATCCGCGAGGTTGTCGTTGGGTTTCCCTCCCGCATAGAAGCTGCCGGTCTGCTCCCAGAAACGGTGGATGTCCGTCTTCGCGTCCGTGGAGGCCTTCATCCGCTTGAGGGTGACGGGCATGTTGACGGCCTTCTTGATGGGGGCGCCGGCCACGGAGGGAGCGAGTTCGGGGAGAATCCGGAGTTCGTCGTAGCCGCGGCGCACGACTTTCATGTTGTTCTCGACCACCCGCGCGCCTTTGCCCCCGAATTTCTTCGAGAGCTGTTCGCGGATCGCCGAGAAGAGGGTCTCCTCCGTGAGCTTGGCCTGGGCCATGACGGTGGAAAGCCGGAAGAACGCGCCCTGGAATGCGTTGCCCTGCATGCGGAGCTGGAGTTCCTCGTCGGCCGCCTCCTCGCGGGCGATCTTGAATGCGTCGAGGTATCCGACCTGGATTTTCTTCTCGAGGATGAAGCGCTGGTATTGGACGGGGATGCGGGCCCAGACCTTCTCGGGGGTATCGAGGGTCTCGTCGGCCTGCCAGATGAAGACTCCGCCCTCCTTGAGGCCGAAGAGGGGGTTGGAGTGTCCGAAGACGTTGGGGTCAGGGCTGAGCACCGCATCGACGTAGTGGTACTCGCAGTTGATCTTGATGGGTTCGGGCGCTGCGGTCAGGTAGTAGGTGGTGGGTTGCCCTTTCTTCTCCGAGCCGTACTTGGGGTTGGCCTTGATGTCGTAGCCGAGCAGCTCGTTGAGGGTCACCGCAAGGTTCTTGCCGGTGGTGATGGCCCCCCAGCCGCCAACGGAGTGCATGCGCACCGTGATCGAGTTCTTCGGGAGGAGGTTGGGATTCTCGCTTCCCTTGACCGTGAGCTTGTGCACCTCGGGGTAGCCCTCGCGCAATTGCCGGTTGTGGATCTCGTCCTTGGGGCTGGCCGCGTGGTCGCGGACGAAGTCGATCGAAAGGTAGAAGAACTTCCTGTGGGCCCCGGTGGGGAGCATGTTCTCGACCGCGCCGATGATGTCGCCGGGCTGGAGGTCGCGGCTTCCCATTCCAAAGCAGCCGGAGTACAGGGGCGGTGCGTCGGCGAGCTTCGCGTAGGTGGCGTGGTGGGGATAGGGGAGGTCCCTGCCTCCGGCCATGCCGTTCTCCAGGGACTTGCTGATCGCCGCGCGGATCTCACGGACCAGGGGGAGGTCCTCCGCCAGCGGCTGGTCCGTTCGCTCGAGCACCACCACGCCCTTGCGTCCCTTGAGCATGGACGTCACCAGGTCCGCCGGGAAGGGCCGCCACATCGTGAGGTTCACGACCCCGACCTTGAGCCCGCGGGTCGAGCGGAGATGGTCCACGACCGCCTCCGCCGTCCCCACCACCGAGCCCATGCCCAGAACCAGGTACTCCGCATCCTCCGTGCGGTAGCCGCTCACCCGCGCGTACCGGCGGCCTGTCAGGTCCCCGTATTCCGCCATGCATTTCTCGGTGAAGTCGCGGATGTGCTCGAAGAAATAGGGGCGTTGCGCGGCGACAGACTGCATGTACGCATCCTGGTTCTGCACGCAGCCGGCCACCACCGGGTTGTCGATGTCCCACAACAGCGGCACACGGCGGCGCTTCGGCCCGTACATCATCCGCTGCGCCGGAGTGGGGCAGTCGATCAGGTCCTCGGGATGCCCGACGAACTCCTCGATGAGGGCGCGTTCGGGGACGCGGAGGGTTTCGATGAGGTGGGTGGTCAGGAAGCCGTCCTGACCGATGGCCCCGGGGGTGAGGGAGAGTTCGGCGATTTTGCGGGCGATGAGGTTGAGGTCGGCGGCCTCCTGGGCGCTCTTGGCCATGACCTGGAAGAACCCGGTGTCGTCCATCAGGTGGTAGTCGTCGTGGCCGGCGTGGACGTTGAGGGTGGACTTGGTGAGGGCGCGGCAGCCGACGTTGAGGAGGTAGGGCAGGCGCTTGCCCACGGCACCGTAGAGGGATTCGTGCATGTAGGCGATGCCCTGCCCGGAGGAGAAGTTGGAGGCGCGCAGGCCGGACATGGACATGCCGGCGGTGACCCCGGCGGCCGCGTGTTCGCCTTCGGGTTCGACAAAGATAAGGGGCCGTCCGGAGACGTTGACGTGGCCGGCGGCGGCCATCTCCGCCCAGTATTCGCCCATCTGGGTGGAGGGGGTGATCGGGTACGCGCCGGCGGCGTCGCTGGATTCACGCTCGCACATGATCACCGCGCTGTTGCCGTCCATCGTTTCGGGAATTCCGGGGTACTTGGGGGAGGGGGGCTGTTTGCTCATGTGGGGTTCCGTTGGGGGTTAGGAATCAGGGAGGAGGGGCAGGGGTTCCTTGCGCACGATCTTTTTCGCGCCGGCGCCTCGTTGGGGCTGTCCCTCCTCGAACCAGACAATCGCGCCGGTCGGGCAGCGCTCGATCGGCAGGCGGGTCGCGAGGGCGTTCTTGGCGTAGTCGATCACCGGCAGGTGGTTGCGCAGGGCGATCAGTCCGGGCGGCGCGTCGGCCACGCAGCGCCCGCAGGCTGTGCAGGCCACCTCGCACTCCGCTAGGGCCTGCTCGCCCTCCGCAAGGCTCTTGCAGGCCACGAAGAGTTTTCGGTCCGCGGGCATCAGGCTGAACAAGCCGAGGGGACAGGCCAGCACGCATTCGTTGCATGCGACGCATTTCGATTCGTCGACGACCGGGAGGCCCAGCCCGTTCATGTGCAGGGCGTCGAACGCGCAGGACACCGCGCAGTCCCCAAAACCCAGGCAGCCCCACGCGCAGGCCTTGCCACCTCCACCCGCCGCGAAGGCCGCGCGGCAGCTGGGCTCCCCTTCGTAGAGGGCTTTCTGTCGCGCCACGTTCCTGCCTCCCGCGCAGGCAAGCCTCGCCACCCGCTTTTCCCGCGCGCCCGCGTCCACCCCCAGATACGACGCGATGGCGGCGATCCCTTCCGGGGCACTCACCGTGCAGTTTGACACCTCCGCCTTGCCTCCTACCACCGCCTCCGCAAAGGCGCGGCAACCCGGGAACCCGCAGGCGCCGCAGTTCGCCGATGGCAACATCTCTTCCACTTCGTCGATCCGCGGGTCCTCCGCCACCGCCAGTTTCCTCGACGCCACCGCCAGGACCAAACCCAACACACCCCCTAAAGCGACCATGAACACTGCGGCGGTCAGAAGCGGTGACACAGGCGACTCCTTAACGTCGAGGAAGGGAGGGTTGCTCTGGC
The DNA here is from genome assembly GCA_964385155.1 of uncultured Verrucomicrobiota bacterium. Taxonomy (GTDB): domain Bacteria; phylum Verrucomicrobiota; class Kiritimatiellia; order SS1-B-03-39; family UBA6053; genus CAYLNG01. Next base: position 58,390 of record CAYLNG010000015.1, read on the forward strand.
CGGGGTTGGTGAACCTGCGGGCTCATAAGGGATAAGGCATATCCCAATTGAGATCTTTTTGGCAAGCTTCATTCGCTGAAAATTTCTTCGAAGGGGGGCAGGGCGGTGGTTCCGCCCTGCCGTTTTTGCGTGGGGACAGGAATGGGCTGCGTCGGTTGAGCCCTGGGAGCGCTCTTTTACTTTCCTGTCTTGGTGCGTACGGAGCCGAAGAGAGAGCGGGCGAATTTGCTGCGGTTGTCGTTTTTGGCGAGCGAGCTGCTTTCGTTGGAGGTGGACGGGGTGGCTTGGGTGCGAGTGGGTTTGAGGGGAGCGCTGCGGGTTTCGGAGGGAGAGCTCATGGGGACGCCGCGGCCGAAGCTGCGTGCGGCGGCGGGGAGGGGCGGGGGGGTGGCCGGGGTTAGGTTCCCGGTGCCGGGGAGTTTGGGCATTCCCAGTTTTTCACGGAGCTCGGCATTTTCACGGCTGAGGGCCTCGAGTTTGTCGTCCTTCGCCTTCATCTTGCCCATGAGGCTGGCGGCATCCATGATGGTGGTCTTGGCCTGTGCAAGCTCGCGGTTGAGCGCGGCCTTGCGTTTTTCGAGTTCCTCGACATCCTCGAGGGCGGCGATGCCGTCGAGGTTCATGCTCATGGATTTGGAAGTCTTGAGCTGGTCGCGGAGCATCGACAGTTCCTGTTTCATCTGTTCCACCTCTGCGCCAGCCTTGGGGGAGGTTTCGGCTTCGGAGAGTTTCTGTCGGAGCTGTTCGATGCGGGAGCCCTGTTCTTGGTTCTGCCGAAGGAGTTCCTCCCGCTCGACTTCGAGGCCTTCGACACGGGCCTTGAGCGAGGCGGCGCTGTCGACGTTCTTCTCGGTTTCGTTCAGGCGGCCCAGGAGAGATTTGATCTCCTCCTCGGCGCGGGAGAGCTGGGCCTGGAGTTGTTCCTTCTCTTTGGCCAGGCGGGTCGCATCTTGGGAGCTGTCCTCCATCGTGTCCTGCTGGGCCTCGAGGCGTGCCTTCAGGTCGGCCAGTTCGGTTTCATGACGCGAGCTGATGTCCTGCAGACGGTTCTCGGCGGCCTCTGCACGCTTCCGGCTCCCGGTGAGTTCGAGCTCGAGTTTCTGCAGCGACTCGGCCGCCTTTTCACCGGCCTGTCGCAGCGAGCTGATTTCCTCCTTGTATTTTTCGGAGGATTCCTGGGCCTGCTGGAGTTTGGCCGATTCGCTGGCGGCAAGTTCCGCCTCGAGTTTTTCGATGGTGGCCTCGAGGTCGCGCATTTTGGTTTGGAGCGCCTCGGACTCGCGCTGGCCGGAGGGGATGGCGATGAGTTCCTCGATTTTCGCCCGGAGGTCCTTGTTTTCTTTGCGGGCCTCCATGAGGGAGTTGGTGGTTCGCTGCATCTGCTCGGCGGTGGCGGTGAGCTGCTGGCAGCTGTCCTCTGCCTCGCGCTCGGCACGTGCGATCCGGGATTGGTAGGCCTGGGCCTGGGCGGCGGCGTTTTCGAGAAGCTTGGCTTTTTCCTCAAGTTCGGTTCGTGCCTGCTCCAGTTCGTGGTCGAGGTTTTCCAGATGGGTGGATTTTTCGCGCAGGGAGGCCTCGAGGAGAGAGGCTTTTGCCTCGGTGTTGTCGCGTTCGGTTTCCAGGGCGGAGATGCGTTCCTCGGCCGACTGTCGTAGGCTTTCGGATTCTTCGGCTTTGGCGAGGGTGGCGCGGACTTCCTGTTCGAGTTCGCGGGTGCGTGCGGCGAGAGCGGTGTTCTTGTCCTGGATTTCGCCAATCTGGTTCTGGAGTTCGTTGCGGAGGTTTTCCAGTTTGCGGATTTGGGTGAGGCTGGATTCGAGGTCTTCGGTGCGGGTGTTGAGTTCTTCCTCGAGCTGGCCTGCTTTTTCCTCGAGGTCGTGGTTGAGGCCGTTGGCGAGGTCCAGGCGGGCCATGAGTTCTTCGCCTTCCTCCATGAGGCGGTTGTGGATTTCCTCGAATTCTTGCTCCCGTTCACGGGCTTTGGCGGAGGTTTCCTGGAGGGTGTTCTCGACGTCGGCGAGTTTGGCCGCGAGTTCATCGGCCCGTGTCTGGGTGTCGGCCTGCTGG
>CAYLNG010000016.1:0-60317 GCA_964385155.1 uncultured Verrucomicrobiota bacterium
CCCCACTTCACCCCATTCCCCCCTCCTCTGTCAACTCGTTTCTCTTGGGAATCACCTGTTGCTATTATGTGGTTATCTTGAATCATGGGTTGTCGCTTGACGATGGTCATGAAGTGGCACAAAAGGAAAGAATGAAGGATTATTCGCCCTGTGAGCTTTTACGAGAGCTGGTTTCAGTGCCATCGGTGAATCCCGCGCATGGGGGGGATCCTTCGATCTGCGGTGAGCGTCGGATGGCTGAATTACTGTCGAAAAAGCTGGAGGAGCGAGGCCTGGAGGTGGAGCTACGGGAGAACGAAGATGCGGATCGTCCTGCAGTATTGGGTACAGCAGGCCCCTTGGAGGGAAGAAGTTTACTCTTTGAGGTGCATTTGGATACGGTGGGGATTTCAAACATGACAGTTCCTCCTTTTGAGGGGAGAGTGGAAGGTGGGAGGCTATATGGACGAGGGGCTTGCGACATGAAGGGAGGAATGGCCGCATTATTGTCGGCCCTGACCCCCGAGCGGGTTCTGAAGATACAGGAGAAGGGGATTAGGCTTGTGGTTGCGGGTGCGCCGGATGAGGAATGCGGGACCCTGGGTGCAGCCACACTGGCAAGGCAAGGGTTGAAGGCAGACCGGGCGATAGTGCTGGAACCCACGCGTTGCCGGCCAGTGATTGCCCACAAGGCCTCCTGCTGGTACGAGGTGGAGTTACGGGGGAAATCGGGTCATGGAAGTCGACCGGAAAAGGGGGTGAGCACGAATGTGGCACTGGCCCGGTTGTTGCCGTTGATTTTGGAGGCACACGGGTCCCTATGCAGGCAATACGAGGATACGCTTTTGGGGAGGTCCTCGCTGAACATTGGGAGCGTCTCTGGGGGGCGTGCGTTCAATATCATTCCGGACCACACGGTAATAAGGTTGGATCGGAGGGTAGTGCCGACCGAGCCGCCGATGCTGTTCGAGGAAGCGGTGAGAGGGGTGTTGAGGGACCTTGTGGCGGAGGGACTGCTTGTGGGGGGGGATGCAAGGAAGGTGAGCCATGCAGCAGCCTTCTCGACGTCAGCGGAGTCAGATCTTGTGAGGGACTTGTCGGTTTCCATCGCCGCAGTGACGGGAGAGTGGCCCACTCCAGAAGGGACCTCGTGGGTGAGCGATGCCTCGCCGCTTGCGGCGGTCTGCGGGGAGATTCTTGTTTTCGGGCCTGGTGACATCGAACAAGCGCACACGGCGGACGAATACATTGAGATAGCGGAACTGAACCGGGCGGCGGCTATTCTTTCGCATTTTCTGGACTCCCTCGTGTGCGGATGACCTACCGGCGCCTATTTTGGGGGTTGATGCTGAGCTCCTTGATCCTGAGTGCGTTCGCAGGCTGGTGGGCCCCGCTGAATCAGGACGAGGGCTGGTATTTGCTGGCAGCGAAGCGAGTGATGGCGGGTGAGGTGCCCTACCGGGATTTCGCCTACACGCAAGGGCCATTGCTGCCGTACCTGCACGCGACTGCGTTGCCATGGGTGGAGGTATTCGGCCTGGCGGGAGGACGGATGCATGGGGTGTTGCTGGCGATGGCGACCGTAGGGGCCATGGCGCTGGCCGCAGGCAGTCTGGGGGGACGTGCATCGGCCTGCCTAGTGGTCGCATTATTGGGCCTGAATGTATTCCAAGCGCAATACACGGGAACGGTGAAGGCGTATGCGGTGTCGGGTTTGGCAGTGGCGTTGGGAAGTTGGGCGTGGATTTCGGCTCTGGCGCAAGGCCGTCGTGGGCTATTGGGGCTCAGCGCGGTGGGATTCGCGGTGGGGGCCGGGTGCCGGATCTCGTTGGCGATGCTGCCGATCATGCTTTTCCTCTGGCTTCTGTGGAAGCAGAGGAGGGAGGCCCTGGTTTTCGGTGGCGTTTTCGTTGGGGTTTCCATGGCGGTTTTTCTTCCCTTCCTGCTGGCGGCACCGGATGGCTTGCGGTTCGGGTTGTTGGAATTCCATGGTGGACGGCAGTGTAATTCGTGGTGGTTGTTACGTGCGGGTTTTTGTTCACGGGTGATGCAGTCTTACTTTCCGGCCGTGGTGGGAGTGGGATTCCTGGCATGGAGACGGGAGCGGCTGGGAACGGGGTTGGGCGCACTTGGGTGGGGACTGGGAGGGGTGACCCTGGTGCATGGGCTTGCGCCGTTTCCCTACGACGACTATCAGGCGGCGGCCTACCCGGCTCTTTGCCTGTTGTTGGCGCTTGAGCTTCCCGTGGGGTTTCCCCGGCGCCGTCATTTCGCTTTGGCGCTGTGCGGAACGTGGTTCTGCGTGGCGTCGGTGCTGTCCTCCCCGCAGTTTCAGAGCTGGTTCACCCTCCGGCACGACCGCATCTGGTGGAGGATACGCCAGGTCTCGGACCTGGCCAGGCTTGGGGAGGTGGGACGGCTACTTCGGACCCTGGCGCCCAATGGGGGGGTTCTGCTCACGCAGGATACCGTACTGGCCATCGAGGGAGGGATGGATGTGCCACGGGGGCTCGAAATGGGCCCCTTTTCCTATTTTCCGGATATGGACACCGCTGTGGCGCGCCGTCGGAAGGTGCACAATCAAGAGACGGCCGCAGAACTGTTGAGCAGCTGCGAAACCCGAGTGGCGGCCCTCAGTGGGTACAGTTTCACGATTCGATCTCCATCGATCGTGGAAGAGGACGCTCTGGTCACGGCGGGTCTTACGAAAAGAGTGGAAGAGCGTTTCGAGGAAGTGGCAACCCTGCCTGACTTTGGCCAGGGGGGCACGGAACTGAGGATTTTCCGCCGCAGGCCCTGAAATACACCGGAGGGTGGCAGGAAGAATGATTACTGGGGAGTGTCCAAGGCGATATCCACGGCGCGGACGGAGTGGGTAAGCGCGCCGACGGATATGGCATCGACACCGGTTTCGGCGACACCGCGGAGGGTGTCGAGAGTGATGCCTCCCGAGGCCTCGGTCTTACAGATGCCGCGGCAGAGCTCAACGGCGGCGGTCAATTCCGGGAAAGTCATGTTGTCGAGGAGGATCCAGTCGGGGCGGGCCTCCAGGAGGCTACGGACCTGGGCGAGGGTATCGGCCTCGACCTCCACCAGGAGGCCTGGTGCGGCTTGGCGCACGGCGCGGACCGCAGCGGGGAGGTCAGCTCCGGCGCGCCGCCAATGGGCGAGATGATTGTCCTTGATCAGCACTTGGTCATAAAGACCGATGCGGTGATTGGATCCTCCGCCACAACGGACGGCGTATTTTTCGAGAGCTCGCCATCCGGGGGTGGTTTTGCGGGTATCGAGGATACGGGTGCCGAGGTCCTCGACTTTTTCGACATACCGTCGAGTAAGGGTGGCGATGCCACTGAGGCGCTGCACGAAATTGAGGGCGGTGCGTTCGGCGGAAAGGATGCCCGCAGCAGCTCCGGAAACGAGCAGGAGGGGGGTTCCCGGGTCAACAAGGGTTGCGTCCTCGACGAGTCGTTCGACGCGGAGGGACGGGTCGACGGTGAGGAAGACCCTTTCGGCGATGGGGAGACCCGCGACGACACAGGATTCGCGGGCGACCATGTGCGTGGAGGCGCTGGCCTTGGGGAGGAGGGCCTGGCTGGTCACATCCCCTATGCCGGCGAGATCTTCGTCCAGAGCCATGCGGACAAGGTTCTGTACCCGTGCATCGGTGAAGGGATCGAAGGAGGATAGGGTGCGGTGCTCAGGGGTCATGGGAGAGGGAGGGGAGGCAGGAGGAGAAGGGAGGGCTAGAAGACACAGCCCTCGAAGACCACCTGGATGGGCAGGTTGGTATCGAGGCGGCGGGAGGCCTCCCGCAGATTTTCCAGGAGCTTGAAGATGGATTTGAGGGGAAGAGTCTCGGCTTGGGCGACGAGTACAGGGGCCTCGGCGGGGAAACGGAGGGCATCGGTCGGGGCACCGCCCTTGAGAGCGAGAAGATCACGGTACCAGGCCTCGACCGTTTCCATGACCGCCCCTTGGAGCTGACGCCGGGCAAGGGTCAAGCGTGCCTTTTCCTCGTCCTTCTCCAGGGCCTCGTCCTCGACGGGATTTTCTGCCGGGCCTTCGTCCACATCACCCTCGACCTCCAGATTGGCGAGTTGGTTTTGGGTGGCGGCAGTCAGGAAATCGCGAAACAGGGCGGCCCGCAGGAGGCGCATGCGAAGGTTTCTCGGTGGACCCGAGCGTAGGAGCTCCATCAAACCGGCCATCCAGGGGGCCTCTCCCAACTGGGATCGAGGGGCCCGAAGGAACTGGCAACGGGAGCGCAAGGTGGGCAGCAGCTGCTCCGGGGAGTCAGTGACCAGCAAAAAAACGGTCCGGGGGGGGGGCTCCTCCAAGCTCTTGAGCAATTTGTTGCCGGAAGAAGGATTGAGGCGGTCAGCGGCGAGAAACACGACGGCCTTCCATCCCCCCTCGAAGCTTTTCTCCTGCACCATGCGCAAGGCGGCATCCATGTCGAGGACCATGATCTGGCGGAGAGCCCCCCGGGGCTCGACCCAGCGGACATCTGGATGCATGCGTCCCTCGATGCGGTGGCGGAGGCGGGAGGGGTCGGTTCCGGTGTGGTGGGCGAAAAGGCTCACGATCAAGTCCAGAGCGAAGAGTTTTCCAGCCCCGAGGGGATCGCCCTCCACGACATAGCCATGGGCGAGCCGATCCTCCCGCACGAGGCGGTCCATCTCAGGAATGCCGCTCACAGCCGCTCCTCCACGAGCGCCCAGACCTCGGCCTCGACCTCCGCGATGTTGCGATCAGCTGCGATGCGCCGGAACCGGGCGGGAAAGTGCTCCGCAAGCGCGCGATAGCCGTCGGAAACACGGCGATGGAATTCGAGATTTTCGGCCTCGAAACGATCCTCCCGCCCCCCGCGTCGGGCCACCCGACGGAAAGCCACCTCCACCGGAAGGTCGAACCAAAGGGTAAGGTCCGGCCAGCAGCCGGCCAGGGCGCTCTCATTGACGGGCAGCACGCGGTCCAACCCCATGCGTCTGCCGAACCCCTGGTAGGCGAGGGAGGAGTCGACGAACCGGTCGCAGAGGACGATGGTCCCGCGGGCAAGCGCGGGGCGAATCACCTTTTCGACGAGCTGTGCGCGGCATGCGGCGAAAAGAAGGACTTCGGTGAGGGGGAGGATGTCCTCTCCGGCAGCGTTGTGCTGGAGGATCTCCCGGATCTTCTCACCGGTGGGTGTCCCCCCAGGCTCGCGGGTCAAGATCACAGAAAACCCTTTGGCCTCGAGACGGGCGCGGAGACGCTCGGCCTGGGTAGACTTGCCCGAGCCCTCACTCCCCTCAAGAGTCAGGAAAAATCCTTGGGACATCAGGGTGTGAACCTGTTTGGGGTCGAAGGGAGAAGGGGCCGGGGGGCGAAGAAAGAAAGCGGAAGGAGGATCATGACGCTTTGGGGTGAGGGCGTTTTCTATCCCCTCGTTCCACCAAGGCAAGCCAGAAGCCCGGTTTCCATGGGAGGGGTCATCGGCCGAACTTGTCGGCGATGGCCTCATGGAGGCGGTCCCGCAAGGTCTCGAAGGGGATCCGGTCAATGACCTCGTCAAAAAAGCCGAGTACGAGGAGGCGGCGGGCTTCGGACTCCGGGATGCCGCGGGAGCGGAGGTAATAGAGCTGGGCGGGGTCTAGGTTGCCCATGGTGGCACCGTGGCTGCAGGCCAACTCGTCAGCGTCGATGATGAGTCCGGGCAGGGAATCGGCGCGGGCGGAAGGGTCAAGGACGAGGTTGTTATTGGTTTGGTAGGCATCGACGCCGACACAATTCTTGAGGGCGCGGATGATGCCTTGGTAGACCGAGTAGCCCGCGTCCTTTACCGCTCCCTTGTAGAGCATGTTGGAGTAGGTGTTGGGGGCGGAGTGAAACTGCAGGGTCTTCTGGTCGAAATGCTGGCGGCCATTGGCAAAGAAAACCCCGCCGAGGTAGGCGTTGGCGTTGGGTTCGCAGACATCGCAGCCGACGGTCATCTTGCTGACGTTTCCTCCGAGGGTCATGCTGAAAAGGTCAACCTTCGCGTCACGCCGGACACGGGCCCAGTCTTCTCCAATATGGATGCCCGCATCCCCCCAGTCCTGGAGGGAGACCAGCTTGACGTCCGCCGCCGCATCCAGATGGAACTCCCGGACACTGATACACAAGGTGCGGAGGGAATTGGGGGAGACAAAACGTTCGGCGAGAGCAAAACGGGAACCGCTCTCGGCGACCACGAGGAGTCGGGGGAGGAGAGCCGATCCCGCCTCGCAAAGCTCGTAGCGCAACAAGATGCCCCGCGGAAGCTCCACGTTCTTCCCCACGTGGACCAGAAACCCGACGTTCCAGAAGGCGCTGTTCAGCTCGAAAAACTTGCGCTGTTCTCCAGAGACGATCGCGGTACCGAGCCGCTGCTCCAGGAGCGTCGGATGTTCGACCGCGGCCTGCTGGAGGGTCTGCACCACGACCCGCCCCCCGGTGACCTCCGCGCGGTCTTCGATGGCGATTCCCGCAGAGGTCACGGAGATCACCACATCATAGTGCTCGTCAATCGGATGGGCATTGTAGTCGACCCGCGCGTGGGGGATTTCCAAGCGGCGGAAATCTCCAAGGCGGAAGAGGGCGGGATCGAGACGTCGGTACTCCTCGTGGCGGGCCTCGGGGTTGGGAATGGCGGCGCACGCCTCGAAGGCGGCGGCGCGTTTGGCTTGGAGGAGGGCGTGCTCGCCAGCGAGGGCCCGGTCGAGGACGGCCTGGTCAAAACCGGGGAGAAGAGCGGGGGAGGAAGGGGGGGGAAGGGCAAGAGTGGGCATGGGGGAACCTGTTAACCGATGCTGCCCTCGAGTTTGATCTCGAGGAGTTTGACGGCCTCGACGGAGAATTCGAGGGGGAGTTGCTTGAAAACATCCTTGCAGAATCCGCGCACGACCATGGAGGCGGCGTCCTCCTCGGCGATCCCACGGCTCCGGAGATAGAAGAGTTGCTCCTCACTGATGGTGGAGGTCGTGGCCTCATGGGCGATCACAGCGGAAGCGTTCTCGGACTCGATATACGGAAAGGTGTTGGCTGAGCATTCCCGTCCAATCAGGAGGGAGTCGCAGGCCGAGTGATTGCGCGCACCCTCGGCGCCGGGGTGGATCTGGACCAAGCCCCGGTAGTTGTTGCTGGACCGTCCCGCCGAGATGCCTTTGGAGATAATCGTGCTGGTGGTGTTCCGTCCGATGTGGATCATCTTGGTACCGGTGTCGGCCTGCATCCGGTTGTTGGTGAAGGCCACGCTATAGAATTCGCCGGAACTGTGGTCGCCCTCCAGCACACAACTGGGATATTTCCACGTGATGGCAGCGCCAACCTCGACCTGGGTCCAGGAGATCTTGCTGCGTTTTCCCCGGCAGTGGCCGCGCTTTGTCACGAAATTATAGATCCCCCCCTTCCCCTCTGCGTCCCCGGCGTACCAGTTCTGCACCGTGGAATACTTCACCTCCGCGTTCTCGAGCGCGACGATCTCGACCACCGCCGCGTGCAGCTGGTTCGTGTCACGGGACGGTGCCGTGCAGCCCTCGAGGTAGGAGCAGTAGGCGTCGTCCTCGCACACGATGAGCGTCCGCTCGAACTGGCCCGTCTCGGCGGCATTGATCCGGAAATAGGTGGACAGCTCAACGGGACAGCGGACTCCCTTGGGGATATAACAGAAGGATCCATCGGTGAAGACGGCTGAATTGAGGGCCGCGAAAAAATTGTCGCCCGGGGGAACGACGGTGCCGAGGTACTTGCGGACGAGTTCGGGGTGTTTCTGGATGGCCTCGGAAATGGAGCAGAAAAGGATGCCCTGTTCTTCGAGGAGTTCCTTGTGGGTGGTTCCGACGGAGACGGAGTCGAACACCACATCCACGGCGACGCCGGCGAGTTTCTCCCGCTCGTTGAGGGGAATGCCCAGCCTCTCGAAGGTCTTGAGCAGCTCCGGGTCCATCTCGCCTCCCTCGCCACCGGCCTTGCGCGGGGCGGAGAAATAGTGGATGTCCTGGTAGTCGATGGTGGGATAGTCCAGATACGCCCAGCGGGGCTCCTCCATCTTCAGCCAACGCCGATAGGCCTTCAGCCGCCATTCCAGCATCCATTCCGGCTCGTTTTTCTTCGCCGATATGGCGCGGACCACGTTCTCGTCCAGACCCTTGGGAAAGGTCTCCTGCTCGATATCGGTGTAGAATCCGTATTTGTAATCCTGGATCAGGGAACTGTCGGTTTCGAGTTCAGGCATGGGGGAGGCTCCGGTGGAGGGGGGAATTCAGGCGGGAAGGGAGACTTGGTCGCGCACCCAGTCATACCCCTTTTCTTCGAGTTGCTTAACGAGGTCAGCCCCACCCGACATCACCACGCGTCCATCGATGAGGATGTGAAGGTGGTCCGGGCGGATGTAGGTGAGGATCCGTTCATAATGCGTGATGACGAGAAGACCGAGGTCGGGACCGCGCAGCTTGTTCACACCCTTGGAGACAATGCGGAGGGCGTCGATGTCCAGCCCCGAGTCGGTTTCGTCCATGATGGCGACCGAAGGCTTGAACATCATCATCTGGAGGATTTCCATGCGCTTTTTCTCGCCGCCGGAGAAGCCCTCGTTGAGGCCACGGTTGGCGAAGGCGGGATCCATCTCGAGGTAGGCCATGTGTTCGCGCATCTCTCTGAGGAAGGGGGAGGCCGGATATTTTCCCTCCGGATGCCGGGCATCCATGGCTTTCTTCAGAAAGGTGGAGATGCTCACGCCGGGGATAGCGACAGGATACTGGAAACAGAGAAAAAGTCCTGCACGGGCCCGGTCCTCGGGGTCCATTCCAAGCACACTCTCACCATTCAGCAGAATGTCCCCCTCCGTCACCTCATAGTCGGGATGCCCCATGATGATGCTCGAAAGAGTGCTCTTGCCCGAACCGTTCGGGCCCATCAGCGCGTGTACCTCCCCCTTGTTGATCGAGAGGTTGACGCCCTTGAGAATCGGCTTATCGCCAATCTTCGCGTGGAGGTTGATGATCTGTAGATCCATGGTTCTGTTCAGGGTTCAGGGTTCGGGGTTGGAAGTCGGAGGGCGGGACAGCCCCCTTAAAGGTCGAAACCCAGATCGAGTTTCGCCTCTTCTGTCATGCGTTCCGGGCTCCAGGGGGGCTGCCAGACCAATTCGATCCGGACATCAGTAGCCCCGATCGAGAGCGCGCACTCGCGCACATCGTGGATGATCATCGGGCCGAAGGGACAGGCCGGGGAGGTGAGCGTCATCTGGATCGTCACAGACAGGTCTGGAAGAACCTGGATGTCGTAAACCAGGCCCAGGTCGACGATGTTGTACTGGATTTCGGGATCCACAACGTTTTTGAGCACATCGCGGACCTGTTCGGGAGTGAAGGGGCCATCGCTCATGGGTTCTCCTCCATGGAAAGTGCAGGGGTTTCGGAAAGATTCAGCTCGCTGAGCAGTTCGGTCAACGGCAGGTCGAAAAGCAGGGCGATGGCACGCCGTTCCACCTCGCGGGCGAGGCCTTGCACATAGCAGGCCGGGAACAGCGTCAGGATCGTGTGTCCTTCGGGCGCCGGCCGCGGAGTATCCGGCTCGACCGCCTCGATCAGCTCTCCGAGGCGGATTCCGTTTAATCGACGCGCCAGTTCGTATCCTCCCTGTACCCCCTGCACCGAATGGAGCAATCCGCTCCGGCTCATCCGCTGAAGCACCTTGCCCAAGTGCTGCTCGGGAATGCCATACCGCAGCGCCAGCTCATGGGTGTTCACGCGCGAGCCCGGCTCCACCCTCTCCAGGTGAAAGAGGGCCACGAGCGCATATTGGACTTTTTTGCCGAGTTTGAGCATCTGAAGAAGGAATGCTTCCTTATATGCACCCCCTTGCGGTCAAGTCAAACCCCCATCCCCGACTTTTTTTGGCGGTAATATAACCAAATGGGGAAAAGGAGAGATGCAGCTGGGGCAAGAGCTTTGAGCGAAAGACCTTGCGTGAAACCGAGGAATACCCGGGCCGTCTTTCGAACGTTTCGCGCAAGGAGGTGCAGCTACCGAATTTTCCACGGACTCCCCCTTACCCATTCTGGATTTTGGAAACAACCACGGGGGGAGGACGACGATGTCGGGGGGATTCCCTTGATCCCGTGTAAAAATTGGTTTATGGGGGAAGTGCGGGCGCTTAGCTCAGTTGGTTAGAGCATCTCGTTTACACCGAGAGGGTCGTGGGTTCGAGTCCCTCAGCGCCCACCATTTCATCAGGAGGAAGAAGGTCCTCCAGAAAGCCCTGGGCGGCAAGGGCTTGACGCAGTTCCGTGACAGGACATCCCCAGCGGAGGGCGAGGGTTTCCGCGACACCCTTTCGGAAAGGAATTCCCTCCTCCGCGGCGTGGAGCGTGTTGCGGGGACGTAACCGTCCCTTGCGCACTTCAAATTCTCTGGGCACTCCCCCGAGGTCCAGCTCCACCACAAAGGCCGGCGTCTGGTCCCAGATCCAAGCGGGGCTCCTTAACCGGAGTTCCATCTCCCGCACTTCAGCTCCCGGGGGTTGCCCAGCCTCGATTTCACCCCCGAAAATCGCGATGGCCTCCCTGCGAATGGCTTGTGCCACTTGCTGCACGCCGAGTCCCGGCAGGAAATCCACGAGGTTGGCGACCTGGGCGGGGATGCTGGGAACGGCGTGGCTGCGCAACCGCACGCGCGGAGCCGAGAGGGACGCGCGCAATGCCGCCAAGTCGGCGTCTACGAGAAGGGTGGCGTGTTGGAGGACGCGGTCTCGGCGGTGGCAATAGGCCACACCCGAGAGTTTGCGGCCCCGTGCGAAGATGGCACCTGAAGGAGCGACCTCGGCCGGCACGCCCAATCGTTCCAGGGCGCCCCGCAGGAGGGCGTGGAGGAGGGCGGGCTGATGCCCGACCCGGTCGACAACCCAGGCAATGTTCAGGTTTCCGGCGTCGTGGTATACAGCCCCCCCCCCCGAACATCGGCGTGCCAGGTGCGAGCCTTCCCGGTGGAGCCAGGCGAGATTGATCTCCCTCCAAGGGTTCTGATTCTTGCCCATAACGCCCCCCCGTCCCCCCCTCCAAAGCAGCAGCGAGGGGGTTCCTCCCTTTTCTAGAAGCCATTCCTCCAGGGCCAGGCCACGGAACAGATCGGGCTCCAAGGCCTCCTGCACCGAGATCGGGCTCATGGGATTCGTGCCCGCACCCTCGGCCATTCCTCCTCGAAATTGGGGGTGAAAACCCCGCGGCCGAGGGCCGCGTCGATCTCCGTCTCCGTCCAGAAACGCCCCTCCTCAATCTCTTCGGGAGACAGCCGGAAAGGCCCGCTATGTCGCAGGCGGAAGCTGTGGACGAGCTCGGTTTCGACGGGACAGCGCCACAGATACGAATAGAGGAACTCCGGTGAAGGCCCCGCCACGCCCAGCTCCTCCCCCAGTTCGCGGCGTGCCGCGACCTCCGGGGTTTCTCCCGCATCAACATGCCCACCAACCGAGGTATCCCACTTGCCTGGCTGGGTGTCCTTGGAAGCGGATCGCTTCTGGAGAAACAAACGCCCTGCATCGTCAAAGACGAAGACATGGACAGCTTGGTGGATCAAGGCGGGGTCGGCATGACACTGCTGACGGGTCGCCCGGCCCACGCGGTGTCCGGCCTCATCGACCAGATCGAACCACTCGGTTTTCACCAGAATTCCCCGACCAAAGGAGGAGGGATCGTGATGTCATGGCCGCAGCGGATGCAGGGATAAATCTTGTTCGCCCACGAGACGGGGACTTTCAACTTCTGCCCACAACGATAACAGAAAAACTTGAAAGTGGGTTCGCCCTCGACTTGAACGGGGGTCCTACGTCGCGGTGGAGGCGGCGGTTCGTCCCAAAGCGCCGCTGCAGCAGGGGAAAGAGCCGCTGGAGGCGGCGGGGCTGACCGAGGAGCCGGAGGCGGGGGCGGAGGAGGAGGCGGGGGGGGAGGCGGCGGAGGAGGAGGCGGAGGCGGGGGGGGAGGCGGAGGCGGGGGAGTGTCCTCGGCCATGTCGACTTTCATGGTCTTTTCGGCCTCATCCACTGGGGGGGGAGCACTCGCTTTGCGGTTCCGGGTGATACCTTGGGGAGCGGCGGCGCGTTTCAGTGGGGCCTCTTGCGGTTCGACAGGCTTCACTTCCTCGGTATTGTGCTGGACCACCTGCACGCCTCTGGGCGCCAAAACGGTCGCTTTCCTTTTGATTCGAATGGAATTTCCTGCCATATAGGGATGCTCCTTTGTCGTTTCTTACCACCATCCCCCTTCCCCGACAAGCCATGAACACCCCCCCCCCTGATTTTTCACGACTGGCCATCCACACCTTCACTAACAAACCGTGGAACCTGGCCCAGTGCATCGCCAACTACCAGAGGGTCGGGGTCCCGGCCATGTCCGTGTGGCGAAATCTCATCGATCCTACCGAGGGGGGCATCGGCCTTAAAGAAGCAGCCCCCCGCATCCGCGAATCGGGCCTTCGCATCCCGGCCTTGGTGCGCGGCGGATTCTTTCCCGCGCCCGGCCCCGAGCAACGCCTGGCGGCGATCGATCGCAACCGGGGCTACCTCGACGAAGCCGCGGAGATCGGAGCCGAGATGGTCGTTCTGGTCGTGGGAGCACTCCCCGGAATCCCCCTCTCTGAATCCCGCCGCATGGTGCGCGATGGCATCGCCGCCCTCCTGCCCTACGCGGCGGAGCGGCGGGTTAAACTCGCGATCGAACCCCTGCACCCCATGTACGCCGGAGACAAGAGCTGCATCAACCGGATGGCTGAAGCCAGACACATCTGCGAAGAACTGAAAAGTCCCTGGCTGGGCATCGCCGCCGACGTCTACCACATCTGGTGGGATCCCGATGTCGACGCCGAACTGGAGCTCGCGGCGGCGCAGGGCACGCTTTTCGGTTTCCACATCTGCGACTGGCGCCTGAATACGCGCCATCTGCTGACGGACCGGGGACTGATGGGCGACGGGTGCATCGACATCGCCCACTTCCGCCACTTGGTCACGAGACTGGGCTTCCAGGGGTTCCACGAGGTCGAGGTTTTCAGCGAGGACTATTGGGCGATGGATCAGTCGGCCTATCTTGACCTCATCCTGGAACGTTACCAGACGGCGTCCTGAACCCGGACACACGCCCCCCCCCCTCGGACAGGTGCCGCCCCTCCGGCAAGTGGCGCCCTCTCCGAACCACGGGATTGCGATTGTTTCGACGTCACCTTCTGTCATAGGCGGGCCATGAGATCCGTTCTCTCGGCTGTTTCCCTTTTGGGGCTTCCCTTCAACAAGGCCTCCGCCCAGATCGAGGTTGTCGACGACGTGCGGAAACACCTTTCCCACCAAGCCCCCCCCTGCCGGGGAGCCCCTTGGCCTCTGCAACAGGAGAGGTACCGGCCACGACACGCCCACCTGCCGAAACAGAGACCGCCTTTCCGCCCCCCCACCTCCGTCCAGGACGGGCGCTGGAAACACCCCGGGACGGGGGCCCCTCCCCTCTTCCAGACCCTCAAGCTCCCCCAGGATCGCGGCTTCTTTTGCGCCACGGGCGAACCCCTCCGGCCCGCGCTCGACCGACTCGCGTTTCACTTGGGCGAACCGCGCGCTGAAACTCCGAACGAGGAAGGCTGATCCCCTTCCTCCTCACATCCACCCTCGACGCCCCCCCCCACCCATGTCGATCCAAACCTCCCAGCACTCCAGCCTCCACGAGGATCTTCATTCGCTCCTCGGCCCCCGCGTCCGATTTGACGAGACCATCCGTGGCATCCACGCGACCGACGCCAGCCACTACCAAATCTTCCCGTTGGCCGTGGCCACCCCGCTCGACGAGGCGGAAGTACTCGGCACCCTCCGCATCTGCGCCCGCCATGGGCTGCCCGTCACTCCGCGCGGCTCGGCAACCTCGCTCTCCGGTCAAACCCACGGACCAGGACTGGTACTCGACCTCTCCCGCCACCTCGACCGCATCCTGGAAATCAACCCCCAGAAGGGATGGGCACGGGTACAGCCCGGTGTCATCCGCGACCAGCTCAACGCCGCGGCCGCCCGCCACGGCCTCGAATTCGCCCCCGACCCCGCCACCACCTCCCGCGCAACCATCGGCGGCATGATCGGCAACAACTCCTCCGGCACACGTTCCATCGTCAGCGGCATCACCAGCGACCACCTCCTCTCCTGCCGCGTCGCCCTCGCCGACGGACGTGTCCTCGACCTCCACCCGCGCCTGCTGGCGGAGTGGGAAAACTCGCCGGAGAAGGATCTCCTCCACGGCCTCCACAGGATCATCGAGGACTCCCGCGCAGACATCGCCTCCCGCTTCCCCCGGGTCATGCGCCGCGTCAGCGGGTACGCCCTCGATGCGTTCCTCCAGGATCCCACCCAAGAACCCTGGAACCTTGCCCGCCTTTTCTGCGGCAGCGAGGGAACGCTCGGGGTCCTCTTGGAAGCCACCATCCGACTTGTCCCCAAACCCCGTGCCACCTGTGTCGTCGCCATTCACCACAGCGACCTGCAGACATGCCTCTCCCACATCGAACCCCTGCTCGCCTTCGGCCCCAGCGCCATCGAACTTCTCGACGCGACCGTCCTGCGTGAGGCCCGACGCAATCCAAGCACACGCGACCTCGCCGACTTCATTTTGGGCGAACCAGCCGCGATGCTCCTCACTGAATTCTGCGCCGACACCCCAGAAGAAGCCACGGCCCGCGGCGAGGCACTGGCTGCGCACCTCCACAGCCACGCCATCGGCTTCGCCTGGCCCGTCCTCCACGACCCCGCCGCACAATCACGCGCCTGGGAGGTCCGCCGTCTCGGCCTCGGCCTCATCACCAATGTCCGGGGCCCCACCAAAGGACAGGCCTTCATCGAGGACGCCTGCATTCCCCTGCCACACCTCCCCGACTACATCCGCCAAGTCCAACAAAAATGCCGCGAGGAAGGGGTCGACCTGATCCTGTACGCCCATGCCTCCGTCGGAGTGCTTCACGCCCGCCCGGCCCTCAACCTCCACAACCCCGCCGACATCGCCAAAATGCGCCGGATCGCCGAATTCGCGTTCTCCCTCTGCGTCCGCTACGGCGGGTGTTGGGCGGGCGAACACGGCGACGGGCTCGTCCGGGGGGAATTTATTCCCCGCTTCTTCGGCCCGCACGTCTACGACGCCTTCCGTCGCGTGAAGTCGTTGTTCGACCCCGACAACCTCATGAACCCCGGCAAAATCGTTGACAGCCCTCCGATGACGACCCACATGCGCTACCAGGTGGCCGGGTATGCGCAACATGGCCAGGCCTCCGAGAAAAAAGCATGGTTCCACTACAGGGAGGCAGGGGGACTTCTTGCGGCCGTAGAGCAATGCAACGGTGTCGGTGCCTGCCGCAAACTCGGCAGCGGCGTCATGTGTCCAAGCTTCATGGCCACCCGCGAGGAAAAGGACTCCACCCGTGCCCGGGCCAACGCCCTTCGTCTGGCGATCACGGGGCAGCTCGCCGGGGGCAACCCCGATGCGGCCCTGGTCTCCGACGGCATAAAGGAGGTCCTGGACCTCTGCCTCGGCTGCAAGGCTTGCAAGAAAGAATGCCCCAATGCGGTGGACGTGGCAAAATTCAAGGCCGAGGTTCTTCAAAAACGGCATGAGGTGCGGGGCATCCCCCTCGGGACGCGCTTGGTCGCCAACCTTCCTGGCATCGCAGCACGCCTCTGCGGCCCTTGGGCTCCCCTCCTCAATTGGGGCCAATCCCTGCCTCCCTTCCGCGCCCTCCTCCACAGAGTCGCCAACATGGATCCGCGCCGCCCCCTGCCACGCCTCTCCTCGCGGTCCCTTCTCTCCCGCCTTGGAGATACCCTCCACATCGGCCTGGACTCCCGCGGAAGCGTCGCCCTCTACATCGACTCCTACACCAACGCATACGAACCCGAGGTCGGCGAGGCGGCCATCGCCCTGCTCGTCGGCTGTGGCTTCCGCGTCCACCCCCTCTTCGTCGGCGACAGCCAGCGCGCACGCATCTCCAAGGGCCTCCTCTCCTCCGCCAAACGCGACGGCGAGACCCTTCTCCGCCGAATCGACGAACGAGCCCCTGGGCTTATGCCGATTCTGTGCCTCGAGCCTTCCTGCGCATCCGCACTGAAGGACGACCTCCCCGACCTCATCGACGACGTGGATCTCGGCCGCCGGGTCTCCACACGAATCTTCCTCGTCGACGAATTCCTTCACCGGGAGAAGGTCCCCGTACAGCCCCGCCATTCGCGTATCCTCGTGCATGGCCACTGCCACCAGAAGGCCCTCTCCGGACTCTCCTGCATCCACGCCTTGCTCCCCAACGCCACCCTCATCGACGCGGGCTGCTGCGGCATGGCCGGCAGCTTCGGCTTCGAACACTACGACGTGAGCCTCCGCATCGGCGAGGACCGCCTTTTCCCCGCACTGCGCTCCGCCGCCCCCGACACCGTGACCGTCGCCAGCGGCTTCAGTTGCCGACACCAGATCCACGATGCCACCGGCATCCGGGCCCGTCACATTGTCGAGGTACTCGCCCCCGCCTGACCCCGCCTCGGAGACCACTCGAGAAGCCTCCGCCATGCCGGAATCCCCCCATACATTCCCACCGCGACGGCCGCACCCAGCGCATCTGCAATCCAGTCCCCCATCTCCACCACCCTGCCCGGGGTCCAGGACTGCCTCCACTCGTCAAAAGCACCGAATCCCCCGGCAAGCACCCAGGCCACCCACGGCCTTGTCCCTGTCCGCATCCAGGCCGTCCCCAACGCCCCATACACCGCGAAATGCGCTAGCTTGTCCACGGAGAACCCAAAATCCGGAGCGGCGATTTCAGATTGCCCCGAGCACAGAAACAAAGTCAGCATGATGAGGATGGGCCAGGGGCGGGCATGGGAAACCGGGGGCATCATGCCTGCTTTTGGCAGAACGAGGGCCCTAACGCAACCACGCAATTCCCGGCTCCGGGATTTGCCGCCTTTTCTTGAACTGGAGGACATTCCGCGTAAACAGAAACCATGTCCTGCCCTTCCCCCACCTCTCATCCTTCTCATCCCGCCTACACCCTCCTCGATGAGGCCCCCCTCCCGCTCTGGAACGCCCAGGCCTCCCTGCTGCGCCACCACACCGGTGCCCGTGTCCTTTCCATCCGCTGTCCCGACGACAACAAAACCTTCGGGATCTTCTTCCCCACCCTGCCGCACGACGACACCGGACTCCCGCACATCCTCGAACACTGCGTCCTCTGCGGCAGCGAGAAATTCCCCGTCAAGGAACCCTTCAAAGAACTCCTCAAAACCTCCCTGCAAACCTACCTCAACGCCTATACCTACCCCGACCGCACCTGCTACCCCGTCGCCAGCCGCAACCTCCGCGATTTCCACAACCTTGTCGATGTCTACCTCGATGCCGTCTTTTTTCCCCGCCTCCACCCCGCCGTGCTCGGCCAAGAGGGCTGGCGCCCCCAGTGGACCGCCCAAGACTCCCTCGAAATCCAAGGCGTCGTTTTCAATGAGATGAAAGGCGTCTACGCCAGCCCTGACGCCCGCCTCCAGGAACTCGAACAACGCTCCCTCTTGCCTGACACCTGCTACCGCTTCGACTATGGCGGCGACCCCGCCGCCATCCCCAACCTGGACTTCGAGGCCTTCTCCGCCTTCCACCGCCGTTTTTACCATCCCGCCAACGCCTTTGTCGGCTTCTACGGCGACGACGACCCTCTCGAGCGCCTCGTGCGCCTAGACGCCGTCCTTTCCCGCGTCCCGCCCGGCGAGCCTGCCCCCCCCCCCGAACTCCAGCCCGGCTGGGGATTCACCCGTAAAGTTCATGCCACCTACCCCACCTCCGACGACTCTGACGAAGGGGTTTTCTGCCAACTCTCCTGGCTCCTTCCCGGCGAAACCCAGGACCTCGCCGCCTCCCAATCCACCGCCCTCGCCGCTCATCTCCTCCTCCATTCCCCCGCCTCGCCCCTCCGCCTCGCACTCCTCGAAAGCGGCCTCGGCGACGACATCCTCGGCCACGCGGCCCTCCATCTTCGCCAACCCACCTTCTCCGCCGGCCTCCGCGGCGTGGAACCCGGTGACGAATCCCGCGTCTTCTCCCTCATCCTCCACACACTCCACACCCTCGCCCGGGACAACTTCCGCCCCGATCTCATCGAGGGCTGCCTCAACAGCACTGAGTTTTCTCTGCGCGAAATGAACAGCTCCGCCCGCGGCCTCGGAGCCCTCAACACCGGCCTCTCCGCCTGGATCCTGGGCGGTGACCCCCTCGACACCCTCCGCCCCGAGCAACGCCTCGCCGCACTCCGCAAGGACTGGGAAAACAACCCCCGCCTTTTCGCCGACTGGATCCGCGACCATCTCCTCGACAACCCCCACCGTGTCGAAATCACCCTCCGCCCCGACCCCGCCCTCGCCGCGCGCGAACTCGAGGCCGCGAACTCCCGTCTCCATGCCCTTGCCGAACATTATCACCGCGACCCCGACGCCTTGGCCGCCGCCCGCGCCCTCGCCGATTCCGTGGACGCCTTCCAGAACACGCCCGACAGCCCCGCGGCCCTTGCCTCCCTCCCCCGTCTCCACCTTCCCGATGTGACGCCACCCCTCGCCGGCCCACGGCTGACCTCCGGACGCCTCGGACCAACCGAGCTCTGCTTCACACACCTCGACAGCGCCGGCATCCTCTACACCCACCTCGCCTTCGACTTCAGTGCCATCCCCCTCGAGGAACTCCCCCTCCTTCCCCTCTATGCCCGATGCCTAGTCGAACTCGGCGCCGGCGACCTCGACCACCTCGCCTTCCCCGAACAAGTTGCCTGCCACACCGGCGGCATCAGCCACCAGTTCGAAACCCACCATACCCACGACGGCTCACCAGACCTCACCGTTTTTCTGCTCCAAGGCAAATGCCTCCAAACCCACATCCCCCGGCTCATCCACCTCCTCTCCCTCCTCCTCGCCTCCCCTCGTCTCGGCCCTCCGGAACGCGTCCGCCAAATCCTGCTCGAAGAACGCGCCACTGAAGAAAGCGACCTCCTCCACCGCGGCAACCGAATCGTCTCCACCCGACTCCGCGCAGCCCTCCGCCCCTCCGAGCGCGCCATCGAGGAAATGGGCGGAATCAACTACCTCTTTGCCCTCCGACACCTCGAAACCCTCGACGCCGCCGAACTCCGCGACCGCCTCCTCTCCCTCCACCACCGCCTCGTCCACCGCAGAGGCCTCCGCCTCCACTTCGCGGGCGACCCCAACTGTGTGGACGCAGCGCTCAAACACGCTGAGGGCCTTCTCCTCCCGCTCCCCGACCTCCCCATCGCCCCCCGCGCACCCTGGCCCCTCCTCAACCTCTCCCGGGAAGGACTCGCCGTCGTCTCCCCCGTCAACTTCGTCGGCCTCGCCCATAACCTCCCCCTCCCCGCCAATGGCTCCGAACTCCCCGCCTGCATCGCGATTGCCAGGAAGCTGCTGAACTCCGATTATCTTTGGGAACGAGTGCGCATGCGTGGCGGCGCCTACGGCGTCTCCTGGTCCTGCAACCCCTCCACCGGGCACAGCGTCTTCACCAGCTACCGCGACCCCCACATCGATCGAACCCTCGACACCTACCGCAGCTCCGCCGATTGGCTCCGCACCCTCGCCCTCGATCCCGACGCCTGGGAACAGGTCAAAATCGGCGCCCTCGGAAACGACCCTCCCCGCAAGGCCTCCCGGGAGGCCTTCCTGTCTTTCTTCCGGCATATGACCGGCCAGACCGACGAGCGCCGACTCCGCCGATGGCACGAGCTCCACGCCACCGTTCCCCGCCAACTCCTCGACGTGGCCGACCTCCTTCACGAGACCTTCCTCCAGCCCGGCCATGTCTCCATCCTCGGGGGGCGCGACTCCCTTCGCGCCTCCGGACTGTCACCTCTCGACGTCCTCTGACCCACCTCCGGGAGGCCTGGGGCGGATCCCATTCTCGCCGCCGGGTTGATCGGCCCCAACGTCTGCTGTTGAGCCTTATGTGAAAGAGGCCTGCCGCATCTCTCACACAAGGACACCCCTACGGGCTTGCGAGCGTTTCGCGCAATGACTTGCAGTCAAAGAGATTGCAGAAGATCCTCCCGATCCATTCCCATTTTTAGGCTAATCCCCTCGCTCCGTTTTTGGGGTCCACTACTGTCTTTGGGGGCGTCGTCCCAGGTGCAGAGTTCGTAAGTGCGGGAGGTTTCGATGCGTTCGGGATTTTCCGAGGTACGGAAACAGCCCTGGAGGAGGGTTCCGTTGTTCGGACCGTAGCAGCGGCGGGTGATGAGAAGGTCGAGGGGATCGCCATACGCGGCCGTAGGGGAATGAGCCGGTTCGCTGATTTCGTAGGGAGCGCCGGTGGCGTTGATGTCGGAAACGTGGCAGCTGCAGGAGAGAACGTGACCGGAATGGCTCCGCCGGGTGAGGGGCGGCCCCTCTTCAGACTCAGGAGGCAAAACCGGGTGGGTTCAGGAGCCCCCGCTGAGGGCGCCTTCGCCGTCCTCGAAAGAGCAAAGGGCCTCGATGTGGGAGGCCGATCCATCGCGCACCCAACTATCCATCTGGGCTGGATCCTTCAGCTGCTGACCGCGGAGGCGATCGACCCGCACAAAACCGCAATCGGCTTCAGGCAGCGCGGTCATGTCGCTCCAAAGCTTCTCGTATTGGGAGACGGGGAAGACATCTTCCTGGCCATGCCCCCATCGTTTCTTGACATCCTTGAGGGTGATGTAGGTAGGCAGGCGTGCAGCCAAGGCCCGGATGGCGGTAGCGACCTTGACGGTGTCGCGGAGGTCGCCGCGCGAGAGCCCGAAGAGTTCCAGGAGCTTGTCGAGGTCGATCCAAGTGGTCATGCTGTTGTAGTGGCGAAGCTCGACGTCGATCTCTTCGCGGGGCAAAGCCATGCCCTCCAGGAGCTGGACGCGGCCGTTGACGCGGGCGAGGCCGCCGCCGGTGTCCTGGATGCGGCGGGGGATCACCTCGAAGGTCAGAGCCTTCCCGGAGAGGATGTGGTGGCCGAGAAGCCGAGGATCCGCGTCGGCACCCACCGTGTCGATGTTATGCAGCATGATCCAACGGAGTCGTGGGTGCTCCTCCAGCAGGTCCGCGAGTACGCCGTTGCGCAGCAGGCTGGGAATCTCGAACCAATGTCCGACAGGGTGGAGACACTGTGCGGGCAGGTTGTCGGTGTAGTCCTCCCCCTCCCCCGCGGCACGGGCCCAAGCGAGCAAGGCGGAACGGAGACTCTCCCGGAGCTTCTGCTGTTGGGCATCGAGGCGCTGCTGTGGCATTTCCTCCCAGGCAAAGACGAGGTCCCTGGCCATCGGGACCATCCGCACGCCCACGGCATTGCCCAGGGAGAGACGCACGGGTCCGGCGTATCCGAAGTTGCGGGCGTGGGCCAGCGCCTCGCGGATCGGTTCGTGGGTAAGATAGCTCGTCGAAAAAAGGTGGGGGATCGGAGTACCCGCCCGTCCGGCAACGCGCCGGGTCTTGGCGAGGTGGACCTCGATGAAGCTGCGGTGACGGCCGGAGAGACGGCAGAAGGGATGAAGACCTTTCACCACGCCCGCCCCCTGTGTCCATCTGCTTCCGGTTCCCGCCGCAAGGGTCAACACCGCCAGCTCCCCCGCCCTCAGAGCCGCCATGCCCGCCTCCTCCTCCCGCAGGCCAAAAGCCGCCGCGTCCGCGACAGCCTCGTCCCCGACATCCTCGATCACCGAGGTCGCCGGAATTCGGTTCTGCGCCAATCCCAGACGGCCAGCTTGGAGCTTCATGCGCACGTCCTCTTGCTGCAAGGGGTCCCACCCGATGGTCTCGAGGCGAAGGCGCAGGTCCTCGGAGGTGTCCCCCCCTCCAACCCGCTCCGCAGGGATCAACTGATCGAAAAGAAGGGGGACCAATTCCGCGAAATCTTGGCGGCGGTGGCTCACGTCGGCGAGCATGGACAGTTCGGCCCTGCGGGCGGGAGGGAGAGCCCGGGGGTCTGTGCGCACCCACTCGGGGAGGGTCTGCGCATAGTAGGGGACCGGCATGAGGGCCTCCCGGCCCGCGAGAAGGTCGGCGCGGGTACCGGTTTCATTGATGGCGAAGTCGTAGACCACGGGGTCCATCGCAAAAGGAAGGGCATGTTGGAGGCGGGCTTTCTCTCGCCGCATGGTCGCGAGCAGGAAGTCGGCGGCCTCGGTGCGGAGGGAGGGGTCGACCATGAAGCCCATGCCGCCGCCGGACATGCCACCGAGCATCCAGAACCCCCAGAAGTGCTCGCCGAAGCGCGCGCGCATGGCGGCGATGAGAGCCTCGGTGTAGGCGTTGCTGGCCCAGGGGATGATGTCTTGCAGGGGCCCGAAGAAGTTCCGGGTCGTCAGGGCACCAAGGCGGCGGATGTCGCCCTCGCCCAAGGCCTCCAACACCTCGTCCACGAGGGCGACCGCACGCCGGCGCGCCTCCCACTCGCGGCCTGAGCGCAACAGGTACTTCTCCGTGACCATTTCCAGGATGGGCCCCACGTTTTGGGCCATGCCGCCATGAACCAAGATCAAGCTGTCGCGCAATGCGGCGCGGGCGGTTTCGGAAACGGCAAGAATATGGTGCTCGGGAAGGAGACGGCCGCGGCTCACGCCGAATTCGGGATCGCCCTCACGGGCCGCGCAGCCTTCGATGAGCTTGATGCCGGGCCAAACCCCGCCACTGTCCTGCCAGCCTCCCCCAGAACCCCCTAACCATTCGCCCAGGATCGCACGTGCCGCCACCACCCGGCGCTCCGCGGCTGTCAGGGAGCCGGTCAGGGAAACCGTCTGCCCCGTCGCCCTCATGCAGGCCGATATCAGGCCCGCCAGGAGGTTGGTGGACACAGCGAGCCGGGACCCCTTGGGGATGCCGTTGACGTGGCTGACGATCTCCAGGCCCCTGCCGGGCCCCACGAGGCGGGCCAGCAGGTCCGTCAGCTTCTGCCCGGAGCCTTCCATGCCCGGTGGGACCAGCCCCGCCGCGATGAGGGCGGCCTTCAACAGGCCCAAATAATCCTTCGCAAAATCATACACATCCGAAAGCTGCGTCAGGTCGGTCTTCACGCCGAGATCGACCGAGGCCAGGCGCAACAGGGGCTCATCGATCACGCGCAGGCAGACTTCGACGGGGGGGCGGGGGGTGGGATCGCGCCCGCGCACGGCGAGATCGATGGACACGTTGACCACCTTGGCGCCTTCCGGATAGTCCATGCCGAGGAAAAAAATATCGCTCCAGCCGCTGTGGGTAAGGTCCATGCGGACAGGAGTGCGCTCGCGCAGGAGGGGATAAACTCCCCGTGCATCGGGGGAAAGGAGTTCAGGACGGACACGCAGGGTCTGGTCCAAGGGGTGGCCGAGCCGGAACATCCATTGGTTGCCGCGGACAGACCGTACGGAGCGCCGGACCTGGTCGGCGAGGCATTGGAAGGCGAGGCGCTGGTAGACGGAGGCGAGTGCGCTGCAGAGGGGATCGGAAAGGCCCTCCCGGCCCACCGCCCCCAAACAAACGTCGATCGCCTCCCCAAAACGGCGCTGGTGCAGGTGTTCAACAGCGGCCCAGGGAATGCGCCCTTGAGCGGGCAGCTCCGCGCGGGCAGGGAGATGGTAGCGGTGCAGCGCGTGCAACAGAAAAAGGGCGCGCACACGAAGATACAGATTCGCCTCCATTCGGCGGAACGCGTCCAAGGCGTCGCAGGCAGCCGAAAGCTCGGCGAGGGACCGTCCCTCCGCCCACGCCGCGATGTCGCGGTCCCGTTTGGATGCATCCGGAGAGACCAAAAGATCGAGCACATCCGTCGGGCGCATTCTTCAGGCCTCCCCTTCGCCCACCCGGGCCGCGAGCAGACCGACCATCTCCGGGAGGACTTCTTCCCGGCCCACCCCACGCAACGCCAGGGCCAGCTGCGCGTAGAAAAGGCCGTAGCGGACCCCCAGGTTGTGTCGTACACCGCGGATTTCGTGTGCCAGGTACTTTTCCCGCGCCGCCAACAGGTCCAAGGCGGCCGACAATTGGACCCTCTCCCCCGCGGCCGCCCGCCCCAGCAGTTCCTCCAAGGCCTCCATCACCCCCGGGGTCAACACATGCATCCCAAAAAAGCAGAGATAATGCCCCGCACGCAGCCCCGGAACGATCAACTCCTGTTCCGCCTGCGTCGGGGTGGGCTTCTCCCTCACGCCCTCCACCCGGTAGAGGCGCTCCCGGCCCGCGACGCGTGTTCCGCCGACGGCGCCGTAGAGGTGGAGGTTGGTCTCGCGAGTGGCCTGTACCGCCGAAACCGCACAGGATTCGGCCTTGGCAACCTCGACCAATTGCCGTGCGCAGGCAACCTCGGTTGAACTTAAACACAAATGGTCGCTGACCAGATGCAGGAAAGGCTTGCCCGCGCAGAAGTCGCGCGCGCGCCAGAGGGCGTCCCCATAGCCCCGTGCCTCTGTCTGCGGCAGGAAGGTCAACAGCTCCGCGCAGTCGCCCGCCGCCTCGGCATAGGCCGATTCGTCCCCGGGGCGCAGCACCAGTCCGATCCTGCGGATGCCGGTGTCGCGCACCTCGCGGAGGAGAATCGCCAAGGCGGAGCGCGACTCGCCGTCGCGGTCAACAAGCGTTTGGAGAGGAATGTCGCGCTGGCCGGGGCCTGCGGCAGTGATCACGGCGGTGTCGATGTTCATGTCGTGTGCGGGGGATTGGAGGAGTCATCCCTTTCCATGCCCGCTTGCCGCCGCTGTGGCAAGCAAATCCTTGTGGGCACCGAAAGGGGCTCAGGGGCAGACCATGATCTTGACCCCCTCCTGGCGGAGGTTCGTATCGAACGCTTCCTGAACGCGCTCGAGGGGGAAACGATGGGTCACCAGGCTTTCCATGGGGAGGCCGATGCGCCCGGCCCGCTGGAGGAAATGGTAGGCATTGGGGTACTCCCAGCTGTTGTAGGCCCAGCTCCCCACGAGCGAAATCTCCTTCCGGCAGATGTCCTGATGGGGATTCATCGCGCAGTTGCCCGCATCCACGAAATGACCCAGCTCGCAGACAGCCCCCCCGCGCCGCACCATCTTGAAGATGTTCGCAAAGGCGGCGGGCACGCCGGTCACCTGGAAGGCGAAATGAGCCCCCATGCCCTTGGTCAAGCCCTCGACGGCCCCGGCAAGAGAGGCAATATCCCCATGGTGCTTGTAGTTGAGGGCGTGATCCGCCCCGAGGGCACCGGCCATCTCCAGCCGCTTGTCGTTGCCGTCGATCGCGATGATGGTATTCACTCCATAGGTGCGCAGACACGCGATCATCATAAGGCCGATGGGCCCGCAGCCTTGGACGACCACGCGGCTGCGGAAGTTGAGGGTTCCGCCACTGTGTTTGGCGCGTTCGAGGGCGTGGCAGACCACCGCGGCCGGTTCGATCAGGACACGCTGCTCGAGGCTCATTTCGTTGACGACAAAGATGGACGAGCCCGGGCGGACCACGAGGTAGTCGGCAAAATATCCGTTGAAGTGTGCCTCGGGGGTATCGGGGAGCAGGCCGTAGATGCGGAGGTCGTCGCAGAGGTTCGCCTTGGCGGGGTTGTACTTGGCGATCATGCAGGCCTCGCTCGTCTCGAGGATGCTGGTGACAACCTTGTCGCCCACTCGGATCGGCTTGCCGACGCTGTCATTCCCCACTTGTGCCCCGATTTCGACCACCTCGCCAGTCCCCTCGTGTCCGAGCACCACTGGCGCGAGCCCGAAGGGGTCGTTCTTGTAGCAATGGATGTCCGTCCCGCAGATGCCGCAGCCCTCCACGCGGAGCAGGATCTCATCGGGGCGGATCCGCGGCACCTCGTACTCCCGAAGCTCCAGGCGCTCCTTCGCGACCAGCATCGCCACGCGGCCCCGCCCTCCCTTGGGGGTCTCGGAGGGGGAGGCCGGCTTCTGCGACTCCAAGACCTCGCGCACAATTCGCTCAATCCAATCGCGGTCCACGCTCATAGCCCCGCTCCTTCCAGCCAAATCGCCAGTTCTTCTTCCCACTCCTGCTCATACGACGTGTCGATGTACATATATTCCTCCATCAGTTCGGCCCGCACCATCATCTCACAGAATTGAGTCGCAAAGACGGTGCTGCGGGCCAGCACCGCCAACCGGACCAATCCGGACCCCCGCAGAAAAGCAAGCGCCTCCTCGAACAAGGCCTGGGCGTCCGCCGTGAAATGACGGAACCCCCGCGTGTCCACCACCAGCACAAATTCCCCCATCCCCCCCGCCAACTCGCCCCGGATACCGACGAGAAACCCCTGGGCTTGCTCCCCATTCACAGAGTCCCGCAGTAAAATCGTGTATCCGTTTTTCCGGTTCTCCAAGAGAATCATGAGGGTGCCATACCTGCTCTTATTGGCCATTGCAAGCCGAGAAAGGGCCTTGACGCCTTCTCTCCCCCCCCCTACCCTGTCGGGATGCGTCTCTTCCTCTCCCCCCCCCACCTCACCGGCGCGGAGTCACGCCTCCTGCACGAGGCGCTCGAAAGCGGCTACATCGCCCCTGCAGGCCCCCAGCTCGACCGGCTCGAACACGAACTGGCCCCTCTCCTGGGCATGAGGTACGCGCTGGCCCTCCATTCCGCGACCGCGGCCCTCCATCTGGCTGTGCGGCACCTCCTCTCGCGCCTTCCTCCTGCCCCCGGGCCGGGCCCCCCCCGGGGCCGGGCCGCCTCCTTCCCCCGACACACGCCCCCCCCTTGTCCTGGCCTCCTCCCTCACTTTCATCGCCAGCATCGCCCCCGCCCTCCAGTGCGGCTGCGAGGTCTGGCTTCTGGATGCCGAACCGGAAAGCTGGACCCTCGATCCCATCCAGCTCGCCCACGCCCTTGACGATGCCCGAGCCCTCGGACGCCGCGTGCTCTGCCTTATTCCCACCGACCTCTATGGCCAGTGCTGCGATCTCGACGCCCTCCACGGCCTCTGCGCGCCCCGCGGCATCCCCATCCTCCTCGACGCCGCCGAATCCCTCGGGGCCCGCTATCACGGCCGGGCGCGCCCCTGGGCCTCCGTCACCTCCTTCAACGGAAACAAAATCCTCACCTGTTCCGCCGGGGGGGCGTTGGCGAGCGACGACCCCGACCTCATCGCCCACGCCCGTGCGCTCTCCCAGCAGGCCCGCGAACCCTTCCCCTACTACGAGCATCGGGAACTGGGCCACAACTACCGCCTCAGCAACCTCCTCGCCGCCGTCGCCCTCGCCCAACTCCCCGCCCTCCATGACCGCGTCCAACGCCGCCGAAGCCTCTTTGAACGCTACCAGCGAAACCTGGCGGATCTTTCCGCCCTCTCCTGGATGCCCGAGGCCCCTTGGAACACCCCCACCCGCTGGCTCTCCGTTCTCCGCCTCTCCCCGTCTTCCGGCCTCCACCCCGAGGATCTCCGGCTCGCCCTCGAGGCCGAAGATATCGAATCCCGACCCGTCTGGAAACCCATGCACCTCCAACCCGTCCTGCGGGACCTCCGCTTCTACGGCTCTGGCATCTCCAACCGCCTCTTCGCCGAGGGCCTTTGTCTCCCCTCCGGATCCGGAATGTCCGACGGCGATGTCGACCGGGTCTCCCTCCTCCTGCGCCGCCGCCTCGAGGCATGAGTTCCCCCAAAAAGCACCATCCCCGCTGGATCGAATTCAGCCCACCCGTGCGCCGCTGGCGAATCCAGGGTCGTCCGTCGTGACCAAGGTGAGGCGTTTGCCACTGGAGGCCGCCAACAACATTCCGCGGCTCTCAATGCCACGGATGACCGCCGGTTTGAGGTTGGCCACCAGGACAATGTTCTTTCCGGTGATCTGCTCCGGGGTATAGTGTTGGGCGACACCGGCGACAATCTGACGGGGCTCCCCCCCCACGTCGAGCTGGAGCCTCAAGAGTTTGTCTGCTCCTTCCACCCGTTCCGCTTGGAGCACACGGGCGGTACACAAGCGGATCCGCGCGAAATCCTCGATCCCGAGCTCTCCCAGCTCCACCACGTTCACGGGTTTCCCGGCCGGAGACGCGGGCAGGTCCGGCGCGGACGCCGGCTTGGGGGGCTGGTGCCTCGGAAACAACCCCTGCGCCGCGGCAAGCCTGCAGCCCGGCTCCAAACCACCGAACACTGTCAGCTCCTGAAGCGAGGGCTCGCCCCCCCCCGCCCCAATCATCTCCCGCAACGCGCACATCTTGCCCGGCATCACCGGCCACAACAAGGCCGAACACACCCGCAACACCTCCAACGCCACATACAGCGTGTCGAAAAGAGGCTGCTTGTCAACGGCCTTCGCCTGCTTCCAGGGCTCGCGCACCCCAATGTATCGGTTCGCTTCCCGGACCACCCCCATGACGGCAGCCAGCCCCAAATCTGGCCTCATGGCCTTCACCTGCTCCTCCATCGCACGAACCGCCCCCCCCACCTCCTCCCAGAGAGCCCTCGCGGAGGGTTCCATCGCCGCATCGGGCGACGGATGCGGCACCACGTTCCCGCATGCGCCTTCCACGATTTTGAGTACACGGCTGCTGAGGTTGCCCAGGTCATTCGCCAAATCGCTGTTGTAACGCTTCACGAAGACCTCCTCGGTGAAGGAGGCGTCCTGGCCCAGGCTCATCTCGGCCATCAGAAAATACCGCAGCGCGTCCACACCGAACCGCTCCGCGTAGTCCAATGGATTCACCACATTGCCCGTGGACTTGCTCATCTTGTCACGGCCGCTCAACCACCAGCCATGGGCAAAAATGCACTTCGGCATCTCTACCCCCATCGCCTTGAGCATGGTAGGCCAATACACCGTATGGGTCGTCAGAATGTCCTTCCCGATCAAATGGACCGAACAGGGCCACCGACGAGCGAACCCCTCCGCGTCCGTCCCGTACCCCACCGCCGAAATGTAGTTCACCAGTGCGTCGAACCACACGTAACAGACATAGTCCGGGTCAAAGGGCAGCTCGATCCCCCAGGACAGCCGCGACTTGGGGCGGCTGATACAGAGATCCCCGAGAGGCTTCCGCAGGAAACCCAGGGTCTCGTTTCGCCGGAAATCCGGCTGGATGAACCCGGGATTCGCCTCGATGTGCCCCACCAGCCACTCCTGGTACTTGCCCATCCGGAAAAAATAATTCCGCTCCTGAATCACCTTCACATGCGAGGGCAGGTTCTCGAGCGAACACCCCTCCGGAAGGTCCTTCTCGGTGATGAACGTCTCGCTGCGCACATCGTACAGCCCGCTGTAGTCCGCCTGGTAGATCTCACCGCGGTCATGGAGATCCTGCAGGATCGCCTTGACCACGCGCATATGCCTCTCTTCCGTGGTGCGGATGAAATCGTCGTGCGTGATCTCCAGCCGGTCCCAGAGCTCCTGGAACCTCACGACCGTCTCGTCCACGTGCTGTTGGGCGGAAACCCCGCGCGCCGCAGCAGCCTCCTGCACCTTCTGCCCATGCTCGTCCGTGCCCGTCAGGAACCAGGTGTCATGCCCCAGCAGACGGTGCGTGCGCGCCAACATGTCGGCCAGCATCGTCGTGTAAGCGTGGCCAATATGCGGCTTATCGTTGACGTAGTAGATCGGGGTGGTGACGTAGAATCTTTCGGGGGACATGGAGGTTCTCCAGCGGTGGGGCTGAATCCTTGCCCTATTTTTCCCCGCGAATCAAACCGTTGCGCGGGAAAAGTTCAGCCAGCGGCCGGCCCCCGGCCCTGTGGCAGCCGCAACGTTCCGTCAGCGAACTCCAAAAGGTGCCCCTTCTCGATCAGCCAACGGAAATGCGACACCATCTCCGGCGTCGGCTCCCCCGTCACCCCATGCACCGCCTGCAGGGCCTCCGTCGACGTGCAACCCGCATGCGCCTCCACGTGATCGAGAATCCCGCGGATCTCCGGAATCACCTTCTGGTCCGCGGGCAACGCGTGCGGCTGAACACCGCTCACGCACATCCGCCCCTCGTGACGGAAAATGAACAACCGCATGTGCTTGAAGGCGGGACGCAAAGCGAAAATGATCGATCCCGGCTGGCGATGCTCCCGCTCGAGGTGGAAGCGCGTCAGGGAGGCGATGCCCTCGTCCGCCAGATGCGGCACAAGGTGCCCCGGCATGATCGCACGCCGCGCCTTGTGGATGAGCTCCGGCACAACCTTCTGCCGGAACTCCGACTCCGCCTGTTCGCGCAGCAAGTCATAAGGCGCACCCTCCGCCACGCCCTCCCCCACCGCCGGCACGGAATCCCCCTCCACCGCCTCTGGGCTCTCCTCCGAACCCCCGCTCTCCTCCTCCGGCTTCGAAACCTCCTCCTGCAGCACCTCCGGCTCGGCCTCCACCTTCCGTCGCCAGAACGTCTGCACCGAAACCTCCTGCTTCCACGCCCCGATCGCCTCCGGCTCGTGCGCCATCTCCACCTGCGACACGAACTGATCCGGAGCCATCCCCGGCGCAATCTCCTGCCTCAATTCCTCCAGCCGCCTCTGGTATCCATGCCAGTTGGGAGGCCCGATCAAGCGACCACTTCCACGGTGCCTCCCCACGCAGACGAAATTCCCTGTAGGAGGCGGCACCTCCCGCGTCTCCGACTCGTAGTACTCCCCAAGCCCCCGTTCGATGATGTAGGCCTCACAGGCCTCCGCACTCGCGAACACCATTCCATTCGCCTTGCACTGGTAGAACCAGAAATCATCGGCCCCCGGCGCGTTCTCCCGGACCGTGTACTTCACCGAAAGGCTCTGCGGCTTCTCCATGAACATCCGAGCCACTGTGTCCAACTCGTACACCCGGTGCGACTGCCGGATGATGCGCACCACACGGCTCAAGGTCGTCTTCTCCGGAATGAAGTCCACATGCACCGGCAGGCGCGGCGGCAAAGGCGCACGCTCCTCCCGCGCCGGGCGCCCACCACGCCCTTCCCCACGACCCTCTCCCCACCGGTCTCCCCCACGGGGCGGCGGCCCTTCCCGCCGAGGCTTCACCCTCACCCCCTGCAACCCCCGCCTGGCCGAATCCACCGGCAGCCGCGCCACCCCCTCACGCTCCCGCCTCTCCGGCGCACGCGACTGGATGCCAGGCGCCCCACGCGCCCAGTCCGGCGTCAGGTCCAATCCTCCCAACCACCCCCCACCCGCGAGGGTATCATCCGTTCGGGACTCCTTCTCGGGTTCGGCTTCGGGGGACATCGGCTGGTCCGATTCATCGGTCATGGTGGGCATCCGTGCGTTGTATTCGGCGGGAATCGCCGTATAAGTGTCTGTCAGACCCCTCTTGCACCATTTGCGGGCGTTCCGCAAGACAATCCAAGGAAATTAACATGTTCCACTCCGGCGACAACCCCCAACAGGCCCTTGAGAAGTACTCCAGCGCCGTCACGCTCAGCGACATGGAGATCTTCGTCTTCCCCGAACTCCTCTTCTCCCTCGTCCTCGCCAACATCCTCTCCCCCCGCATCTGGGCCTGGAACGACCTCGACTGGGCCCGCAAAAACGCCAACAAAACCTCCCACCGCCGCGTCCAACGCCTCAAACAACACGTTATGGACGCCTACGACTTCAACCTCGACCTCGACACCTGGGGTCTCACCACCAAGGATCGCGAACTCGCCCGCTTCCGCGACTTCATCGATCCACGTATCCTCCGCCAGTCCAACGCCCTCTTCGGCTACGAGGGCGACAAGTACTACTTTGACCTCGACATCCGCAAACACTTCGGGCTCGACAAGTACACCGAGGACGCCATCCCCTACTGGAAAACCGAAACCGTCGAGGCCATGGACGCCTTTCGCCACAAACCCGGCTACTCCCTTGGCGCCGGGGAGTGCGTCTCCCTCTCCACCCTCTATGCCGCCGCCCTCTTCATCGTCGGCGGCGTACCCCTCGAGGACATCTATCTCCTCGCAACCCCCCTGCACTCCCAGAACTATGTCAACCTCCAAGGTGGTTTCATCACCAACAACCGCCGCGTTGTCACCAAGAACATGTGGTTCAACGGAACCGAAATCACCTGGAAAGCCCAACGCGCCCTCCGCAACGAACGCGTCACCATCGTCGCCAACAACACCGGCTACATCCACACCATGTATCCCGAGGCCACCATCAACCCCGCCTCCTATCGAAAGGGAATGGACTCTCTCCGCGCCTTCCTTTCCACCACCATCGACATGGAAATCCTCGCCAACTTCCTCCGCCAGCATTCCGAACTCCAGAAATGTTTCCAGATCCGCCACGACTACCACGCCGGCCACCGCTACATCGAGGCCGAAAAGCTCTACGCCTATGAACACAGCAGTTCGTACCGCGTCAACGACCCCACCCGCGAGAAACTCCTTGAGGAGATGGACACCTACGAGTTCTACCCCGAACCCATCCTAGGCCGCATCGTCCTCAACACCTTCGAGGACTTCTTCCGGCAAAACCCCGGACTCGACCTCAACCGCCCCGCGGACCTGGCCCGCCTCCTCGACGCCTTCTCCTGCACCAACGCCAAGGCCCGCAACGTCGGCCAGAAACTCGTCGAATTCTGTCACCTCGTCCCCCGCCTCCCCGAGGACCGTACCTTCGTCCCCTCCCAACCCATCGAACTGCAGACCGGCTGGTCCCGAAACGAGGTCCTTGAATACCTCACAACCCTCCGCCAAAGCCACCCCGTGGCCGACCTCGCCTTCTACGCCTACCGCGACCTCCGCCTGACCTCCTGGGACCCCTTCCTCAAGGCAGCTTTCGAGCGAAACCCCGTCACCCCCGAAGCCACTCGGAACCTGGGCTCCTCCGATGCCCTCGCCTCCCTCCGCGATCTCCCCAATGAGTCCATTTACGACGGCGAGGGCCGCCTCGCACAACCCGACGAGGTCTGGAACTTCCAACGGGGCGACGGTGCCGAACGCGCCATCGCCATCGCACACCTTCTCCGCTCCCGCAACCCCGACCTCAGCGTCACCGTCGACATCGCTCCCTCGCAGGCCACCGTCGCCTGGGGCGACAAGACCCTCCGGCTCCCCAGCGCCAAGGGCATCTCCCACGGTTTTCAACTCGCCTGAGCCTCCCTCTACTCCGCTCGCAGGCCCGACACCAAAACCTCCGCCACCGCCATTCCATGGCGGTCCGAAACCATGAGCCCCCGCAGTTCCGCCATTGCCTGCAACTGCGCCTCCCTTGCGTCCCCCCCGGGCATCAAGCCCTCCAAGGCACACGCCATCTTCTCCGGCTCCGCCTCCCCTTGCAGGAACTCCGGGAATATGCCCCGTCCCATCAATAGATTCGCCATCCCGATCCACTTCACCTTCACGACTCGTTTTCCAATCGCATAGGTCAAACCCGACGTCTTGTACGCGATCACCATCGGCACCCCCAACAATGCCGTCTCCAATGTCGCCGTCCCCGACGTCACCAGCGCCGCGTCCGCCCCCTTCACCACCTCCCTCATGCGCCCCTCCACGATCTCCGGGGCCACCAGATCGGGCCTCCCCGCCAGCAACTCCCTCATCCGGTCTCTCAAGCCCGCATCCGCCGCTGGCACACGCACCTCCAACCCTGGGAACGTTCTTCTCAAACGCTCTGCCGTCTCCATCATCGGAAGAAACAACCGATCAATCTCCTGTCGCCGACTCCCCGGAACCACCGCCAGACGCCCCTCCCCCTTCCACCCCCCGTCCGCCTCCGTCCCCTCCACCTCGTCCACCAACGGATGCCCCAGATATCGGGCAGGCAACCGGGTCCCCTCAAACAACGCCGGCTCAAAGGGGAATATACAGATCAACTCGTCCAAAATTCCCGCCATTTTCGGAATCCGCCCCGCTTTCCAGGCCCAAACCTGGGGGCAGACGTACTGCACGACCCGGATGCCTGTCCCCTTCAACGCCCCCGCCAGCCTGAGGTTAAACCCTGGATAATCCACCAGCAACACGAGCGAAGGCCTCCGCTCGCGGATCTCCCTCACCAACTCCCAGAACACCTTCCGGAAATACCCGTACCGCTTCATCACCTCCACAAATCCCATTACCGACAAATCCCGGATGTGTTCCCGGATTTCCATGCCCTCCCGAGCCAAATGGTCACCTCCAAACCCCCAAGCCCTCAGCCCCGGCAACAACTCCCGCATGGCCCTCAAGATCCGCGCCGCATGCATGTCCCCCGACAGCTCCCCCGCCACCACCACGATCTCCACCCCCCGCCTCATGAGACCACCACGATCGGGATGCCCGCCGCATCTGCCCCCGCCACCAAAGCCTCCCTCTCCAATAAAACCGCACGGCCGGCCTCCAGCGCGAGACAACGGCACCGCCCCCGCCTCAAGCTTCTCAGGGTGCCCAAACCCACGACCGGAATGTCCCACCTGAGGTCATGCCCCTCCCTCGCCACTTTCACGATCACACACCCGCCGCCTCCCACCTTGCCCGCTCGCTGGATCATCCGGTCCGTCCCCTCGAACCCTTCCACCGCAATCACTGTCCCTTCCTTCACCGCAACCGATTGCCCACACTGGAAACGCGACGACATCTTCGCCAATTCATACCCCTGCCGGATATCCTGCCAATCCTGCTCCGTCGGCTTCACCCCCGTCAACACCCCCGCCTCCCAAACAATTCGCGACTCCATGTATCGCGAAGCAGGTATCAGCTCCACCCCCACTTTCTTCAGCTCTTCCCCCACTGCCCCGAAAATCGTGTCCGCATTCCGCCTCGGCAACCTCGCCAGTAACGCCCTCATTGGCCCATCCACCCTCGCCACAAACAGGTTCCTCGGCCTGATCTGACCCGCCATCACCGCCCGCGAAACCCCAAAACCCCTCATCCCTTCCAACAACTTCCCCAACTCCCCCACTCGGATCCACTTGATCTCGTCCACCAAACGCCCCAACTCACGACGGGTCTCCCCCACAAACCCCACCGCACACAACCTTCCCACCCCCTGCTTCCTCGCACTCTCCGCCAGCTCCAACGGATACACACCCCTCCCCGCTATGATTCCAAGATCGTTCTCCATTCCCCCCCGTCTATCCCAACCCCCTTTTGAGTCAAGTTCCCTTTGTACCCCAGGTATGCAACAGATGATTTTGGCCAGAATCCGGTTCCCCGCCCCGGGACTGTCTCCTCTTCTCTTTTTCTTCCTTTTCTCCCCAAGACGAATTCGCCCGCAACCCAAAAGAAGAGCCGGAGGGAGGGCGGTTAGGGAGGCAAGTGAGCGAGGGAAAAACTCATCCTGTGGCGGCTTCCGCCGTGGCGAAAAGGGAGCCCCCGATCCCTCCACACCCCCATGCCACCTGATATCACAGGACCCTGTTCGAAAAGAATGATTCTACAGGATACTGGACGCTGCCCCCCCCACCTGCTAGGGTTCATGGAGCATGTCCCCCACCCCATCCTTTTCCCAGCGCCTTCGAGAGGCCGCGGTTGAATGCGGGTTCGACCTGGTAGGTTTCGCCCCGGCCCAAGAGGCCCGCCATGCAGCCGCGTTCCGGGCCTGGCTCGCGGCAGGCCATCACGCCGACATGGATTGGATCCAGCGCGACATTGAAAAGAGAATCGATCCCCGAGAGTGGTGCCCCGGAACCAGGTCCATGGTAGTGGTGGGTGTTTCCTACGTAACGCAATCCCCATGCTCACGGTATTGGAATGATCCACTCAGAGGGCGGATCGCCCGGTATGCGTGGGGGCGGGACTACCACAAGGTGATGGGCACACGGCTCCGCAAACTGTCGGCATTTATTGAACGGGAAGGTCCATCCGGAACCAGGATTCAGCCCTTCAACGACGCACGCCCGGTGCTTGAACATGATGCAGGCTTGGCGGCGGGGCTGGGGTTCATTGGGCGCAACACCCTTCTTCTGCATCCGGAATGGGGGTCCATGTTTTTCCTGGGAGGGTTGTTGCTTTCCTGCGAGCTGGAATACGACGTCCCAACCCCCGGCGAAGGAGGGAGTTTCCGGGGAAAAGCCGATTGCGGGGCCTGCCGGAGATGCTTGGGGGCATGCCCCACGCATGCATTTCCCGCGGAATACATCTTGGATTCGAGGAAATGCCTGTCCTACCAGACCATCGAAAACCGGGGAGAAATCCCCTTGGACCTCCGTCCAAAAATGGGAAATTGGATCTTTGGGTGCGATGCGTGCCAGGAAGTGTGCCCCTGGGTCAAACGATACAGTCGCCCCTCAGAGGCCCCCTGGCTGGATCCCTTACCGGACCGCTATGCACCTGCGCTGGAGGAACTCGCGGGCTTGGACGATGCCGGGTTCCTGGCGCGGTTCGCGGGCACCCCCGTCATGCGGGCCAAACGGGAGGGGCTATTGAGAAACGTGGCGGTGGCCTTGGGAAATAGTGGAAAGGAAGAGGCGGAGCCCCCCCTGCTGCACCTGGCGAAGGACGGGCATCCGTTGGTGCGGTCGCACGCCCGCTGGGCTCTGGAACAAATCAAGGGAGAGACATCGTCCCCGTAAGGCCATGGCCCCCTGGAGGCCCTTGGTGGGCAGCGAAATCCGTCAACACGGCCGAGCAAATGGCCTTTGGGGGGAGACCCGAAAAAAAACCATCCCGTATGTGAGCATGCCAAACAGGGAGGGTGAGGGCAGCAGAGGGAGGCGGTTGCCGACCCATGCCTCAACACGTGTGGAGAGTCCGGCGGAAAAAACACAGGATCAGCCGCAGCCGCCCTTGCCACAGCCACAGCCCCCCCCACAGCAACCGCGCTTGGGCGCGGCCTCTTCGGCGGTGGGAACACGTCCAAGCTCGAAAGTTTTGGTGAGGTAGCGGAGGATGGTTTCGCGGAGTTCCTCGAAGCCCTGTTGGGCCTCCACAAAGCCACCGGCGACTGGGTCCATGAGAAGGCGTTCGCGTTGGTCCTCAAAGTCGCGGATCTCCTCTTCGGTAAGGTCACCGGTCTCTTCCTGCTTGCGGACGAGTTCGGACTGTTTTTCGCTCAGGGCCTGGTAGAGTTCCTGTGCGCCGGTGTCCTTCGTGAAGGCGTCGAGCTTGGCCTTGAGGATCCGGAAACTTTCTTGGGTGAGGAGAGCCTCGCAGAGTTCGCGGGTTTTGAGGATGACGGGGGTTTCCGTGGCGATCAAAAGGTCTGTCATGGCAGGTCTTTCAGGATTGAAGTTCAGGATGGACAAGCGTAAGGTTTCTTTCGTGAAATGCAACCCCGGAAGCCGTCATGATTGATGTCCGCGAGCGTCCCCGCATGGTCGAGAAGGCCTATTTGGTGGCAGCATGCCGCAAGGGGGGGAGTTGGAAGGAGGCGGAAGACCTGCTGGGCGAGCTGGAGGACCTGGTGGACACGCTGGGCATCCGGATTGTGGGTGCGGAAGTGGTCGAGGTGCGGGAATGGAACGCGAGCCTTCTCATTGGGAGGGGGCGGGCGGAGGAGATTGTGGAGACGATGGGGGAGCTGGGTGCGGACTGCCTGGTATTCGACAACGAGCTTAGCCCCGGGCAACAGAGGAACTGGGAGGCCCTCAGCGGAAGGACGACCATCGATCGACAGGAAGTGATTCTGGACATTTTCGGGGTGCGGGCGCAGACGCGGGAGGCGAAGTTGCAGGTGGAGCTGGCCCGGATGGAATACAATCTTCCACGCCTGAAGCGGGCGTGGGGGCATCTGGGCCGCCAGGGGGGGGGGGGGCGGAGGTGGAGGCGGGGGGGGGGCACAGCGGGGGGAGGGTGAGCAGCAGATCGAGTTGGACCGCCGGATGGTGGGGGCGAGGATCGCCAGCCTGCAGAAGGAGCTGAAGGAGGTGCGCGCGCACCGGGCGACCCAGCGCAAGGAGCGGGCGCGTGTGCCCCTCCCACATGCGGCGATCGTGGGCTACACGAACGCCGGCAAAAGCTCATTGCTGCAGGCGTTGTCTGGATCGGAAGTCTATGTGGCCGACAAACTTTTCGCGACGCTGGACACGACGACGCGCCGGATCACGTTGCCAAATGGCCGTCCGATCCTGCTGACGGACACGGTGGGGTTTGTGAGGAGGCTTCCGCACCGGCTGGTGGAGGCCTTCAAGGCCACACTGGAGGAGGCGGTTCTGGCGGACTTCCTGGTCCATGTCCTCGATGTGAGCGCGCCGCAGGTCGAGGAGTTCCATCGCACGACACTCGAGGTTCTGCAGGAGTTGGGGGCCGACCAGAAGAGAATCCTCACCGTCTTCAACAAGACCGACCTGCTGGAGGACGAAGCGAGAAAGATCCCTCTCCTGCGCCACCATCCGGATGCGGTGTTCGTATCGACTCGGACGGGGGATGGGCTTGAGGGGTTGAGAGACCGGATGGCCGACCTGCTGGCGGCGCAAGTGGAGTTCCTCCGGTTGAGGCTTCCCCATTCGAGGGGGGACTTGGTGGCCCTTCTCCACGAGCAGGCACGAGTGGACGCATGCCGCTACGAGGAGGACGGCGTGTATCTGGAGGTCACACTCCCCCACCGCTTGGCCGAAACCCTCGTTCCCTGGATCCACCCCCCCCGCCCGGAGACCCCATGATCCGACAACTCGCCCATGCCTGCATCACCACCCGCGACTTGGAAGGAACCATGCGTTTCTACCGGGACGTGCTCGGCCTTCCGGTCGCCTTCCGCTTTCTCCGGCACAACGAAGTCATCGGCTGCTACTTCAACCTCGGGAACCGAACCTTCCTCGAGTGTTTCCGTCAATCCGAAAGCGGACCCGCCAGCGGGGGGCTGAGGCATTTCTGCTTCGAGGTGGACGATGTGGACTGCCTGGAGCGACGCCTGGAGGAGAGTGGGTATGAGCCCCGGGGGAAACGGATGGGGGTGGATGGCTCACCGCAGCTGTGGTGCCGCGATCCCAACGGGATCGACATCGAGTTCCAGCAGTATGTGCAGGGGTCCTGCCAGCTGACGGGACAGGACTGCCACGTGGACTGGTGAGAGGAATGGACACCCTTTTCGCATACGGCACCCTCCAGCATCCGGAAATCTGCACCCGGGTCATCGGGCGCATGCCCGTCGGCCATCCGGCCCGTCTCGAAGAATACGCGCGGTACACGGTGAGACGGGAGGACTTTCCGGGGATCGTTCGGCAGCCGGGCGCGCTGACGGACGGGACCCTGCTCCAAGGAATCACTTCTGAAGAGTGGCTACGGCTGGACAAGTACGAATCCGACCTCTATGTTCGGGAACAGGTGCGAGTGCGCCTGGCCGACGGCTCAATCCACGAAGCCTTCGCCTATGTGATCCCCGACGCCAACCGCGACATCCTCACCGAATTTCCATGGGAACTGAACCACTACCGTCCCCCGCCCCCGTCCACCCCCGGCTGAACACCGAGCATCTCCGCCTGGCCGTCACGGACAAGGATCTTCCACGCCATGTGTCCAATGGATTCATGCGCTACGACCACTTCACGAAGTTCGCCGAGGGAGGAACGGCCCTGCTTGAGGAATGCCTGGACAAGAACCTCGGGCGCGTGGTCCTGATGAAACGCATGCATCCCGACCTCAGCGAGGATCCGGTCGAGCGGCGTCGCTTCCTGCGGGAGGCGCGGGTGACGGCGCTGATTCAGCACCCTGGTACGGTGCCGGTCTACGAGATCAGCCGCGACAGCCAAGGACAGATCTACTTCACGATGAAAAAGGTGGAGGGAGACAATCTCCGCCAGATCCTCCTCGGCATTGTTGCCCGCGACCCCTATTACCGAGACAAGTATCCGCGCAAGACCCTGATCGAGGTTCTGGTGCAGGTGGGACAGGCGGTGGCCTTCGCGCACACCCGGGGAATTGTGCACCGGGACTTGAAGCCGGCGAACATCCTGGTGGGGGAATTCGGGGAGGTGATGGTGATCGACTGGGGGCTCTCGAAAGTGCTCGACGAGCCGGACACCCTCCACGGCGACCTCCCCGAACGGGATCCTGTCGACCTGGAGTTGACCCGCGCGGGAAACAAGTGCGGAACACCGTTGTACATGTCACCGGAACAGGCGGCGGGGCACACGGACGAGGTGGACGCGCGCAGTGATGTCTATTCCCTGGGCAGCATCCTCTACGAAATCCTCACCCACGAAAACCTCGTCTGGGGGGCCAACCGGGACGAGGTGCTGCAGAAAATCCTCGAACAGGACCCCGTTCCTCCTAGAAAACGTAGTCCCCAGAAGCGGATTCCCCCCGAGCTGGACTCGATCTGCATGCGGGCGGTACAACGCGACCCTGCCCAGCGTTATGCCTCGCTGCTGGATATGGCCGAGGACCTGAAGGCCTACCTCCAGCACGAGGAAGTCTCGGCACACAGCTACAGCCCCTGGGAACGCTTTGTCAACTGGGTCCAGCGCAACACCCTCCTTTCCGTAGGGCTCGCCTCGGCGTTCCTCGGAATCCTGATCACCCTTATCCTTCACCCTCTCTTGAAGTAACATTTATGTGTATTTGTTTTATTTTTAATTCAAATATGTAGCAAAAAACTTCAACTCCACTCTCGCAGAAAAAGACTGCTTGAAAAAAACATATTCCGGGTCAAGTATTTGCGATACAAGAAAACAAACCACCCCTTCTTGGCACATCTACTGCTTATGTAAGAAAAAGTGTTGACCCGAAAACCGTGAGACGGGAAACCGGCGAAAGCCGGGAACGGCTCATGAAACCCTAAGAACCATCCCTCAAGGAGTACATATTCCCATGGCGAAGACGAAGCTCGAGTACATCTGGCTGGACGGCTACAAGCCGACCCAATCCCTGCGTTCCAAAACCAAAATTGTCGACGACTTCAGCGGCACGCTGGAAGGATGCCCGGTGTGGTGTTTCGATGGAAGCTCGACCCAGCAGGCGGAGGGACGTTCGTCCGACTGTCTCCTGAAGCCGGTGGCCCTGTTCCCCGACCCGGACCGGAAGAACGGCTTCCTGGTGATGACGGAAGTGCTGAACCCCGATGGCAGCGCGCACGAGTCCAACGGGCGGGCGCTGATCGACGACGACGACGACGACTTCTGGTTTGGATTCGAGCAGGAATATTTCCTGTGGGATCCGGAGAGCAACCGTCCGCTGGGCTTCCCCAAGGGCGGCTATCCCGCGCCGCAGGGGCCGTATTACTGCTCCGTTGGCGCCAAGAACGCCTTCGGCCGGGAAATGGTCGAGGAGCACATTGATCTGTGCGTGGAAGCTGGCATCAACATCGAAGGCATCAACGCGGAAGTGGCGACCGGCCAGTGGGAATTCCAGATTTTCGCGAAAGGCGCAAAACGCGCGGGCGACGAAGTCTGGCTGGCCCGCTATCTGCTGGAGCGCCTTGGCGAGAAGTACGGGGTGTCGATCGAATGGCATCCCAAGCCCCTGGGGCAGACGGACTGGAACGGTTCGGGGATGCACACGAACTTCTCGAACACGCTGTTGAGGACCTGTGGGGACAAGAAGGTGTACGAGGAAGTGTGCGAGAAACTCGGCAAGGTGCACTCCAAGCACATCGGCGTCTACGGTGCGGACAATGACAAGCGCCTGACAGGCCTGCACGAGACGCAGAGCATCCACAAGTTCTCCTATGGGGTGTCGGACCGCGGATCCTCGATCCGTATTCCGATCGCCACAGTGGAGCGCGGCTGGAAGGGGTGGCTGGAAGACCGCCGTCCCGCGTCGAACGCCGACCCCTACAAGGTCGCCGCCATGATCATCAATACGGTCAAGGGCTGAGCCCCTCGAACGCATTGTCCTGCAAGCCCCCGGCATTCGCCGGGGGCTTTTTTCTGGGTGGCCGGGGTCCTGGAAAAGACAGAAGGCAGGGCACAAAAAACCCCGCCGTGGGGCGGGGTTG
Source organism: uncultured Verrucomicrobiota bacterium (assembly GCA_964385155.1). Taxonomy (GTDB): domain Bacteria; phylum Verrucomicrobiota; class Kiritimatiellia; order SS1-B-03-39; family UBA6053; genus CAYLNG01. The sequence goes on from CAYLNG010000016.1 coordinate 41,657, forward strand.
ACTCGGGGGGGGAAGAACCGATGGGGTTCAGCCCTCGATTCCCTTGCCCTTGAGGTAGTTGATCACGGCGCCGACGGAGGTGAGCTTTTCAGCGTCCTCGTCGGGGATTTCCGCGCCAAATTCCTCTTCGAACGCCATGACGAGTTCGACGGTGTCGAGAGAGTCCGCTCCGAGGTCCTCGATGAAGGAGGCTTCGGGCTTCACCTGGTCGGCACTCACACCGAGCTGTTCGACGATGATGTCTTTGACTTTGTCTTCAATGGCCATGTGTATCACTCCTGTGAAGGATGTTGGGTTGGTTGTGGACGTATGGAAAGCTCAAGCGGTGACCATGCCCCCGCAGATCGAAAGGGTCTGTCCGGTGACGTAGCGGGAGAGGTCGCTGGCGAGGAAGAGGACAACGTTGGCGACATCCTCGGGGAGGCCGAAATCCCGCATGGGAATGGCCTCGAGCATCTTGTTTCGAACCTCGTCGGTGAGGGCATCGGTCATCTTGGTCTTGATGAAGCCCGGAGCCACGGCATTGGCGCGGATTCCGCGTCCGGCGAGTTCCTTGGCGACGGTTTTGGTGAGGTTGCTGACACCGGCCTTGGAGGCACCGTAGTTGGCCTGACCGGGATTGCCCATGAGGCCGATGACGGAGGCGACGTTGACGAAGACGCCGGAGCGCTGCTTGACCATGACCTTGGAAGCGGCCTTGGTCATGAGGAAGGTGCCCTTCAGATTGATGTCCATGACGAGGTCCCAGTCCTCCTCGCTCATACGGAGCAACAGGCCGTCTCGGGTGATTCCGGCGTTGTTCACGACGATATCGATGCGGCCGAAGTCCTTGGCAATGGCCTCGACACCCGCGGCGACTTGGTCAGCCTTGCTGACGTCTACCGCATATCCTTCGGCGCGGCGGCCGAGGGCGCGGACGAGGCCGAGGGTCTCCTCCAGCCAGTCGGCATTGACGTCCGACAGGGCGAGGTCGGCGCCTTCCTGTGCGAGTTTGAGGGCGATGGACTGTCCGATGCCGCGGGCGGCTCCGGTGACGATGGCGGTTTTGCCTTCAAGAAGGGGCATGACGGGATTTCCTCAGGGGGTTGGGTTTTGGAGAGAGGCGACCGCCTTCTCCAGTGACTCCAGGTCGGAGACATTAGTTGCGGGTATGGCCTTGTCAATCCTCTTCACCAGGCCGGTCAGGGCCTTGCCAGGACCGAATTCGAACATCGCGCGGGTACCGTCGGCCACCATGGCGCGCACATTATCGACCCAGCGGACGGAACCGGTGATCTGGAGGGGCATGTCGCGGCGGATGGCGGCGGCATCGGCATGCCGCCCTCCGTGGACGTTCGCATAGACGGGGAAGGCCGGCTCGGAGAAGTCGACAGAGGCAAGGAAATTGGCGAAAACCTCGACGGCCGGTCCCATGAGGCGGGAGTGGAAGGCACCCGCGACAGGGAGGGGGACGCAAAGCTTGGCCCCGGCTGCCTTGGCCAAGGCGGGCACGCGGGCGCACGCATCGGCGGCGCCGCTGACCACGGTCTGCCCAGGCGAGTTGTAGTTGGCGATCTCGAGGCCCACCTCCTGGCAAATCGCGGCGATCTTGTCGTCGTCGAGGCCGATGATGCTGACCATGCCGCCCTGGGAAGCCCGGCAGGCGGCCTGCATGGCCTCTCCCCTGCAGCGGAGGATACGAATCGCGTCTTCGAAACCGACCACCCCAGCGGCGCAGAGGGCCGCCCATTCCCCGGAGCTCAGGCCGGCGGCGGCAGAAGGTTGCAAGCCCGTGCGCGCCTTGAACAGCTCATACGCCACGATGCTATGAACGAAGATGGCAGGCTGGGCGCGGTCCGAGCGTTTCAGCTCCTCCTCGGGTCCATCGAAACAAACGCGGGCGAGATCGAAGCCCAAGGCGTCGGAGGCGCGATCAAACCAAGATCGGGCATCCGGGAAAGCATCGACAAGGTCCTTGGCCATGCCGACGACTTGCGCGCCCTGGCCGGGGAAGATGACAGCGGTCGAGTTCATGAGGGGGTTCTCCATTCCAGCAGCACCCCGCCCCACGTGAAGCCGGCGCCGAAGGCCAGGAGCATGACCCGGTCTCCCGGATGCAGCCGACCTTCCCGCGCCGCCTCGTCCAGGGCGATGCCGATGGACGCGGCCGAGGTGTTGCCGTATTTGTGTACGTTGACGAAAACCTTGTCCTCCGCGACGCCGACGCGGGTTCGAATGGCCTCGAGGATCCGTCGGTTGGCCTGGTGGGGGATGACGAGGGCGAGGTCGTCCGCCTTCCACCCGGCCTCTGCGAGCAGTTCGAGCGCGGTAAGGGTCATGTTCTGCACCGCGTGTTTGAAGACCTCCTGTCCGGACATCCGGATGGTGTGGGACCGCTCGTCGAGAACCTGGGCATCGACGGGGCGACGGCTCCCTCCAGCGGGGACCTGGAGGAGTCCGGAGAGGGCGCCGTTGGTGCCAAGCTTGCAGGAGACGATGCCGCCGGAGGCACCGTCTTCGGCGTGGCCCAGGACGACCGCACCGGCGCCGTCGCCGAAGAGGATGCAGGTGGTGCGGTCCTTCCAGTCGACGAGGGTGGACATTTTCTCCGCGCCGATGACGAGGGCGCGGCGGTATCGGCCCGATTCGAGAAGGGCTCGGGCAATTTCCAGTCCGTAGAGGAAGCCGGAACAGGCGGCAGAAAGGTCCATGGCGAAAGCGTTCACGGCGCCAAGGGCATGTTGGACCAGGGTGGCAGTGCTGGGAAAAGGCGAATCTGGGGTGCAGGTGCCGACAAGGATGAGGTCGATCTCCTCGGGGGCGACACCGGCGTCGGCCAAAGCCCTCCGGGCGGCGTCCGTGGCCATGTCCGAGGTCGCATGCTCGTCCGGGGCGATGCGCCGTTCCCGGATGCCCGTGCGAGTGGTAATCCATTCGTCGCTCGTTTCCACCAATTTTTCCAGGTCGGTGTTGGACAACACACGTTCGGGAAGATGGGAGCCGGTTCCGAGAATCTGAATGGGCATGAAAAATTCCTTCACAGCGCCTTGCGGGCACTGTTCAGCCGCGCGACGTCGTCGATGATGTGGTGGTTGATGTCGTGCCTGAACGATTCAAACACAGTTCGGAGACCGTTAAAAACGGCGTGCCGGGACGAGGAACCATGGCCGATGAAAACCAGGCCGTTGACACCCAGAAGAGGGGCCCCACCAATGGCCTCGGGGTCCGTCTTCCGCTTGAGGGAGGCGAAGGCAGGTTTGAGCAGGAGGGCCCCAAGTTTGCGGGGAAGAGTCGCGGTGAACTCGGAGCGCAGCCAGGAACGCATGGCACCGGCGACGGCTTCGCTGGTTTTGAGGACGACATTTCCGGTGAATCCGTCGCAAACAACGACATCCACCTCGCCCTCAAAGAGGTCGTGGGATTCGACATTGCCGATAAAATTGAGGTGGGAGGCCTGGAGGAGCTTGAACGCGTTCTTGGTGAGCTCGTTTCCTTTGGCGTCCTCCTCCCCGATGCTGAGGAGGCCCACGCGGGGACGGTCCATCCCGAGCACCTCCCGGGCGTAGACATCGCCCATGACCGCGAACTGGCAGAGCATTTTCTCGTTGCATTCCGCGTTGGCACCCGCGTCGAGCAGCACGACATTGTGCTTTTGGGTGGGCATAACCGTGGCGATGGCCGGGCGGTCAAGCCCTTGGAGGGTGCGGAGCTTGAGGGCGGCACCCGCAACCATGGCCCCGGTGCTGCCGGCGGAGAACACGGCATCGGCCTCGCCTTTCTTGACGAGTTCGATGGCTCGAGGGATGGAGGCATCCTTCTTGCGGCGGAGGGCGAGGACCGGAGACTCGCCCATGTCGATCACCTCGGAAGCGTGAAGAATGTCGATGCAGGCTGGCACGGGGCCGCAAGAATCGAGTTCCCGCTGGATCCGTTTCTCGTCTCCCACCAGGATCAGGCGGGAGATGCCGGGAAGGGCGCGGGCGGCCTCGACACAACCGGGAACGATTTCTTCGGGGGCGTGGTCTCCCCCCATCGCGTCAACCGAGATGCGCATGGAATTGGGAAAGAGGACTGGACGGGATCGCGGTGGCCGCGATCACTCCTCGACAGAGACGGAGACGACCTGACGGCCGTTGTACTGGCCGCAGGAGGGACAGATGCGGTGGGGCTGGGAGGGGTCGCCGCAGGAGCCGCAGACAGCGACGGTGGGGAGCGGGCGGGTGTGGGAAGAGCGGCGGAGCGCCTTTTTCTGCTTGGAAGTTTTACGCTTGGGTACGGCCATGGGGACCTCGAAGGGGGTTGGTCAGGGTTGGGGAAGGTGAAGGGTGTCGAGCGCCTCCCAGATTCGGGAACCCGTGGGGGGTGCCTCGTCTCCGGGGAGGGAAGGAAGGGAGAAATCTCTGGAAAGGGCCTCGGGAGAGACCGGATACAGAGGGATCTTCAAAAGAACGGCTTCGCGCAGGTCGGCGGTCACATCAACCGAGTCCCCGCATTCGGAAAGCGAATAGTCGCGCAAAAAAGCGGAATCTCGGACGATTGTCGAGAAAAAAACCCCGCTGCGTGAGCATTCGAGCTCGAGAGGGGCCTCGACTTCGCCTCGGACGAGAACTTCCTCCCCTTTCTTTTCGGCGAGAAGGCGGTAGGAGACGGGGCCTACATTTCGGCAGGAGGAAACCTCCGACAGCTCCAGGATGGAAGCCGGCAACTCGCCTTCGAGCCGTACGGGACCGCGGTCCAGCGCATCGAGGAAAAGGAGCACCTTTGGGTTCATGGGAAAGAGGCTTGTCAAAAAAAAGGGAAGCCTCCTTAACCGAAATAACACAGATGGGCAAGCCTTCAGTGGCTCAGCTTTCGGGGTCAAGGGGCAGCCAGACCCGGAAGAGGGCCCCGCCGCCGGGAGCGTCGGCGAGGGCGATGGCCCCGCCGAGTTTGTTGACGATGCCGAGCACCATCGAGAGTCCGAGCCCCCTGCCGGTGAATTTTGTGCTGAAAAAGGGATCAAAAATCTGGTCCCGGATGGAGGGGTCGACGCCCGCCCCCTCGTCCTGCACCTCCAGAAGAGCCATCTCCCCTCCTCGGCTCGAATGGCGCAGGCGCAAGAGAACCGTCCCTCCGGGCTTTGCCTCTTCGGCGTTGTCCAGCAGGTGCCCTAGAAGCTCCCGGACCTCGCGGTCGTTAGCGCGGATCCAGAGTTCCTGCTCCAGACCCGATTCCAGGAAGATACGGCCGGAGGACGCCCGTTTCCGAAGATAGTCGTCCACAAGGGCCCGCAAATCGAGCCGATGGGGCTCGAGGAGGGTTTTGCCGAGGTAGGTCAACATGCTCTGGCTCACCTGGGCCGCCTCCCGTGCGGCATTTTCGCAGAGATCAAGATCCTGCAGGATGGGGCAATTGCCGGCACACCCGGTCTGGATGCGGGTCTCGGCCAAGTCGAGGCCTCCGATCACGGCCTGAAGCTTGTTGTTGAAGTGGTGGGCGATGGCCCCGGCCATACGGGAGAGGCTCTCGACCTTGTGCAGGCGGGCTTGGCGGACCTGGTCGCGCACCCGTTCATCGCGGAGAGCCACCTCGTCGTGGCGGGAGGTGATGTCGAGAATGAAGCCCTCCAGGCATTCGGGGCATCCCTCGCGGGGGCCGACCTTGCAGCCTTTCTCCCAGACCCATTTTTCGGTTCCGTCGGCGCAGCGGATGCGGTACTCCAACTCGAAGGAAGCGTTGGCGCGCACGGCGGCCTGCACCGTTTCCCAAACGCGCTGCCGGTCCTCGGGGTGGATCAATTCGGCGTAAAGGAAGGGGTCCTGGCGGGAGAAGGCGCCGGAGGGGTAACCGGTGAGGGCCAGGGCCCCCTGGGAGGCGTAGACCATGGGCCAACCGGGATGGTTGCTGCATTGGTAGATCATTCCCGGGAGGGCCTCAAGGAGGACACCCAGCTGGCGGACTCCCTCGCGCAGCAGAAGGTTGGAGTCCCCGCCGTTGCCCTGACGCATCCACAAGAGGACGCACCCGGCGTCCGGCCCCTGGTCCCCGAGGGGAATCAAGTGAAGTTCCCGCCCCACCCCTTCCTGACAACGCCACAGGAGGGTGCGCCCAGACTGACGGACCTCCCACAATTTGTGTTCGAGAGCGTCCGCCAGACCGATGGAGAGCCAGGCGCGGAGGGCCAAGCCCGGCTGGGGCGCACGAATTCGCCCACCCGATTCCTTCGCGAAGGCGGCGTTGCAGGCGACCACTTGGTTTTCGGCAGAAAGCACACACAGGCCATCCGGAAGAGCGTCGAGCCAGGACGACGCCCACCCTGCCCCCGCACCTCCCGGAGGCACCGGATCCTCTTCACCCGAAAACACCCCATCCGCACTATTCAGGGTTGAATCTGTCCGTTTCATGTTTCCTGACTTCCTGAGATTGGACAAAACAATACGGCATATAACCGCGAAATGGAATCAAAAACGGGATGAAAATTCCGGGCACATGGAGGACGTGGAGCGGTCGGGCGGGGGTCTCAGGCGGGCCAGGGCATGCGGGCGGAACGGTGCGGGCGCAGATCCCGCACGACACGCACGGGCATTTCACGGCGTTTGTCCCGGAGGAGCAGGAGGGAACCCGGGGGCAAAGGCCTGTCGACGCGAACGAAACCGCAGGCGAGCCCGCGGGGCTCGAAATCAGGCGGGGCGTCGGGAGAGGCGAGGCTCAGAAGGCGCCCCTCGATCCGATCCATGCCCATGTCGGTGGCGCAGGTCAAAACCTCGCCGATGTCTTCTCCCTCCAGAAAAACGCGGGCATGGGCCTCGACCTTGCGGCAGCCATCCGCCAGGAAGGCGAGAGTGTGGGGAGAGTCCCCTGCGGCCAACAAGGCTTGGTCGCCCAGGAACGCCTTGGTGAAACGCCCGTCTTTCCAAGGGAGGGCGAATTCCCAGGGATGGTTGCGGCACGGCCAGTCACCGAGGTCCTGATGGCTCAACGGCAGCATCGCGCCCGTGCGCAGGCTGTCGCGTGCGGCCAGCCCGCAGGCCAGCAGGCCCTCCCCTTCCCCGGCTTCGAGCAGGCTTTCCCATAGGGGCACAAAGGCGTCCGGGCGCACGAGCAGTTCGAACCCGAACTCCCCGGTGTAGCCGGTCCGCGACAGCATCACGCCATGGCCTCCAAGGGTGCGAACCCCTTCCTGGAGGTGGTCATAGTGCCCAACAAACGCGAAGTAGGGGAGCGCCGCGGCCAGCTTGCGGCCGGGGGCCAGGACCTTCGCGAGGATGCGGAGGGAGGCGGGGCCCTGGAGATCCATTTTGCAGAGTTTACCCGTGAGGTCGGAGACGGCCACATCCATTTCCCCACCGAGGGCAAGCAGGTGAGCCGCCACGGTCGGGCCCATTCCGGCGTTCACCACGAGGAGGTAGGTCTCGCGCGCCTCCATCATCACGATCGCATCGTCCAGGAGAGATCCATCCTCGCGACACAGGAATCCATAGGTCGAACGACCCGGGGCCAGGTGCCCCCCCCGGCCGACACAGGCCTGCAGGTCTTTGGTCAGGGCCGCCTGCAGGAGGGCGAGCGCATCGGGCCCCTCGATCAGAATCATCGACATGTGCGAGGTGTCGAAGAGGCCCGCGGCCTTCAGGACGCCACGGTGTTCCCGGATGGGTCCGCTTTTGTACCAAAGGGGCATGCGGTATCCGCCAAAGGCCGCCATGTGGGCCCCCTGGCTCTCGTGCCACTCGCGGAGGAGGGTGTTTTTCAGCTCTGTCATGATCGTGGATCCAAGTTGTTGCGACTGCGGAAATACCCATCGCACCCCCGTTGTCAATCTCCAACCTCCCCCCCCCTGTCCACCAGAAAAGAATGGACCTTTGCACGAATTGGGCTATAGAACGCCGCCTGTTCAGGGCGTTTCGCCCCCGCACCCCCTTTTCCGGAGACCCCTATCCCATGAAAAAACCCTTGCTCGTGCAAAAGTTCGGAGGCAGCTCCGTGGCCGATGCCGTCTGCATCCGGCGTGTCGCCCAGCGCGTCCACGACGACTACAAGGACGGTCATGACATCGTCGTCGTTGTCAGCGCCATGGGAAAGACCACGGACCGGCTCATCGCCCTCGCCAAGGAGGTCCATGCCGACCCCAACGACCGCGAATACGACCAGCTTCTCGCCACGGGCGAACAGGTCACCATCAGCCTCCTCGCCATGGCCCTCCACAACATGGGACTCGAGGCCGTCTCCATGACCGGTCCCCAGGCGGGCATCCGCACCAACGCGATGCACACGAAAGCCAAGATCGTGGCCATCGAGCCCTCCCGCGTGCGGGAGAACCTGGACCTGGGCCGCATCGTCATTGTGGCCGGCTTCCAAGGCCTCAACCCCCGCGAGGATGTGGCGACGCTCGGACGCGGCGGCTCCGACCTCACGGCCGTCGCCATGGCTGCCGCTCTCAAGGCCGACCGCTGCCAAATCTTCACCGACGTCGACGGGGTGTACTCCGCCGACCCGCGGGTCGTGCCCCTCGCCCGCCGCATGGAGGAGATCGCCTTCGATGAGATGCTCGAGCTCGCCTCGATGGGGGCCAAGGTCCTTCAGTCCCGCTCCGTCGAATTCGCCAAAAAATACAACGTCGAACTCGAGGTCCTGACCAGCTTCGAGCGCAAACCCGGAACCCTCGTCAAGGAAGCATCCGCCATGGAAGATGTATTGGTACGCGGCGTGGCCGCCGACAAAAATCAGGCCAAAGTCACCCTCCGCGGCGTCAAAGACACCCCCGGTGTCGCCGCCCGCCTCTTCACCGCCGTCGCCGTCGCCGGCATCAACGTGGACGTCATTGTCCAGAATATCTCCGAGGAGGGCGAAACCGACATCTCCTTCACCGTCGGTCGCGACGACCTCGCCAACGTCCGCAAGGTCATCCAGAACCTCGGCGGCGGCTTCGAACACCGCGAGGACCTCTACGACGCCTCCATCGCCAAAGTCAGCCTGGTTGGGGTGGGCATGCGCAGCCACACCGGGGTCGCCTCCCGGATGTTCGCGACGCTGGCCGGCCTGGGCATCAACATCCAGATGATCTCCACCTCCGAGATCCGCGTCTCCGTCGTCATCGAAGAGGCCCGCGCCGATGAGGCCTGCCGCGCCCTCCACTCCGCCTTCGGTCTCGACAAGGACGCCTGAGCCGCTCCATGCCCCCCATCTGCCTCTACGACACCACCCTCCGCGACGGCGCACAGGGGAAGGGCATCTCCTTTTCCCCCGCAGGCAAGCTCCGCGTCGCCAGGATCCTCGACTCGCTGGGCATCGACCTCATCGAAGGCGGCTATGCCGCCAGCAACCCCAAGGACGTCGCCTTCTTCCAGGACGTCAAGGGCCTCGAACTCCGTCACGCCCGCATCGCCGCCTTCGGCTCCACCCGCCGCGCCAACATCTCGCCCTCCGCCGACGGCGGCTGCCAGGCCCTCCTCGCCGCCGACACCCCCGTCTGCACGATTTTCGGCAAATCCTGGACCCTTCACGTCACCGACGTCCTCCGCACCACCCTCGACGAAAACCTCGCCATGATTCGCGAGACCGTCGATTTCCTCCGCCAGCACGGCCGCGAGGTCGTCTACGACGCGGAGCACTTCTTCGACGGTTTCAAGGCCGACCCCGAATACGCCCTCCGCACCCTCGCCGTCGCCCGCGACGCCGGCGCCTCGGTGTTGGTGCTCTGCGACACCAACGGCGGCACCCTCCCCCACGAGGTCTTCGATATCACCTCCCGCGTGCACCGCGAACTCAACCACCCCATCGGCATCCACGCCCACAACGACGGCGCCTGCGCCGTCGCCAACAGCCTCGAGGCTCTCCGCGCCGGCGCCCTCCACGTCCAGGGCACCATCAACGGCTATGGCGAGCGCTGCGGCAACGCCGACCTGCTCCCCATCCTCGCCAACCTCCACTTCAAATGCGGGGCCACCTTCGCTGGCTCCCCCGACCTCACCCGCCTCACCGAGGTCTCCCACGCCATCGACGAGATCGCCAACCAGCGCCACAATCCCAAGGCCGCCTACGTCGGCGAACACGCCTTCGCCCACAAGGCTGGCATGCACGTCGACGGCGTCCGCAAGACCGCCCGCAGCTTCGAGCACGTCCCCCCCGAGGCCGTCGGCAACGGCCGCCACATTCTCATCTCCGAACTCGCCGGCGGCAGCAACGTCCTCATGAAAATTCTTGGCATGGGACTCCACCTGGACAAGTCCTCCCCCGAGGTCAAAAACGTCCTCCACGAACTCGAACGTCTCGAAAAAGACGGCTACGAGTTCGAGGGAGCCGATGCCTCCTTCCACATGCTCGTCCAGAAGGTCCTCAAGGCCCACAAATCCTTTTTTGAACCCCTCGCCTACCGCGTCATCAACGAAAACCGCCTCGACAACGGCGAGAACATCGCCGAGGCCTCCGTCAAAATCCGCGTCGACGGCGAGACCGAATATACCGTTGCCGAGGGCGATGGCCCTGTCGACGCCCTCGACCGCGCCCTCCGCAAGGCCCTCTCCCGCTTCTTCCCCTCCATCGCCTCCGTCCGCCTCACCGATTTCCGCGTACGCATCCTCGACCCCGAACAGTCCACCCAGGCCAAAACCCGCGTCCTCATCGAATCCACCGATGGACACCGCACCTGGAACACCGTCGGCGTCTCCGAAAACCTCATCGCCGCCTCCTGGGAGGCGCTTGTCGAAAGCGTCGAGTACAAACTCTTCCTCGATGAATCGGAGCGGTGAATCAGAGTTCCAACACCACGGATGGACACGGATGAACACGGATGGAACCAGTCTGCATCTCAAGGCGGAAACCCACCACATTCTGGGAGCGGACATGGCTGTAATGAACGATCTCGGACATGGTTTCCACGAAAAGCCCTACGAGAACGCCCTAGTGGTTGAGTTTGCGGAACGCAACATCCCCTCTTCACAACAACCCCGTTTCCCTGCGCTGTACAAGGGCCACATTGTCGGCGAATATATTCCCGATCGTATGTGCACGAACAAATCATCGTGGATACCAAAACCATCGAAGACATCACCGATCGGGAAATCGGGCAAATGAGGAACTATCTCAAAATCACCGGTTGCCCGGTAGGACTCATCCTCAACTTCAACCACCCCAAACTCCAATGGAAACGGGTGGTAAGATGAAAAACCTCTTGCCCCCCTCCCCACATCCGTGTCCATCCGTGGTTCAATTCCTCCCCCCCAAGTCCACCCACCTTCATCCCCCCCACCCCTCACATCCATCTCCATCCGTGGTTGATCTCTCATTCGCATAGGAATCCTTAGTCATGGAAAAAACCTACGATCCGAAGTCTGTTGAAGAGAAATGGTACGCCTCCTGGGAGCAGGCCGGTTGTTTTGCCGCCGATCCCAACGCGGAGGGGGAACCCTACTGCATCGTCATCCCCCCGCCCAACGTCACCGGACGCCTGCACATCGGCCACGCGCTCAACAACGCCATTCAGGACATCCTCATCCGCTGGAAACGCATGCAGGGTTTCAACGCCGTCTGGATCCCCGGTACAGACCATGCCGGGATCGCGACCCAGAGCGTCGTCGAACGCGAACTGCGCAAGCAGGGGGTTTCCCGGCGCGACATGGGCCGCGAGGCCTTCGTCAAGCGGGTCTGGGAGTGGAAGGAGGAGTATGGAGGAACCATCATCCGGCAGCTCCGCCGCCTCGGCTGCTCCTGCGACTGGTCCCGCGAACGGTTCACCATGGACGAGGGCCTCAGCGAGGCTGTGAAGGAGGTCTTCATCCGCCTCCACGACCAGGGCCTCATTTACCAAGGGGACTACATCATCAACTGGAGCCCCGCCCTCCAGACCGCCCTCGCCGATGACGAGGTGAACCACGAGGAGGTCAACGGCAAGCTCTACCATATCCGCTATCCCGTCCAGGGCGGCAAACCCGGCGAACACATCGTCGTCGCCACCACCCGCCCCGAAACCCTCATGGGCGATGTCGCCGTGGCCATCAACCCCCGCGACCCTCGTTATACCGACCTTCCTTCTAAAAAGATCATCCTCCCCGTCATCGGACGCCAACTGAAAGTCATTCTCGATGACTTTGTGGATCCCGAATTCGGTACCGGCGTGGTCAAGGTCACCCCCGCGCACGACCCCAACGACTTCGAGATGGGACGCCGCCACGACCTCACACCCGTCAACGTCATGAACCCCGACGGGACGATGAACGAGGAGGCCGGCCCCTACGCGGGCATGGACCGCTTCGACTGCCGCAAACAAATCGTCGCCGACCTCGAGGCTCAGGGGCTCCTCGAAAAGATCGAGGATCATCTCCACAAAGTCGGACACTGCTACCGCAGCGGCTGCGTGATCGAACCCCGCCTCTCCCGCCAGTGGTTCGTGAAAATGAAACCCCTCGCTAAACGCGCCATGAAGGCCGTCGAGGACGGCGAACTCCAGTTCGTCCCCGAGCGTTGGAACAAAGTTTACCTGAACTGGCTCGAAAACATCCGCGACTGGTGCATCTCCCGCCAGCTCTGGTGGGGACACCGCATCCCCATCTACTACGCCGACAGCACCGGCGAGGTCTGGGCCGCCCGCGAAACCCCCTCCGTCTCCCCCAAAGGGGCCACCGACATCCGCCAGGACGAGGACGTCATGGACACCTGGTTCTCCTCCTGGCTCTGGCCCTTCAGCGTCCACGGCTGGCCCGAACAAACCGAGGCCCTCCAAACCTGGTACCCCGGCGCCACCCTCGTCACCGCCCCCGACATCATCTTCTTCTGGGTCGCGCGAATGGTCATGGCCGGCTGCCAGTTCATGGACGACATCCCCTTCAAAACCGTCTACCTCCACGGCGTCGTCCGCGACAAACAGGGACGCAAACAGTCCAAATCCCTCGGCAACTCCATCGACCCCCTCCACGTCATCGACGAATTCAGCGCCGACGCCCTGCGCTTCAGCCTCGTCACCCTCAACGCCACCGGACAGGACGTGCGCATCGGCGAGAACGACTTCGAAATGGGCCGCAACTACTCCACCAAAATCTGGAATGCCGCCCGCTTCCTCAACCTTCAGGGAGCCTACGACCCTTCCGCGCGCCCCGATCCCGCCCTCCTCTCCTCCGACGACCGCCACCTGCTCCTCCGCACCCATCAGGTCGTCCGCCAGGCCACCGAACACCTCGAACGCTACCGCTTCAACGACTACTCCCACACGATCCACTCGTTTATTTGGAACGACATCTGCGACTGGTATCTGGAGTACGCCAAGGGCCCCCTCAACGGTGAGGACCAAGCTCTCAAGACCCACACCCTTGCCGTCGTCCACTCTGCCTTCCGCTCCGCCATCGCGCTCCTCCACCCCCTCATGCCCTTCCTCACCGAGGAACTCTGGCAACAGATGGGCTACCGCAGCAACGGTCCCCACCTCATGAAGTCCGCCTGGCCCAAACCCTTCGACAAAGCCACCCGCGACGCCTGGGGACTCTCCCCCGACATCCTCGATTTCGTCGAGGCCAAACGCGATCTCATCCGCGCCGCTCGCCAACTCCGCGCCGACTACAACCTCAAGCCCGGCCTGGAAATCGACTATATCGTACGCCCCGCCTCCGACGCCCTCGCCGCTCTCCTGACCGAAGAGGTCGCCTCCATCGGCAAACTCGTCCGCGGCCGCGTCCGCATCGATCCCGCCTACCAGCCGCAGGGTGCCGCCCCCGGCCTCCTCAGCAAAGCCGGCTACGTCTTCATGCCAGCCGAAGGCCTCATCGACGTCGCCGCTGAACGCGAACGCCTCACCAAACAACTCGCCGAAACCGAAGGCCACATCGACCGCGGCAACGCCCGACTCACCAACGACGCCTTCGTCAGCAAGGCCCCCCCCCAGGTCGTCGAGCAAATCCGCGAACAACAGAACGGCCTCCTCGAAAAGGCCGAGAAACTCCGGGCCTTGCTGAAAAGCTTGGCCTGACCTCTGCTTTTTCGGATTTTTCCCTTGCCAGCGTCGGGGGGGCCAGCTAAAAGCCCCTTTCCCTGCAATCCCCGCCCACCCGGCACGGCTTTTCCCCACCTCTTCAGGAGCATCCCATGGCCAAACTTAACACACGCGCCGCGAAAAAGACCTCCCGCGGCAACAAAATCACCCGCAAAGGTCTGCCCAAAAAATCCGGTGGCATCGGTCTCCACACCACCGGCATTGCCCGCCGCACCTTCAAGACCAATGCCCAGCGCAAGAAAATCCGTTTCTCCGACGGCACCGTGCGCACCATGTGGGTTCTCCCCTCCGACCTCAAGGCCGGCAAGTACGACAATCCCCGCAAAGAAGACTTCCTCGTCTAACCCCTTTTCTGAGAGACCCCCATGCCCCGCGAACTCGTCAAACTTATCTCCACCGCCGGAACCGGTCACTTCTACACCATGACCAAAAACCAGCGCACCAAACCCGAAAAACTCGAAACCAAAAAATTCGACCCCATCGCGCGCAAACACGTCCCCTACCGCGAAGCCAAAATCAAGTAATCTGTTTGCCGGCTTCCCCCTTCAAAACCGCCGCTTCCCGCGGCGGTTTTTGTTTGCAGAATCGACAAAGCCAACCCTTTGACGTAAAGACCTTCCCATGACGCCGCTTCTTTCCGTCGTTCTCCCTGTTTACAACGAGTCCGAGGCCATTGCTCCGGTCCTCCGCGAACTCATCGGCGTCCTCGACACCGCCTGGCCCGGCCAATGGGAAATCGTCGCCGTCGACGACGGCTCCTCCGACGACACCCCCGCCCAACTCGCCGCCCTCTCCCGCGAATTCCCCTCCCTCCGCCCCCTCTCCCTCGCCCGCAACTCCGGCCAGTCCGCCGCCCTCTGGATGGGCATCCGCCAGGCCCGCGCCGACTGGATCGCCACCCTCGACGCCGACGGACAAAACGATCCCGCCGATCTCCCCCGCCTCTACGCCGCCCGCGACAACGCCGACGCCGTCTTCGGCCACCGCGCCAAACGCCGCGACACCCTCTCCAAACGCTGGGGCAGCAAACTCGCCAACGCCGTCCGCAACGCCATCCTCCGCGAGGACATCATCGACACCGGCTGCGCCATCAAGGTGTTCCGCCGATCCCTCTTCGACCGACTCTCCCCCTGGAACGGCATGCACCGCTTCCTCGGCTCCCTCTTCGCCATGCAGCGGGCCCGCATCGTCCAACTCCCCGTCAACCACCGCCCCCGCGGCGCTGGCCAAAGCAAATACACCAACTGGGGCCGCCTCCAAAAAACCATCCGCGACCTCTTCGCCATGCGCTGGCTCCGCGCACGCTACGTCCATGTCCAACTCCGCGACACCCCCGGCGCCTGAGACCGCCTCCTTCCTCGCCCACCTCCGGGACGCGGTCCGCGACAATTCCTTTGTCAAACTGACCCTCTCCCGCCCCCGCGCCGCCGCACCCGACCTGCGCCAGCTCCGCGTCCGCCCCATCGAACTCCGCGGCCAGCCCATGCTCTCCCTCGTCTGGCGCCACGACAGCCGCGACCTCACCGAAAACCTCCCACACCCCGCCGCCCTCGACCGCATCGCCTCACAACTCGGCAACCCCTTCCACAGCGCCACCCTCCTCACCCGCGACGCCGATCTCCAGCTCGATTTCAGCCGACGCGGCCGCCCCATGCTCCGCCAAAGCCCCCCTTCCCATCCCGCCCCGCCCGTCACCACCCACGACCGCCCCAAGAACCACCTCCTCGACCCCCACACCCCCTGGCTCGCCGCCCTCGGCATCACCGACCCCTCCGGACGCGTCCGTGCCACCATGGCCGACAAATGGCGCCAGATCAACCGCTTCGCCGAAATCCTGGACACCGCCCTCCCCTCCGACCCACCCACCCCCTTCCATTTGGTGGATTTCGGCTGCGGACGCGGACTCCTCACCTTCGCCGCCCACGAGGTCCTCTCCCGCCGTCTTGGCACCCAGATCCACGTCACCGGCGTCGAACTCCGCCCCCACCTCGTCGAAGCCGCCACCACCGCCGCGCGCGCCTGCGGCCTCGACACCCTCCACTTCCACGCCGGCGACATCCGCGACTTCCCCGACGCGCCCCTCCACGCCATGATCGCCCTCCACGCCTGCGACACCGCCACCGATTTCGCCCTCCACCTCGGCATCCGCCGCCGCGCCTCCCTCCTCATCGCCGCCCCCTGCTGCCACAAGGAACTCCGCCCCCAGCTCCGCATCCCCGAACCACTCGCCCCCCTCCTCCGCCACGGCATCCACCTCGGACAGGAGGCCGACATGCTCACCGACAGCCTCCGCGTCCTCCTCCTCGAAAGCCAGGGCTACGACACCTCCCTCTTCGAATTCATCTCCACCGAACACACCGCCAAAAACAAGATGATCCTCGCAAAAAAACGCGGCGACACCCCCAATCCCGAGGCCCTGGCCGCCTATCACCGCCTGAAGGACTTCTACGGAATCCAACATCAGGAACTCGAACGCCTCCTTGATCCTGCTCATTTATAACCCTATCCACCCAAACAAAACGAACGGGAAGAATCCATGCATGAGGAACAAAACGAACATACGACTCCACCCCGAAATTTTCACAGGCTTCGCAACTGGATTCTGGCTGGACTGTGTCTGGCAGGGGGGCGGGGGATTGCCGATATCGCCGTGGTCCAAACCCTGCACATTTCCGATTCCACCCAAGTTGTATGTGCCTTTCCTTTCCCCATAGCCGCAGATGAGCTTACCGCACTGCTGAAAGCGCAGGGCGGAAACAGGAAATGGACGTTTCACATGTGGAATGCGGTAGAACAAAAATAGCAAGGTTTTCACTACAGTACGGAGGGCGCCGAGGGGGAAATTCCAGAGATTCCCGCCGCAACCCCCTTCGTCCTGAAAGTCAGCGCAACCGAAGAGGATGTGGAAAACACGGGGGTCACGTTTGCGGGTGTATGAAAAAGACAGGGAGTTGTTCAGAGCATCCACCCGGGGTTGAATTTATTGGCTCGGAACGCCTTTCAGGATGCCTTCTGGTATCTTTCCAGCCAATCGGAGCCCTTTGAACGGATTGCGATTCCCGCTCTAAAAAACGATCAGGACTCCATCCGCATGGAGGCGGTCCGGTATGACAAAAACACGGACACGGTGGTGATTTCGGTGAAATCTTCAAGCGGAACTCCGCATACGGTGGACCTTTATTCGGCAGATCAGATGACGGCATTGGAATCTCTTTCTGAATTGAAATGGCACCCCGTGAAATCGGGCGTCAGCATCGCCGCCGAGGGTGTCGTCGAACTGCGTGACGCGGGTGACGAACACCGGGGCCTTCTCCAAAACGTTTATCGCCGTTTGTATCGGATTTATCCCGCAGGCATTCCGATGATTTCCATAGAGTTTCCAGAAGTGGAGGGTGGGGCTGGCGGCGAGTCAATTACGTCGAGTGCACTGAACGACACCCACCCCCCGGAAGAAATGCCGAACGTCTTAGACGGGGACCTGCATCTATCCACGGCCTTTACTCTCGCCGACGCGGAGAAATTTGTGGCAGAGGAAATGGCGTTGCAAACAGAGACCGCCCACCGGCGGACCCAGGAATTGCTGGACAAGCCCGCCCGTCGCGCTTGGCAGTTGGACCGGGGTGGTCACTTCCTGATTCTTCGTGAACTGAACGAAGCTCCCCGCCCCCCCCATGCTGGATCAAATACAGCCCTTGTCTCTGCCGGGGCTCTCGTTGGAGGACTTTGCAGCAACAATGCCACGTCAACGGGTGGAAATGGTCTTTGCCGATGTGTTTGACGGAGGTGTCAGCCGTGTGACCTGGAAAGATGCAGCGGGTGCGACACAATCGTGGACAACAACGCGGGATTTTTCGCATCTGGGCGGTGTATGTGTTTTCAATCACGGGGAGTTTCTCTGGACCGTGTTTGTGTTGGCCGTTCCTGTGCATGAGGAGGCTCCCATGCTGTCGGATCGCCTTCCCGACGCGGCCGGGGGTGTGATGTCAGCTTTGGTTGCCTACTACGATCAAAAACGCGTAGTGCTGGAAGCGGAAGCTGAACGGAAAAAGCTGATCCAACGTGTGAGGGAACGCGTACAGGCCACGCAGGCACAACCTGACCCCCACCGGGTCATTAACTTTTGGAAAGTGGAGGCCCCACGATGAACAGGATCCCTCGTTTTCTGTTCCCGGTCATCCTTGCCGTTTTCGCAGCGGCGGAACCGCCGCCGCCCCCGGCAAACATCCCAGTGGGCATTGCGCCCGGTGCCTCTCCGGGCACGCTGGAACTCACCTGGCCCGGTCTTGTGGAACACTATTATTTTCTGCAAATCTCGGACAATCTTCTGGAGGACTGGTCGTATCTGCCCCTGGTGGAGACCGGAATGGGTGATCCGTTGGGGCTGGGTTTTTCCACCGATGCCGAGCTGCTGTTTTACAGATTGGTTGTGGCGAACCACTGGACACAGGAACCGATGTCGCTGGATTTCACGGGCTCGGGGTTTTCCAACTGGAACTTTGTCCGGCAGGGATTAAACCCGTTTGATCCTGCTGCTATGCTCCGCCGCATGTGGGTGGTGGAGGAGTGGCCGGTGAACAGTCCTGTCGATACATCGGACAAACTGACACGGCCCGCGACCCTGCGGCTGGTTTCACCTGGCGGTTTTGGCATGCCCGGCGGAACCCTTGTGTTCGGGGGAAAGGGGTCAGTTAACATGAAAGGCGAAAGTCCCCGGTAGATGCGGTTTGC
>CAYLNG010000017.1:0-48064 GCA_964385155.1 uncultured Verrucomicrobiota bacterium
CGGAGCGCGGACACTCTTGTCCGCCGTCACCCCGTTCCCAAACGAGCCCCACGCCCTCGCGGCGTGGGTGAGCGTCACCTGTGGCTAAACCCCTCCAACACCCTTCCCCGGTCTTTTCGAGCCCCGTGGGCTTGCCCCACGGGTGAGGGTCACCCCCGGCTTCTTCCTCCCCAACCCCTCGCCAACTCCCTCCATCTAACCACCTGAAAAACTCAAAATCCTGTCCCAACTGGGACGCTTTTTGAGTTTTCGCGTCATTCGCGTGTTTCGTAGTTGTTCCCATGCCCTCCCCGCCTCTGCCTCGTGAACGACTTGGCGGACACGAGTGTCCGCGCTCCGTTCCCAAACCCCCGCCATGCGTGCCATCCCTGCCATCCCTGCCACCCCCTGCCCGCTCCTTCTTCTCCCTTGTGTGAGACCCATGCCCTCCTTTCGTACTCGTAATCGTGCTCGTAATCGAAAAATCGCCCCTACTGCCAGCACGTGTATCCCCCCAAAACATGCGGCTCCATCGTTTGCCATGCTGAACACTTGTGTGAGCCCTTCCCTGAACGAGCCCCACGCCCTCGCCGCGTGGGTGAGCGTCACCTGTGGCTAAACCCCTCCAACACCCACCCCGGTCTTTTCGAGCCCCGTGGGCTTGCCCCACGGGTGAGGGTCACCCCCGGCTTCTTCCTCCTCTCTCCCTTCACCCTCCCCCCTCTCCGTGCCTTTGTGCCTCTGTGAGAGCCTCTTTCCTCCCCCTCTTTACCTTGTGTGAGACCCATGCCCTCCTTTCGTGCTCGTAATCGTGCTCGTAATCGTACTCGAACACCCCCTCGATCACGGAAACGTGGCTCCCCCCCACAAAATTCGACTCGTCGTTGGCTTTACTGAACACTGAACTCTGAACCCTGAACACTTCCCCCCAAATACCCCACCACCCCATCTTCCCGCCCATCCCCCCCCGCTCCCCTCAGTCGCGCGTCTCGATGTCGGCGGGGCTGTGCAGGTGTTTGGAGGAACCCGGAGTGCTGACCACCTTGTAAACACACCACAGCAGCAAGGCGGACATGCCGCTGACGGCGAGGATCATCACCGTCCATCCGGCGGGGCTCATGACAGTTCCTCCACTTCGGGGCTGCGGCTGTTCCAGCGCTGATTGGCGCCGGCGACCACGAAGGCGAAGAAGGTGATGACCGCGAGGATGAACCCGATGGAGAGGAGGACGACAGGCGGCTCGCCCTCGGGCGGATTCACGATCGCCCTCCAGTAGCCCGGGAGGTTGCGCACCAACCAGAACCCGAAGATCACCAGCAAATAGATGGGCGAGACCCAGCGGATCATCACCGTCATAACCCAGCGCGGCACCCGGATCTCCGCCCCCTGCCGCAGCGCCTCGTAGCCCTTCTCCGGGCCGATCACCCACCCGAACACGATCGTCTGCACGGTCGCAAAGATGAAGATGAAGAAGTTCGCCATCCAAAAGTCCACCGTGTCGATCGCGGTCGCCCCCTTGCTGAAGTAAGTGACAAACAAGGTCCCGCCGAACGTGACGAATCCGAGAAGGGCGACCGCGGGTTTGCGGGTGAGGCCCAGCCCCTCCTCCAGCAGCGCGATGGCAGGTTGAAGCATGGAGAGCGAGCTGGTGACTGCCGCCAGAAAGAGGAGAAAAAAGAACAGAAAGCCGAAAATCTGTCCGGCGGGCATCTGGTTGAACACGTTAGGCAGGGTGGCGAAGCCGAGGCCGAAAGTGCCGATGTTGTCGGGGTTGGCCAGGAAGGCGGGGCCCAGGAAGATGAAGGCGGCGGGAATGGCGATCATGCCACCCAGCACCACCTCGCAAAAGCCGTTCCCGGCGGCGGAGGTCAGGGAGGACAAGCACACATCGTCGTCCTTCTTGAGATAACTCGCGTAGGTGAGGATCAGCCCGAAACCGAGCGAAAGGCTGAAAAAGATCTGCCCGGTGGCGGCCAGCCAGACCTGGGGGTTCGCGAGCGCCGCCCAGGGGTTTTTCGCGCCGCCCACCGGCGCCGGGTTCCACATGTAGCCTAGGCCGTTGATCAGGTTCTGGTCCGGATGCTCCGCGTTCGCCGGAAGCGTCAGCACCCGCCCCAGCACCACCAGCGCGCAGACCACCAACATCGGCATCGCGTACAGACAGAACTTCTCGATGCCCTGGCTCAGCCCACGGTAAATCAGCAGAAAATTGAGGAAGAAGCAGAACAGGATCATGCCCAGCATAAGGGTGTGTTCCCCTGCAAACAGGGCCCCATTCGCGCCGAGCCCCAGCGCGCCGACAAAGAAACCACCGATCGCCTCCGCATCCGCCCCCTTGCCCACCAGCACCCCGTTGAGGTAGTTCCAGGCGTAATACAGACAGAGAGCCTCGATAATGATGTAGTACGTGAAGATCAGCAGCGGCATCACCGTGCCCAGCATGCCAACGTAGCCGCCGGCGCGGTGACGGAAAATCCCCTGGAAGATTCCCGGGGCCGAATTGTGCCCGAGCTGTCCCCCCCAGCGGCCCAGCGCCCATTCGGACCACGTCAGCGGGATGCCGACGACGAGGAAGGCGACCAAGTATGGGATCATGAACACGCCTCCTCCGTTCTGCACGGCCTGTCCGGGGAAACGCAGGAAATTGCCGAGGCCCACGGCACTTCCGGTCACCGCGAGAATCACGCCGACGCGGGTGTTCCAGGATTCTTTTCCAGGGGAGCTGCTCATGCCCCCCTCATGAAAAAGCCAGCCCCGATTGTCAAACCCAAAGGCGGAAGGGAAGGAGGGGAGAGAGGGAGGAAGAGGGGGTGTTGGGGTATTAGGAAGACCCTCTTTCGTCATCGCAATCGAATTCCATCCCCTTCTTCTTCCCACCATCTCCACACCACCCCATTCCCCCCTCTTCTTTTCCCCTCCCCCTCACCCCCGTGCGAGGATGTGTTCGACCGTCTCCCGCACGCCATCTTCCAGCGAGGTGAAGGGGCGTGTGTAGCCCGCGGCGCGGATCTTGCCCATGTCGGCCTGGGTGTAGTACTGGTACTTCTCGCGCAGATGCGCCGGCATGTCGATAAATTCGATTTCCGGCGCGATACCCAGCGCGGCATAGACAGCGTTGACCAAATCGAGCCAGCTCCGGGCGCGGCCGGTGCCGCAGTTGAAAAGGCCGGAAGGGGCGTCGGGGGAGGCCAGCCAGAGCGTCAGGTCCACAGCATCGCGGACGAACACGAAGTCGCGCAGCTGGCGGCCGTCCTCGTAGCCGGGGCGGTGGCTGCGGAAGAGCTGCACCTTGCCCGTGGCGCGGATCTGTTCCGTGGCCTTGTGCACCACCGATCGCATGTCGCCCTTGTGCTGTTCCCAAGGCCCGTACACATTAAAATATTTGAGTCCGGCGATGCGGTCGAGGAGTCCGTTCTTGAGCGCCCAGAGATCGAACATGTGTTTGGAGTAGCCGTACATGTTGAGAGGTTGGAGCGAGGGCGTGAGCGCGGTGTCGTCGGAGTAGCCCTGGTCCCCGTTGCCGTAGGTGGCGGCGCTGGAGGCGTACACGAAACGAACATTGTTCTCCAGACACCACTCACACAGATCCCGGGTGGTGCGGTAGTTGTTGTCCACCAGGTAATCCGCATCGGTTTCGGTTGTGGCGCTGCACGCGCCGAGATGGATCACCGTGCGCACGGCTCCGGGACGCACCTGGTCCCGCACCGCCTCCCGCAACGTCTCCGGCTCCCAGATGTCCTCGTACTGCAACCCGGACAGGTTTTTCCACTTCTCGTCCGTGCCCAACAAGTCCACCAGCAGGATGTCCGTCTCGCCGCGCGCGTTCAGCTCCGCGACCAGATTGCGCCCGATGAAGCCGGCCGCGCCGGTGACAATGGTGGAGAAGTGGTTCATGCCTCCCTTTTAGCCCGTGGGCCGGACCGCCTCAAGGCGCAAATGGCGGTTTCACGCGAGGTCCAGCAGCCGTTCCCATCCCGCACGTCCGATCGGAAACGGCGAATCCCGGTCGCTTCCCGCCGCCAGCACCGCCTCCCGCGCATCCCCCTCCAGCCCCCCCAGCGGCGCGACGCCCAGACGCCCCGCGAGATCCTCCCACGCCCCCGGACGGCCCCCGGCCGCGCGCAGTTCCTCCAGACGCTCCGCCGCCGCCGGCATCCCCCACAGCTCCCCGATCCAGGGCCCGAACAGCCGTGCGCAGATCCGCGCGTGCGACAGCCCCGTGCGCGCCCCGATCGGTCCCGCCAGGCCATGCACCGTCCCCAGCCCCGCACGGCTCAGCCCCAGCCCCGACCAGAACGCGCTCTCCAGCATCTCCTGCCTCGCCGCCTCCTCCCCCGCCACCGCCCGCGGCAGCGCGCGGTCCGCCCGCAGCAACGCCTCTTTCAATCGCGGCGCCAGTTCCGCCGGACAGCGCCGCGACAACCACGATTCAAAAAGCTGCGTCAACGCGTCCATGCCGCTGGCCGCCGCCTGCGCCGCCGGAAGACCCGCCAGCAGTTCTGCGTCCAGAAAAACCGCCGCCGCACGGAACGCCGGATGCCGCAACGATTTCTTGAAACCGCCCGGTCCCGGACGGCTCAGCACCGCGTTCGTGCTCGCCTCGCTGCCGGTCCCCGCCGTCGTCGGCAGCGCGAACCAGGGCAGCATCTCCCCGCGCGGCGCACGCGTGCCCACCCCCTCCAACAGCTCCCGTGTCGCCCCCTCCTCCCGACACATCACCGCCAGTGCCTTGCCCGCGTCCAACGCGCTCCCACCCCCGATCGACACCACCGCCTCCACGCCTTCCGAACCAAGCGCCGCCCGCGCGTCATCCACCCACAAATCCGACGGCTCACCCGCCGTGCGCAACTCCACAACCTCCGCGACCACCCCGCACAGCCGCCGCGACAGCTCTGCCGCCGCCACAGCCCGACTCCTCACCACCGCCACCCGGCGATAGGGCCGCAGGGCCACCGACAGCGCGGCGGCGCAACCCGGACCCCGCCACACCCGCGCGATGCCCGAAGCCACCTCCATCCCCTGGTCACGCCCCCACACCACTCAAACCCTCAGCACGGTCAGGGCCTGTCCACGCCGCGGCTCCGCCATCATGTCCGCCACCGTGTCGCGCCACACCACGTAGTGCGTCGTCTGTTTGTGCGCCGCCGCCGCCACCGCGTCCTCGTACACCTCGTACAGGTAGTACTTCCCCGAATCCGACGGATCCCGCACAACGCCCGGCGGGAGCCACCTTTGAACGAATGTCAGTCGGGTATTTCCGTGCCTTCCTCGAGGATGCCGAGATAGTGGGTGTAGGCGAAGACGCGGTTTCGTTTTTGTCCGGTCAGCTCTTTCAGGATTCCGAGGCCGCGGAGTTTTTCGAGGGCACGATTGACGGTGAGCGGGGTGATGCCGGTACGCCGGGATAGTTCCGGCGAGGTGGAAAGCGGGCGAAGCAGAAACTCGTGATGAATCCGCAGGGAGCTTTCGGCGGCACGTCCCAGGGAGTGGATTCGCTCCCGATCCCGCCGCGCCATGATTACGAGGCGCTGGATGGTGTCGGCGGCCTGACGGGCGGTCAGGCTCACGGCTTCCGCGAAAAAGACCAGCCAGGCCTCCCAATCGCCATCGCTCCTCACACGGTTGAGGAGCTCGTAATATACGTTTCGGTGGGTCTTGAGAAACAGGCTCAAGTACAGCATGGGTTCACGCAGCACGCCTTGTTCGCAGAGGAGTAACGTGATGAGCAGTCGCCCCACCCTGCCGTTTCCGTCGAGGAAGGGATGGATGGTTTCGAACTGAACGTGTGCGAGAGCGGCTTTGAGCAGAGGCGGGGTGGCATCAGGCTGATCGTGCAGGAACAATTCCAGCGATCCCATGCATTCCATGACACGTTCCGGGGGCGGTGGGACAAAAATGGCGTTGCCTGGACGGGTGCCACCGATCCAATTCTGGCTTTTCCGGAACATTCCCGGCTGTTTCTCCCCCCCCCGGCTGCCGGCAAGCAAGCGTTCGTGGATTTCCCGGATCAAACGCAAAGAAAGGGGGAATCCACCGCGGATGCGTGACAGTCCGTGCTCGAGGGCGGCCACATAATTGCTCACCTCACGCACGTCGTCCAGGGGCACGCCGGGTTGCGCGTCGAGTTCGAAAAGCAGCAGATCGGAAAGGGAGGACTGGGTTCCCTCGATCATGGAGGAGAGAACGGCCTCCTTGCGGACGTGGGTGTAGAGGAAGAGCGACACGTCCGGCAGGAGCTTGCCGACGCTGTCCAGACGCCCCAGGGCCAGCAAGGCCTCGTCGAAGCGCCCGCGAAGAGCGCTGGACCATTCGATGGGAGGCCTGGGAGGAAGAGGTGCCGGAACGTACGCGCGCACGGACTCGCCCAGCGTTGTTGAGGTTTCATAGTGTCCTGATGCTTCCCGTTTCATGGTTTTGTGCCTATATGTGAAGGAAAGCATATTATAGCAACACGCTGCAAGATATAATAAGCGGTATTTATATTCTACTCTTGAAGACGAGCAAAGGGTTGATGAGCTGATGGGGAATGGCTCACAAGTCGGCATCCCGCACCGTCACCCGCCCTTCCCCGGAGCGCGCGGCGAACTCCTCGTGGTACATGTCCTGCACGACGGCGGCAGGGAAGAGGTACGCCCCGGGGGTGACGGCATTCAGGCGCAGATAGAAGGTGTGGTCGCCGGGGCCGAGGCGGTTCGGGAAAAGCAGCACGCGGTCGTCGCGAACCTCCACGTGACGAGGGCGGGAACCGCTCCTGGCCCCGGCGAAGGGCTGTTCCGGGCATTGGCGTGAGACGGGGGCGGCCTCCAGTCCCGCAGGCAGCCGCTGGTCGATCACGAGATATTCGCTGTCGCGCGGCAGCTTCGACAGATCGATGCGCAGCAGCAGGGGCTGGCCGGCGAGGGGGGATTCCAGCCTGTTGCCGGATTCCTCCAACAGCGCCCTTTCCACCCGGAAGGCGTTGGGTCGCCCGGGGGCTTCCTTCGGAATGCCGCGCACGATCTCCTCGACGTAGACAGCCCGTTTCCCCGCGTTGTGCAGGACGCCCGCGCTCTCCGGCGGAAGCCTCAAGGGCGGCTCCTCTCCGTTCCAGGTCACCTTGGGCGGCTCGGAGGGTCCGGGGAAGGTGCGTTGCCACGCCGCGAGCGCCCGCAACACGGCCGCATTCTCGTAGGTGCTGCGCCAGCGGCCCCGCTCGCCACGCGTCTCCAGCACCGCCTGCACGAGCGGCCCGATGCGGCCATCCGTGGGATCGATCCTCAGCAGCGCACGCAGAAGCCGCGCGTTTTCGGTGGCGGCGGAGTTCCAGCCCCCGTCGTCGGACAGCGCGCTGACTCCCTCCAGCATGCGCAGGGCGAGCGGACGGTGGCCTGCCTCGGCCAGGGCCTCGGCGGCGGTGACGCGCGCGCCTGCGTGCAGGTCGTCGCGGCGTTCGAGCAGCCGCTGCGCCCAGCCGTTGTCCAGGCGTCCAGCCTTGGCGAGCACGAGGGCGGCGGCGGCGAGAGCACGATTGTCGCCCCGTCCGCCGGGCTCCAGGCTCCAACGGCCTCGGTTCAGCCAACGCCGCGTCCATTCGAGCGCGGCGTCCAGACGGTCCTTGTCCACCGCGTGTCCGGCGGCGCGCGCCTCCAACAGGAACTCCAGCGCGTGCAGGGAGCCCACCACCGAGACGTCATCCCGCGACGACCAATACCCGAAGCCGCCAGAGGGCGTCTGCATGCCCCAGAGACGCAGGAGGGTGGATCGGACGCGTTCGCGCGCACCGCCCGCCGCGCCCGGAATCAGCTCCGGCATCACCAGCGCCGGAAACCCCGCGCTCGTGGTCTGCTCCACGCAACCGTAGGGATACGCCAGCAGATACTCCACAGCGGCGCCCACGGAACCGGAGGGCAGCGCGTTCACCCGCAGCTCCCTCTCCAGAGCAAACGCATGGTACGCGCCATCGCGCGCGGGCAGCTCCAGCTCCTCGCCCGCCGCCAGCAGATGCCGCATCGCCACCGACACCCGCGCCTCCACCGGCCTCACCCCCAGCTCGATCGTCTCCTCCCAGTGCTCCTCCCCGACCGAGAAGGCCGCCGTGCAGCGCGCAACTCCCAGCCCGGGACCCGCCTCCACCGTGTTCTGAAGGATCCGTACTTCGCCGGGCGCCAGCCGCAACGGCTCCTGTTCACCCAGCAACGCCTTCACCGGCCCTTCCACCGAAAGCCGCACCCGCAGCTCCGCCACGGCCGACCCGCGGTTGTGCACGCGGACCGTCCAGCGCGAGTGGTCGCCCGGCGCCAGGAACAACGGCAGGCTCTGCTGGGTCACGAGACCGCGCCCGACCCGGGACGTCGCAGAGGCTGCGCCCACGGCGGTGGCGGAGGCCTGCACCGCCACCCAGCGGATCTCGCCGCTGAACTCGGCCAGGGGCACCTCCATCTCCAACACCCCGTTGTCGGGTACGCGGAGCGGACCTGACCACCAAGCCATCGACCGGAAGCGTTTCGCATCGACCGGATTGAGCCGGTTGGCAAGCAGGGCGCCAAGCCCCCCGCCCATCGCGGGATCGCCGGCGGCCAGGCGTTCGCCCTGTTCGGGAAGCAGGTCGTCGAACACATCCCAGGAGCGGGAGAGGGGGCGGCGAGTGGCGGTGAACCACCCGAAGGGATCGGGCATCGGGAAATCGGTGAGCCGCAGGATACCCACGTCGACGGCAGCGACGACGACCTCGGCGCCGGGTTCGCCGCGGACGCGGAGGTGTGCGGGAGCAGCGGGGAGGAGGTGGGAGGCGACGTCGAGGGAGGGATCGGCGGCGTGTCCGGAGTGGTCGATGCGCAGGGGGACGGCGCCATCGGCGCGCAGCACCGGCTGGGCTCCGCCGTCGGGCAGGGGGCGAAGGAGAGCCGCACGGAGCCAAAGATTGGGATGTCGGGTCTCCGGCACCTCGAGCAGGATTTCGCCATCGCGCCCATCCATCTCGAGCACGCGTGAAACCAACAGGTCCGTGTCCTCCATGGTGAGCAGGAGGCGGCCGGGAAAGGGCGTGCGAAGTCGCAGGCTGACGCGGTCGCCCGGCCGGGCGCTGGCGGGCTCAAGGAGCATCCGCACGCGGTCGGCCCTCTCCGGCTCGTCGCCCCCGCCGCCCAGCTGGATCCGACGGGAGGCGGCGACCCCCCGCTCCGGGTCCTCCACCGTCACCCGATACGTCCCCCCGGACGGCACCTCCAACGGTAGGACCGCGTGTCCACCATCCAAACGGAGGGAGCTCTCGGAGACGGGCACGGCGACCTCCTCGCGGTGCCAGGTGAAACGGCCCCCGCTGTCGCGACGGTAACCCGTCTGAATGTGCAGGCGCTCCAGGAGGACCCGCAAGGGGCGCACCTCCTCCAGCACGGTGTCGTCCGGACGCCTTGCGGCCACATCCACCCCGATTCCCTCTTCCCCGCGCGGCGTGAGGCGCAGGCCCAGATAGTAGGGAAGGAGGTCCACCCGGCTCGTGGCCACGGTGTGGGCGGGACGCCCCGAGAACTCCGTGACCGTCACGGCCACCACGGCGCGGAGGGCGGAAGGAACAGGGGCGGGGGGAGAGACCTTCACCTGAAAGACCGCACGCCCCGCGGCATCGAGCCGGGCCTGACCGAGGGAGGAAGTGAGCGGGGAGAAGGCGGATTTCCGTTCGTCGGAAAAGACATGGTCCGGGCATTCCTGACTGCGGAACAGCTCGGGGGCGATTGTGAGGCGGGCGGCCACGGGGTGGTCCGCAGCCGGGCCGCCGTAGAGCATGCGACCGAGGACCTCCACGGGGAATTCGGGTCCGGCAAAGGGCAGGGAGCCGGGGAGGAGGGCCTCGGCAACGACCTGGGGAGGCACGAAGGAATCGACCCGGAACCGGGTGGCGCCCAGGAGGGGGGCGTCCTCGCCGGGAAGGGAGAGGGAGAGAGTGAGGTCGCCGGAGGGCCAGGAAGGATCGAGGGGGAGGTCCAAGGAGAGGGTGCCGAGGGGGCCGAGGACCTCGGTACGGGAGAAGAGCGGGAGGTTTCCAGGTCCATGGAGGGACCAGGCCACGGGGTGTTCGCCAGGCAGGGCAAGTCCGGAGAGGCGGACGATGGCGTGGGCGTGGAGGGTTTCCCCGGGGCGGTAGATGCCGCGGTCGGTGTGGACAAAGGCCTCCGAACCGGAGGCGAGGTAATGGCGTCCGGGCAGGTCGCCCGGGAAAGCGGTGGGGGAATCGAGGACGAGGATCCCGAGGCGTCCCTCGCCCCGCGCGATCACGGAGTGAAACGCCTCCTCCTCGGCGAGAGACCGACCGCGGAGAATCACCAGGCCATCCCGATCGGTCCGCCCCTCCGCGATCACCTGCCGCGTGCTGCCGTAGAGCGTCACCTCCAGCCCGGCGGCGGGCCGCGCATCGTCCAGGCCCACCGCCCATACCAGCAGGTCCCCTCCCCCCTGACGCCTGGCGAGAAGCCCCACATCCCCCACCGTCAGCCCGCGGCGGATCGTGTCCCCGGAATTCTTGCCCGTGACCTCCAGGCGGTAGACCCCCTGACCGGCCGCCTCCAAGGGTCCGGAGAGATCCAGATCCACATCGCCCCCGTCTTCGAGGGGGATCGTGCGGTGCCACAACGGCTCCGAGAGTCCCTCGTCCCGGAGCCCCCCCTTCCACCAGGGCTCGTGCAGGTACGCAACCAGGTTGTTGTCGTGCACGCGCCACAGCGCAAGGCGGAGCTCGCCCTCGCCCTCGTTTTCGATCCGAACGCGCCGCGAGCCCGCGGCGTTGAGGAGGCTCCCGTCCCCAGCCCCGAAACGCAGTCCGGGTTCCCGCGAAGGGATCAGGACGTCGTGTTCGACCGCGGTGCCCAGGGTCTGGCCGTTCTGGCCGGCGAGGGAGGAGGCGAGACGCAGGGTGATGCGGGAGCCGGGAGGGAAATCGCCGGCCACGCGGAGGGTTTCGCGTCGCCACCAACCCTCTGGGGAGTCGAGGGTGAGTTCGGCGGGGGGGTCGGTGGAGATGGCGGCGGCGGCGTGGCGCAGGTCGGGGGGCGAAGAGAAGGTGAGGTCAATGTATCCGCGGCCGAAGGTGGGCTGGAACGATTCGACGCCGACGAGGGTGAAGGTCCCGGGGGGATGCAACAGGTGGGTGGTTTCCCTTGGAATCATCCCGTCCTCGGCCTCCAGGGCGCGCAGGCCCGGGCGGAGGGTCAGGCGCAGCGGCGCGCCGTCGCCAAGTCCCGACCTCAGCTGGAACTCCGTGGGAAGGCCCGTTTCGCGGAGTTCGAATTCAAGGGGAAGGCCGGCATGGTCGCCCAGCTCCAGGTGCTCCCGGAGTTGCCGGGGATCGACGGGAGCATTGAAGCGCAGGAAGGTCTGGAGCTGTCCGGAAGGGTCGGGCTGGGCGGAGCGGGCCTCCAACAGCGCGAGGGGAGGGCCCAGGAAAACGCTGTGGTTCCGATGGGCGAAGACGCGCCCGTTCGGATCGGGAAGTGTCGCGGAAAGGTGTGCGGAGATGCGGCGTCCCACGGGCCAGGGATCTGCCGGGAGGAACTCCAGTTCCCGCTCGCTCGTCCAGAGGAAACTCCCCGCGATCGACGGAGAGAACGCCACGGGAGGCGTCTCCGGGGCCCGGCCGACCCATTCCCCCCCCACCACCGGCGCATTCCAGCGCCAGTGCAGCGTCTCTTTCCCCTCCACCCGCACCCCCGTTGGCGAGGACACCAACGACGGCCCCATGCCCAGGCCTGCCACATGCGCACGCCAGAGTTCCAGGCCCCGCCAGAGCCCCCAGCCGTTCAGCACCAGAAAACACAACACCACTCCTCGACCAAACTTCGCTCGCATCTCGCTCCTCCTTGGGTTCGGCCCCATGGAACCACAAACCTGTGACCAGACCGTGACGAACGGCGCAATTCAGGAGGCGAGGACGGAACACCCTTGTCATTCCACCGGAATCGGGTATTTATTTGGTCTTCCCCCCTCCCTCCCCGGAACCCACAAAGCATGCAGCCCGCCCACACCCTCCTTGCAAGCCTCCTGGCATCCAGCCTCCTCTTCGCCACCGCCCGCCCGGACGAACCGGCCGCCGCCGGAGACAAAATCTGGTTGGACGACCTCCATGGCTGGCTGTACCAGCGCGCCCAGTCCGCCGTGACCTGGCTCGACACCCGCTTCACCCCCGCAGAGGAACAGGTGCCCACCCCCCCCTCCCGTTTCCGTCTCGGCGTCTTCAGCGGTGTGGAACTCGAATCCCGCGGCAGCATCCGCGTCGAACCGCTGGCCGATTTTGAATCCGAGATCGGACTGCCCAACCTCGAGAAAAGGCTCAGTGTTTTCCTCTCCACCAAGGACCCGAACCAACTTCCCGGCGCCAGCGTGCTGGAAAGCGACAACGCCTTCCGGCTCGGCCTGAACCGCGAGTGGATGCGCCACATCAAATCCTCCGCCGGCATTCGCATGAAATGGGAGCCGGAACCCTTCGTGTCGCTGCGCTGGGCTCGTCCATTCGGCCTGGGCCCCCACTGGAAAGGTTATCCCCTGGCCAAGGGCTTCTGGGAAAACGAAGACGGATTCGGCGGTCTCGGCTCGGCCATCCTCGAGCGCTGGCGCGACCGCTGGGTGTTCCGGCAGACCTTGTCGCTGCGATGGACCCAGCAACTCCGTGACGACGACCGCGACCGCCTCGAGGATCTCCGGGAGGAGGGCCGGGACGACGCGGACGGCGACGGCTACCGCTGGGAGTACATCACCAACTTCGGATACATCCTCAAGCTCCTCGACGAACACGACTACGGCCGCCTCGTCACCGGCGGCGATGTCGCCGATGGCACGGGCCTGCGCCTGCTGCTCTCCGGCGACGCGGAGTCCGCCAACGACATCCGATTCACCCTCTACCGCAAGGCCCCCCTCTACAAGGACTTCCTCTACGGCATCATCGCCCCCGAAATCCGCTGGGACGAGGATGACGACTGGAAGGAATCCTACACGCTCCATCTCGGCCTGGAGATGATCTGGTGGTGAGGCGCGAGCACCTCCCCCCGGCGGCGTCCCGCCCCAAGCCGCGCCTCATGCATCTCGCCCTCCTCTCCGCCATCGGCCTCGTGGCCGGATGTGTCTCCCTCCCCAAGCGGGATCCTGATATCCAATACGACTGGTCCGCCTCCCTCCCCGGCGGCCGATCTGAAGCCCCCACCCTCTCCTCCGTGTATCTCGAAAAGCCCCGGGGGCCCGGCGCCCCCACCGGCGCGGTGCTCCTGGAGACCGGGGAGGAGGCGCTCCTCCTTCGCCTGCACCTCGCCCGGGCCGCCAAGGAAAGCATCGACATCCAAACATTCATCTGGAGGGACGACCCGGTCAGCCGTGCCTTCTTCCTCGAACTTCTCGAAGCGGCACGCAGGGGTGTGCGGGTCCGGATTCTGGTGGACGGCCTCAACCCGATGGGGGAACCGGAGATCCTCCGTGCCATGGCCTCGGCCCACGCCAACCTGGAGATCTCCCTCTTTCGCCCCCTCAGCAAGGCAATTCTCCCCTCCCGCCTCACGTGGGTGCGCAGCATCCTCTTCCGTCCCCGCCGCGTCAACCGCCGCATGCACAACAAACTCATGCTGGTCGACGGCCATGCGGGCCTCATCGGCGGCAGAAACGTCCAGGACAAGTACTACGACCTGAATCCCGACATGATTTTCAAGGACCGGGACCTGTTGCTCACAGGAGCGGTCACCCTTCCCATGCGCGACATGTTCGAGACCTTCTGGCATCACGAGGACTCGATCCCTCTGCCGGCCTTCGAGGAAATCCGGAAGGGGCCCGCGGCCTCCCCCGCACGCCTCCGCGAGGGTGCCGCGGACCTCTCCCGCCTCCTCGAACGCGCCTCCGTCCGCGACCCCTCCCTCCTCCACCCCTCCCTCGCGTGGCAGCCCTTGGACGCCGCCGACTTCCATTGGGACTCCCCCCTAAAATTGGATCGGAGGCGCCCCCGGGGCGACACCGGAACGGGCAAAGACATGTTCAACGCCCTGCTGGAGGCCCGCGAGGAAATTTTTCTGCAAACCCCCTATCTCGTCTATCGCCCACGATCCCCCGCGGAAATCCGCGACATGAGGAGGCGCAACCCCGGAATCACCTTCCACGTCTCGACCAACAGCCTCGCGGCGGCGGACCACCTTCACGTCTACGCCAACTCCTTCAAGTACCGACAGGTCTTCCACCGAAAACTGGGACTCGAAATCCACGAGTTCCGGCCGCATCCCAAGGACGAGGCCCTTTTCGCGCCTGGCCGCCCCCCCGGAACACGCCCACGACTTGTGATCCACGCCAAAACGTGGGTGGTCGACCGCACAACCTCCAGCATCGGTTCCCACAATTTCGATCCCCGTTCCACCCACTTCAACACAGAGTGTGGCGTCGTGCTGCGGGATCCGGCCTTCTCCCTCCGCATCCTCGACCACCTCGCCCGCGACACCGCCCCGGGCAACAGCTGGATCGTCGCCCCGCGCGCCATCCCGCCCTCGCTCTGGGAACGCACCCGCAGACTGATCGGCGACATCTCCCACCACATCCCCTTTTTCGACGCGTTACCCTACCGATACACGAGCAACTTCGATCTGCGCGAGGGCGGGACTCCCCTACCGTCCCGCCATCCGGACTTCCTCGAGAACCACATCGATGTGGGCTCCTTCCCGGAAGTTTCGGACCGCGGCGGAGTCTTCAAGGCCCGATTCCTGCAAATCTTCGGGGGATGGATGCGCCCCCTCCTCTGATCCCCCCGCCGTTGTTTATCCGCCCGCCTCCGCCGAACCATGGACACTGAACACTTGCAATTCGGCCGCGAGAGCACTAGCCTTGTCGGGCAACCCTCACTTCAGGAGCCTCCCATGACCACGAACAAACTTTCTCTTCTTTTGGCCGGCCTTCTTGCCGCCGCGACGCCCTCACACGCCTTCCTGGACAAGATCATCGGGACGGGGGGCACGACGACCGAGGACACCAGCAAGCCGCGGACCGACGAGTACAAGGGGGTCAAACACGCCATCGGTGTGCGCGAGTTCACCAACGAGGCCGGATGGTCGGGACGCTGGGACCTGGGCGACAACCTCGGAATCCTGCTGGAGAGCGCGCTGTTCGACAGTGGCCGATTCGTGGTGGTGAGCCGCGACAAGCTGGACGCGGTGATCGCGGAGCAGAACCTCGCCGCCAGCGGGCGCGCCGCCGCCTCAAAGGAAGCCAAAATCGGCGGACTGCGCAGCGCGAAGTACATCGCCACTGGCGCGATCGTCACCGTGGACGAGGGCAGCCAGGGCAGCGAGGGTGGTGTGAACGTCAAAGGCTTCCGCATTGGACTCGGCGGCGGGAAATCCACCATCACGGCGATCATCACGCTGATCGACACGACCACGGGGGAGATTGTCGCGAAGGAGCGGGTGACGGGCAAGGCGGGAGGGCGCATGCTCAAGCTGGGCTATCAGGGCTCGGGTTTTGGAGGCGACGTCGGGGGCTTCGCAAAAGAGCCGCTGGGTGAAGCCGCCCAGGACGTGATCTCGAAGGCGGTGGACCTGCTGGTGGACAAAATGAAAGACGTGAAGCTGGACGGGTCGGTGGCGCAGGTGGCGGGAGACAAGGTATACATCAACCGGGGCGAGGAGTTCGGGGTGACGGTGGGACAGACCTTCGTGGTGAAAACACTCGGGGAGGTGATCACCGACCCGGATACGGGCGAGGTGCTCGACCGCGTGGAGGGCGAGACGGTGTGCACGCTGCGCGTGGAGTCGGTGCGCGAGAAAACCTCCATCTGCAGCGTGCTGGAAGGCAACAAGCCCGAGCGCGGCGCGCTGGTCCTGATGAAGTGACACACCTCCATGCCCCTCCCTTGGACCCTGGCGGACCTGACAGAACTCGATGCGCATCTCATCGGGTCCGCCGCAGGGGAGACCTGGGAGGGCCCAGCGGAATCCAAAGAACGCGGGCAGGCGCTGCGGAACTGGCTGGCCCATCGCCGCGCCAAGGACCCGGAACCCACCGCACGCGCGCGGCTGGCGGTCCGCTCCGAGGCCCTCCTGCGCGCGGCACTGCTGGTTTTCGCGCTGTTGGCGGGGGGGGGCGCGGCGGCGGGGGTATTGGTGTACGACGGACGCAACCCGGTGAACGTCGCACTCTTTCTGGCGGTGCTCGTGGGCCTGCCGCTGCTGTGGCTGTTCGCGCGGGGCTTGGCGGGCCTTCTGGCGCCCTACCCGCGGGGGCTCCGCGCACTGATGTTGCCCGCCCCGCTGCGTGACGCCGCAGAGGCGGCCTCTCTACCTGCTTGGCGCACACGGCTGAGCGCGGATCTCCACCTCGCCGGCGCCGCGTTCCATGCGGGTTCCTTGGCGACCTTCCTCGCGCTCCTCCTGGCGCGCGACCTGGCCTTTGGCTGGGAATCAACCCTCGTGACCCGCGCCGAAAGCGTCCAACGCGTGGTGCGAATCCTCTCCTGGCCCTGGGGGGGGGCGGGCGCGCCGCGCCTGGTGGACATCGAGGGGAGCCGCGTGCGGCGACTGGCGGGAGCTCCACACGTGGACCCTCGCTCCGCCGCGGCATGGTGGCCCTTCCTGGCTGGCTGCCTCGCCGTCTACGGGCTCGCCCCCCGCGTGCTGCTCGCGGGCCTCGCCTCGCTGAGGCACCGCCGCACCCTGCTGCGCGGGCCGCCCTCCACTGCGGCGGTCGACCGCCTGGTGCTGCGGCTGACCCGTCCCCCGCTGCGGTTCGGGGGAGACCCGGAGGATCCGCCCGCCGCCGCGCCTGCCCTTGGTGAACTTGCCGCCCGCAGGCCTGAAGCTCCCCTTCGCCTCGTCGTCGATCCCGGCCTCCTGGGCCCGGAAGACCTTCCGCGGCTCCGCGCGGGGCTTCCGATCGCCCTGACGGAGGATCCGGATGCGGGAGTGCTGCGGTTGGTGGAGGCCTGGCGGCCGCCGTTGGAGGAGACCCTGCGCGAACTTCGGGGTCTGCGGGCCACCCTGGGTCGGGAGAAGGACCTGCTGGTACTTGCGGTGGGCCTGCCGGACGAGGAGGGTGGGCAGCTGTTTCTGCCCCCGGATGCCGGCGACCTGGAGATATGGCGCGACCGCCTCGCGGAACTCAGGGACCCGGCGCTGGGCCTGCTCGCCTGGGAGCCGCGACGATGAACGCTCCCTCCTTCGCGGTGGTCGGCCATCCCAACGAAGGCAAGTCCTCCGTCGTCTCCACCCTCGTCGAAAATGAACGGGTGCGCGTAAGCCCCCGACCCGGGGAAACCCGCCGCGTGCACCGCTACAGCATCGACCTAGACGGACGCGCCGCCCTCGAGATTTTCGATACCCCCGGCTTCCAGAACCCGGCCGCAACCCTCGCCTGGTTCCAGGCCTGGAAGGGCCCGGAGTCCGAGATGCTCGGCGCTTTCCTTGCCGCGCACGCCGACAACCCCGACTTCCACCACGATGTCGCCCTGCTCGAACCCCTGCAACGCCGCGCCGGCATCCTCTATGTCGTCGACCCCTCCCGCCCTCTGCGCGAGGCGGACCGACAGGAGATGGAGCTGCTCCGCCTCACCGGCCTCCCCCGCCTCGCCCTCCTCAACGCCAAACGGGGCACATCGGCCTACCGCGAGGAATGGGACGGGGCCCTGTCGCGCCGCTTCAACCTCGTACGAGATTTCAACGCACACCACGCGAGTTTCGCGGAAAGGCTGGCGTTGTTGGAGGCGATGGCACTGCTCGTCCCCGCGGAAGAGGGGGCACTGCGCGGGCTTCGGGACCGCCTGGAGGCGGACGGGGAGGCGCGCATTGCGCGCGTGGCGGTGGGGATCGAGGCACTGCTCGCGCGGGTGTTGAGCCACCAGGCCCGCATGCGCCTGCGTGCGGACAGGGAGGAAGGGCCCCAGGCGGCGGAGCTGATGGCGAAGTACCGCGACGACCTGCGGGCCTTCGAGGCGGCCTCGCGCGCGGAATGGCGGGAGGTGTTTCGCCACGAATCGCTTCCAGCCGGCTCACCGGAGGCGGTCAGCGCCGACCTGTTCGCCGCGAGGGTATGGCGGCTGCTGGGGCTCACGCGCCGACAGCTCGCGTGGGCGGGGGCGACGGCGGCGGCGTTGGTGGGGGCCGGGGCGGATGCGGCGGCGGGAGGCCTCAGCTTCGGCGTGTTCACGGCAGCGGGGGCCCTGGCCGGGGGGCTGGCCGGCTGGTTCGGAGGGCCGCGCCTGGGTGCGAAACGCCCGCCCTTTCCCGGAGCTGGACCGCTGGCGAGGGAGCACTTGTTGGTGGGCCCCTGCCGCGACCCCCAGGTCCTCTTCATCCTGCTCGACCGCTCCCTGCTCTATGTCCTGCGCCTCATGAACTGGGCGCACGGTCGGCGCGACCACGACGCCTTCCTCGCGGAACTGGGCGCCGCCACGGGCCTCGTGCGCGGCTGGACGGAGAAGGAGCGCGGGGTGGTGTTGCGCTGGCAGCGTGACCGGCTCCGGGGCGGCGGAGATCCCGCGCGGAGCTCC
Source organism: uncultured Verrucomicrobiota bacterium (assembly GCA_964385155.1). GTDB lineage: Bacteria > Verrucomicrobiota > Kiritimatiellia > SS1-B-03-39 > UBA6053 > CAYLNG01. The sequence goes on from CAYLNG010000017.1 coordinate 18,449, forward strand.
GCCGCCCTTCGTTCGCTCCTGTGTCGCTCGTTGGGGGGAAAGGCCCCGGACCCCCCCTGAGCCGCGCGGCGGCTAGTCCGGCTTGCGGTTGACCATCCACCCACTGAACGCCTCGGTCCATACCAGCCATTCTCTGGCCTGCGCGGCGTTCAACCCCCATCGCTCCCCCGTCCCGAGCGTCACCCGGAAACAATCGAGCCATGCCTGCCGGGCCGTCTCGTCGATCGCGAAGGGGAAATGCCGGGCCCGCATGCGGGGGGGGCCGTGTTTCTGGGCGTAGATCCTGGGGCCACCCATGACACCGGCGAGGAATTCAGCCTGTTTGCGGGAGGCCTCCTGAAGCGAAGAAGGGTCGGAGGGGAACCAGGCGGCGATGGGGGAGAGGGCGAGACGGGCGTACTGTTCGGCGCAGAAGGCGAGAAGGCCGTCCATCCCCATCTGGAGAAAGAGGGCGGGGGCGTCGGCTTGCGGAGGACCGGAAGGGGGTGTATAAAGTGAGTCGGACATGCGCGCAACCTAACCCCGTCCCCCCCTGTACGCAAATGCAAAGCCTGCTTCACTTGACCGGCGCCGGAGGACTGCTGGGCCGGGCCTTGGCCCCGCGCCTCACCCACGAGGGCTTCACCGTTCGCCCCGTGTCCCGCGACTCCCGATGGGTCCCGGACCTCGGAACCTGCGACCCCTCCCTTTTCCGCGGGTCGGAAGCCGTCGTCCACCTCGCCGGGGAACCCATCGCCTCCGGCCGCTGGTCTCCCCAGCGCAAACAAGCGATCCGCGACTCCCGCGTCCGCGGCACCCACGCCCTCGCCACCGCCCTGGCCTCCCTCGACGCCCCCCCACGCGTACTCGTCTGCGCCAGTGCGGTCGGGATGTACGGCAACAGGGGAGAGGAGACCCTGACAGAGGCCTCGGCGGCCGGAAAGGGCTTTCTGGCCGAGGTGGTGCGGGAGTGGGAGGAGGCGACAGCGCCCGCCCGCGAGGCCGGCATCCGGGTGGTTCAGCTCCGTCTGGGGGTTGTCCTGTCCCGTGAGGGAGGGGCATTGACGAAAATGCTCCCGGTCTTCCGGCTGGGACTGGGCGGCCCTGTGGGAGACGGCCGCGCGTGGATGAGCTGGATACACATGGAAGACGCCGTGGAGGCCTTCACGCGGGCGGTCCAAGATGCCGCATGGGAGGGCGCCTACAACCTGACCGCGCCGCATCCGGTACGCAACCGGGATTTGGCGCGGGAACTGGGGCGAGTGTTGGGACGTCCAGCCTTGCTGCCCGTACCGAAAGCGGTGATCCGCCTCATGCTGGGGGAAATGGGAGAGAGGCTGTTGTTTGACAGCACGCGCGTGCAACCCGCCCGCCTGCGCGGGGAGCTGGGGTTTCATTTCGCGCATCCGAACCTTTCGGAGGCGCTGGCGAACCTGCTTCAGAAGGGGTAGTCTTCGCTGCCGCCGCCGGAATCCGGGAGATCGGTGTCGAAAGGAGGCGCGTCATCCTCGGGGGGTGCGGAGCCCTTCGCGGGGGCGGCCCCCGTCTCAATGCGCCAGGCGCTGAGGTTCACAAAATGCCGCCCGTTATATTCGCGGCCGCGGATGTCGAAGTGCACGGTCACCTCCATGCCCGGCTTCAACTTGTCGACCTGGGCGATCTTGTCCTTCACCGTCTCGAAAAGGACATCCTGGGGATACTGTTCCTTGGTGGTCACGACAAACTCGCGCTTGGAAAAGCCGCTGGGGAAGGTCATCAAGTCCTGGACCACCTTCACGGTGCCGTTCATTTCGTAGCTCATGGCATCAAATCCTTGCTTTGGGGTTGTCCCTTTTCCTTGCCATGCCTCCCCGGCGTTTCAAGCGCAAAGGCGGTCCACTTGCCCCGGAACACCGGCCCGCCCCGGTTCAGAGCGAATCCAGAGCCCGGCCAATCCCCTCCAGAAGGGGCTGGAAGTCCGGTTCGGAACCCACGGCGAAACGGAGAAGATGCCGGGGGAGGTGGCAGGCGTCGAGGTACTCGGTTGTTTTGTCGTAGTAGGCCAGCAGGACATACGGGCAGAACAGGGTTTGGTCGCTGCCCAGGGAGGGGGCCTTGACGACGCCGGGGAGAGGGGAGTTGAAAAAGCGGGCGACCGCATCGAGGGAATCGTCGCGGAGGAGGAGGCTGACGACCCCCCCGAGGCCGTGGAGCCAGGCGGGGCGTCCGTCGTTGCCGTACCAGACGCGAGCGACGGCGGGGTGGCCGCGGAGGAAAGCAGCAAGGGTTTCAGCGTTGCGGTTGAAACGGGGAAGGCGTTCGGGGTAGGTGCGGAGGCCTTCGAGCAGGGGGGGGAATTCAAGGGGCGAGAGGTGGTTGTCCCAGAGGTCCTGCTGGGCGCGGAGGGAGTCGGCCCGGGCAGGATCGTGGGTGAGCACAACGCCTCCGCCATGGGTGTTGGATCCGCTGAGGTACTTGCTGGTGCTGTGGAGGACGAGGTCGGCGCCCAGGTGGAGGGGAAAAGCATTCAGGGGGCCGGCCATGGTGCCGTCCACCAGCAGAGGTACGCCCGCGCTACGGCAGAGCGCCGCGATCGCGGGCAGGTCGGGGATCTCGATGAGGGGGTTGGTGATGGTCTCAACAAACACCCCCGCGACATCCGGATCGTGGATCCGGCCGCGAAGGGCCTCCAGCTCGTGCGTGCCGAGGAAATCGCAGCGGACCCCGCGGCCTGCCCAGGCCTGCTCCTCGAGCAGAAGGTGGGTATCGCGGTAGACATTGCCCAGCACGAGCATGCGGGGGCGTTCGGGGGTGAGGACCTGGTCGAGGACGGCGGTGACGGCGCCCATGCCGGAGGGATAAAACAACGCATGTTCCGCATGTTCCAAACCACAAAGCAGCCGCGCGCATTCCTCCAGCGCGCCGGCCCGCTCCGCGGTCGCGTCGGGTTCCTCCAGCAGGGCGGCCACATTGCGGGCGGAAAGCGATCCACCCCGGCGCCGATTGCGCTCGTGCAGCTCCTGCGCGGCGGCGGCATCGGCCAGCACCACCACCCCGGCCCTCACCCCCCCACGGCCGTGCAGCGACAGTACCGCCTCCCCCCCCTCCAGCCTCTCCGGCAGACCCTCGATCGGCGCCGCCACCCCGGGAAGCCCCCGGATGCGCGCGAACTCGTTGTACTCCTTGAGCGCGAGTCGGCCCGAGGCGAAAAGTACCGCCTTACGGCCGGGATATTTCGCCTCCACGCGGGCCTGGAACTCCTGCACACGTGGCGGATGGATCAGACGGTAATACCCCTGGGTCAGCGCGCGGCGTTTCTCCTGCCAGTCGATCACCTCGGCGAAATCCGCCACGGAGGCGGTGATGCCGAAGGGGCCGCCCACGCCACGGGCGTGGATCCACGAGGAAACAGGGAGATCCCGCCGCACCCGCGGCAGGGCGGCGTCAAAAGAATAGGGGAGAGTCATGCGCCGCTCCCTACCGCAAAAGAGCGGGCCTGACAATCCCCCGCACGCCCGGACCTCCGTGTGTTCAGCCTGGCCGTCCGCGGAAAAAGAGACTGTAGAGGACGGGGATGACCAGGAGGGTGAGCAGGGTGGCGAAGCCCAGACCGAACATGATGACCACGGTCATGCTCCGGAAGAACGGGTCGGCGAGCAGGGGGGCAACCCCGAGGATGGTGGTGAGGGCCCCCATAGCGACAGGAAGCATGCGGCTGACGGACGAGGCGACAATGGCCTCTTGCAGGGGCATGCCCCCGCGGCGTTCCGTGTCGATCTGATCCACCAGCACGATGGCATTCTTGACGAGCATGCCGATGAGGCTGAGGAAGCCCAGGATCGCCATGAACTCGAAGGGGGCCTGGAAGAGCAGGAGCCCGATGGTGACGCCAATGACGGCGAGGGGGGCGGCGAGCCAGATGACAAGGGCCTGGCGGACGGCGTTGAACATCACGACTACGGCGAGGACCATGGCGGCGAACCCATAAGGTGCGGTGGCCGCCAGGCCCTCGTTGGATTCACGCGAGGCCTCGAATTCGCCATCCCAGAAAAGCGAGTAGCCGGGGGGAAGATCCAGGGCCTCCACCTTCGGCCGAAGACGGGCCAGCAGCTCACCCGCGGGCCGTCCCGCGGGTGGATCGCACTGCACCTTGATGCTGGGAAACCGGTCCTGACGGCGGATCAACGTGTCCTCGAACACCGTCTCAAAACCCGTCACGAACTGGGAAAGCGCCACGGATCGCGAAGCGCCGGCGCCTTGCACCAGCAGGGTGTCGAGCTGGTCCAGGTCCCGGGCCTCCTCGGCGGGCGCCCGGGCCAGGATGGGCAGCAGGGTGTCCCCATCCCGGAAAACCCCGATCTGGGTTCCGCCATACCGCGTCTGAAGCGCCGCATGGATGTCGGCGTGCCCCAACCCCGCTCGGCGGAGCGCCGTCCCATGGATCAGCGGCCGCAACACGGGAACCGCCTCGCGCCAGTCGTCCTTGATGGCGAGGGCGTCGGGCTCGGACGCAAAGACCGATTTTGCCTCCTCGGCCAGCCGCCGGAGGACACGGGAGTCGGGCCCGCGGAACACCGCCTCGATCTTCGAGGGCAACGGCTTGCCCAACATGAACTTCCACACCTTGACCTGCGCCTGAGGAAAACGCTGGGAAAGCTCCTCCTGCAGGTCGGCGACCAGCCCGGGAATACGCCGGAAATCCTCCACATCCACGAGAAGCTGACCGTAGGCGCTGTTCGCCGGCTCGGAAGTGTAGGTGAGCATGAAGCGGGGGCCGCCGGCCCCGATGAAACTGGTGATGGCCCCCACCCCTTCCCGGCCTCGCACCACCTCTTCGACCTCCGACACCTGCGCCGCGGTCTCCGCGATGTCGGTCCCCTGCGGCAACCAGTAGTCGACCACGAACTGGGGGCGGGAGGAGTCCGGCATGAAGCCAGGCGGCACGAAACGAAGGCCGAAGACGGAGGCGCCGAGCAGGAGAAAAAGCACAAGCAGGGCCGCCCCGCGGTGCGCGAGCAGGCCGCGGAGAAGTGCGGCGTAGCCGCGGTAGAAGGGGGAGACGGACTGGGCCTCCTGGTTTTTGCGGCTGGGGCGAAACAGGCGGACGCACAGGAGGGGGGTCAGGGTGACGGCGAAAACCCAGCTGAGGAACAGGGAATAGCCGATGACCCAGAACAGGGAGCCCGCGTATTCGCCCATGCCCGTGGGGGAAAAACCAATGGCGCTGAAGGCCAGGATGCCCACGGCAGTCCCTCCCAGCAGCGGCCACATCGTGGAGGCCACCACCTCGCGCGCGGCCGTACGCGGGTCCTCCCCGGCCCCGATGCGCAGCCGGAGCGCGTCGGTCACCACAATCGCATTGTCCACCAGCATGCCCAGGGCGATGATGAGGGCGCCGAGCGAGACCCGATGCATGTCGATGCCCGCCGCCAGCATCGCCACCAGGGTTCCGGCGACGATGAGCAGCAGGACGAAGCCGATGATGAACCCGCTGCGGAGCCCCATGAACACCAGGAGCACGGCGACTACAATGACAACGGCGGCCACCAGATTGGCGATGAAGTCGTGGACCGACCGGCTCACGCTTTCCCCCTGGTCCGAGACCACGGAAAGCTCCATGCCGAGGGGGCGGCGGGGCTCGAGCTCCGCCAGACGGGCGCGCACGCGTTCGCCGAGGGTGACGATGTTGCCGCCGCTAACGTTGGAGACGCCGATGCCGATGGCTTCCCGTCCGTTGACCCGCATGAGGGTGCGGGGCGGTTCGCGTGGACCCCGGCGGATGTCGGCGATGTCCCCGAGGCGGACCAGGCGGCCGCCGGGCCCGCTGCCCACACGCAGTTCGCGGAGAGCGTCAAGGTCGGGGGCCGGGTCGGGAGGGGAGATGCGGATGCGTGCCCCACCGAGCTCAAGGCTCCCCGCGGGCGTGACCAGGTTCTGGCGCCGCAGCAGATCGTACACCCCGGAGAGAGGGATGCCCAGGGAGGCGGCGCGGGCGGCGGAGATCTCGACGAAGATGGCTTCGGTGGGAGCGCCGTGCAGGGCGACCTTGGCGACACCGTCGACGAGCAGGAGCTCCTTGCGCAGGTCGCGCGCGTGCTCCTGGAGTTCGGTCAGGGTCCACCCCTCCCCGCTCAAGCCGTAGAGGAGCCCGAACACATCGCCGAAATCATCGTTGATGATCGGCGGGCCGGCGCCGGGCGGAAGAGAGCGCTGCGCATCGCCCACCTTGCGCCGCAACTTGTCCCAGACCTGCTGCAATTCGCCCTGGGTCCGCGCAAAACGCATGTGCATCTCCACCTGCACTTCCGACTCGCCGGGCCGCGAGATCGAGGTGATCTTTTTCACCTCCTGCAATTGCTGGATGGCGGCCTCAACCGGATCGGTGACCTCCCGGGCAACCATCTCGGCGGTGGCACCCGGGTACGGGGTCAGGACCACGGCGGTGCGGATGACGAACTCGGGATCCTCATAGCGCCCAAGGTTCTGGAAAGCGATCCAGCCACCCGCGAGAAGCAGGAGGACGCTGAGCCAACTGACGGTTTCCTTGCGGAGGCAGGCTTCGGCGGGGTTCATGGCGGCTCCGGGTCAGGGGGTGAGGGGCCGCACGCGCATGCCCTCGCGCAGGTGGGAGACGCCCGCGGCCACGACACGCTCGCCCGCCACAAGGCCGGCCGTCACTTCGATGGCATCACCACGGGGCCGCCCCAGGGTCACCTCCCGGGAGGACACCGCTCCGCTTTCCGGGTCCACCACCCAGACGCGGGGAGGCCCATCGGCGGCACCAACGATGGCAAGGGGCGGCAGCAGGAACACCGTATCGGTCGGGGCCCCGGGGTCGGAAAGGTCGACAATGCCGGTCATGCCCGGGAGGATCGTTTTATCGCGCGGCCTTTCCAGACTGAAGACCACGGCATAGGTCTGGGTCTGGGGGTCAGCAGCGGTGGCGACCTCGCGGAACTCGAGCTCATGGGCCTGCTCCGGATGCGCGTCGAAACGCAGGAGGGCCCGGAGACGGTCGCCAGAGCCGGGACGGGCGCGCATCATGAGCGGCTCCGGCACGTCGATGACCACATCGAGCGGGCTCAGCGCCTGGTAGAGCAGCACCGGCTGCTTTGCCTGCACCGCACTGTAGTTCCGGGCAATCCGCCGCGACACCACACCGTCGAACGGCGCGCGGATCTCCGTCTTGGCCAGGGCGTTCCGGGCGGTGTCAAGATCGGCACGGGCAGCGGTGGCCGCCGCGCGCTTGCGGTCGATCTCCGCCGGTGCGATGGAGCCCTCCAACTGCTCGAAACGTGCAAGTTCGCGATCGGCGAGTTCGGACGCGGCGGCGGCGGCGGCGACACGGGCCTCGAAATCCGTGCGGTCGAGAGAGGCCAACAGGGAGCCTTTTTCGACGGCGCGGCCCTCGGTGACATCGAGGACCGCGAGGGTTCCGGGGACGTCGAAGGCCAGCTCCACGCTCTCGCGGGCGCGGAGGAGGGCGGGAAAACGGTAGACTCCTTCGCGGACGTCTGGCCGCAATTCAAGGAGTTTGGCCGGGCGGGGGGCGGAGGGGGTCTGAGGGGGCGCGGGGGAGCGCGATCCACAGGCGGAAAACAACAGCAGGCAGAGCAGGGCGGCAGGGCGTTTCATCGGGGATCCGGGGCTGGGGCGGAGGAAAGGGGTCATTCTAGCACACATCCTCCGCTTGTCAGCCCCCCACCACCACCTTTCGGCCCCAGGCCCGGCAGGGGCGAGGGGGCAGCCCGTTCATTCCAGCTGCAAATGGACGCGGGACTGGTCGATGTTGCTGTAGTAGGTCTCATGCGTCTCGGGGCTGGAGATGACGAATTCCTCGACGTGCAGGTGGCCATCGGAGAGGAACGACAGGTGCCCCCCGTATTTCTCCTCGAGCTCGACCAGCAGGCTTTCATCGCTGCGGCGCAGACGCTCCATGACAATCGGATGCACGGTGATGCGGGTGGCGAGGCTCTTGCCGTCGGCCTTGAGCTTCCGCAACACCTCATGGATGTGCCGTTGCACCTCGACGCTCATCGTCAGCGGCGACTTCACGGTCCCACGCCCCCGGCAGTAGGGGCAATCCACATACGCGGAGGAGGAAATGCTCTCCTTGGCACGTTGGCGGGTCATCTCCAGCAGACCGAGGTCGGAGATGGGCAGCAGGTTGGTCCGGGCCTTGTCCTTGCGCACCCCCTCCCGCAGGCGGCGGTAGACGGCCTGACGGTTTTTGCGCTGTTTCATGTCGATAAAATCGATGACGACGAGGCCTCCGACGTTGCGGAGGCGGAGCTGGCGTGCGATCTCCTCGGCGGCCTCCAGGTTCACCTCCAGGATGCTTTCCTCCTGGGTGGCTCCCCCCTTGTGCCGCCCCGTGTTGATGTCGATCGCCACCAACGCCTCCGTCTCGTCAAACACCAGGTACCCCCCTCCCGGCAGCCAAACCTTGCGCCGGAAAGCATTGTTGAGCTGCCGCTCGATGTCGAAGTGCTCGAAAATCGGAGCGGTCCCCTCATAGACCATGATGTTGCGTTTGCTTCCCCGGGCCACACGGCCGATCGCCTTGCGCAGCCGATCTGCCTCGGACTCCTGGTCGATCACGATCCGGTTGATCTCCTCGGTGAGCGAGTCGCGCACGATCCGCTCGAGAAGGTCGGGCTCCTGGTACAGCTGGCAGGGCGTCGCACGGTTCCGGATCCCGTCATCGATCAGGTTCCAGGTGTCGATCAACGCGCGCAGGTCGCGCGCGAAAGCCGTCTTTCGCGCGCCCTCCCCCGCGGTGCGGATGATAAACCCGAGATTGTCGGGGGTCTTCATGCGCGCGAGGATCTTCTTGAGCCGCACGCGCTCGCGGTCGCCGTTGATCTTGCGGCTGACGCCCTTGAGGCCGGAGCCGGGCATCATGACGAGGTAGCGGCCGGCGATGGAGAGGTTGGCGGTGACGCGGGGCCCCTTGGTGCCGATGGCGGCCTTGGAGACCTGGACGATGATCTCGGAGCCGACCGGGAAAAGCTTCTGCATCTCGCCCGCTTGAAACTTCTTCTTCCGGGCGGCGCCGCGCGAGGGGTCGCCCACCTCCTCCGCCTCCAGGCGCGCCGCGTCCTCCGGAATCATGTCCCAGTAGTGAATAAAGGCATTCTTCTTCAGGCCGATGTCCACGAAGGCGGCTTGCAGACCGTCCTCCAGATTCTGGATGCGGCCCTTAAAGATCGAGCCGACGATGCGCTCCTCGCTCGACCGCTCGACGAAGAAATCCTCCAGCCTTCCGTCCTCCAGAAACGCGATACGCGTCTCCAGGCTCTCGACGTTGGCGATGATCTCTTTTTTGGGTTTCTTGTTTTCTCGGGGATTCGACATGGGGGATTTCCGGTTTGGGGGTTGGGTCCGCGGGTCAGGGGCCACGCCTCACATAAACGCTCTGGGCCAGTCCGAGCGCCAGCATCATGCTGAGCACGAACGACCCGCCATAGCTGACCAGCGGGAGGGGAAGACCGACGATCGGCATCAGCCCCACCGTCATCGACACGTTGATGGTCGTGTGGACGAACAAGAGGGTCAGAATGCCGACGGCGATAAAACGTCCGAAGGGGTCGGGGCCGCGCAGGGCGGTCCCGGCCAGACAGGTGAACAGTACACCATACAGGGTGATCATCAGCGAGACGCCGATGAAGCCCTTCTCCTCCGCGATGACGGAGAAAATGAAGTCGGTGGGGGCGACAGTGCCCGGCAGGAAGCCGAGCAGGTTCTGCGTACCCTGCCGCAGGCCCTTGCCGGCGAGGCCGCCGGAGCCGACGGCCATGCGGGACTGGATCATGTTCCAGCCAGCGTTGAGCGGGTCGCGGTCGGGGTCGAGGAACACGAGGATGCGCTCCTTCTGGTAGGGCTTGGCGAGGGTCCATCCGAGGGGAAGGAGGAGGGCCGCGAGCAGCAGTAGCGCCGCAAGAACCCTCCAGGGCATGCCCGCGGTGAAGAGGATGCCGAAAAGCACGCAGGGCAGGATGAAGGCGGTGCCCAGGTCGGGCTGGGCAAGGATGAGCCCGAAGAGGGGAAGCATCATCGCCACGGCCGTGAGCAGCGTGCGCGCGCTGCGGATGCCGCGGGGGGGGTCGGAAAGATACGCCGCGACGCTCACGGTCAGCCCGATCTTCGCGAGTTCCGCGGGCTGGAAGAGGAAGAAGCCGAGGTTGTACCAGCTGCGCGAGTTGTTGATGACCACACCGAAGACGAGTACCCCCGCGAGCAGGGCGAGACTGCCGCCATAGATGAGCGGCACCAGCTCGCGCAGGCGGCGGTAGTCGAAAAGTGCCAATCCGAAATACAGCGGAGTTCCCAGCAGGATGAACACCAGCTGCCGGAGCCATTGGTCCGAGTCGCGCCCATGCCCCGCGCTGTGGATGAACAACACGCCAGCGGACAGCAGCGCGTAGGTGGCCGCGAAGGCCACCCAGTCGATCCGCGCCAGCGGCCGAAGGGTATCCCGGAGGCTAGCCACCCTCGTTTCCTCCGAAAAGCGCCTGGAAAAGCAGGCGCACCCGCGGCGCGGCGTCCACCCCCGCCCCCAACCCCGAGTCGATCAACACCACTGCGGCCACGCGCGGAGCGTCGTAGGGCGCGAAGGCGATGATCCAGGAGCGGTAGCGCCGATTGCCGGGCGGGCCGTACTGCGCGGTGCCGGTCTTTGCCGCGTACTCCAGCCCCTCCACGCGCGCGTTGCGGGCGGTGCCGCGGGGGCTCATGACCACGTCGCGCATCGCGGCGCGGATGATCCCGAGTTTGGCGGGGTCCCAGTCGAGGTCCCGGGCGGGTTTCCGGGGATCGGAACGAACGAAAGGCTCGTCCTCCGAGGCGCGGAAACCGCGGAGGAGCGTGGGGGGGCGCAGGAACCCGCCATTGGCGATGGCGGCGGTGGCGACGGCCATCTGGAGGGGGGTGACGGTGATGAAGCCCTGGCCAATGGCGATGTTGGCGATGTCCCCCTGCCTGAGCCGGTCGCGGTGGCGGCGCTGTTTCCAGGCATCGGTCGGCAGGATGCCCGGGGCCTCGTCGTCGGTCTCGATGCCACTCATGCTGCCAAAGCCGAGGTCGGCGAAGAGCTGGTGCATGGGGGCGTAGCCGATCTCGCGGGAGAGTTCCCACATGTAGACGTTGCAGGAGCGTTCGATGGCCTCGGAGAGGGTGAGGGGTCCGTGGCCGAAACGGTTGTTGCAGTGCATGGGGGAGGCGCCGGGGGCGGCGTACCAGACGCCCCCGCAGGTGTGTACCGTGTCGGCCGAGGCCGTGCCGGCGAGCAGGCCGGCCAGGCAGACAAAGGGCTTGAGGGTGCTGCCGGGGGGGTATTGTTCGCGGACGGGGCGGTTGACAAGGGGACGTCGGGGATCGCGCAACAGCGCGTCCCAGGTGGCCCGCGGAATGAAGGGCACCATGCCGTTGAGGTCGAACCGCGGCTGTGTCGCCAGCGCCAGCACCTCCCCGTCGCGCGGGTCGAGCACCACGATCGACCCCGTGTCATCGCCAAGGATCCGCTCGCACAGACGCTGGATCCGGCCGTCGATCGTCAACCCCACGTCCTTCCCGGCCACCGCGGGCCTGGAAGCTTCCACGCTGTGACGGAAATTCGCGACATCGATGCGCACGAGTTCGCCGCCCGCCTCGCCGCGCAACTGGAGGTCGAAGACCTTCTCCAGCCCGGATTTCCCCTCCATCTCCGGCAGATAGAAGTCGAAGCCCCCCTCGGAAGGATCGCCCATGCCGCCGCGCCCGACGTATCCGAGGGTCTGCGCGAGCAGGTCGTCATACGGATACACCCGCACGGTCTCGGTGAGCAGGTCAACCCCCTGTCGGGGCCCGACGCGCTCGGCCCAGCGGGCGATCGCGGTGTCGTCGAGGTCGCGCCAGGCGAACAGCGGGAGCAGGCGTTGGCGGGCGTGGTGTTCGGCGATCTCGGCGCGGGAGAGGGTGCGGGGCAGCCCGAGCAGCGGCGAGAGTTCATCGAGAAGCGCCTCGATGCGGTCGAGGGTGCGGGAGGTGGGGCCGGGGACCCGCAGCTCTTCCAGGTAGAGGGCGACGCCCACGGAGGGTCGGTTGTCGGCGAGTACGATGCCATTGCGGTCGACGATACGTCCGCGGAGGCCCGGGAGCCGGACGCGGCGGAGGCTCTGGCGGCGGATGTCCTCCTGGTAGTCGTGGCCGCGCACAACCTGGAGGGTCCAGAGGTGGGCGAGGATGGCGCCGTGCAGGGCGAGCATAAGGCCGAGCAGGAGGCGGATGCGCAGCCGGACGCGTTCAGCGGGGGTCAGCGGCATGTCACAGTTCCCTCCGGACGCGGTTGCCCAGCAGGACATCCAAGGTGTGGATGGCGCGGTAGACGAGGGGGAAGGTGACAAGTCCGAGGAGGGACATGCCCAGAGCCTTGGTGAGCGCGAACCCGAACCCCATGCCCGGCCGGAGCCCTGCCCCGCCCAGCAGCATCCACAACAGGATCGTCGTCAACGCCGAACAGCCGATCCCGAGCATCACATGCGTGAACCAGTGGTCGGCGAACACCCGGTCGCGAAAGTGGTTGGCCAGCAGCCCGGCCACCACGAAGGCGAGCACGGAGAACCCGTGGGGGATCGCACCCAGGCTGTCTTGCAGAAGCCCGGCGAACACCGCCGCCTCGGCCACCTGTCCGTGCGGACGGCTCAGGGCATAATAGAGCAGCGCCCCGAGCAGGAGCGGGGGCTTCGCCATCCCCAACGACGGCCACCCCGGCAGCAACGCCTGGACCATCGCGCAGAGCAGCAGCGCCACGACCATCACCAGCCGGTTCATGGCCCCCCCTCCCGCGTCCCGCCCGCCACCACAAAAAGCACCTGCAGGTCCGCCAGGTCCGCCGAGGGCCTCACCTCGCCCGACTGCAAGAGTCCATTCTCCTCCGGCGTCACCGTCTCGACCACCCCCACCCGAATGCCGGCAGGATACACCCCCCCCAGCCCCGACGTGAACACCTCATCCCCCGCCGCTATCGGCGCTCCCCGCGCCACCAGAGTCAGTCGGCAACGCGCCTCCCCGCGGCGGGTCATCCCCTCCCCCACCAGCACGCCATGCGCCGCCCGCTCGCCCACCGACACCGACACGCGGCACGACGGATCCGAGATCAGCAACACGTCCGCCGTTCGGCTGGAGACCTCCATCGTGCGGCCAACCAGCCCGTCGGGCGTGACCACCGCCTGGTCCGGGGCGACGAGTGGGGAGCCCCCGTGCTCCAGGCGCAGGCTGTGCCACCAGCCGCTGATGTCCCGCGCGAGCACCAGTCCCGGAACCAGACGGCGGGCCTCGCGGCGCGGGAAGCCCAGCTGCTGGCGGAGCAGCAGATTCTCGCGGCGCAGGTCCTCCACTTCGAGCAACTGCTGCCGCAACGTGGACACCTCCTCCTGCAGGGCCTGGTTCTGCTCCGGGAGCCCCCCCCAGCCCCGGATGGCCTCGCCCGCGCGCCGCAGGCGGTTCGCATAGGAGGCCACCAAGGCCTGCATCGGCGCAAGGGCATCCCGCGTGGCCGCCTTCAGCGCCCGCCCCGCAGGCACGGGAAGGTTCAGCGCGACCAGGAGGGTCGTGCCAAGAACAAGCCAGAAGGAAAGGGTTTTTCGTTTCACGTCGCGGATTCCAGGGAATGAACCGGCCGCGGTGGCGTGAAACAGGTTCTACAACTCGCGGATCATTTCTCCGCGGCGGCATTGCGCCGCAGCAGGTTGATCTCATGGAGGACCACCCCCGTGCCCTCGGCCACCGCGCTCAGCGGGTCGTCGGCCACGTGCACCGGAAGCCCGGTCTGCTCGGCGATCAGCGTGTCCAGCCCCCGCAGCAACGCACCCCCTCCCGCCAACACCAGCCCGCGGTCCACCAAGTCGGCGGATAGCTCGGGCGGGCAGCGTTCGAGCGTGATGCGCACCGCCTCGACGATGGTGGACACCGGCTCGGAGAGCGCCTCGCGGATCTCCTCGCTGGTCACCATCAACGTCTTGGGCAGGCCGTTGACCTGGTCGCGTCCCTTGACCTCCATGGTCATTTCCTCTTCCATCGGGTAGGCTGATCCGATCTCAATTTTGATCGTCTCCGCCGTCCGCTCCCCGATCATCAAGTTGTAAACCCGTTTCATGTATTGGATGATGGCTTCATCCATTTCATCGCCACCGACGCGGACGCTGCGGCTGAACACGATGCCCGCCAGGGAGATCAGGGCCACCTCAGTGGTCCCCCCCCCAATGTCGACGATCATGTTGCCGGCCGGCTCTTGCACGGGAAGACCCACGCCAATCGCCGCCGCCATCGGTTCTTCAATCAGGTAGACTTCGCGCGCCCCGGCGCGCTCGGCGGATTCTTTGACCGCCCTTTTCTCGACTTCGGTGATCCCGGAAGGCACAGCGATGATGACCCGGGGTTTCACCACCCGCTTGTTGTGCACCTTGCGGATAAAATACTTCAACATCGCTTCTGTGATGTCGAAATCGGCAATCACCCCTGCCCGCAGCGGCCGGATGGCCACGATGTTCCCCGGGGTGCGTCCCAGCATCCTCTTGGCCTCTTCCCCCACCGCGAGAACGCGGTTGGTCGACGACTGGATCGCCACCACCGAGGGCTCGCGCAACACAATGCCGCGGTCCTTTGCGTACACCAGCGTATTCGCAGTGCCCAGGTCGATGCCGATGTCGTTGGAAATGAGGCCAAAAAGCCGGGAAAACATGTCAGTTCTTTGGTTGTGTGAAAAGAAGGCTCCGTACCATGCCCCCCGGACCCCCCTTCCGTCAAGCCAAATGCGCCGCGATTCGGCGGATGGATTTCCGTTGCGGCTGGGGGAGGCGCAGGGTAGGATCAGAACGTGATTAAAACCAACCTATCTGGAGAAACGTCCATGCGTGCGATCCCTCTGCTTTGCCTCCTGCTGTTCTGCGCCCCCTCTGTCCTCTGGGCCAACCCCGATGCCACCCGGATCGTGACGGAGGCCTACGAGGATGTCCTGGGCCGCAAGCCCGACGAAAACGGGCTGCGCCAATACCGAAGCCAGGTGATTGAACGGGGTTGGACAGCGGAGGACGTGAGGCAAGACCTCCGCAAGAGCAACGAGTATGTGGACAAGGTCATCCAGTCCGCGTTCGAGGACGTGCTGGGCCGCAAGGCCGACCCCGGAGCGCTCGCCACCTACCGCCACGCCTTGCAGAAAAAGGGCTGGACAGAACGGGACCTGCGCAACGAACTGCGGAAAAGCGACGAATACAAACAGAAAAACCGGAGCAAGTGACCCGGCCTCGCGGGTCAGACAGGGCGGAGCTCTGCCGGGCGCTCTCGCAACCCTTTTCAGCCAAAAAGACGGCCTCGATTTCGACCCACGGATTTCCGTTTTGAGGTTAAAACCGAGCGCTGGGGCCGGGATCGTTCGGCGCGGCGGGTAGGATGGCATCCCCGGAAGGAGGCGAACGGAGGGCCTCGACCATGCGGCGCCTCGCGGCGTCGTCGAGCCCTCCCCCACCGGATTGGGAGAGTTCCGACTCTTTGCGGTGCCGATAACGCCGCATCAGATCATGAAATTTCATGACTTGGCGGTTGTAGGCGCCGCAGACAGGACAGATCCAGACATGGAATTGCAGGGTAAAACGCCCCCACGGGGACAATTTCGCGTAGTCCTCGCGGGAAAGCTGGTGGCTGACTTGTTTACAGGTGAAGAAGAAGGGCATGTCGTATCGTGGGCGGGGGGGGACAGGAATCAAGGGTTCGCCCACTTGGACTCGAGGCAGGACTTCAGCTGCGCACGGGCCCGGTGGAGCATCACCCATAGATAATTGTCCGTGATGTCGAGTTCCTTACAAATGTCCTCCGTACTCCACTCATCGAGCATTTTCAGCTGGAAGGCGCTTCGCAGGGGCTCGCGAAGGGAGGCGAGGCAGTTCTCGAAGGCGGCCCAGAACTCCTCCTGTGCGAAGGCTTCGTCCGGGTCGAAACCCCAGGGGGCGGCCCGGGTTTCCGGAACCCCCGAGGTCTTGAAGAGCAGCTTGCCTACGATGTCCCTCACCTCTTCCTTCTGCAATTCCTGGCGACGAACCGATTTGCGGATGCTGTCGACGATCTTGTTCTTCAGGATGCCCCGCAGCCAGTACTTCACCTCCACCCGCCCATCGAACTGGTGCAGGTTCCGAAGCGCGGCCAAGAAGGTCTCCTGCACGGCGTCCTCCGCCGCCCCCTTGTCTCTCAGGCGCATCAGCGCGTAACGGAACAGGTAATCCCCATAGCTCTCCACCCAACGCTCGGGCTCTTGGGGAAGAATTTCGATCGTTTCGGACATGACTGTTCCGCTATCGGCCCGACTCGGGGGTGTCAAGGGCCTTTGATACGGGAGAGGGCCTCGCGGATGTGGGCGAGGGTGATCTGCACGGGCAGGAGTTCCGGCCTTTCGGTGCCGGGGACGTACAGAAAATAGGCCGGGAGCCCGCGCAGGTCGTGCTCGGCCAGGAGGGCGTTGAGAGCGGGGTCGGGCCGGGTGAGATCGGCGCGCAGGGTGCTGACGCCGGCCTCTTGGAAGGCACGGAGGGTCTCCTCCCTGTGGAGCGTGCGGAGCTTGTTGACTTTGCACTGGGTGCACCAGTCCGCGGTGAAGTCGACGAAGACAGGGCGGCCCTCGGCGCGCAGTTGGGCGAGGAGCGCGGAAGTGAACGGCCGGTAGTGAAGGGGAACGCCTCGGTCGAGCAGTTCCGCGGCAAGGGCCGGGGCGACCTCGCCGAAGCGCAGGGGAGCTCCAGTGTCGATGCGGGCTTCCAGGGCCTCATCGAGGACTTCGGAGGGCTCGTGGTGCGCGTAGGCGAGCGCGGTGGCGCCGACGAGCAGGAGCAGGAAGACCGCGCGTGCGGCGCGGCGGGCGGCGGGTCCGCGCTCGGGGGCACCCCAGGTGCCCAGCACCCAGGCCGCCAGGCAGATCAGAAACAAGGCGCCGATCACCGCTGGCATCGCCCCCGCCCGCTGGTGGTGCAGGACATAGAGGAGGGCCCACAGGAAGGCCACCATGAGAAAGGCGGAGCCCTGTTTGAACGTGACCATCCACATGCCGGGAGGCGGGAGGCGGTCGAGGAGTTTCGGGCTGTAAGCGAGCAGCAGGTACGGCAAGGCCAGGCCGGCCCCCATGGCGGTGAAGGAGAGGGCCACCACCCAGCCGGGTTGGGTGAGAGTCGCTCCGATCACCCCCACCATCACCGGGCCCGTGCAGGGGGTTCCGATCACCGTCAGCAGGATTCCCTGGAAAAAGGATCCGGCATAGCCCTGCCGTTGCGAGAGCCCCCCGCCGACGGTGGTGAGGACATGCCCCATCTCGAAGACGCCGAACAGGTTCAGGGTGAAGAGGGTCAACACGAGCAGGAGGCCGATGACGACGCGGGGGTCCTGGAATTGGGCGCCCCAGAGGGAGCCCATGCCGACGACCATGGCGCCGAGGGCCCACATGGAGAGGAGGATGCCGAGGGAGAAGACCCAGGCGTGGCGCCCCACCGAGGCGCGGTCCCCCTGCGCCTGTTCAACGAAGCTCGAAATTTTGAGGCCAAGCACGGGAAAGATGCAGGGCATGAGGTTGAGCAGGACGCCGGCGAGGAGGGCGATGAGGATGATGCCCGGTCCGCCGGCCCGGTCGGAGGAGGGGATGGCGGGCGCAGGGAGGCCCCCGGCCGGGGCGTTTTCCGGGGAGGCGGTGGGTGCCGCCGCGCTTTCAATCCGGAAACCACGGCCGGTTTCGTCCGCGAGCACACCGGAAAGGTGTTCGGGGGCAGAAGGGCCGGCAGGGTTCGGGGTCAACCGAATGCGCAGCCTCCCCTCCTCGCGCAGGATCTCCGGCGGGGGTTCGAGCATCCACGCCCCCTCCTCCAACGGGAAATAGCTCCACACCGCCGCCTCCGGGCTCTCCCCAGGCAGCTCCACCTGCAGGTCGTTTCCGATACGGACCGCCTTCAGGGGCCCACCCGGCAGGGCGGCCCGTGCACGCGCGAACCACGGAGACTCCGCGGCAGCCGGCACAGTGGCCGCGACCGGAAGCGTGAGTTCCGCCCCTCCGCTCCCCGGCACACACATCTCCTTGCACTCCAGCCACTCGGAGCTGACCCGCACCGTGACCGTGCCGCCGGGTGACAGCCCAGACGGGACGCGTAGCGGCACCAGGACGATCGCCTCCTCCTCGTAACCCAGGGTGACCAACCCCTCCTCCACCAAGCGTTCCGGAACAGGCCACTGCGCCTCTCCCACCTCGAATCCCTCCGGCAGCTTCCATTCCAACGTGGGCGGCATCCCCGAATCCCCGGGATTCGTCCAGTAGATGTGCCAGCCGGGCTCCATTCCGTAGCGGACCGCGAGCCATAGGGTGCCTCCGGGCACAACGGCCTCCGCTTCGGCGGCCAGCGAGAGGCGCGTGGCGGTGTCCTGGGCGGGTGCGGGGGAAGCGAGAAAAAGGGCGACAAGGAGGGGGAGGATTCGGATCATGATGTCGATGGGACGGGGATGAGGGCGGGGGATTACGGGAAAGCTTCGGAAAAGGCGCGGGAGATGGCGGCGGCAATGCGGGCATTGTTGAGAAGCAGCGCCCTGTTGGCGGCGAGGCTGCGGCCCTCGGTTCGCCGTGCGAGGAAGGCGAGCAGGTGGGGTGTGAGGGAAGCCCCCCCCATTCCGCGGCGCTCCGCGTCGGCGATCGCGTCGGCCACCGCCGCCTCCACCTCGTCCGTCGGCAGCGCGGCCACGGCCGGACATGGGGCCACCACCAGCACCGAGGCTCGAAGGCCCAGCTCGTCGCGCTCCCGCAACACGCGCGCCACCTCCAGGGCCGACTCCACCCGCTGGTCCACCGGCAGCCCGCTCTCCCGCGCATAAAAGGCAGGAAACTCGTCGCAGCCCCAGCCCAGCACCGTCACCCCATCCGTCTCCAGCCGCTCGCGGGTCCTCGGAAGATCCAGGATCGATTTCGCCCCGGCGCAGACGACGCAGCCCGGTATTGTGGCCAATGCAGGAAGATCAGGGCTCACATCCCCGGCATCGCCGCGGTGCACCCCCCCGATCCCCCCCGTCGCAAACACCGGAATTCCCGCGCGCCAGGATAACCAGAGCGTCGCCGAAACCGTGGTCCCTCCGGACTCGCCTCCGAGCGCAGCGAGGGGAAGGTCCCGCAAACTGAACTTGCGGCAGGCCGACAGGGCCGCAAGCTGCGCAATCTCGGCGTCGTCCAAGCCCACACGCGGTCGGCCGTCGAGCACGGCGACCATCCTGGGCTCCCCTCCGGCCTCCCGCACCGCCGCGCACATCTCCCCTGCGATCTCCCCGTTGGCCGGACGCGGCAAGCCATGGGTGACCACCGTGCTTTCGAGTGCGACAAGACCTTTCATGCCCCACCCCTATCCACTTCCCGCCCCGCCGCAAGCGGAATTGCACCCCAACACCGGCAGGCTTGACATTCCGGGGCGGCGCGTTAGGAGGGCAGCGTCCATGGGGTGACCCGAATGCGGGTCTGAGATGGAGCGGCCCGCTCCGAACCCACGAACCTGATCCGGATCATGCCGGCGTAGGAATCGGATGCCTGTCCCTCGTGTTCCCTTCGCCCTATCCGGTGTTCCCTCAACCCCCGCGAAGAGAAACCGATGAGACCCCAGACCCTGCTGCCCTTCCTGATGTGCGCCACCCTCCTGCGCGCCCAGCCCCCCACCACCCTCCCCCCGCTCGTCGTCGAGGCCGACCCCTCCGAAACACGCCTCCCCTCCTTCAGCACCAGCGTCACCCGCCTCGACGCCGAAGATCTCTCCGCCCGCAACGCCTCGCACTTCCAGGACGTCCTCGGCACCGTCCCCAACCTCCACTTCGCCGGCGCGACCTCACGCCCCCGCTATTTCCAGCTCCGCGGCGTCGGCGAACGCAGCCAGTTCTCCGGCGAAGGACCGCCCAACTTCTCCGTCGGCGTCCTCCACGACGACATCGACCTCTCCGGGCTTGGCGGTGCCCTGAACCTTTTCGACACCCAGACCGTCGATGTCCTGCGCGGTCCGCAGGCCACCCTCTACGGCTCGCGCGCCCTCGCCGGCCTCCTCAACGTCTCCTCGACCCCTCCCTCCCGGGAGCCCTCCACCCTCCTCCGCTTCGGCGTCGGCACCGACGACCTCCTCGAGACCGGCTTCGCCCACGGCGGCCCCTCCCATGAGGCCGGCACCCTGTTCCACCGCATCACCCTCCACAGCCTGCGTCAGGACGGCTTCCGCGACAATGTATTCCTGGGCCGCGACAACACCAACGCCCGCAAGGAAGGCCTCGCCCGCATGCAGCTCCTCTGGGCCCCCACCGAAGAGAGCACCCACCACCTCACCCTCTCCGGCGTCCGCCTCCACAACGGCTACGACGCCTTCTCCCCCGTGGGCGACGGCAGGACCACCCACACCGACCAGCCCGGCCGCGACACCCTCGCCCTCTGGGGCGCCTCCCTCCGTTCCCGCCTCGGCACCCCCCGCGCCTTCGACCTCCTCTCCATCTCCTCCTTCACCCACGCCGAATCCGGCTACGGCTACGACGCCGACTGGGCCCACGACGCCTTCTGGGCAGCCCCCCCCTACTCCTTCGACCCCGCCGTCGAGGGCTACTCCTACTCCTTTACCGAGCAGCTCGACCGCACCCGCAACCAGGCCTCCCAGGAATTCCGCCTCCAGAACAAACCCGGCGACCGCATCTTGGGCGGACGCACGGACTGGGCCTGCGGCATCGTGCTCTCCTGGATGGAGGAGCTCGAGGCCTACACCGGATTCTCCACCCTCGACGCCCGATTCGAGGCCCGCAGCGCGGCCACCCACGGGCAGCTCACCACCGAACTCGCCACCGGCCTCGACCTCGTCACCTCCCTCCGCCTGGAGCAACGCGAGGCCGACTACCGCGACAGCGGCGGGGTCGACGAATCCACCTCCGACCCCATGGCGGGCGGACGCATCGCCTTGGAGGCCGACCTGACCCCCGCCACCCGCGGCTTCCTCGGACTCAGCCGCGGCTACAAAGGCGGCGGCATCAACGCCAACCCCAACCTCCCTCCCAGCCGCCGCGCCTACGGCCCCGAACACCTCTGGAACCTCGAAACCGGCTTCCGCACGCAGTGGGCGGGCGGACGCGGCGAGGCCGCCCTCACCCTCTTCCAGATGTGGCGCCGCGACCTCCAGATCGGCACCTCCCTCCAGCCCAACCCCGCCGACCCCACCACCTTCACCTACTTCACCGACAACGCCGCGGAGGGCGAAAACCGCGGTGTGGAGCTCGACCTCCGCGTGCCCGTGGCCACCTCCCTCACCCTCTTCGCCAACCTCGGCCTGCTCGACACCGCGTACAGCGACTTTCAGGACGCCGGCGGCAACCGCCAGCTCGACGGCCGCGAACAACCCCACGCCCCCTCCTACACCTTCCGCACGGGCCTCGACCTCGAATGGACCTCCCGCTGCTTCACGCGCATCGAACTCGAAGGCCGGGACGACTTCGCCTTCTCCGACGGAAACGACGCACGGTCCAAGCCCTACGAACTGCTGCACCTGAGCCTCGGCTACCGCGGCGACTCCTGGTCCCTCACCCTCTGGGGCCGCAACATCCTCGACACCCACTACGCCACCCGCGGATACGTCTTCGGCCTCACCCCCCCCGACTACCCCGAGAGGCTCTGGACGACCGCCGGAGACCCCGCCCAGTTCGGACTCACCTGGACTCTCGCCTTCTGAGGCGACGGGGGGAGGGAGATTGGCGTTGAAATCCGGTCCCATTCGTACAAGGAAGAGGAATGGACCCCCACAATCCCCTGCTCGCGCTCCAGACCCACCACCATCCCCTTCCCTTCGCCGTGGTGAGGCCGGAGCACTTCGTCGACGCCCTGGAGGCGGCCCTCGCCCATGCCCGCGCCCGCGTCGAAGCCATCGCCTCGGATCCCGCCGAGCCCACCTTCCCCAACACCGTCGCGGCCCTGGAGGCCGCCGACGAGTGGGCCGACCGCATTTCCGCGCTGTTCTACCACCTCCTGCACACCGAAGGAGGCCCCGCCCTCCAGGCCCTCGCCCGGGAACTCCCCCCCAAACTCGCCACGTTCCGCAACGACGTCACCCTCAACCCCGCCCTCTACGGGCGCTTCGCCACCCTCTGGGAACGCCGCGGCCTCCTCGGCCTCGACCCCGAGCAAATGACGGTGCTCGAGGGCCATGTCCTGCACTTCCGCCGCAACGGTGCCGCACTGACCGAGGCCGGGCGCAGCACGCTCCGCGAGATCGACCAGCGCATGAGCACCCTGGGCCCCGCCTTCGCCGAGAACGTCCTCAACGCCACCCAGGCCTACGCCCTCTGGATCGAGGACCCCGCCCTCGCCGACGCCCTCCCCCCCTCCGCCCGCTCCGCCGCCCAGGCCGCCGCCCGCAAGGACAACCGACCCGATGCCTGGAAATTCACTCTCGACGCCCCCAGCTACATCGCCTTCATGACCCACAGCCCCGACGCCTCCCTCCGCCGCGACATGTGGCTCGCCTACGGCTCCCGCTGCGTCGGCGGTGAACACGACAACTCCTCCCTCCTCCGCGAAATCCTCGAACTCCGCCGCCGCCGCGCCACCCTCCTCGGCTATCCCGACCACGCCGCCTACACCCTCGAACGCCGCATGGCCGGATCCCTCGACACCCTCCGCGCCTTCTACGACCGCCTCCTCCCCATCGTCATGCCCGCCGCACGCCGCGACCTCGAGGCCGTCCGTGACCTCAAACGCGACCTGGGCCACGGCGACGAGCTCCACCCCTGGGACTACGCCTACTACGCCGAGAAACTCAAGCAGCGCGACTACGACCTCGACCAAGAAGAACTCCGCCCCTACTTCGGCTTCGAGTCCACCCTCCAGGCCGTTTTCGCCCTCTGCCGCGAACTCTTCGGCCTCCACTTCCGACCCGCGGAAGAACTGCCCGTCTACCATTCCGATGTTCGGACCTTCCGCGTCGAGGACCCCGACGGCGACCTCGTCGGCCACCTCTGGATCGACCCCTTCCCCCGCCCCACCAAAAAACCCGGTGCCTGGATGGCCGCCCTGCTCGGACAGGGCCTCTGGGACGGCGAACTCCGGCGCCCCGACGTCGGCATCGTCTGCAACTTCACCCCGCCCATCGACGACACCCCGTCCCTTCTCACCCTCGATGAGGCCCGCACCCTCTTCCACGAGTTCGGCCACGCCCTGCACGAACTGCTCTCCCACTGCCGCTACCGCTCCGTCGCCGGCACCAACGTCTTCTGGGACTTCGTCGAACTCCCCTCCCAGCTCATGGAGAACTGGCTCGAACAGCCCGAATTCCTCCGCCGCTTCGCCCGCCACCACGAAACCGGCGAACCCCTGTCCGATGCCCTGATCGAACGCGTCCGCGCCAGCCGCAACTTCCAAAAAGGCTACCAGGCCTCCCGCCAGCTCGCCTTCGGCCTCCTCGACCTCGCCTGGCACACCACCCCTCCCGAGGCCATCGGCCCCGACCTCATCGCCTTCGAACGCACCGCCCTCCGCGACGTCCACCTCTTCCCCCCCACCGACGGCGTCGCCCTTTCCCACGCTTTCCAGCACATCTTCTCCGGCGGATACGCCGCCGGCTACTACAGCTACAAATGGGCCGAGGTCCTCGAGGCCGACGTCTTCGACGCCTTCCTCGAGAACGGCCTCTTCGACCCCCTCACCGCCACCCGCCTCCGCGACTCCATCCTCTCCCGCGGTGGCTCCCTTCCCCCCCTCGACCTCTTCCGCGCCTTCCGCGGCCGCGACCCCGATCCCGACGCCCTCCTCAAACGCGATGGACTGATCCCCACATGAAAAAAACGCCCCTGCTCGAAGCCCTCTCCTCCCGTGTCCTCGTCTGTGACGGCGGCATGGGCACCGAACTCATCGCCCTCGGCCTCGACTCCGGCGCCTGCGGCATGCTCTGGAACGCCGAACGCCCCGACGATGTTCTCTCCGTCCACCGCGCCTACCGCGATGCCGGCTGCGACCTTGTCACCTCCAACTCCTTCGGCGGCAACCGCCCCATGCTCGACCGCCACCACGCCGGCGGCCGTCTCGCTGAACTCAACCGCCTCGCCGCCGCCACCGCCGCCCGCGCCGCCGGCGACGAGGCCTGGGTGCTCGGCGATGTCGGCCCCTTCGGCGACTTCCTCGAACCCATGGGCGACACCACCGAGGACGAACTGCTCGCCATCTTCATCGAACAAATGAGCGCCCTCCGCGATGGCGGGGCCGATGCCTTCCTCGTTGAAACCATGGCCGACCCCGGCGAGGTGGCGGTGGCCATCCGCGCCGCCCGCGCCGTCGCCCCCCACCTCCCCGTCATCGCCACCTACACCTTCCAGAAAACCGCCGGCGTGTTCCGGACCCTGATGGGCACCACCGCCGCGCAGGCCGTCGCGGCCGCCCTCGAAGCCGGCGCGGACATCGTCGGCACCAACTGCGGCACCGACCTCGATCTCGACGACTACGTCGCCCTCGCCCGCGAACTCGTCGCCGCCGCCGGGAACACCCCCGTCATCGTCCAGCCCAACGCCGGCGCCCCCAAATCAGGCCCCGACGGCTTTTCCTACGACGCCACCCCCGCCGAGATGGCCGCCTGCGCCCGCCGCCTCGTCGACGCCGGTGTCCGCATCGTCGGCGGCTGCTGCGGCACCAACCCCTCCCACCTCCGCGCCATCGCCGCCGAACTCCACGCCTCCCACGCCTGACCCACCAAGAAGAGTCGGGGTGTTGGGGTAATGGGGTGATGTGAGGACATCGTCCGCCGCGCGGCGGCTTCAGCCGCTGTGCGGAACGATCCTGGACACGGCATCACGCCCCACCGCCACCATCACCCGCGTCTGGTTCAGGGGATCAGGTGTTTCATCCACCATTCGTCCGCCTCCTCGTGGGACCTGAATCGATAGACGCCATGTTTCACGCGGATGGGGCGGGGCCTCAGGGCATCCACAAGCCGGTTCAGGTCCGCTCCAACCGCCAAGGATTCCTCACCCGCTTTCGGCGGGCGTCTCGTGCCCACAATCTTTCCCGGGGGGCTGTCCTCATACATCCAGGGTTCCATGACGACACCCTGGCACCGCTTCCAGAACGTTTTAAGCGCAAGCCGGAGCGATCCACGCCCGCCCCCATCTCAAAACACGCTTGCGGGAGGGCGTTTTCCTCGGCATAGGAACTCCTTCACCCCAGGAGCTTTTTCATGTCCACTCTGGTTTCGATCGGCCATCTCCCCCAACACGTTGACCAAACGGTCCGCCTGCGCGGCTGGATCCGCGCCATCCGCTCCAGCGGCAAAATCCGTTTCGTCGAGCTGCGCGATGGCACTGGCCACTGCCAGTGCACCGTCGAGGCCACCCGTCCCGAGGCGTTCGCCGCCTTGGCGGACTGCGGACAGGAGAGCAGCATCGAGATCCGTGGCCTCGTGCGGGCCGAACCCCGCGGCCCCGGCGGCGTCGAGGTCTCCATCGAAACCGTCAACGTCTACCACGCCACGCGCGACTACCCAATCGCCCGCAAAGAACACGGTGTCGAGTTCCTCATGCAGCACCGCCACCTCTGGTTGCGCAGCCCCCGCCAGGCCGCCATCCTCCGCGTCCGCCACCGCATCATCCAGGCCGCCCGCGGGTTTTTCGACAGCGAGGGTTTCACCCTCATCGACACCCCGATCTTCCAGCCCGGCGCCGCCGAAGGCGCCGGAACCCTCTTCTCCGTGGACTACTTCGGCGACCCCGCCTACCTCGCCCAGACCGGGCAGCTCTACCTCGAGACCGCCGCCCTTGCCATGGGCAAGGTCTACTGCTTCGGCCCCACCTTCCGCGCCGAGAAAAGCAAGACCCGCCGCCACCTCACCGAATTCTGGATGATCGAGCCCGAGGTCGCTTTCTACGAACTCGAGGATTTGCAGGTGCTCGCCGAAACCTTCATCAGCCACATCGTCGCCGAAGTGCTGAAACACAACCGCGCCGACCTCGCGGCGCTCGGACGCGACACCGCCCCCCTCGAAGCCATCCGCGCCCCCTTCCCGCGCATCACCTACAGCGAAGCCGTCGAACAACTGCACGACCCCTCCCTCCACGCCAAGCTCGAGGAAGAACTCGCCCGCGAAACCGAACGCCTCTCCGACCTGCGCGCCGCCATCGCCAAAAAGGAGTCCCAGCTCGCACAGGGCGGCAAGGCCTGGATGCTCGAACGCCTCCAGAACGAGATCGCCGAACTCCAGGAGGAGGCGCGCGAACTCGAGCGGTGGGTCGAGAACCAGCCCGCCCACATCGCCGACGCCAAACGTTTCCGGTGGGGCGACGACTTCGGGGGCGACGAGGAGACCATCCTCAGCAAACAATACGACCGCCCCCTCATTGTCAGCGAGTACCCCCGCGAGGTCAAGGCCTTCTACATGAAGCGGAATCCCTCCGACCCCCGCACCGTCCGCAACCTCGACGTGCTCGCCCCCGAGGGCTACGGCGAGATCATCGGCGGCAGCCAGCGCGAGGAGGACCTCGACACCCTGCTCGAACGCATGCGTGAGGAAGGCATGGACCCCGCTCCCTACCAATGGTACCTCGACCTCCGCCGCTATGGCTCCGTCCCCCACGGCGGCTTCGGCCTCGGCATCGAACGAACCGTCTCCTGGATCTGCGGCCTCAAACACATCCGCGAAACCATCCCCTTCCCCCGCCTCATGGGCCGCATGCTGCCATGAAACGCCCCCGGACGGCGCTCCTTCTCCTCGCCGCCCTCCTCCTGCCCCCACCTCCGCTCACCGCCAACGAGACCGTCTCCCCCGGCTTCTGGCAACGCGCCCTCTGCTACCTCCCCAACCGCGCCCTCGACCTCCTCGACATCTTCCGCCTCCGCTTCTCGGTCGGCCCCGGCCTCGGCGTCGGCGCGCGTTTCACTGACTACGCCGCCTTCTACGTGGGCTCAGAGGACACCGCCTGGATCGGCCTGCCTGGCCCCCGCTACCCACAACCCATCGCCCCACCCTGGGGACGCGACCAGCGCAAAGGCCTCGTCCTCCTCGGCATCGACGCCACCGACGACACCCCCCACCCGCCCCGCTACGGCGTCACCGAAATCGGCGCCGGGGCCCACCTTGGCTACATCGGCGTCGACGCCGGCCTCGGCCTCTTCGAACTCTTCGACTTTCTCGCGGGATGGTTTGGCGTCGACCCACGCGGCGACGACCTCCCGCGCCCGCCCCCCGCATCCCTGCCCCACGGCTCCGTCCTCCTCCCCCTCCCCGCCGAAATCGAGGGCGACCTCCCCCCCAAGCCGGCCACCTTCGACTCCTGGTCCCAGCGCGTCCTCCATCTCCGCCACCAAGCACCCCTCCGCCTCTCCAACCGCCTCCACGCCTTCGACCAACAGTTCGCCGAACCCGGTGCCCCGCCGCGGCCCCCGGCGCGCCGCCGGGGGCCGCCGGGCGGCCACCCGCGCCCAACCCGGCACGGGCCCCCCCCCGACTACCGCCTCAAACCCAGCCTCCGCCTGCACATCGACCTCCCCAACCTCGAACAACGCGTACGCCTATTCCTCGACAGCGCCGACGACGACGACCTTCCCGGGCGCGGCCTCGACGAACGACGTGACCAGGGATTCACCCTCGGGATCCGCCGCCTCTTCCGCCGATTCGCCTACACCGACCTAGGCGTCCGCACCCGTTCCCCCCCCAACCTCTTCGCCCGTGCCGGATGGCGGCCCACCTGGACCTGGGGCAAGTGGTTCCACCAGTTCGACCAACGCCTCTTCTGGGAGTCCGACGACGGCTTCGGCCTCCTGACCTCCTACCAGTTCCACCGCTGGGTGTCCCCCCACTGGATCACCCGCAGCCTCAGCGCCGGACGCTTCGCCGAAGGCACGGATGGCTACGAATGGCAACAGTCCCTCGGCCTCTCCCACCTCCCCCTTCTCGCCCGCAAAAAAGCCTCCGGCGCCTACGCCAGCCCGGCCGATGCCCTCCACGGCAACGGCATCTCCGCCTCCCTTTTCGGCTCCGACGACGCCTCCACCCAGGCCCGCCTCCAGCTCACCCTCCGCCGCCCTCTCTTCCTCGACATCCTTGTCTTCGAAGTCTCCCCAGGACTCCAATGGCGCAACGAACTCCACTGGCGCACGGAATACCGGCTCGACTGCGGCCTTGTCATGTACTTTTGATCCGATAGGATGGACGTATGCGCCTGCTCCTTCTCCTGCTGGCCGCCCTCCCGGCCGCCGCGCAGCTCCTCGACCCCTTTGAACCCACCCCCTTCCGGTGTGAAGCCCTCGACAACCGCGGCGAGACCTACAACTCCATCTCCTTCCTCCAGCGGCTCAGTTACGAGCCCATGCCCTACCTTGGCTCCCGCCGCCCCCTCGCACCCAACGAAATCCGGGGCACCGCTGGCAGCGTCAGCTCCACCCACCTCTACCTCCGCTCAGAAGCCTGGGCGGTCGCACCCCTCGACAACGCCTTCTTCGGCGAATTCCGCCACCGCCGTCACGAGGACTTCGACGGCACCCTCACCCGTTCCCTCTTCGGATTTGGGCGCACCACAGGCCCCTGGCGCGCCAGCCTCCTGGGCGATGTCGCCCCCGAAAAAGAGGACGCAGATGTGGAAGGGGAGCTGCGCTGGGGTGACGAACACGGCAACCGCCTCCGCCTCACCGCCATTGTCACCGACGCCTGGTTCAACACCAAGAACGACGAAGACAGCGACTACGCCTCGGTGCCCTTCACCTTCTTCGCCTCCGGTTCCTACCGCCCCCTCCCCTCCCTCGCCCTCCTCGGCTTCATCCAGAAAACCCCCAACGTCCGCTTCACCACTCCCGAAAACTCCTCGCGCGACCGCAGCCTCTCCGGCGGCATCGGACTCGCATGGACGTTCCAGCAGGCCTGGACCCTCGAATCCTGGAGCGAAGCCCTCGAAACCTCCCGCCGTCGCGTCGCCAACGCCCCCGACTCCCCTCTCGATCTCGCCCTCACCCGCTCCTGGGACGCCCACACCCTCGAACTCCGCCGCCAGACGAGTCCGCGACACCTCCACTGGATCGGCGTCCGCTACCTCCACTTCCAGGAAATCGATCATCGTCCCCACGATCCAAACCAGGATACCCGCTTGGATTTCCATTCCACCACCCTCTACCTGGGCCTCCGCCGCCCCCTCACCGAACGACTCGACCTGCTCCCCTCCCTGTTCCTGGACCATTACCGCGATGACCGAAACCACCCCCAAGCCCCGGACGAGGACTACCACGAAGAGGGTTTCCAAGGCAAATTCGGCCCCGCCCTCGAATGGGCTCTTCTGCCCGCACGAGGCGCCACCCTTACCCTCAACCTCACCGCACGCCTCCATCCTCCCGCCTTCGGCGGCGGCAATCTCCAACTCTCCTGGCCCTTCTGACCCCACCGCCGCCCCCCACACAGTCTTGACGAGCCCCACGCCCTTGCGGCGTGGGTGAGGGTCACCTGTGGCTAGAAGCACGCTTCAGCCCCATAAAACGAGCCCCACGCCCTTGTGGCGTGGGTGAGGGTCACCCTCGGCTTCTTACAACAATCAGAGTCACATGGGAACCGCCGCCCGCCCCGCCCCGCCCCGGGCGCTGCAAGCATCGCCCCCCCAAGGCGGGAACAAGTTCCCGCACTCCAAGACGGCTTCGCCGGCGCC
>CAYLNG010000017.1:48164-57131 GCA_964385155.1 uncultured Verrucomicrobiota bacterium
GGCGTGGGTGAGGGTCACCTGTGGCTAGAAGCACGCTTCAGCCCCATAAAACGAGCCCCACGCCCTTGTGGCGTGGGTGAGGGTCACCCTCGGCTTCTTACAACAATCAGAGTCACATGGGAACCGCCGCCCCCCCACGCGGTCTTGACGAGCCCCACGCCCTTGTGGCGTGGGTGAGGGTCACCTGTGGCTAGAAGCACGCTTCAGCCCCATAAAACGAGCCCCACGCCCTTGTGGCGTGGGTGAGGGTCACCCTCGGCTTCTTACAACAATCAGAGTCACATGGGAACCGCCGCCCGCCCCGCCCCGCCCCGGGCGCTGCAAGCATCGCCCCCCCAAGGCGGGAACAAGTTCCCGCACTCCAAGACGGCTTCGCCGGCGCCTCCCCCCAACGGTCTTTACGAGCCCCACGCCCTTGCGGCGTGGGTGAGGGTCATCTGGGACTAAAACCGCCGCGCGGCGGCTTCAGCCGCTGTGCGGACCTATCCGGGCCGGAGAAACCAGGAAAGGATGGTCCGGGATTACCTCAAACGGGCCGACCGTGGGAGCGGTTTGGTTCCGAGGGTGGGCCAAATAGTCGACCTCGAAATGCAGTGGAGAGCCATCATAATCCTCAAAGGGGAGCCCATTCGTCGTGCAGAGGCCGAGGGTCGGGGAGTCCACGAACTGACCGGTCTGGGGGGCGGCAGGGTGGACCCGGAGGAAACAACCTTCGTCGGTTTCCTGGAATTCGGGAGGCGCGGGGAGGATCGTATTGGCGGCGTGACGGACGGGGAAGGCCTCGCTGGAGAGCGCATGCAGCCGGTAATAACCGGTTGCCGGATCGATCTTCCAGTCCCCCGTCAGGGCATCCCGTTTCGGGGCCAGACTTTTTCCGAAGCCCTCCGCATCCACGATCTGGTTGTTGAGGAACACATCTCCGCCCCCGCGGATGCTGTCCAATCCCGCCAGGGCGGTGTCATGCGGTTGATGCCAAGGGGTCTGGCGGTTGGGCTCGGCGATGGACCGGATTTTCCCGGCGATCAGGTTGTGCAGGTAGGCCCCACCCTGCGACCAGTTGATGAGCGACACTTGCGAGAGCATCAGATTGTGGTCGACCACAAACGGTCCGTGATTCACCTCCATGAACAGGTCCACAACCGCGTTGTCGTGGAAGAGGTTGGCTGTGACCCGTGTCCCCTGGCTCATCCAGTCCAGCCACAATCCCCGGATGCAGTGGTGCAGGTGGTTTCGGGCAATGAGAGTGTCGATCGCCGCATGGAACTTGATGGCCCCCTGTTCCTCGCCCCCGAAAAGACACTGGACATGGATATGGTGTATATGGTTGTCGGTGACCTCCGAAAAGATGGCGCCCAAGCTGCCCACCACCCCCGCCTGCTCGCAGTGGTGGATGTGGTTGTGGCGCACGATGTGGCCTCCGACGTTCTCGCGGCACCAGCCGAAGTCGCGGGCGGCCCGTTCGATGGTTTCGACATAGCCCCGGGAGGTGTCGGCCGAGGTGTTGTCAAATTCGTCGCCGTGTTTGCCCAGGGTGATGCCGACACAGCGGGAGTGGCTGATGGTGTTGTGTTCGATGATCCAGCCCTTGCTCCAGTGGGTGCCGATGGCGCCGACCTGTTCCGCGGTGGGGGGGGCCCAGTTGGTGGCGGCATGGCGGAGGATGAAACCGCGGATGGTCAGGAAATGGATGCCCGTCCGGCTGGGGTAGAACAAGGCGGGGCGCACATTGACCTCGACGAGGTGACGGCGGGGATCCGCGGAGCCGAAATGGGCCAGGATGCGGGTGTGGTTGTCCAAGACATCGGCCCACCAGTGGAGCGGCTGCAGGTCGTCCCTGCTGGCGGCCTCGGTCAGCCAATTCCCGTCCAGGTAGACGGCGGCGGTGTGGTGGGGCCGCCCCATATCCTTGAACCAGTCCCCGCGGATCAAGTCGGCAAAAGGATTGAAGTCGCCGAAGACATGGTTTGGCACCTCAGCGCACCAGAGGCCGTCGCCGGCGGGTTGCCATCCCTCGACCACCTCGGACCCGCGGATCTCCACCCCACCACCCTCCGCGGCCTCATAGGTGATGCGTTGTTCTTCCGAAAGCCCCCCCCGGGGAGGGTCGACCCGTTCCCGGTAGAGGCCCGGCAGCACCCGTACGGTGTCGCCAGGTTGCGCCCGCTGGGCCGCGGCCGAGATCGTCCGCAGGGGGCAATTCCGTGAACCTTCAGCCTCGTCGTTTCCTTGGGGAGACACGTAATGGATCGTCATGGGCACCTGTGGGGTTGGTCTGTACGTGGGGTGGCTCCCGAGCCCTCCATGGCCGGCCCCCCCTCACGTGGCACGAAAAGGCCTTTTCCAGATCCTTCCAGCCCTGTCGAGACTTTAGCACCCCAAAATCCAGACAACGGCACACCCAAGGCGGCCGCCACTTGGAATCAGAGGCTCTCCCCGTTCAACCACCGCAGCGAGACCACCCGGAATTTACGGCCGAACCGCGTATTGACCGCACTCAGGTCCGCATCCCGCTCCCAAGGCTCGTCGGCTTCATCCACATAATCCGGCACACGTTGAACCACCGCTTCCATCCACGCAATGGACGAAGGGTTCGCGGCATCCCCCGCCTCCCCCGCCACCCGGATGCGGAAAGTGTCCGACCGTGCGGTCAGCACCGGCGCGAGATACTGCAACAGGTCCGCCTGGGTGATCAGGCCCGGTGTTCCCATGGCGGTGTCGTAGTTGTCCGCCGCGGCCAGAGAACGGAGGTTGGATTGGCGGGACAGCGTAAACGAATTCCAATGGCCCTGCGGGAAAGGCGAGGGAATCACCACGTTTTCCGCGCCCAGATCGCTGCGGGCGGCCGTGTTGATGCCGGAGGCGTCAATCGCCGCCTGCAAGGCCCCTTTGCGCCCGAGTTCACTGTTTTCCAAGCGGCGGTTGATGAAATCGGACAGACTCAGAAAAGGCCCGCGTTGCTTCACCTGCTCGACGATGGCCACGGCCAGCGCCTCCACTTGATCGTCGCTCAGCACCCGTTCGCCCGCCTCCACGTCCTCGATCATCGGCCTTGCGGCAAGCGTCTGAACAAAACGGGGTGTGGGCACGCCGCCGGCGGGTTCGTCGGGAAAACGCAGGCTGGCCAGCAGAGCCCGCCAGGCGGGCACCGAGGTGGAATTCACATTGAAGCCGCCCTCCACCATCAGATGTGCGGCCGCCTGATCCAGGTTCCGAAGTTCGGAAATCGGCGGTCCGGCGTTTTCCGAATCACGGAAATAGGTGATCCGTGGATTCAACAGCGGCTCCCCGGCATCCACCTCGGTCTGGGTGAAATCAGCGGGGAATCGGCCCCATTCGCCAGGATACACGGTGCCGCCATCACGAGAGTCCGGTGGCACGGTGGAGAAGAAATACCCATCAAAAAGCGCGTCGTTGTTCAGCCAGTTGTCGTCCTGAACGTTGTCGGCAAAGATCCCGACGCCGCCGCGTTCGAAGAGCGAGGTCAGAGGGAGCTCGGGCGAGGGCCAGGAGTTTCCCACGGGAACCATGGAGGCGGGAAAGGGGGCGCGGAGGTGGCGGAACTGACCGAGGGAGACCAGGGGGGCTCTGGGGAGTTCGTATTGGACCCGCGCGTGCAATCCACCTGGAACGCCCACATCCGGTTCGCCCCAGAACGACCGTCCGTCGCCATCATTCTGGAACTCCTCGTTGGCCAGAAAACCGGTGCCGGTACGGTGAAGGTCGTCCCAGAAACGCAACGAATTGGAGAGGACAACGGTATTAAAGAAACTGCCGGGTCCCCCCTGCGTGGGCACGCGCAGGGTCGATTCCTCGGGGGCCCTCCCCTTCACCCGGCTCATATAGGCGAAGAAACGCTGCAACGATCCGATGCCCTCGATCTGTGGGGGTTGAATGTTGAGCACAGTGACATAAGTCGCGGACCCCTCCATGCCGGCCTCGCCGCCGAACCCCTCGAAGCGGTTCTGTGGATTCGGAACACCGAAGGAGTAGGGTGATCCGGCCCGGTAGGGATAGCCGTTCGCCGCCTCCACATGATAGTTGGCGTTCGCGGCGATGACGCGCTCCTGAAAGGCGACCGTCAACACCTGGGTACGGGTCAGCGGGTTGGAGAGGGGAAGATTGCGGTAGACGGAGGCCCCTTCGTTAAAGTTCCGGGTCAGCTTCGGGATCAGGAAATCGTTTGGAAGCGGATCGTCTCGTTCCAAACCGAACACCCGAATCTCGCCGGGTTCGAAACGTTTCTCCCCGTCGCGGAGACGAAACGAAAAGGTGTCCACCGGTACAAAGTTGCCACTTCCATCCATAGCACGGGGCAGCACCTCGACGTCCTCCGTCCAGGAACTGGTGGAGAGGCGCACAGACATGGTCGCGGCGTTCACCTTGTACAGCGATCCCCCGAACATATAGCCCACGGGACGGCCGTTGACGAGCGGCTCTCTCAGTTCGACATCGAAGGGATTCCACAGAACCAGCGACGGGATATAGTGCAGTCGCAATCCGAATTCGTCGTCGGCGTTGCCGTTGATGCCGTCGTCCCCATTGTTGATCTGATAACTCGACAGCGCCAGTTCGGCTTTGAAGCCGAGGGGGACGGGCATCAACGCGCCGATGGTGATGCCATCCACCATGGTCCAGCACGGATCCGCACTGCCGCCTCCTTTTCCGCCCAAACCAACGGGCGGCAGGGGAAGCGGATTGGCGATGAGGGTTCGCGAGGGTATGACGGCCATCTGGGACTTGTAGAGGTTGTAATAATGGAACAAGGAATACCAGCGGAGCCCGGCAGTGGCGGGAAAGTCCGCGTGCACCCGCCAAAGCAGGCCGGCGCTTTGATCCTGCAGACGGTCGGCATAATCGTCCGCTACCACCCCCGGGATCTCGCGAAGCAGGAGTGTCTTGAACTGCGAAACCTGGCCCCAGGCGGCGGAATTCTCGAAGGCGGCGGTCAGATCGGTTTTCAGCCCCCCCTTTTTCACATCCGCGAGGACCCCGCGGCTCCAGAGGGTGCCATCCGCCTGCCAGGCGGGGTCGGCGAGAAAGTCCAGGGTTTCTTCGGAGACCAGTTTTCCCAACGTGTTCGCATCATTCGAAGGAAACGTGGCCCGTTGGGCGGCCACGAGGGCCTGTTCCGCCCCCAGGGTGGCGGGGGCAAGGTAACGTACCGTCTCGGCACCTTCCAGACTGCCCTCGTTGGGAGGCAAATCCATACGCGCCTTCACCCCCTCGTCGTCCACCCAATACCCGTAAGCGCCCGCATCGGCACTCATCCGCGGGACGTCGACCGTGGCCAGCCCCGATGTCTCCCGCAGGCGGACCGCATTACGTGCAGCGCCTGAAAGCACCGGACTGAACAGATCCGGATCGAATCCAGGAAGTTCCCAGCCCGAAACCAGCCAGGCGTTCGCCGCGAGGGCCGGGGCCCGCAGTCCCGCCCCCTGGTCCAGATCGTAATCCGAATCCCGTTCCGGACTGACCACCACCCCGCACCAAGCCGTCTGCGCCACCCCTTCCACCGCTTCAGTAGTCGGATCGGTATCCATGACCTCCCTGCGGAAGGTCACCCGCTGGTCCGGCCCCGCGGTCTCCTGCAGCCGCGCCACCGCCAACTGCAACCCCAGGCGGGCGTTCGCGCGGGCCAAGGCCTGGGCCTGCTGTTGCCCCGCCTGGCGCAGCTCCATACGGACATGCACCGAGAAAGCCATGACCACCACCAGCAGCAACGACACCACCATCAGCGTCAGCACTAGCGCACTGCCCTCCCTCTCGTTCCTTCGGGGTTTTTCTTGGTCTTTCATGAGTTTGATCCGGGTTTTGATGCCACGTTTGTATAATAGAACTTCATACACCAGGAAGGAGCATCTGTTAACCTAAAAACGGTGATGGGAAGGATGCAGATGCGGCAAGATCTTTGAGCGAAAGGGTTTGTGAGAAACCGAGGCCTACCCGAAGGTATGGGGAGCGTTTCGCACAACCGCTTGCAGCCAAAGAAATGGCCGCAGATGCGCCCGAACCATTACCGTTTTTAGGGTTAACCTAAAAACGGTGAACGTCGGATCACGCGGAATACACCCGTGGTCATTCGAGTGTTCCGCACAGCGGCTGAACCGCCGCGCGGGAAGATCCACCCGTCCGCCACGATCGTGTGCCTTACCGCCAGACGAAACGGGGAGCGGCCGCCCCCCGGGGCCAACCGCCTCTCCCGGGACACTGCGGCAAAGTGGGGAATCCCTTCAGGACTTGGCTTCCGCGGCCGCAAGTTTTCGGGCGAGTTCTTCGTCGCTCACGCGGTCCTTGACCTGGTCCCAGACGGTGAGGCCGAGGAGGGGCTTGCGTTTCCAGGGGATGATCAGGCTGCTGACATATCCGACGGCGATGCAGGAGAACGTGATGAACAAGCCGAGGGCGCTATAGTGGAGGCTAATTTCGGAATGGTTGAAATACCAAGCCATTCCGAAACTTGCGATCACGCCGATGATGGCGCCGAGCTCATGGGTGCGGCGGGTGAACATGCCGAGGATGAAGATCCCCCCGAATCCACCGCCAATGTAGGCCATCAAGCGCATGAAGGCTTCCCAGAGCGTGGGCAGGTCCATGGTCAGCAGCCACAGGGCCATGCCGGTTCCCAGGGTGCCGCTGATCAGCGTCACCACCTGCATCACCCGCATTTCCTTGCGGGGAGTGACCTTCCGGCTGAACTTCTTGTAGAAGTCCTCGGCCACGAGGACGCCGCAGACATTGACGCTCGAGGAGACCGTCGACATGGCCGCCGCGAAGAGCGTGGCGAGGATCAGGCCCGCCAACCCCACCGGGATCATGTTCACGATGAAGATGGGCACCAGCTGGTCGTTCACCATGACCGGGTTGAGGTATTCCGGCTTGTCGCGGAAGAACCCGA
Source organism: uncultured Verrucomicrobiota bacterium (assembly GCA_964385155.1). Lineage (GTDB taxonomy): Bacteria > Verrucomicrobiota > Kiritimatiellia > SS1-B-03-39 > UBA6053 > CAYLNG01. Next base: position 55,060 of record CAYLNG010000017.1, read on the forward strand.
AGAGGCTCATGCCGACAAAGGCGGAGAGCCAGGCGGTCAGGACCCCGAACGCGCCGCCCATGTAGGCGAGTTTGCGGACATGTTTCATGGGGATGCACATGACGCGCTGTGCGGTGATCTGGTCGGAGGCGAAGGCCATGATCGAGAGGGTGAAGCCGATGATCGAGAAATAGATGTTCTGGATCCGCACATCGGTGGAGAGCAGGAAGAAATTGTCGCGGTTCAGCTCCACCGCGCTGGTCCACATGGTCGCGAAACCCCCGTCGGTGTTGGCCAGGGCGAGCACGCCGATCGCGATGAAGCCCAGGAGGAGGAGGATGCCCTGGAGCACATCGGTCCAGATGACCGCCTCGAACCCGCCGGCGGCGGAGTAGATCGTGGTCACAATGCCCATGGCGAGAATGGAGATCCAGGGGTCGATGCCGACCATGCTGGAGATCGCCAGGGCGGGCAGCATGACCACGATGCCGATCCGGCCCATCATCTGGCTGACGATGCTGTTGAAGCTGCCGACAAGGCGGAGGCTGGGGCCGAAGCGCTGCTCGATATACTCGAAGGTCGAGGTGATCTTGAGGCGGCGGAGGATGGGATAGGTCAGGTGGGCGGAGACGAACATGCCCAGGAGCATGAACACCATTCCCCCGGTGTTGGCGAGGCCGATACAGGCGGTAAGGGCGGGAAGGGCCATGAAGCTGATGGTGCTGACGCCCGAGGCCATCAGGGAGATCGCGGCGGCCACCCAGTTGGTCTCGCGGTTGCCGAGCGCGAAGGATTCAGCATCCTTCTGTTTGCGCGAGAAATGGTATCCGATGAGGGCCACCGCGACGAAGTAGAAGCCGAGCATGAGCCAGTCCTGCCAGCCGAGTTTCTTGGTCGAAATCTCGAACTTCAGGTGAAAAGCCGGGGAAACCGCGCCCCCGGTGCCGCGGCCGTCGAGCAGGACAAACTCGGCCTTACCGGGGACGGGTGCAAGGAATCCCTGGGCGGAGGGGGCATCGAGCGAGCCCAGCTGATGCCAGACATCAAAGGGGGAATGGTAGGACCAGACGCCATCGAGCACCCGCGCGGGGGGGCGGCCGTCCAGAAGCCCCGCCAAGGTCGTGGGCTCCGGATCGCCTCCCAGGACGAGCAGGTGAGACTGGCCCGACTTCGCGTAGGCGGCGCGGGCCATGGGCAGGGGCAGGGGTTCCCGCTTCTGCCATCCCTGGGCGATCTGTCCGTCGCGGGGAATCCGGGAAAAGCCCCAGCTTTCCGCGACCGGGACCAGCGTACCGTCGGCCGCGAACTCATAGCCCCCGAGCACCAGCATTTCGTTGTAGGTCTCCAGGGTGTGGGGAAGGACGCGTCCCTTGAACGGTGGGGGATCCAGGCGCTTCCAAGCGGCATCGATGGCGCCGATCTCCATCTCGAACATCTCCCCCGAGGCTTCCGTGGCGTCGACCGCATCGACACCTCCGACCACCTCCAGGAAATAATGGGTGGTGCTGCGGTGCACCGCCAGTCCGGCGAACATCAGTGCCCGCGGCAGCGAGGGCAACCGCTGTTCCACCAACCCCTTCGAGGTCCATTCCAGCGACAGCACCCGATCCGTCACCCCATTGGGCCCGAGCCCCCCCACGAGATACACTTTTTCCTGGTGTGTCACCGCCGCCGCGAATGCCACGGGCTCCGACAGGCTCGCCGAGGTCAGCAACACCCCATCCGTCACGCCGAGCACCTCCACCGTCCCGCTAAGTTCCCCGTCCACCGTACGCCCCCCGATCGCCAACGCGACCCCATTGGAAACCCCATACACGCGCCCGGCTGGCGCCTCCGCGAAGCTCCCCGCGAACGGCATCGACCGGAAATAGGTTTTCGCCGGGGTCTGGGCACTCTCCTGGGCACCCACATGCACCCCTAAAACGGTCAAGAGGCCGAAAAGGCCCACAAGATTACGACGGAAAAAGGAAGGGAACATCATGTACATACTCCGGATCAATTCTGTGTAAAGAGGCGCAACTCTATGTATCCCCCCCCCCCCTGTGGTGTGGTTGGGGGTATTTTGTGGTCGACCGGGGGGTGGTGGGGTGGGG
>CAYLNG010000018.1:0-56811 GCA_964385155.1 uncultured Verrucomicrobiota bacterium
GCGTCAATCTGAAGGGGCTCCGGTGGCGGCGCGGGTGAGCCGGCTTCTGTTGGATGCGTTGGAGCAGGGGGCCTCGGATATTCATTTGGAACCCAAGGGGGGTGGGGCGGTGGTTCGGTTCCGCGTTGATGGTGTTTTGTATCGGCAGGCGGATCTACCCGTGGGCATGGAGGACGCGTTGGTGTCGCGAGTGAAGATTATGGCGAGGCTGGATATTGCGGAGCGTCGGCTTCCGCAGGATGGGAACGCCAGAGTGAGGGTGGGAGAGCGTGAGATCGACATCCGGGTTTCGACGATTCCAGTGGCGGAAGGGGAGCGAGTGGTCTTAAGGTTGTTGGGGAGGGAGAACACGCGGCTCACGTTGTCGGAGCTGGGGATGCCTCCGGGGATGGTAGTTCCGTTCCGGGAGTTGATTCACCAGCCGCATGGAGTATTGTGGGTGACAGGGCCGACAGGAGCGGGAAAGACGACGACGTTGTATGCGGCGTTGAGGGAGCTGGACACAGCGAGGCGGAATGTGTTGACGATTGAGGATCCGGTGGAGTACCAACTGCCGGACATCGGGCAGGTGGCGGTGATGTCGCGAATTGGGTTAACGTTTGCGGCGGGTTTGCGGTCGTTGTTGAGACAAGATCCTGACGTGATCCTGGTGGGGGAGACGCGGGATGAGGAGACGGCCGAGATTGTGGTCAAGGCGTCGATGACGGGGCATTTGGTGATGAGCACGCTGCATGCGAACGATGCGGTGAGCGCGGCCACGCGGTTGCGTGACATGGGGGTGGAGTCCTATTTGGTGGCGGAGGCGACGCGGGGAGCTTTGGCGCAGCGGCTGGTGCGGCGGCTGTGTGGGCGATGTGCGCGGGAGTGGGTGGCGGAGGGGGTTCCGGCGCCTTTGGTGGAATTGGAAGGCGTGGTGTTGAGGGAGGCGGTGGGATGCGGGCATTGTCGGGAGGGGTATCGAGGTCGGGTGGGTGTTTTTGAGTTGTTGAGGGTTGGGGAGGCGGTGAGGGAGGCGTTGAGGCGTGGGGATTCGGCGGTTCGTGTGCGAGAAGTCGCGGCTACGGAGGGTTTTCGGGATCTGTGGGGGGATGCGGAGGAGAAGTTGCGTTCGGGAGTGACTTCCTTGACGGAGGTGAGGGCGGCATTGGGAGAGGGGAGGTAAGGGGGGATGCCTACGTTCCAGTATTTGGCCTATACGGAGGAGGGGCGCTCGCGGCGAGGGCGCTTGGAGGCGTTGGATGTGAAGGAGGTGAGGGAGCGTTTGTTGAAGGAGGGGCTATATGTGAGGGAGGCGAGGATGGTGGGGCAAGGGAGGCGTGGGGGGTTAGAGGTGGGGGCGCGGGCCGTGATGTACCGGGAGTTGTCGGCGTTGTTGAGGGCGGGTCTGCCCTTGGACCGGGCGTTGGGGCTGTTGTCGGAGAATCCGGAGTTGTGCGGGGGTGGGGAGGCGTTGGCCCGGGTGTGTGACGAGGTGAGGGAGGGGGTATCGTTGAGTGTGGCGATGGGGGTGCACGTGGGAGGGGTTGTGGCGGAGGAGCGGGCGGTGCTGTCGGCGGGGGAGGCGTCGGGTCGTCTTGCGGGCGTGTGTGAGGAATTGGCGCAGCACGTGGAGGAGGCGGCATTGACGCGGGATCAGGTAAGGACGGCCCTGGTGTATCCTGGGTTGGTGGGAGGGTTGGCGCTGGTGGTGATGGGATTGATGGTAGGGTTTCTTTTGCCGGTGTATGACCGGTTGTTGAGTGGGATGAACCAGCCGATGCCTGGGTTGACGCGTGGGGTGCTGGCGTTGGGCCGGATGGTGCGGCATCCCATGGGGGGGGCGATGGTTTGGATGGTGGTGGGTGGTGGGGTGGTGTGGGTGAGGCGGATGTGGCGAAAGCCGGGGGGGATTTTGGTGCGGGGGCGGTATCGGCTGCCGGTGTTGGGCAGGGCGTTGGCCGCGTTGGCGCGGGCTCGTTTTGCGCGAACGCTGTCGTTGTTGTTGGGTGGTGGGGTGGGTTTACCGGAGGCGTTGAGGACGGCGGGGGAGGCGACGGGGTCTCCCTGGTTGGCAGCGGCGGCGGGAAGGGTGTCGGAAGGGGTGTCGCAGGGGGGGCATTTGGCGGAGTGCCTGGCTGGGGTGCCGATCCTGGGGGAGGAGTTGCCAGGATGGGCGATGGCAGGGGAGGCGTCGGGGGGGCTGTCGGAGTTGATGGAGCATGCCGCGCGTGGGCAGCAGCGGGCCTGGGAGCGGGGGCTGCGTCGTGCGTTGGCGTTGCTAGAGCCGATAATGATCGTGGGGGTGGGGGTGCTTATTTTGGTGGTGGCGTTGGCGGTATTGTTGCCGATGTTGCGCATGAACCGGGGTTTGGGCGGGTGATGCTTGCAATTTGAGAGGTCCTGGGGCAGAATCGGCATCGTGCAGTTGCGAACCAAACTCCATGTATTGCTGGGTGGAATGGCGGTCCTGCTCTTGTTGGTGGGAGGGGTTGGTTTTGGGATGTCCCGTGTGGGGCGTGAGATAGGTGGGAGGACGGTGGAGAAGGGTGGGGAGGCGGTGCGGGCGCTTATGTCGGTGGATCGTAGTTTGTGGGAGGTGGTGCACCGGAAGGGGGAGGGGTCGCGGGAGTTGTTTGAGGGGATGGAGCGGGAGATCACGAGGTACCAGAGGCGGTCGCTAGTCCCGGATGCGGCCCAAGATTCCGGGCGGCGACTTCGGGCGGCAGTACTGGAGACGATGGAGGCGGCGGAACGGGAGGGACCTGAGGCCTTGGCGGATCGGGTTTTCCGGATAGGTGGGGGGCTCAAGGAAGCGGTGGAGGTGGAGGTGGGTGAGGCGGAGGCGCGTGTAAAAAAGATGGGAGGTTGGTTGAGGGTGGGAGAGGGGTGGATTTTGGGGGTGGTGGGAGTGGGGTTCTGCGCTCTGGGATGCTTGGGGCTTCCGGTGGTCCGGAGGGTGTTGGGGGTGTTGAGGGAGGCGAGGGACGCGGCCCTGTCTGTGGCGGAGGGGGATTTATCGAGGAGTTTGCAAGCGGAGAAAGGGGAGGAGGAGGTCCGTCAGTTGGCGGAGAGTTTCAATGTGATGTTGGACACGATCGCGCGGGCAGACGAGGAAATCAGCCGGGAGGTGGCGGAGCGGACGCGTGCGGAGCAGCGGGCGCAGGCGGCGGCGCGGGCGAAGAGCGATTTTCTGTCGCACATGAGCCATGAGTTCCGCACGCCATTGAACGGGATCCTGGGGTATTCGCAGGTGCTGTTGATGGACAAGGGGCTGTCGGAAAAGAACCGAGGGGTGGTGTTGAGTTTGCGGAAAAGCGGGGAGAGCCTGCTGGAGTTGATCAACGATGTGTTGGATCTTGCGAAGATCGATGCGAGGCGGATGAACATCCAGAGCAGCCGGTTTTATTTGCAGGAGTTCTTGGAGAGTTTGCGGGAGACCTATGCGGAGCAGATGCGACTGAAGGGGTTAAGGTTTGAGTTGGAGTTGGAGGAGGGGGTGCCGGATGACATTCTTTCGGATGCGATCCGGTTGAGGCAGGTGTTGGCGAACTTGATCAGTAATGCGATCAAGTTCACGGACCAAGGGCAGGTGGGGTTGCGGGTGGTTTCGACGGAGAAAGGGCTGGAGTTTGGGGTGAGGGACACCGGGATCGGCATGGGGGCGGAAGCGTTGGGGTATATTCTGCAGCCTTTCACGCAGGTGGAGCACAAGGACCGCAAGAATCAGGGGACAGGACTGGGGTTGGCGATATCCGACCGGCTGGTGAGGATGATGGGGGGTGAGGGGTTGAAAGTGGAGAGTGAGCCTGGGAAAGGATCGAGGTTTTGGTTTGAGTTGCCGCAGCCGAAGGGGGAGAAGCGAAAGCTGGTGCTGGTGCCCTCCCGGATAGGGGGGTATCGGGGGGAGCGGCGGCGTCTTTTGTTTGTGGATGGCCGTCGGGAGGTGGCGGCGGTGTTGGTGCCTTTGTTGCGCAAGGGGGGGTTCGAGGTAAGCGAGTGCGGGGGAGTGGAGGAGTTGAGGATGACCTTGGAGTCTTTCGTTCCGCATGGGGTGCTGATGGACAGCCATGTGCAGGGGGATGCAGTGGAGGCGGTGAGGATCATTCACGGGTGGGAGGGGGGAGAGGGGGTTCCGCAGCCTGTGGTTATTGGATTTTGTGGTCCGGGGGAGGAGGAGTGCCGAGGGAAATGGGATCAGGCGGGTGTGGCGGCCGTGTTGGAGAAGCCAGTCCGATACGCGGAGGTGTTGCAGGTGTTGGGGAAGCTGTTGGACCTGGAGTGGACGGAAGTGGAGGAGGCCGTGGAGGGGGCGCAGGCACCGCGGGTGCCGGAGGGGGGGGTGCCCGTGCCGGAGGAGGAGGTGATGGCGCTGAGGGCGCTTGCCCGTGCGGGCAACATCCGCCTGATTCGTGAGCGGGTGGAGCGGCTCCGTACCGCGCAGCCGGTCCACAGCCGGTTTTGTGCATCGATATTGACCCTGTGCGCGACTTACCAGATCAACGCGATCGAGGAGCTGTTGCGCAAGCTTCCGCCGCCCCCCCCGGAGACCTGACCATGGCTGCTTCCACGCTGTCGACGACCGATCACGGACGCATTCTCGTGGTGGATGACAATCCCACGAACATCGATGTGTTGTACGATTTTCTATCGGACCTTGGCTATGAGGTGCTGGTGGCGGAGGATGGGGTGGGGGCGCTGGAACGGGTGAGCTTCATCCGTCCGGACCTGATCCTGCTGGACATCATGATGCCCGGGATCGATGGGTACGAGGTGGCGCGCCGCCTGCAGCGGGAGCCGTCGACCTTGGACATTCCCGTGATTTTTATCACGGCGTTGGGGAATCTCTCGGACAAGGTGAAAGGGTTCGAGGTGGGGGGGGTGGACTACATCACGAAGCCCTTTCAAAACCAGGAGGTCCTGGCGCGAGTGCGGACGCACCTGGCGTTGCGTCGGATGCGTCGGGACCTGCAGGAAAGCAACGAGCAGTTGAAGTCACAGAATGAGGCGCTGGATGCATACGCGCGAACGGTGGCGCATGACCTCAAGAATCCGCTGAACCTGATCCTGAATTTTGCCCGATTGATCGAGGAGGAGGAAGTGCTGGAGGGAGTGAATGCGGAGGATTTGCGGCACATCATCCAGAGCGCGGAGCGGATGAATCACATCATCCATGACCTTTTGTTGTTGGCGCAGATGCGGAAGGAGTTCATCGAGCCGGTCCGGGTGAACATGAAGGCGGTGGTGAGGCAGTCGCTGGACCGGTTGGCGGCGGATATCCGTGCACAGGGGGCGCACGTGGTGGAGCCCGAGACTTGGCCGGACGGGGAAGGGATCGCGTCGTGGCTGCAGGCGGTCTGGGTGAACTACCTGTCAAATGCCCTGAAATATGGGGGGGAGCCCCCGAAGATCACTCTGTTTGCGGAGCCGGATGGGGGCAGACCGGGGTACATTCGTTATGGGGTGAAAGATAATGGACGCGGGGTGGAACCCTCCCAGCAGTCGAAAGTATTTGATGAATTTGCGCGGGTGGGGGGGGAGAAGGTGGAGGGGCACGGGTTGGGGCTTTCGATCGTGCGGAGGATTGTGCGGCGGCTTGGGGGGGACGTGGGCGTGTATAATCTACAGCCGGGACCGGGTTGCGCCTTTTACTTCACGTTGCCGGAGGCTTCCGGGCGTTAAGGAAGTGGAAAAAACCGGCGGGCGGTCATGCGCCGGTGGCCGGGGAAAGGGGGAGCTGGAGGGCGAGACGAGGGGCGTGGTTGCCCATCAGTTGGTCGAAGAAGTGTGGGCGAGCGCCCGGGGCCTTGAAGAGTCGATCGGGACCGAGGTGGCGGGAGAGGGCGGTGAGGAGGAGAAGGGCGGCGGAGACAGGCCGGAGTTCCGAGGGGGTTTCGACATGGAAAAGGAGGGCGGGCCAGCCGGCATCATCGCGTCCAGCCTCGACACCGATGCCGGGAAGTGAAAGTTCGCGGGCGAGGATGGAGGCGGGGAGGTCGGGCATGGACCAGAGCTGGAAGGAGCGGGGGCCCCCGCGGTCGACCCCCACATGGGGGATGGCTTCGCTCCAGACGGTGAGAGGATAGAGACGGGCGGCTTCCCGGCTGACGATGGCAGGGGAGGGGGGGTGCCAGGGGAGGCGGTCGGCCTCGGGAGTGGCGTCGAGGGTGTGGAGGGGGAGGTTGTGGAGTGCGGGGAGGGATGCCGCGAGGTGGCGGGAGAGTGCGGCTTGTCCAAGGCCGAAGACCAGGGGGAGGTCGATTTGGCCGACGAAGCTGCGGAGGGATGGGTCGAGGGGCGGGCCGTCGGAGATGCCGGCGAGTGGGGTGGGGCGGTCGAGGACCAGGACGGGGAGGTGGCGTTGGGCGCAGGCGTGGAGGACGAGATCGAGGGTGGAGGCGTAGGTGTAGCAGCGCACGCCGAGATCCTGAAGGTCGACGACGAGGAGGTCGAGATCGGCGAGCGTTTCTGGGGGTGGGGATCGGTGTTGCCCGTAGAGGCTGAAGATGGGGAGGCCGAGATCGGGGTGGAGGCCGCTGTGGATGGGCTCGCCGGCAGCACCGAGGCCGAAGAAGCCGTGTTCGGGGGAGAAGAGGCGGACGAGGGACCATTCGCCGCGAGCCGCGAGGGCCCGTGCGGTGTGGGTGCCGTCGGCCAGCCGGGAGGCCTTGTGTGCGAGGAGTCCGACACGGGCACCTGGGAAGGGAAGGGAAGGGGCGGCGAGGAGGAGGTCGATGCCGTTCATCGGGAGGCGAGGGCCTTGCGGAGGAGGTCTTCGACGGCAACGGAGGGGTCGGAGGAACCTGGGACCTTTTCGATCATGGCCCGGGCCTCCTGCTGCTTGTATCCGAGGCTCACGAGCGCGAGGATAGCGTCGCGCAGGCGGTTGTCGATGGGTTTTTCGTCGGTAGATAGTTCAAGGACCTCGGCCTTGCCGAGGCGGTCGCGGAGTTCGATGACCATGCGTTCGGCGGTTTTTTTTCCGATGCCGGAGATGGAGCTGAGCCGTTTGATGTCGGAGTCGACAATGGCGCGCTTGAGTTCGCGGGTGCTCATGCCGCTGAGGACGGAGAGGGCAATTTTGGGGCCGATGCCGCTGATGTCGAGGAGGAGGTCGAAGAGTCGTCGCTCCTCTGTATTGGAGAACCCGTACAGGGTCCAGCCATCCTCGCGGACGATGAGGCGCGTGAGGAGACGGGTAGTGCTGCCGACGGTGGGGAGGGCGTCAAAGGCCGAGAGGGGGATGGCAAGGCGGAGTCCGAAAGCGCCGGCCTGGACCAAGGCGTGGGTGGGTTGCTTTTCGAGGAGGAGTCCGTTGATAAATTCGATCATGATCAGAGATGGCGGTTAAGCCATGCCTCGAGTTCGTCGAAGGAGGCGGCGCCGACGCGGCGGTCGACGACGGATCCTTTGTGGAGGAGGACGAGGTTAGGGATGCCGGTGACCTGGAAAGATTGGGAGGTGCGCGGGGCGATGTCCACATTGACGGCGAGGATCTGGAGGCGGTCTCGGAAGGCGATGGCAAGTTCGTTGAGGGTGGGCTTGAGGCGTCGGCAGGGGCCGCACCAAGGAGCCCAGAAATCGACGAGGACCCATTCGGCATTTCCGGCGGCCTCCTCGAAGTTCAGGTCGGTGGCGGTGCGGATCTCGCGGACGAATTCGGTTTTGGCGGGGGCGAGGCGGCCGCGGAAGAAGTGGAGGCCCGCGAAAGCGGCGACAAAAACGAGGACAAAGAAGAAGTTCTTGTTCATGGTCCCGTTGGGTCGTAGGAGGCGCTGGGGGCCTTACGGGGATTCGGGCGGCAAGAAGACGGCGTTGTCGGGGATTTCGCCGCTGAGCCGGCGGGCGGTGGCCTGGGAGCCGTCGACGGATACGACCTCGAGCATGCCTGTGATTTCGCCGCGGGTGACGACAGGGTCTTCGAGGCCGGCGAGGGAGATAACGCGGTCGGGGGCACGTGCAAAGAGGCGCTGGCCGGGTTGAAGGGTTCCCGGAGCGGTCATCTGGAGGGTGAGGGTGCCATCATCGGCTCGGGAGACCAAGCTGAAAGCCGCCTCTGGTGCGTTGGGGGGTTGCGCAGGGGGCGGAGGAGATGGGGGGCGGGGAGGTGCGGGAGGGGGTTCAGCGGAGGCTCCTCCCTGGGAGTTCTGGAATGATTCGAGAGGGGTGATCAGGTCGCGGTCGACGGACTGGGCCATGCGGCGGAGTCGAGGGTCGTTGGCGTCCATCTCGAAGCCGTGGGTGCAGAGGTTGGAGGCGAGTGGGACGGTGCTATCGTAGATGACTTCGCCGGTTCGGGTGCGGAGCACGACGATTCGGTATTCCTCGACCTCGTCTCCGTGTTCCTTTTCGCAGGCGTACGCGACCCAGCCGGAGGACTCGGAGACGTTGAGGAGTACGAGTTCCGTGCGCGGTTGGGCCTCCGCGGGTTCAGCTGGCGCGCGGGAGAAGATCGAGGAAGTGGCGCAGCCGGACGTGAGGAAAATCGCACCCGTGCAGGCGGCCAACAAGGAGAGGGATCGTGGGCAGCCCATGAGCTCGGTTCCTGTACGTTGGGTCAGGGGGTGGCCTTGGCGATCGTTTTTTTGCGCTTTTCGCGGCGTTTGCGTGCTTTGCGTTTGACGACTTTTCGGAGTTGTTGTCCCATAGTGCGTCGGCTTCTGCCATGCCCGGGCGCTTCGTGCAATCCCAAACTTCATTTATTTCCGCGCCGTCAATTGATAAACGAACTGCCCCCCCCCTCCGGGGAAAGTGCCACCGTTATTTTGTCTGTTGACCCTTTTCGCTGTGGTTGGCAGGCGCATGGGGGGGGCTGGGTGTGATTTGGCGTGACGGGGGGAGGTTTTGGGGAGTAGAGTTCCGGCATGAAGTTTATGGATACGTTTCGGGAGGGATGTTTGCACGCCGGATTGGTAGAGGCGAGGGGGGGGCGTGTGGTGGTGGGGTGTTCGGGTGGGGTGGACAGTCAGGTGTTGTTGCATGGATTGTGGGTGCTGCGGGGGGAGTTGGGGGTGGAACTGGCCGTGTTGGCCTGTGATCATGGGCTGCGTGTCGGCAGTGCGGCCGAGGCGGCAGAGGTGCGGCATCTGGCTTGGCGTTTGGGGCTTCCGTGCAGGGTTGTGGCCTTGAGGGTTCTGGAGGCGCGGGGTGTGGGGGAGTCGCTGGAAATGGCCGCAAGAAGGCTGCGGAGAGGGGCGTATGCGGCGGCGGCGCGGGAGTTTGGGGCTTCATGGGTGGCGTTGGGGCACCATCGTGACGACCAGGCGGAGACGTTGTTGTTGCGGCTGTGCCGGGGGAGTGGCACGGCGGGGGCGGCGGGTATGGAGGCGAAAGCTCCGCTCGGGGAGGGGCTCTGGCTTTCGCGGCCGATGCTTGGTCTTTCGAGGGCTGCGATTGAGGTGCAGGCGCGTCGATGGGGGTTGCGACCGATGGAGGATGAGAGCAATCGGGAGGGGACTCCTTTGCGGAATCGTTTGAGGTGGGAGGTGTTGCCGCTTTTGCGGGAGCGGGTGAACCCGTCGGCGTCCGCACATTTGGCGGCTTTTGCGGGGGAGATGCGCCGAGTGGAGGCGTGGGTGAAGGAGGAGGTGGAGGAGTTGAGGGCGCTTTGCGTGGAGGGGGGTGGGGTGAGGCTGGAGGCCTGGCAAAGGGGGGCGGAGTTGCCGAGGGAGCGGCTGCTGCGGGATCTGCTGGTGGAGGGGGGGGGGCGTGGGGCATCGATCAGCCGCGCGGGGTTGCGGGGGTTGGCGGAGGGGTTGAGGGAACCTGGGGGGGGAGCTCGTTTTTGGGATGTGGCGGGAATCCGGGTCGTAGTGGAGGCGGGGTGGCTTCGTCCCCACACGGTGGACGAAGTCCCGCCACGCATGGTTTTGCCTCCGGCGGGCGAGCTGCGCTGGGGAGGGTGGCGGTTAGGGGTGGAGGAGGTGGAGTGTTTAGACAAGAGGGCCGCGGCCGCCGGCTGGCGGGAGGCGGAGCAGGCGGGGCATGTGAGGTGGCCGGAGGAGGGGGGGCGCTTAGAACTGCGGTCGCCCCGGCGTGGAGACCGATACCGGCCGTTGGGCCTCGGGGGGAGCCTGAAGCTGTCGGACCTTTTCATCAACGCCAAGGTGCCGAAGACGCGGCGGGGGGGCTGGCCGGTGGTGGTTTGTGGGGAGGAGGTGGTGTGGGTTCCGGGATTCCGGGTGGCGGAGGGCTGGGCCTTGGGGCAAGGGGGAGGCTTGCTCATCCGCGCGTCGCATTCTCCTTGCCATTCGTACGAATAATCGCGATAGAAGCCCGCATGCTTTACCCCCTTTTCAAGGCTGTTGCGTTCCGTTTCGACCCGGAAACCGTTCATCACGCGACCCTGAAGGTGCTGCAACGCACCTCGCGTGGCGGGCATCCCCATTTCCTGGCTGGAGAGGTGCCGCAGAAACCCGTCGAGGTGATGGGCCTTCATTTTCCCAATCCGGTGGGCTTGGCGGCGGGCATGGACAAGGATGGGGAATGCATCGATGGGTTCGGGTCCCTTGGTTTTGGTTTTCTGGAGTTGGGGACGGTGACCCCGCGTCCGCAGCCCGGAAACCCCAGGCCCCGCTTGTTCCGCCTTCCGGAACATGAGGCGGTGATCAACCGGATGGGCTTCAACAATGGCGGGGTCAACGCGCTGCTGGAGAACATCGCGAAGACCCATTACCGGGGAATCATCGGCATCAACCTCGGGAAGAACTTCGACACGCCAATCGAGCGTGCGGACATGGACTATTTGCTGGGCCTGAGGGCGGTCTATGAGCGCGCGGACTACGTGACCATCAACATTTCCTCCCCGAACACCAGCAACCTGAGGGAATTGCAGAAAGGCGACGCCTTCACGGGGCTGCTCCGGGCGCTTGTGCGTACGAGAGAGGAGCTCCGGGAGCGGACGGGCAAGCGGACGCCGTTGGCCGTGAAGATTGCCCCGGACCTGGACGAGGCGCAGTTGGATTTCATGGCAGGGGCTCTGTTGGAGGCGGGAGTGGACGCGGTTGTGGCGACGAACACGACGTTGGCCCGTGAGGCCGTGGCGGGGCATCCGCGTGCGGGAGAGGCGGGCGGCTTGAGCGGCGCCCCCGTGAGGGCGCGATCGACGGAAGTGGTGCGAGGCCTTGCGAGGCGCTTGGAGGGAAAGCTGCCGATCATCGGAGTCGGTGGCATCTTCAGTGCGGCGGACGCACGGGAGAAGCTGGATGCGGGGGCTTCGTTGGTACAGGTGTACACCGGCCTCATCTACCGCGGGCCCCGGCTCGTGGGCGACATCCTCCGGGGGCTCTGATGGCGCGCGCGCGCATTCCTTTCGGAGAGCGGAAAAGCCTCTTGCGCGGGCCCCTGGATCTGCTCACCGGCCGGTATCCAAATTTTCTTTTCGGTGCCCGGATGGGGAAGTACCTGCCGGTTTTCCACTTTCACGAGGTTACGCTCCCCTACCTTGAAGTGTATCTGGTGTACCTGCTCGAGAATGGATACCGCACCCTGGGTCTGGAGGAGATGGAGGAGATCCTGTTCGGGCGGAGGAAGATGGCCGGGCCTTCGGTGGTACTATGTTTTGATGATGCGTGGGCGAGTGTCTGGACGGTTGTGGCGCCTCTGCTCCGGCGCTACCGGATGCGGGCAATCACGTATGCGATTCCGGGGCGCATCCAGGAGGGGGCGGGGACGCGGCCGGTGTGGGGGGAGCCAGGGTATGACCCGGACATCGACCGCAGCCAGAACCCCTTCTGCACCTGGCGCGAGCTGAAGGCCCTCGCCGATGAGGGCTTCATCGACATCCAGTCCCACACCTGGTCGCACGGAAAGATCTTTAGCGAAGATGCCTTTCAGCGGTTGGTTCTGCCGGAGACGAGGATCGATTTGTTGTCCTGGCCCCTGTTAAGCGATCCTGGGGAGCCCTTGCGGGTGTTGTCGGCCGCGAATGTGTTCCATCCCCTGTTGCCGACCCGCTCCCGCATGAGCGATGCTTTCAAACACGACGTGGATGTCTCCGTGGTCCGGCGGATCCACGACGACCCCAATGCGGCGCCTTATCTGTTCCGGCAGCATCTCCTGCAAATTGAGACCGAGGCAGAAAGGGAGGAGGCCGTCCGCTTTGAGTTGCTGCGGTCCCGGGAGGAACTGGAGGCGAGGCTGGGCCGGAAGGTGCGGCAGGTTTGTTTTCCATGGGCGGTGTGTGGATCGACGGCGGAGCGCCTTCTGCCGGAGTGCGGTTACACCTCCGCGGTCGCCGACCGCGTGGGCGGGTTCCGGGCCTGTGTGCCCGGGCAGAATCCCTTCCGCATCATGCGGCTCAAGCATGTGTATATCCGGGCCCTTCCGGGCCGCAACCGGCGCCTCTACTGGCGCATCCGAAAGAAATGACCATGAACTACCAGGCCCTGCTCGTCACAGAAAACCCAGATGGAACCTTCCAATCGGCCGTGGTGGAGAGGCCTCTGACGGAACTCCCGGGGCATGACACTCTGGTGCGGGTGAGGTGGTCCTCGCTCAATTATAAGGATGCGCTGAGCTTCAGCGGCAACAAGGGGATCACCCGCGCGTACCCGCATACCCCGGGGGTAGATGCCGCGGGGGAAATTGTGGAGTCCCCCGACTTTCCTGCAGGCACTGAGGTCATCGTCGTGGGTTTCGACCTGGGGATGAACACCCCCGGAGGATTGGGGCAGTACATCCGGGTCCCCTCGTCCTGGGTCCTCCCCAAGCCTCCGCACTTGAGCCTGCGGGACTGTATGATCCTCGGCACGGCAGGGTTCACGGCGGCACAGAGCCTCTACCGGCTGCGGCAGAACGGGGTGACCCCTGACAAGGGCGATGTGGTGGTCACGGGGGCGACGGGTGGGGTGGGGTCGGTCGCCGTGGCCCTGCTCGCGGCGGCGGGACACCGTGTGGTGGCGGCCACCCGCGATCCCGCGAAGGCGGAGTGGCTGCGGGGCTTGGGTGCGGCGGAATTGATTTCGTCGGAGACCTTGCTGGAGGACACGGGTCGTCCCTTGTTGAAGGGGCGCTGGGCCGGCGCCGTCGAAACCCTCGGAGGCCGCACGCTTTCGGTGTTGACGCGTTCCATGCGGCACCGCGGTGTGATCACCTGCTGCGGCATGATCACCGGCGATGAACTGCGCACCAGCGTTTTTCCGTTCATCCTGCGGGGGCTCACCTTGGTGGGAATCGACAGTGCCGAGTGTCCAATGGACATGAAGCGTGAGATCTGGGAGCGACTGGACGGGGAATGGAGGCCCGCAGATCTCGAGGCCCTGGCCCAAGAAATTCCGCTGGCGGCGGCGGCGGATGCCTTGGCGGCGATGCGGGGAGGTGTGACCCGCGGCCGAACGGTGGTGAGGATCCCGTGAGGGTATCCCTTCCAGAAGGCTTCACCCTGCACACGTTCCGCGTGGGCCAGGACAACCTGGCCTGGATCCTCGCTGCGCCCGATGGGAGAGCCCTTTGCGCTGACGCCCCGGAGGCGTCGGAAACGTTGGCTCTGTTGAGGAGAGAGGGTTTGAAGCTGGAGGCGATCCTGCTCACGCACGGGCACCGCGATCACGTGGAGGGTCTCCCTGGGCTTTTGGGAGGGACGGGAGCGCGTCTGTTCGCACGCGAGGCGTTGGGAGTGGAAGGCGTTACGGATCGGGTGGAGCCGAATCTGGGCCGGACGGTGATGGGCTTGGACCTGAGGGTCCTTGACACATCGGGGCATTCCCCCTGCGACACCACCTACTGGTTCCCGGAGCTTTCGCTCGCCTTTGTGGGCGACACGTTGTTCGACCAGGGGTGCGGCAGGATGTTCGCGGGTCCTGCGGATCGGTTCTGGGCATCGCTGCGCCGTCTCCGGGCCTTTCCGGAGGAGGCCCGGCTCTGCTGTGGCCACGATTACGCCCACGACAATCGGCGGTTCACGGCACGCCACCTGCCCTTCCTGCCTACGGGCCAGGACTCCCTACCCTTGCATCTTGGCCACCAGTTGCGGCACAATCCCTTCCTGATGGCCGATCACCCAGAGGTGGCCCGTGGGCTGGGCATGGAGGGTGCGCCTCCCCAGGAGGTGTTCGCCCGCCTCAGGGAACTCCGCAACTCCTTCTGAAACCTCCGGGGGGCGGAGGTTCAGCCCGGTCCCCCGGAGATCTCTCGAGCTTTTGGCTCAAGGCCTTTCGCTCAAAGATCTTTCCACATCTGCCTCTCTCCCGCCCCCGTTTATAGGCTCAGGCGTTTTGCGCGGCGTGGAAACAGTCGCGGGCGACCTTGGCGTAGAGGAGGGCCTCGGCATAACGGTCGGATTCCTCGATGAGCGTCCCGTCGGGTCCGGGG
Organism: uncultured Verrucomicrobiota bacterium; assembly: GCA_964385155.1. Taxonomy (GTDB): domain Bacteria; phylum Verrucomicrobiota; class Kiritimatiellia; order SS1-B-03-39; family UBA6053; genus CAYLNG01. The sequence goes on from CAYLNG010000018.1 coordinate 14,287, forward strand.
AACACTCGTGCGTAATAATAGAGGGGGGGGAGGATTTCAGGGGCGAAGACGAGGGGGTCGGAGGGGGAGGCCATGCGGAGGAAGCCCCGCATCGCGAGGGTCCACATACGGCGGAAATCCTCGAGGTAGTTGTTGTCTCCCTGGGCGAGAAGAGGGCGGCCGGTGGGGGCGCCAATGGGGGCCTGCATGAAACCGGGGGCGGCGATGCGGCCATGGAGGAAGGCCACGCGCTCGAACAGGGGCGCCATGAAGTCCAGTTTCATGTCCATGCCCCCGTAGACCATTTCCTGGCCACAATAGTAGTGACTGAAGTCTCCGTTGAGTCGCAAGTCGGGATTCCTCTCCACGAGGCGGACGGTGCGGTACATGTCTTGGGTGATGGTCGCCCGGTGGGTCTCGATGTAGGCGGGGAGTCCGTGTTTGTGCGATGCGGTCAGGACCGCGTCCACAAGGCGGTCGCAGGTGTCGTCGTCCTCGATGCCCCATCCCACGTGGAGGGTGACGCATTCGTCACCCAGATCCGCGTGGCGGGCCAAGACCTCGTCGGCCTCGGAAGGGAGGTTGATGCGATCGAGTCCGCAGTAGGGAAGCTTGGACGATCGTGGGCGGAGGTCGGTGACCTGAACGCCCTCGAAGCCATCTTCCGCCAGTTTGGCGAGGGCCTCCTCCCCTTGGAGGCCGGGCCAGAGGGAGGTGGTGGGGAGATCGTTGAGGGTGTCGAGGTTGAGGTAGACGCGTAGGGAGGACATAGGGGGAGCTGGGTTTAGAATTCGTCGAAGGCGATCTGGTCGTCCTTTACGCCGAGCTCATGGAGCATCCGGGTGCAGGCTTTGATCATCTGGGGTGGGCCGCAGAGGTAGAATTCGACGGCGGAGAGGTTGGGGTGGTCCTTCAGGTGGTTTTCGAGGACGACGTGGTGGATGAAGCCGGCGTGTCCCGTCCAGTTGTCTTCGGGAAGAGGCTCGGAGAGGGCCGTGTGGAACTGGAAGTTGGGGTGTTCGGCCGCGAGGCGTTCGAAGTATTCCTGGTAGAAGAGTTCCTGCCGGGAACGCGCCCCGTACCAGAAACTGATGCGGCGTGGAGAATTGCTTTTTTCCAAGAGGTGTTCGAGATGGGCCCGCAGGGGAGCCATTCCGGCGCCACCGCCGATGTAGACCATTTCGCGCTGGGTGGGTTTGATGTGGAAGTCGCCGAAGGGGCCGATGGCGCTGACGGGGTCGCCGGCACGGAGGTTGAAGACCCAGGAGGAGCCTGCGCCGGGAGGGCAGTCCTGTCCGGGCGGAGGGGTGGCGATGCGGATGTTGAAGACGAGGCGTCCGGGCCCGGCGGCTTCGCCGGCGAGGGAGTAGTTGTTGCGGCGCGGGGTTGGGTTGGAGGCTTCGAGTTCGAAGACGTGTTGGCGTTCCCAGACGGCGCGGTAGGGCTCGGGGATGTCGAAGTCCCTGAAGCGGAGCAGGACGTAGGCGGGGATGTCCAGCTGCATGTAGTCGCCGGGCTGGAAGGGCGGAAGTTCCGTTCCTTCCGCCGGTTCGAGAACGAGTTCGCGGATGAAGGTGGAGACATTTCGGGCGGAGACCACGCGCAGGTGGTGGGTTTTCTCCGCGGTTTCGCCTCCGATGCGGTGGAGGTTGAGCCATAGACGCCCGGCCCTTTCCTCGATCGGGTAGGTCGCGAGTCCCCGGCAGATAGGAGCCCGGGCAGGCGATCCATCGGCGAGGTTGAAGCGCCCGTTGTGTTTGGGGCACTCGACCATGCCGTCGACGATGAGGCCGTCGGACAGGTGGACGTTGCCGTGGGTGCAGAGGCCATCGGTCGCGAAGAGGCCTCCGTTGGCGTCGCGGTAGAGGGCGAAGGTCTTGCGTCCGTGGTCGAAACGAAGGATATCGTTGGGGGCGAGGTCGGCGGCGGCGCAGATTTCCAGCCAACCCTGGCTGTCAGGTTCGGCGTCGTTCCGGGAGATTTCGCCGGTTGGACGTTGCCGGGTTGCGGGGAGCTTGCGTTTGACGTGCCAGGCGGGGTCCTTGACTTGCCGGAAGAGGGCGGGGAGGATTTCGCGCCAGGCGGCGAGAAGGCTGGGGTAGGGAGTGGGGCAGTCGTCCTGGATGGCTGCGTGGAGTTCGGGCAGGCGGTGGTAGGGGACCAGCGGGAACATGTGGTGTTCGACGTGGTAGTTCATGTTCCAATAGAGGAAACGGTTCAGCCGGCACATGTACACGGTGCGGCAGTTGAGGCGGTGATCCAGAACGTTTTCCGCCAGGCCCGCATGTTGGGTGAGGCCGTAGACCAGCATCAACCAGGTTCCGAAGAGATGGGGGAACAGCACCAGAAAGGGCGGAATCCAGCTCTGCAAGGCGAGGGAGGTGCCGACCACGGCGAGGTAGATGGCCAGATAGAGGCGGGCGTTGCGGTAGACCTTGGGGAATTCGGTCTCGGGAATAAAGGTTTTCTCCTCCGGTGTCATGCGGCCGCGGCTGTGGAGAACGATGTGGGTGAAGTAATTCTTGTACACCGGGAGGCTGAAGATTCCCAGAAAAAGGGCCTTGAGATCGGGGGGGCGTGGCACGGCGATCTCCGGATCGCGTCCCACGATGATGGTGTCGCTGTGGTGCCGGGTGTGGCTCCAGCGCCAGACGACCGACTCGCGCATGACCATGAACGAGGCGATTTCGTAGAGGGTGTTGTTCATCCAGTCGGTCTTGAAGGCGGTTCCGTGGCTGGACTCATGCCACCGGGAGTCGGAGGTGGAGGCGTAGAGCGCGGCGTAGCAGAGGTAGGGCAGGAGGACCCAAGGGGAGCCCCAGAAGGCGACCGTGGCGGCGGCAAAACCGAAAAGCAGCCCGAACCAGAGGATCGTGTCGCGGATCGCGGGTCCGTCGCGCCGCTCCAGCAGGGCGCGCATGGTCGGACGCGGAACCGGGCATTGGTACCACTCCGCTTCCGCCAGGCCGAGTTCGATCGCCCGCCGGGAGTTTTCACCCACCAGGCTGTAGTCGAGTTTTTTGGGGGGCGGCAGCACCGCGTGCGTTTCATGCTCCATCAAATCAGCCATGGTTTTCTCCTTTACGGATAGGTTGTTTCTATTTGTAACCGCTCATACACAAAAAATCTTCTCGCAATCCGCCTAAAACCTATCATAAATTGATCTGAATGTTGGAAGAGCTGCATATCGAACCGCCATACATGGGGTTTATGTTCCTCGCGGAGAGTGTGAGGAATCCCCCAGTATTAAAGGCGCATCGGCATGTGGAGTTGGAGCTGAATCTGGTCGTTTCGGGGGAGATTCGTTATGTGGTGGAAGACCGAAGTTATCGTTTTCCAGCTGGAAACCTGTTGTGGTTGTTTCCCGAACAGACGCACCAGTTGGTGGACCGGACCCCGGATGCCCGTTATTATGTGGCGGTGTTCCGGCCGGAGTTAACGGCGGAGATAGGGGGGGATTCGGGTTATGCCGCGCTGTCGCGGGGAAGGCCGCCGCAGGAAGGGGTGGTGTCCACGGCCCTACCGGGAGCGCCCTTCGAGGTGTTGCGGCAGATGATGGCGGAGATTTGCGCGGCGGGAATGGACTCGGATCTGCTCAACCGTGAGGCGGGGTTTGGACAGTCCCCGGGTTTTCGTTTCCGGCATACCGACCCCTTGGGATTAAACGCGGGGCTGAAGCACCTGTTGCTCTACGCGTGGCGATTGTCCGGGGGGGGGGCACGCGCGGAGGCTCTGCCGGTTTTGCATCCGGCGCTGCGGAGGGCCCTGGAGTGGCTGGGAAGAGAGGAGCCGCCGCCGCGTCTGGAAGCCCTGGCCCGCCGTTGCGGGGTCAGCCCTTCGACCCTCAGTCGACTGTTCCGCCGCGAAATGGGCATTCCGCTCACCCAGCATCGGAATTCCGTGATGCTGGCGCGGTTCATGGCCTTGCGTCATGGGGAGCCGGGGCGGACGATTCTGGAGGCGATGCATGGCGCGGGTTTCGGGAGTTACGCCCAGTTCCATCGGGTGTTCCGTCGGGCCTACGGCGCGGGGCCCCGGGACGTGTTGTGAGGGCGTGCTTGCAGAAGAGGGGACCTGGGGGTATAAAAAGCCATGCGAACGAGGTGCTGGATGCTTCTGCTGTGTGTGCTGACGGCCGACGGCCTCCTGCATGGGGAATGGTTGCAGACCGTGGATGCCCCCCTTCAATCCCGCGAGTTGCGGACTGCGGAGAGGCGCTACAGACTGCCCATGCATCCGGGCAGGACGGTCACGTTGCTCTCTGTCGCCCACATCGGGACCCCCGCCTATTACGAGGGGATCCAGGCGAGGCTCGACGCCGCCGATCTCGTGTTGTACGAGGGGATCGACGGAGGTAGCACGGAGTTCCGCAATGCGGAACCCTCGGACATTGAGGCGGAGGGAGGGTTGCAGGCCGACTTGGCAACGGCGTTGGGGTTGCGCTTTCAGTTGGCGGCGATCCGCTACAACCGGCCGCATTTCCGCAACAGTGACCTGGGCGCCATCGAATTGTTGGCCCTCTTCCACGGGGAAGACGCGACCGACGGGCAGGCGCGGAAACGTCTGGAGGCCCTGCTGGCCTCGATGCGTTCGGAAGGTCCCTTGTCGCAGATGATGCGGGCCCTTCTCTTGCAGATTCCTGAGAACCCGGGGCGGGTGCGGGGCCTGCGCTGGTCGCTGGCGGAGGTGTTGGGATCCCTGGAGGGGGACCTGTCCGGCAATCCGGCCCTTCCCCCGGACCTGCGGCGATTGTTCGCGGTGTTGCTGAAGAGGCGGAACGATGTGGTGCTGGCCGATGTGCGGGAGGTTCTGCAGACAGCGGAGAGGGGCCAGAGGGACATTGTGGTGTTCTACGGGGCGGCCCATATGCACGACCTGGCCGAACGCTTGGTGGCCGAGCACGGTGCGCGGGAAGAGGCCTTGGAGTGGCGGGCCGCGTTTCGCGGCGGGCTGGCGGGTAGCGGCCTGGGGCGTCTGGAGCGTGGCCTGCTGGAGGCGTTCACCCGCGAGCAGATCCGGGCCCTCCGCCCACTGCCCCCGAGCTCTGGGGGCTCGGAGGATACGGCGATCGAAAAAGGTGAGCGGCGATAAGCCGGATTCTGTCCACGGGCCGAAGCCCGCCGGCCAGTCATGTGTCTATGCGACCTACCCGGAACGGTCCGCCGAAGCGGGCGGGACGAGCCGCCCCTGCCGTTCCCTATGTGGTCTTGCTCCGGATGGGGTTTGCCATGCGGCCCTGCTTTCGCGCGGACCCGGTGGGCTCTTACCCCACCTTTTCACCCTTGCCCCCCGGCGAACCGGAAGGCGGTATGTTTTCTGTGGCACTTTCCATCCCCCGCGGTTGACACGGGGTTCCACGCCTTGACGACGAGGCATCCCGCTCTGTGGAGTCCGGACTTTCCTCCCCCCGGCGAACCGGGGAGCGACTGGCTGCCGCTCGCTTAAGCTCATATCCGATGCCCCCCCCCCTGTCAAATCTGGATTGCGCCAGAGAGCAGATTGTGCTGTAAAAGGGGCCATGAACGAGAGCCGAGAAGATGTGGCTGGGAGTGGATGGACCCTGGAGGAGTATCGGGGGGGGGATACCCGCGCCCATTTCGCGGATTTGGCCCGCTTGCGCCTCCGTGTCTTCAACGAATTCCCCTATTTGTACGAGGGCACGGAGGCGTATGAGCGGCGGTATCTGGAATCCTATTTCCGGTCGGAGGACAGCTATGCGGTGCTCGTGGTGGCGGGGGGGCGCATCGTTGGCGCGGCGACCGGCCTGCCTTTGCGGGAGGACGCGGGGCACCGGCGTGTATTCGAAGAGGCGGGCCGTGATCCGGGGGAAGTATTCTATTTTGGGGAATCTGTGCTCGAGCCCGCCTGGAGGGGGCAGGGGATCGGCAAGGCGTTTTTCCGTCATCGGGAGGCATTCGCCGCCACCCTTCCGGGTATCCGGGTGTGCGCGTTCTGTGCGATCGAACGCCCAAAGGATTGCCCACGCCGTCCCCCGGGATACCGTGCGCTCGATGGTTTTTGGCGCTCGAGGGGCTATGAGCGCCAGGAGGGGTTGGTGACGACGCTGGTGTGGAAGGATGTGGACGAGGAAAGCCCCAGCCCTAAGGAGCTGGTTTTTTGGCAGAAGCGGCTGTGAGGCCCCGTGAGGTTCAGGCCGGTGCCTGAGACAGGACGCCCGCATAGTAGAGGGAACGGGCGTCATGGTCGTTCCGGAGGATGGGCAGGGGGGGCTCCTGGTCCACCCGGACGACCTGCCGGCGAAGATGTTCCTCCAGGGAGGTCGCGGAGGGGGAGAGGCTCCAGCCTTCCAGGGCGGCGAAGGCCTTGGCGTCGAACCAGAGGGCGAGCCATTCCCCGGAGTCGGCGGCTGGCAGGAGGGCGCAGGGATTCTCCTTGGGGCCTTCGGCAAGTTTCCGGAGGCGTGCGTGAGTGAGGGAACCGGAGATTCCGCGGACGACGAGGAGGGCTTCGGCCCCCTCCTCGATTAGGCGCCGGCGGAGAGCCTCAAAGGTGGCCGCGGGTTCGCCGACGGCTCCGAGATTCTCCACGCCCGAGGGCTGGCCTGCCGCGGCGTGCGAGTCCTCTCCCCCCAGGAAATAGAGTCGGCGGGCATGGGGGTAGGCTTGGAGCATTTCGAGGTTGATGCGGAACTGTTCGCGCTTGGCGAGGCGGAGGTACTCGGACCCCTGGGGGGAGGGGAATACATCGTGGCCGAGCAGGAGGATCGCCGTGGAACGGCGCCGCAGGAGGATCGGCGGGGCTTCGCCCAGACGCTGAAATTCTCTGGCGGCCTGAAGCTCTTCGATCACTTCGTGCAATGCGTCTGCATGTCCCGCGCCCGGCCGCGGGGTGAGTACCACCTCATGCGGGCAAGGCTGCACACGGACTCCGGCCTGGCGAAGCCGTTGCTGGAAGGCCAGCCATTCGAAGGCCGGCACCGGCCTGAGTCCGTCGAGCTCTAGAAAAAGGGAACGGGAGACCGCGCCGCCGCTGAGGCGGGTGTCGCCCCCCAAACCGAGTTGTCCTAGGCTGCGGAGAATGCCGCGCAGGTGGGCGGTCCAGGGGGAAGCCGGATCCTCTTCCCGGGACTTGAAATGCAGGGCCCGGACCCCTTTCTCGAAGGCTTTTCTCACTGCCTGTGTCCATCCACGCGCTGGCACCGCTCCGGGCTCGAGGAAGAAAAGAACCTCACCGGACGCGGAACGGGCGGCTTCGTTGAGTGCGGCAGGTGGCAGGAAGGCGGCCGTGTTATGGACGATGGTCCAGTCTTGGCTGGCGGCGAGTTCTCTCGACCCGTCAGTGCTCCCCAGGTCCACCACCATCACCTCCACCCCCTCCTTTTCCGCAATGAGCGCGCGCAAGGTGCGTTGGAGGGCTTCGCGTTGATTGAAAACGGGTATGAGAACGGAAATTTTCATAGGCGTTGACCTTTCCATAAATCGCCGCGCTTTCAAGTTCTTTTTCCGGAAGGATGTGGCTTTGCATCCGGACGGGAAGAGGGTAGGTACTGGGGCATGGTTTCCTGGAAACATCAAGTGGAATATGCGGTGTACCGTGTTCTCGTCCTGGGGCTCCGGCGCATCCCTGAGTCGATGGCTCTGAAGGCTGGCGAGTGCCTGGCCTTGTTTGCGCAGAACGTTTTGGGATGGAGGAGGTCAGCGGCGCGTGCACGGATTCTGGAAGTTTTCCCCGATCGGCCGTGCAGGGAGAGGGAGGAGATCCGCTGTCAGGCCCTGCGTGGCCTGGGGCGCAATGCTGTGGAGTTGCTGCGCCCTGTGGGAACGGAGATTGAGGGACGGGAAGCCGCCTTGGCGGCATTGGAAGCCGCGCGGGAGTCGGGCAGGGGGGTGTTGCTGGTCATTGTTCATTCGGGCAACTGGGATTTGGCGGGCCGCCACGTGACGGCGATGGGGGTGCCCATGTGTTTCATTGCGCGGCACCAGAAAAACGAACGCCTCTATCAGGAGCTCGTTTCTGCCCGGGAGGTTTCCGGGGGAACGGTGGTGGACCGGGATGACCCGCGGCTTTTCCAGAAGCTCCTACGATTCCTTGGGGGGAACGGGGTGGTCGCCATTCTCGTTGATGTGCGATCGCGCACCCCCGATGAGCCCTTCTGTTTCCTTGGGCGCCCCGCGCCGTTGGCCAACGGGCTGGGGCTGTTGGCCGCCCGTTCCCGCGCCGAGGTCCTTCCCGTCTTCACGGGCAGGGACGGGCAGGGGCGGCATGTGTGGAAGGCTTTTCCAGCGAGGCGCCTGGAGCCGGGGCACAGCCCCGAAGTGCGCCGTGAGCTCCTGCAATCCTGCCTCGACGACTTGGGCGGGGAGATCCTCCGGTGCCCCGGAAGTTATTTCTGGTTCAACAAGCGCTGGATGCTGGAGCCGCACAAAGGGGAGGGGGTATGAGGGGGGAAGCCCTGGAATTTCTTGTGGTGGGTGCAGGGCCCACCGGACTGGGCGCGGCTTTGCGCCTGGAGGAGGCCGGGGTGCCGTACCGCGTTCTGGAGGCGGCCAAGGAGGCCGGAGGATTGGCTTCTTCGTTCGTGGACGACGCCGGTTTTACCTGGGACCTCGGCGGCCATGTCCAGTTTTCACACTACGAACGTTTCGACCGCCTCATGGACCAGGCCCTCGGAAAAGACGGTTGGTTGACCCATCCCCGCGAAAGTTGGGTCTGGGTAAGGGGTCGGTGGGTTCCGTACCCGTTCCAATACAACTTGCACCGCCTCGACCCAGACGAGCGCCAAGAGTGCCTTCGCGGCCTCGAGTCCGCAAAAGGAGGTCCGGTACGCCATTTTGGGGAGTGGATCGACAGCCGCTTCGGACCCGGTGTTGCCCGGGTTTTCCTGCGTCCCTATAATTTCAAGGTCTGGGCGTATCCACCTGAGGAGATGGACGCGCAATGGATGGGGGAGAGGGTGGCCCCGCCGGACCTGGCAAAAGTGCGGGCCTCCCTCGAATCGGGCCGGGACCACACCAGCTGGGGGCCGAATGCGACCTTCCGCTTCCCGATGCGGGGGGGGACCGGAGCCGTCTGGCGCGCGGTTGCGGGCCTTCTTCCCCCCGAACGCCTGCTCTTTGGCAGGAGGGTCTCCGCAATCGACCCACAGGCTCGGAGGGTGAGGACGGACACGGGGGAGGAGTTTCACTACCGTCGTCTTCTTTCCACGCTGCCCTTGAACGGCTTGGTGTCCCTGTGTCCGGGAGTCGTGCCGCCCAGCGAGGCCGGGCGGCTGCGGTTCTCCACCACCCATGTTGTCGGCTTGGGCATCGAAGGGGGGCCCCCGGAGGTTCTGCGAGGCAAATGCTGGATGTATTTCCCCGAGGCGAACAGTCCCTATTACCGGGTGACGGTTTTCAGCCACTACAGTCCCCACAATGTACCGAGTCCCGGGCGGCAGTGGTCGCTGATGACGGAGACGGCGGAGAGCCCGGTCAAGCCGGTCGACCGGGAGGAGCTTCCGGCGTGGACGGAGAGGGCCTTGCGGGAGGATGGCCTTCTTCCCCCGGGGGCGCGCGTGGTTTCGAGGGTGCACAGGATCCTTCCTCAAGGGTATCCAACGCCGTTCCTGGGGAGGGACGCGGTGGTGGATCCCCTCCTGCGGGCCTTCGAGTCGCGGGGGATTTTCAGCCGCGGGCGATTCGGGGCCTGGAAATACGAGGTGGCCAACCAAGATCACTCCTTCGCGCAAGGCTGGGAATGCGCGGAAAGGTGCCTGACGGGTGCCGGGGAGGAAGCGGAACCCACGCTTCACCGTCCCGACTGGGTCAATGGACGCCGGAATCCCTGAGGCGGGGGGTTGCAGAATGGGGGAGCGCGCGTAGGTTGGGCGATGCAACTTGATCTGGCCGGACCTGAGAACGACATGGCGTACAAGGTGTTGACGGCGCTGGTGACCCCACGCCCCATCGCGTGGGTCAGCACGCTCAACGAGGACGGCACGGTCAATGCAGCCCCCTTCAGTTTCTTCAACGTTTTCGGTGATTCGCCGCCCCTGGTGATCCTGGGGATTGGAAACCGTTCGGGCGGACAGCCCAAAGATACGGTGCGCAATGCGGAAAGGGAGGGGGAGTTTGTGGTGAACCTCGTGGACGAGGCGGTCGCAGAAGCGATGAACCGCAGTGCGGCCTCGCTTGCGTATGGGGTTTCGGAGCTGGAGGAGGTGGGTTGCCATGCGGCACCGGGGATGGCCCTCCGCACCCCTCGGATCGCGGAGGCCCCCGCCGCCCTCGAGTGCCGCCTCCAAGGCATCCAAACCATCGGGAACAACCGTCTTCTGCTCGGGCTTGTGGGCAAGGTCTGGGTCCGCGAGGGCATCCTCGACCCCCGGAACTTCCGGCTTGTTCCCGGCACATTCTCCGTTGTGGGTCGTATGGAGGGGCCTGATGGCTATGTGCGTTGCCGTGACCGCTTCACCCTCTCCCGCCCGGGATGAGAGGCGGACCCGGCGGGAGGTTGTTGGACTGGGCGGGTTTCGCGGATGCACCGCGGCGGGGAGCTTGCCAAACCGCCCTGAAATATGCTAGTGCGACGTCCCTTTCCCGCTGGATTCGGAAGGGCAGGGCGTTCTGCGGCCTTCCCGGCCTCTTTACTTCTTGGCCTCCCTCCTCTTCCCGGGTTCAGCCCCACCCAACCCCTTGTACTTCCCATGATGAAAAAAGTAGGATTTGTAGGCTGGCGCGGCATGGTAGGATCCGTATTGGTGGACCGCATGCGCCTGGAGAAGGATTTCCACGGCTTCGAGGCCTTCTTTTTCACGACCTCGCAGGTGGGAGGGCTGGGGCCGGATGTGGGGGGAGGGCCGGGCGCGCTGCGGGATGCGTTGGACACGGAGGCCTTGGCCGAGATGGATATCGTGGTCACCTGCCAGGGTGGGGAATACACAAAGGCCGTCCACCCGAAACTTCGCGAGTCCGGTTGGCAAGGGTATTGGGTGGACGCGGCGAGTGCCCTGCGCATGGCCCAGGATTCCGTCATTGTGCTGGACCCGGTCAACCGTGCGTTGATCGACCGGGCGTTGGACGGAGGTAAGAAGGATTTCATTGGCGGCAACTGCACGGTGAGCCTGATGCTTATGGCCTTGCAGGGCCTCTATGAGGCGGGGTGGGTGGAATGGATGTCCACGATGACCTACCAGTCGGCCTCGGGGGCCGGCGCCAAGAACATGAAGGAGCTGGTGGCCCAGATGGCCGAGCTGGGGCACGCGGGTGGGGACCTCGCCCGTGACCCCGCCTCCCAAGTCCTGGAGCTCGACCGGATCCTCTCGGAGAAACTGCGCACCGGCGATCTGCCGATGGAGGCCTTCGGCGCCCCTCTTGCCGCCAGCCTGATTCCCTGGATCGATTCCGCGCTTCCCAATGGCCAGACCCGCGAGGAATGGAAGGGCATGGCGGAGACGAACCGAATCCTCGGAACCGAGTCCGCCCCCATACCCGTCGACGGACAGTGTGTTCGCGTGGGGGCCATGCGCTGCCACAGCCAGGCCATTACCCTCAAGTTGCGTAGGGATCTCCCCCTGGCGGATATCGAGGCCCGTATCGTCGCGGCCAACAAATGGGTCGACCTCGTGCCCAACGACAAATCCTCCACTCTGGCCCGCCTCACGCCGGCTGCGGTTTCCGGAGATCTTCGAGTGGCCATTGGACGCCTCCGCAAGATGGCGATGGGGCCGGAGTACGTGACCTGCTTTACGGTGGGGGACCAACTGCTTTGGGGGGCGGCCGAGCCGGTCCGCCGGATGTTGCTCATCCTGTTGGGTCGGATCTGACCCGGACCCTCTGCAACAGGACTCCGGTCGCAAGCCAGAGTCCTCCTCCGATCCATACGCCGCGTTCGACTTGGAAGGCCAGAAAAGCGCAGGCCGCGAGACCCGCCCAGGCGAAAAAGCGGGGGTAGAGCCGTTGAGAGACGGGAAGGCGAAGCACCGCCAGGTGGGTGATGGCGTAGTAGAGCAGCACGGTGAAGGCGCTGAAGGACCAGGTTAGGTGGAGGCTCCCGACAAGGGCCAGGCAGGTCACGAGAAGTCCCGCCCCCCACACCGCCATGGCAGGTGTGCCGTTGTGGACGCGTGCGAAAAAGAGGGGCATGTCCCTTCGTCGGCCCATGGCCAGCAGGACACGGGAAAGTCCCAAGAGGAGGTTCAGGAGGACCCCCAGCAACGAGGTCATCGCCCCCAGCGCAACCAGAAGGGCGGCGGTGGGGCGGCCTTGGATGCGCAGAATGGCTTCCAGGGGGGCTCCAGTCTCCCGCGTCAGTCGCCCGAGTTCGTCCGCGCCGACGGCGCGGACAGCACCCAGGGCAACGCCGCCGTAGAGAAGGCCCGTGGTGGCCATGGCGGCGAAAATGGCGCGGGGAAGGGTACGGAGGGGGTCGCGTACTTCTTCGCCCAGGGTGGCGATCCGGCCATACCCGGTGTATGCGACGAACAACAGCGCGCAAGCTTCCGGAAATCCGGGGGAGCGGCATGCGGAGAGGGATGGCCAGCCCGCCGCAGGCTGCGAGAGGGTCAGTGCCGTAAAGGTGAGGAGGGAGAGCAGGGTCGCCCCCACGATGATCGTGTTGGCGAAGTGGCCGCGTCGGAGTCCCCCGGCCACCAGAAGTGTGCAGGCCAGGCAAAGGAGTGCGGCTGGAAAGGCCGCGGGAACATCCAGGGATAGAGCCGTGAACAAGTAGGAAATGAATCCCAAGGCCGCCGCCGCCGCCGAGGCGGACTTGGCGGAAAGAAATAGCCAGCCCGCACTGAAGCCCAAGGTGGGCGTCAGAAGGCGGTACCCATATTCGTAGGTACCTCCGCTGACGGGATGGGCGGCGGCGAGTTGGGCGCTGGAGAGGGCGTTGCAGAGGGCGACGGCCGCCGCGACAGCGATGGCGGGCAGGACGGCGGGGCCCGAGACATCGGCGGCCAGGCCGATGCTGATGAAGACTCCCGTACCCAACATGGAGCCGAGCCCCAACAGCAAGGCTCCGGGCAGGCCCAGAACCCTTGGCAATGCCTGTTCGCCCGCAGAGTTCATCAGGGGAAGGGTGGAGGGAGAGAGGGCTGGGTGGCGTGACCTTCGGGGGAAAGGCCTTCTTGTAAACGGGGGGAGGGCATGGAGGGATTTTGATTACTTCGAGCGGGGGGGGCAGACAAAGAGAAGTGCCACAGGTGCGCCCGATCCCTTTCTGTATTCCGGTTCATCGCATTATACCTTGAAAAAAACCCCCGGTGCCCGCTGAGGGCAACCGGGGGGCGGATGGGGGAGGAAGGGGGGAGGGGTTCAGCGCATCAGCTGGAACTCAGCGCGCCGGTTCATGGACCAGGAGGCCTCTCCGCTGCCGGCGGCGGCGGGTTGTTCTTCCCCGAAGCTCAAGGTCTGGATGCGTTCGGCGCCGACGCCGAGGGTGATCAGGGCTTCACGGACCGCCAAGGCGCGACGTTCGCCGAGGGCGAGGTTGTATTCCCTCGAACCGCGTTCATCGGTGTGGCCCTGAATGACGAGGACATCCCCGGAGTTGGACTGGAGGTGGCCCGCGACGGCCTGCACCTTGAACATTTCACCGGAGGTGATCGCCGAGCTGTCGAACGCGAAGTACACCGGGGCATACATCGAGCTGTCCACCGCCGTCTTCCCCTCGAACAGGTCCCGTCCAGAAAGAGGCAGATCGCTGTCCAAGGGCATCCCATCAATGCCGGTGACCAGGGCCGGGTCCCCGAGCAGGGCGTTTTCGTCAATCGGATTGGGATTCTTCTTGCGGCAGGCAGTGGAGGTGACAAGGAGAGCGAGTAGGCAGAAACGCAGGAGGGTTTTCATGGAGGGGAGTGTTCGGAGGGGGGGTTGTGTTGGGGACGACGTGGAGATCATTTTGAGGCCCAATCAGGCATGTACCATCGGCCCTGGTTCGCGAGCAATGCTATGGGAGCGCCTCCGCCTGTGTCAAGCAAGTACAGAGCCGATTGTCCGGCGACACTGCGGGAAGCTACGATGTGGCGTCCATCCGGTGCCCAGGAGGGGTCTTCATAGTCCGCATCGGCCGGGCTGGCGATCCGGATTTCGCCGGAGGCGGGGTTGAGGAGGGCGATCTGGTAGCGGGGACCCGCCTTTCGCGTGAAGGCGATCCATCCGTTGCTGCCCCAGTCCGGCGACAGGTTTTCGGCGCCGCCGGAGGAGATGCGGCGGGGGGCGCCGCCGTTGCGGGAGACGGTGTAGAGGTGGGGGCGGCCTTCGTGCCCGGACACGAAGGCGATCTGCTGGCCGTCGGGAGACCAGGTTGGGCTGGACTTGGGGGAATTAGGGGTGTTTGTGACGCGGGTCATGCGTCCGGAGGCCAGATCCCGCACGAAAAGTTCCGGTTTTCCGAGGTTGGAGAGGATGAGGGCGGAGTGGCGTCCATCGGGGGAGATGCTCCCACCCGTGTTGAGGCCTGCGTAATTGGCGAGGATCTCGCGGCGAGGCGGGGAGAGATGGTGGCGGAAGACATCGGGGAAGCCGCGGTGGTAGCTGACGTAGGTGATGGACAGGGCATCGGGAGCCCATTCGGGGGCGAGGACATGGGCGTTGTCCCGGGTGAGTTGCACGAGGTCCTTGCCGTCGGGATACACAGCGAAAACCTCTTTCCGGGCCTGTCCCGGGAGTTGCCCCACCATGACAATGCGTTTGGAGGCGAACCCGGGGCGGCCGTGGAGGCTCTGGGTGAGTTCGTCGACCAGGAGGCGGCCGAGCTGGGCGGCCTGGCGGGAGTCGACGGTGTATTGTTTCCCGAGTTTCTGTGCGCCGGAGGCGCGTTCCAGGACGCGGAAAGCGACGGAGAGCTGTCCGTTGACGGCGCGGGCGTCGCCGCCGATGCTGAACTCGGCCTGGCTGGGCGGGGCCTCGCGGAAGGCGGAGGTGATGCGGAGATTGTTGCGGAGGGAGTCGAAGAAGACCCGGCCCTCGGCGGAATCGGCCGCAAAGCCGCTCAAGTCCACGGTGGCGGTTTCGGTGCCGGACTTGACAGTGGAGCCGCGTCCGATGGGCTGGGCGTTGAGGGAGGGGAAGGCGGGGAGGATCAGGGAAAGAAACAAGAAACAGCAGGATTTCATGGGGGTGGGTTACTTCAATTTGAACTCCCATTCAACCTTATATTCGGCGTGAGGAAAGGAGGAGGGAAGTGGGCTGATGCGGGTGACACGGCGGAGGGCCTGTTCGACAGAGGAGATCATTTCGGCGTGTCCGGAGGAACGAGTGATGCGGGCGGAGCGAATGGCGCCATCGCGGGAGATCAGCAGTTCGGCAAAGACGAAATGCCCAGAGGAGGAGCTGAGGGCGGGGGGTTGACGCCATTCGGTGTCGAAGCGTCTAGAGAGTTCGGCGGTGACGCCAGACATGGAGACGCCGTTGCCGGAGCCGGAACCGGAGTTGCCCCCCGAGCCGCCGCTGCCGCCGGGCCGTCCTTCAGGGGAAACGGGCGAGATGGGGCTGAGGCCCTCCATCAGTTGGCGGCGGATTTGAGCGGGAGAAAGGGTGGGCTGGGGTTTTGGGGTTGGGCGTGGGGTGGAGGTGGGGCGGGGAGTGGGGCGCGGGGTGGCGGTGGGCCGGGGGGTGGGATTGGGCGTTGCGGTCGGGGCGGGGGTTGCGGTGGGAACAGCCGTGGGCGCGGGAGTGGGTGGAGGCGTGGGTTGGGGGAGGGCCTCGGGCTCGGGTTCGGGTTCCGGTTCGGGCTCGGGTTCCGGTTCGGCCTCGGGTTCGGGTGCGGAGGATTCGGCCGGGTCGCCTCCGCCGAGTTCGACCTCGATGATGACCTCGTCGGGTTTGAGGAAGGAGCAACCGCCGAGGCGTGGAAGGAGGAAGAGCGCGGCGATCACGAGGGCGTGAACGGTGACGACCTTGAGGAAGACGCGCGCGCGGTTCATGGGGAGCGGCGTGGCTCCCCGGTCTGGGTGACGAGGCTGATGCGGCGGACGCCGTTCTCCTGGAGAGCCTGCATGACCCCCATGAGGTTGCCGTAGAGGAGGCCTTGGTCGCCGCGGAGGAGGACGACGGCGTCGGGACGGCTTTCTTTCCAGAAACGGACCTCGGAGGCGAACTGTTCGGGTGTGACCTCGCGGTGGTCCACGAACCATCGGCCGTCGGCGTCGACGGTGACGGCGATGGTGTCCTGTTCCTCGAGGGGTTTTCCCCGGGCCGTGGGCAGGTTGACGGGCATGCCGCTTTCCAAGAGCGGGAAGGTGATGATGAAGGTGATGAGCAGGATGAAGGTGAGGTCCATCAGCGGCGTAAGGTTGATCTCGCCAATGATGTTGTTCTGCAGCAGCGGGGTTTTACGGGCCATGGGTCAGGCCTCCCGGCGGTAGGCGTGGTGGAATTCACCGACGAGTTCCTGCACGAAGTTGTCCATGGCCACCGTTTCGTTCCGCAGACGGACGCTCAGGAGGTTGTAACCGATCACGGTCGGGATCGCCACCAGCAGGCCCACGACGGTCGTCAGCAGCGCGGAGGAGATACCGGGGGCGACCGTCGCCAGGGTGGGTGCGCCGGTGACCGCCATTCCGTTAAAGGCGTCCATGACGCCCCAGACGGTGCCAAGCAGGCCCATAAAGGGCGCGATCGTGGTGGTGGTGGCCAGCCAGATCATGTCGCGCTCAAGGGCCAGTACCTGGTCCGCAAGCTCGCGCTCGGCCGCCTCCCGGATGAGTTGAAGCTGGGAGTCGGTGAGCACGTGCCTTCCGCTTTCGGACTTGCCCGACAGCAGCGTTCCCAGATCGAGGTCGTCCATGCCCAAGACACGTGCGGCTGCCTGGCAGCTGCGCAGGTAGACGCGGTACGCAGGGCTTCCCGGGTGGCGCTGTTGTTTCAGGAAAAGCGCCAGCGGGTGTTTTTCGGAGCGGAAATCGAGCAGGAACCGACGCGTCTCCGCGTGGACCGTCGCGAATTCACGGGTCTTGACGAGCATCGCGGTCCAAGCGAAGACCGAGGAGAGCAGCAGGACGATGACGATCGTCTGCCCCATGAAGTTGGAGTCGAGGAAGCCTTGGAGGAGCGCGGGGGGGTGGGCGGGAGGAAGGGAAAAGGGCATGGGGGCCTTTTCCCATATCCGCGGGAGGAATCAAGGGGAACCTCCGGAAAAGCGTAGGGTGTGGAGGGTGATTTCGGGGGGGCAGAAGCATCGACTGTCGATGGTCGAGGCGCCGATGCCCCGGCTGGTGTAGCCTTGGAGACCCTGCCACACCCAGGGGCCGCGCACGAGGGTCCGTGGGGTGTTGTGGAGGTGGGCGAGGACATGGATGCCCCCGGGGAGGCAAATCTGCCCACCGTGGGTGTGTCCGGAGAGCATCAGGTCGATTCCCGCGAAAGCGGCCTCGGCGTAGGCCTCGGGGGTGTGGGAGAGGAGAAGGCAGAAGGGGGCTTCCGAGAGGAGGCCTGCCCAGGAATCGAATCGGTGGGTGCGGTAGTAGTGGGCATCGTCGATGCCGGCCAGCAGGATCTTTTCGCCGCCGCGCTCCAGCCAAACCGCTTCGTTGAGGAGCCCCCGGATCCCCATGCGGGGGAATTCCAGGAGCATCTCCAGGTTGTCGTGGTTTCCGAGTACAGCGTAGACGTCCGGGCCGAGGAGGGAACGGCAGCGCTCGAGCGCCTGAAGGGATTCTTCGTAGGGACCGAAGGTTTCCCCCCGGTAGTCACCGGTCAACACGCAGAGGTCGAATTCCAGTCCCCGGAGCCAGCCGGGAAGGCACTCCGGTATGTCCGGGGTGAACTCGAAGTGGAAATCGGAGAGGTGGAGGATCCGGAAGCCGTCGAAGGCCCGCGGCAGGCGGGCGAGCCGGATCTCGCGGTGGACCAGGTCGGGGGAGCGGGCGAGCCGGCGGGAGGCCTCAAGCTGTCCGGAGAGCCAGAGGCCCGCCCGAAGAGCGGCGCGGAAGAGCGGGCGCACCCTGCGGCGGAGGGGGGGGACGTGGGGGTGGGCGTGACGCTGGTAGATGGCGAGCTGACGGCGAAGGCGGCGTTCGGCGATTTCGGGGCCGACGCGGGTGACGAGGGCGTCGTAGTCGACATTCCGGTAGTGGGAATGGAGGTGGAGCTGTTGCAGGAGGCTGTCGGGGAGGGCGGACATGCGGGGGGTGGGGCCTGAAAGGACTATACACCGATTTTCAGGATCCGTGGGAGGTCCGGTGTTTCCAGGGGGATTCGCGGGGCTCGGGCGTGCCGAGGAGGGCGGGGTCGTGTCCGCAGGCGGAGAGGACCTGGCGTGTGGTCTTGAAATGGGTTTTGGCGGTGGTTTTGAGGACATCGGGCCCGAGCCTGCGCACGAGTTCCTCGGCGGGGGCGCGGACGTGGGTGGCGCCCTTGGGGAGTTCGGCGCCGACCTCGGCGCCCAAGGTGTGGAGGGTGCGGACGAAGGCCTCGCGGGCGAGGATGGAGGCGGCAGCGACGGCGGGATCGGATTCCGCCTTGTGCATTTGGCGGAGTTCAACGCCCTTGCCGCGGGTTTTGAGGGCGTTGCGGATGAGGTGTTCAGCGCCGAACTGATCGGCCAGGGCCATGGGGGTGTCGGGAAATTTGGCGAGGAGGTTTTCGAGCACGGTGGCATGGGCCCAGGCGAGGACGCGGTTGACGCTGCCCATGCGTTTGACGAGTTCGTTGTATTTGGCGGGGGCGAGGACGATGCCCTCGCAGGCATCGGGATGGGCTTCGCGGAGGCGGCGGGCGATGGTGGCGATGCGGGTGTCGCTGGTGATGGCCTTGCTGTCGCGGACACCGAGTTCCTGAAAGAGTGTGGCCATGTCGGGGGTGACGCGGAAGGCGGCGATGACCATGGGGCCGAAGAAATCACCCTTACCGCTCTCGTCGATGCCGATGTGGGGGGAGAAATCGGCGTCCGGCGGAGGGGCGCCATCGAGAATTCCAGTGCTGTGGAGAATGTCAGGTTCGAACACGAATTCGACCCAGTCGCGGAGCCCCTTGCCCTGGGCGACGAGTTTGCCGCTTTCATAGAGGACGAGGGTGAGGCCCTCTCGGCGGGCGGCGGCGCGGGCGTGGGGGATGCTGGTGCGCTCGTAGGGGCGTTGGGAGAGGTGTTCGAGGAGGCGCTCCTGCTGTTCGGGGGAGAGTTTCTGGGTCAGCATGTGCATGGAGGAGGGTTACTGCCCGAATTTGGCGGGAAAACAAATCAAAACAAGCGAGGTTCCTGTCTTGACAGGCTTTAAGTTCCTATTCTATGGTTTGGATTGGTTTAGGACAAACACGACACGACCAACCTTGCAAGGACCGCCATGAAGACGCCCGACCGCTTGTTCGCATCCCTGATCACCGCCATGACGCTGCTGGTGGCCGCTCCGATGGCCCATGCGCAGGATCTGACCCCCATCATCCCACAAGACGATGAGGCCCCTCTGGACGAATCTTTACACATGGATGCGCCCCCCGCTTTGTTGTTGCCCGATGGACCCGGTGGTGGTTCCGGGGGGCTGGGAAAGGCCCCCACTCCCATGGAGTTTCCGACTCCTGTTCCTATGGGAAATTTCGCGCCGACTCCGACCCCCATGCCCGTACCCTATGTCGAGAGCGAGGAAGAGGCTCCCGCGCCCGCCGCGTACACCCAGGGGGACATCGCGATACTTCTGGTCACTAAATTTGGGCTCTTGGACGGACTCGCCAACACGCCGACGCCGACGGAGGCGGTGAGTCTGCTGATGGAACACGGAATCACCCCCTTTGACGGATGGGACATCTATAATCCGATGTCGACCGGGGATTTGGCCCGCATTCTGGTGCAAGCGCTTGGCCGCGTTGGAGACATCGACGAGGAGGAGCGTGACAATCCCGAGACCGATGCCTACCAGGATTTCCTGGTGAGGGAATACAATATAGACCTTTCGAACATTATGGATGAGCTGGAGAAACTCTCTGGCGTGTCCAAGCTCCAGGGTTCCGGAGCGCTGGGCGAGGCCGTCTCCACGGACGCGCTGAAGGGGCACGGGAAGGATGGGACTGTGCGGGTTCCCGTGACCGAGAACCTGTTGAGGAAGGTGCTGGAAAGCCTTCCTGTGGCGCGTGGCGGCGGGGATGACGGCCAGCAGGTGGATGACGAGAAGGAGAACGTCACCCCCTCGGTCCCTGTCTTCTGAGATTCACTGGACAATTCCCCCCGAACGTTCATCACACCAACCCTGGATAATCACTCATGAACCGGATCGCACTTGTTTCCTCCCTGCTGCTGGCGGCGGGCCTACCCACCCTTCAAGCCGGGGAGGGCCGACCTCCCGTCGATGTGGTGCTCAACCTGCGCGTTGAAAACGATGATAACGTCTTCACCACCGGCGATGGGGTGGGGGTGGACAAGCAGGAGAGCCTGAAACTCATCGGGTCGGCCGATCTCGTCCTGGACACCGAGCAAGGCGCATCGTACTTCGGCCTCCGCTATTCCCCCTCCTATACGTGGTATGACGACCGTCCTGGAGACAGCTCGGATGTGGGCCACGAGTTCGATCTGAGCCTGCGCCAGAAGCTGACGCCCCGCTCCAATCTCTATGTGAAGGACACCCTCCGTGTCTCCGAGGAGCCTGAACTCGTGAGCGAGGACGTGGTGTTCCGCAACAACAACGACTACCTGTACAATTCCTTCAATCTCTCCTACGACAACCAGCTGGTCCCGGAGAAGACCACCCTGCGTCTGGACGGCCGCTATGCGATGATGAGTTATGACACGGCGTCCGTGGCGGATATCAGCGATTACGACCAGGTTTCTGTCGGCGCCGATCTCCTCCAGCGAGTTGCTCCCCACACCGATGTGGGCGCCCAGGTCCGCTACACCGACTTGGATTACGAGGCTTCCATCCGGGATTCCCAGTCCACCCAGGTCGGTGGCCTGCTCACCCGTATGATCAACCCTCGTTTGCAGGCTAATCTCCGCCTGGGGTACGAGTACCGCAAAGCTGACGACGCGCTCGAACAGACCGCTCATGCCCCTTACCTCGATCTGTCCACCGTCTATCTGCCCGCCCGTGACACACGTGTCACGCTCGGTGCCGGCTACGGGTACGACAAGTCCCCCGTGAGCTTCTTCGCCCAACAGACCCGCACCAGCGTCTACGGTTCCCTCTCTCAACGCATCAGCCCCGCCCTCTCCCTCAACCTAAACGCCGCCCTCTTCTTCGGCACCTTTGACCGAGACGATGCGACCTCCGCATTTGATCCTGCGACCAACCGTGACGGTGACGAGAATGCAACCCAGCTGGGTGCCCGGCTGACCTACCAGGTCAATGTGCGCAATTCGGTGGAGGCTTCTTACCAGTACACTGAACTGGATTCCGATGTGCGCACGGCGGACGATTACGACCGCAACCGGCTTTCCCTTGGCTGGAAGTATACGCTCTGATCTGGAGCGGCGCCCCCATCCCGGGGGCGCCGGACTTCCCGGCGCCCCTTCCCGGCGTACATGCGGTGCATGATACGCCGCTTTTGTTCACAGGGTTTCCCCTTTGAGGATTTATGGACTCGCAGACACTTTCCCCCGAATCGCAAAACCTCCATTTTCTCGACTATTGGCGCGTACTCCGCTCCCGCAAGGAAATCATCCTGGCGGTGACCTTGATGGTCGCACTGGTCGGGGCCTCGGTCACCTCGGTCCTCCCGAAGCGTTTCACCTCGACTTGCCGCATCAAGGTCTACCAGGACACCCCGAACATGCAGGTGTTTAATCCGAGCCTGCCCACCCAGCAGCAGTATAATCCTTATTTTCTGCTGACGGAACTTGAGGTGCTGAATTCGGCCCAGGTCCTTGGGGATGTGGTGGACAAGCAGGACCTGGCCCGGGAATGGGGCCTGAGGTACACGAAGGGGGAGGCGGAGCTCACACGCGACCAGGCCATCGATTTCCTCAAAAAGCGCGTGCGAATCCAGCAACAGCGCAACACCAGCAACATTGACATCACGGTGGTGGCCGACTCTCCGGAGGAGGCCTCCCGCCTCGCGAACCAGATTGCCGCCTCCTACGACCAGCAGCGGCTCGACGCCAAGAAACAGGAGTTCCGTCGGGGCCTGTCCATGCTCCAGGAGCAGCTCGTGGACATGAACAAGCAGGTGGAGGAGGCGGAAGACAACTTGGAGCGGGTCCGGGACGAGCTGGGGCTGAGTACGTTGAATTTCGGGGTGCGCATCACCGCGGAAACGGAGCGGTTGCGCCAACTCCAGGCCGACCTGATGGCGTATCGGGTGGACATGCTGACGCGGCGGGCACGCCTCGAGGAGCTCGAGAAGCTCGATGGGGAAGCCTTGATCAACGCCCTGCTCATGAGCATCCCGGACCAAAGTCTCCAGACCTTGCGCGCGCAGGTGGTGGACGCTGAAATTCAGCTGCGCATGCTGCTTGAGAACTTCGGCTCCAACCATCCGGATGTCCGGAGGGTCCGTGCGGGGCTTGACGAAACCCGTCAGCGCCTGTCCTCGGCCATCGAGGGATTGAAGGCGGGGCTCCGCGCGGATTACCAGGTTGCGAAAAGCAAAGTGGACGCGTTGGAGTCTGAACTGACAAAGGTGGAACAGGTCGAACGCGAGGCCCAAAGCCGGAAGCTGCTTCCTTTCGAAAGGGCTGAGCGCGACGTGCGGGTGAAACGCTCGATTCTGGCCGCCTTGCAGGCGAGGATCGCGCAGGAAGGGGTGGACGTGGCCCTGCCGCGCACACCTGTCGAAGTCTTCGAACCCGCCCAGCGCCCCTTGCGGCATTCCAGCCCCAACTATGTCCTCAACATCGCCCTTTCGGTCTTTGTGGGACTCGTGTTTGGTGTCGGGCTCGCCTTCTTTATCGAGTACCTGGACACCTCGGTGAAAACGGTCGACGACGTGGAGCGGTATCTTAACGTTCCCGTCATCGGTGTGATTCCCCAGAAGGTGAAGCCGCTGAACCAGGAGGGGCCGGAGAGCCCTCACGCGGAGTCTTACCGGGTGCTGCGCACGAACCTCCAGTTCTCCAACAAGGGCAAGACCGGCGGCGCTTTCGCGGTCTGCTCCGGCGGGGTAGGGGAGGGCAAGTCGACCACGCTGTTCAATCTGGCCTATGTGTGCGCCATGATGGGCGACAAAGTTCTGATTGTGGACTCCGATATGCGCCGTCCAGTGCAGCACACGATCCTCGGGGTGTCCAACCGCCATGGGCTCACCAATGTTCTCATGCGGGATCTGCCGATCGACGACGTCATCAAGACCACCGTGCACGAGAACCTGCATTTCCTTCCCAGCGGGCGCCTGCCCCGTTCCTCGGTTGGACTGTTGGATACGCAACGGATCCGAGACCTGATCAAGAACCTGAAGGCCCGCTACGACTACGTCTTTTTCGATTCCCCGCCGATCATGGGGGTGAGCGACTCCTCCATCCTCGCCAGCGAGGTGGACGGTGTTCTGATGGTGGTCCAGTACCGGAAATATCCCCGGCTCATGTCCGCCCGCGCCAAGCGCCTTGTCGAGAACGTCGGCGGCACCGTGGTGGGGGTCGTGCTCAACAACATCAACATTCTCCGGGACGACTCCTACTACTACTACAGCTCCTATTATTCGCACTACGCCGACTCGAACAATTCGGAATCCATCTCCGAGAGCGACCAGGCCGCCTCCACCTCCTCCGTACAGGAACGTTTCTGATGAAGGTTTTCTCTCCACGCCTCATTTTCCTTCTGCCGATCTCTATCCTCCTGTTGGGAGGCTGTAAGAGCGACCGGCTCGAACCCTGGCGTCCGGATGAGTCGTTTTACGCGGACAGCGCCCCGCCTGAGCCGACCCCCGGAGTGCCGGAGGAGGAGCCTACCGTGGTGCCGGTGGCGGAGAAGCCTCCGAGGCGATTCTCGTTTTTCCGGCGCGCCTCGGCCCCGGAGCCCGTGGAACCCGGACCCGCCGCGGAGGGGGAGGGGAATCCCGGCGACGCGCCGCCGTCGCCCGAGCCCCCCGCGGAGCCCGCCCGTGTGGTCTACCGTCTGAAAATCGGAGATACGTTGTTCATCACGCTCTCGGGCCCCGTCGGGGTCAGCGAGCAGATTGAGACCCTGGTGGATGACCGCGGAGACGTGAAGCTTCGCTACATTGGGAGCGTTCATGCTGAGGGCAGGACCGCGACTGAACTCGAGCGTGAGATCGAGGCGGAGTACACCGAGCGGCAGAATATTTACAAGGAAATCTATGCCCGCGTGGCCGTTCCGAACACGTTCTATTTTATCGGGGGTGAGGTCCGCCAACCCGGGCGATTCCCGCTCGTCGGCCGGGTCACCTTGAGCCAGGCCATTGTTTCGGCGGGCAACTTCACGGAGTGGGCCAATAGCCGGCGCATTGTTCTTGTGCGGAACAACGAACGCCTGGAGATCAATTTCCGCGACATCCGCAACGATCCCTCGCTCGATGTGGACCTTCGTGCCGGTGACGTGATCACCGTAGAACGCTCCACCTTGTAAACGGAGCATGGTCGGCATGTCCCCACGTCGACGAAGACCCCGTGCCGAGGCGCTTTCCCCGTTGGACCCAGACAGCGCCCTGGACACCTATCTGCTTTTGTTGCCAGCCATTTCCGTTCTGGGGATGGTACTGTTGTTCGGGGGCACGGTGTTTTGGGCGTCCGCGCCGTTTTGGATTCTGGGGCTGCTGGCGGTCGCTGGATGTCAGATCAGGGCCCTGTTGGCCCTGCGCGCGGGGGGGGGGCGGCTCTCGCCTCCATTTGGAACGGGTCTCTGGTTGTTTCTTTGTGCTGTAGTGCTCGTGAGAGCGTCCTGGATCCCGCGCGTGCCTTTCCAGGCCTGGACCGAGTTCCTCCAGCTGGTTTCCGGGCTTTTGTTCTACATTACGTTCTCGGACCTGGGGAATCGCCGGGGGCTCTGGCGCGGGGTGCTCGGTGCTTTTCTCCTGACAGCCTGCCTGTTGTCGATCTACGCACTCCGTCAGCATTGGTTGGGGGAACGCGGGGTATTGTGGCTGGAACGCCCCGAGAGCTACGGCATGCGCGCCAGCGGCGTCTTCATTTGCCCAAACCACTTCGCGCATGTCCTGCAGATGGCCTCGTTGCTGGCCGTGGGGCTGCTTGGAATGCCTTCGGCGGGCTTGACGTTGCGTCTTTTCTCGGGCTATACCCTGCTTTTCACGCTGCCCGCGCTGGTGCTGACGCTTTCGCGGGCGGGTTTGCTGGGGTTGGTGGCGGGCTTGATCCTGTTCTTCGGCGCCCTGGCTTTGAGGCGGGGGTGGAGGGGCGTGCTCGTCGTGTTGGCGGCCTTGGTTCCCGCCGGCGGAGGGATTTTGCTCGGCCTCTGGCGCCTCGTGCCCGGTTTTCGCGCCCGTGTCGTCGAGCAGACCCTCCGGGGCGATGTGCGACTCTCCCAGTACTGGCCCGATACGTGGAACCTGATCCGCGGCGAGGGATTCTGGGGAGCCGGTCCCGGAACCTTCCGCCATGTTTTTGACCAGTATCGCGAACACTTTTCTTCCTCGGCGCAGTACCTCCACTATGCCCACAGCGAGATTTTGCATACTCTCGCGGAATACGGATGGCTTACAACCCTCGTCCTGTCCGCCGGACTTATGGCCCTTCTGGGACGATGGTTCCTCATCGGGCTGCGCGCCGAGGGCGGGGGGAGGCGTCTGCCCTTCCTTCAAATGGCGCTTCTTGGGGGATCCCTGGTACATGCCGCCTTCGACTTCAACCTGCACACCCCTGGGTGCGCGATGGTCCTGGCTCTCCTGATTGGGCTGCTCGACGGCCGGGGGCTTCAAGGCGGCCTCTGGCGTCGTCGCCCCCTTTCTCCTGCCCTCTCCCGTTTCCTGCCTTGGCCCGCCCTGGCTGTTTCTTTGCTGTCTGC
The DNA here is from genome assembly GCA_964385155.1 of uncultured Verrucomicrobiota bacterium. Lineage (GTDB taxonomy): Bacteria > Verrucomicrobiota > Kiritimatiellia > SS1-B-03-39 > UBA6053 > CAYLNG01. The sequence continues at coordinate 40,046 of CAYLNG010000018.1, forward strand.
GCTGGCCTATGTGCCCCTGTTCCTGGGCTCCGTTGCCGAGTACCGCCTCAATTCCGCTCTCTCCCGGGAGGAGTTCGAGTCGGCCCGCCGCGCCGCGGCCTCGCTGCGTCGATGGACTCCCATGCTTTCCCGGGGATGGAACGAGTTGGGCTACGAGAGGCGGGTGGCCGCGACATGGCTGAGGGAACCCAAAGCCCGTGCCCAGGCCATCGCAGAAAGCCGGAAGGCCTATGCCCGTGCCCTTCGGTGGAACCCTTTGGATCGCATCGCCCGTGCCGGGGTAGCCGAGCTGGACAAGTTGGAGGGGGATTTCTTGGCGGCGGCGGAGGCTCTGGAGGAGTTGGTGCGGCTCTCTCCTTTTGATGTTCGGGTCCGCATCCAGTATGGACTGGCCCTCTCGCGGGCGGGAAGGCTACGGGAGGCCCTGGAGGTCTTTGAGCAGGCCGATCGGATGAGGCCGGGCGACCGGCAAATCCGCCTGAACCTCGAGAGTTTGCGGCGGCGAATGGAACGAGGTGACGCCGGTTCCGAGCCGGGACACTCTCCCTGAGGCGGAGGCCTGTTTGTTCAGTGTGCGGAGGGTTCAGGCGTCGTAGGCGCGATAGTAGTAGGGTTCTTGAAAGAGGGAGGTGGAGGGGAGTCCCCGGGCATGGAGGATTTCCTGGGCCTCGTAGATCATTTCATTGGCGCCGCAGAGGTAGACATGCAGGTTTTGGGGGAGGGGGAGATCTCGGAGGGCATCGGTGATCCGTCCTAGCCGCCCTTGGAAGGGCTCCCGTGAGCTGAAGGGGTGGTAGGCGATTCCGGCGAATTCCTCGGCGAAGTGGAGGTCTTCGGGGTACCGCACGCCATGCAAAAGCGTCAAATCAAGTCCCGTGTGGCTTCGCAGGAAGGAACGGCAGGGCGCAATGCCTGTCCCGGTGGCGCAAAACAACAGCGGCCGGGAAGGGTCCCGGAGCGTGAACCGCCCATAGGGCCCCACCACTGGCAGCGGGTCGCCCTCCCTGAAACCACGGAGGTGTGGCGTGACCCGTCCGTGCGGAATCAGGCGGTAGAGCACGTCCAGCGTCTCCTCTTCCTCACCCGAGGCGATGCTGTAGTCCCTCTGGTCCATCGCATCCTCTCCGCATAGCCCCACCAATTGTCCCGCTTTCCAACGCCAGCTGGGCCGTTCCATCCGCAACAGAAAGGAATCTCTTCCCATCGGGCGGTGCTCCAGGATCCGCAGGCATTCCACATTCATTCCTTTTCCCATATCCCCCTTCTCCGCTTTTCTCAAGCCCCGACCGTCTTTTGGGTTTGCTTTCTTTGCGCGGCAAAGTATACTGTGCCGATGACCTTAATTCCGGTGCAGGATGCCTTGGAGACGGTTCGAACGCTGAGGCGGTCGTTGATGGCCCGACAGCGCTTTAAGGGGTGGTCGGGTCCGACCCGGATGATCTCGGGGACCTTGGCGTTTGGGATGGCGTTGTTGTTGCAGGCGGAATGGGTGCCACGGACGGCCGCAGCACACGTGATGGCGTGGGGGGTGGTGTTTTTGGCGGCGTCGATGTTGAGTCTGGGGGCTTTGGTGCATTGGTTCATGAAGGACAAGGTGATCCAGAGAGACTGGAGGCGACTGGGGCCCTTGCTGGATGTGGTGCCGCCTTTGGCGGTTGGGGCTTTGTTCACGGGGGTGTTGCTGTTGTCCCGTGAGGTTGACCAGCTTTTCGGCGTGTGGATGTGCATGTTCGGGCTGGCCAATATCGCCTCCCGGTATGTGTTGCCCGCGATGATCAGTCTGGTGGGGGTGTTCTACATCGCCGGGGGGGCTCTGTACTTGTTGACCCCTGGACTGGGCTTCCTCGACGCCTGGGTGATGGGCCTGGTGTTCGGGGTGGGGGAATGGGCAGGGGGGCTGATCCTTTACGTGGACGAGCGGCGGTATGCCGCCTTTGAACGAATCTCCCCCATCCCCCCGGAGCATGCGCCATGAGCCACAGCGACCTGATGCATTGGAACGAAATTGCCAAGACCTTCCATGAACCGGCCCGCCTGGCCTTGGTCACCGCCCTGTGTTCCGAATCCAAAGGACTCGGTTTTCAGGAACTTAAGTCCTGTTGCGGGCTGACCGACGGCAACCTGAGCCGGCATCTGAAGGTGCTGGAGGAGGCCGGCGTGGTCCAGCAGCTCAAGAGCGGACGGGGGCCGAGGGCTCGAACCCTCGTCTGGTTGACGGCCAGGGGGCGGGAAGAGTTCCTCGTCTACCTCCAGTCGTTGGAGCGGGTCCTGCATGGTGCGCTGGAGGCTTTGGAACCCGAGGTTTCCGCCCGACCACCGCTTTCCTCTCTTGCGGTTTCCTGAACCCCGACGATGCTCAAAAAGGAGTCTCCCATGTACATTGGTCTCGAAAGCATCAGCATGGATGTGCCCGGACAGGGGCTCGACCTCCGTCGCCTCGCCCGCGCCCGGGGCGTGGACTTCGCCAAATACCAGGCAGGAATCGGACAGGAATTTATGGCGGTTCCCGCGCCGGACGAGGATGTGGTCACTCTCGCCGCCAATGCTGCGGAGCGGGCCCTTCGCGACGTCGACCGAGCCGCTGTCCGCACGGTGATTTTCGCGACGGAATCGGGGGTAGATCAGTCGAAGGCGGCGGCGATCTACGTGCATCGACTTTTGGACCTGCCCGCGAATTGCAGGACCGTCGAGATGAAACAGGCCTGTTGCAGCAGCACCTCGGCGCTCCAGTTCGCTTTGGCGACCGTGGCCATGGATCCCGCCCACAAGGTCCTGGTGCTGGCCTCCGATGTGGCCCGATACGGCCTGGGCAGCGCCGGGGAACCCACCCAGGGTGCCGGAGCGGTGGCCATGGTGGTCTCCGCACGACCGCGCATCTTGCGTCTGGATCCCGTGGTGGGATACCATACCCGGGATGTGATGGATTTCTGGCGGCCCAACTACCGGGATGAGGCGTTGGTCGACGGCAAGTATTCGCTGAAGGTGTACATGGAAACGCTGGAGAAGGCCTGGGGAGATTACCGTGCTCAGGGCGGGCACCCTTTCGGGGACTTCGACCATTTCTGCTACCACATGCCCTTCACGCGTATGGCTCTCAAGGCCCACCTCACCCTCGCACGCCTGGAGAATGCCTCGCACACCGCGGCGGAGCTGCAGGCCCAGGTCGAGCCCTCCTTGGCCTACAACCGCATCAATGGAAATGCCTACACGGCCTCCCTCTATCTTGGGCTGGTCGCCCTCCTCGACAATCCTGGGCTCGACCTGGAGGAACGTCGCGTGGGCTTCTTCAGTTACGGAAGCGGCTGCATGGGGGCATTTTTCGGTGGCACGGTGCTGCCTGGATATCGCCGGGCCCTCGCGAGTGCCGATCACCGCCGTCTCTTGCAGGATCGCCGTTCGTTGGAGTTCGGGGAATACGAGGCTTATTACACCCACCGGGTGCCGGAAGATGGCAGAGACTACGCCACTCCGCGGGTCACCCGGGGCGCACACCGTTTCGCGGGTGTCTCGCAACACCAGCGTCTCTACGCCCTGTCCCGTGCCTCTGCGGTGTTGGCGGCCGACGCCGGGGTGGTCTGTGCCGCCGCGCCTCTGGGCTCTTGATTCTGGTCGAACCTGCCCTGGGCTTGTCCTGACCCGGATTCCGCCCGCAACGGGAAGAACCATGCGGGCCCATAGGGGAGGGGGCCGAGGTCCAGGGCATACAAACAAAGCTCGGGGAGATCGGGAGGGTGGGGCTTGGGGAGGTTCCCGATGTTGCGCGGTGGTGGACCTCGACTCCGCGCATCACTCCAGGATTTTGCTGCGCACATACCCCTCTGACGCAACGCCACTCCCCCCGGCTATTCCTATGAGGGGGTGGCCTAGCCTGCGTTGGGTTTATAAACGTTGGGTTTATAAACTTAAGAGGTTTTTGGAATGGTTACGGCAAAAGGATTCTGCAACAATGCGCGCATGACAGATTCCACGGAAATAGAGTACACCCTTCCGGAGGAACCCCGAGGGGAACACTTGGAAGACACCGTTCGGCGGTTTGAGCGCACGGTTGGTCCGGTGTTGGGGGGGGTGGTGATCGACAGCATCGACCTGTTCACGTTCGGACCTTTGGGGGTTTTGGGAGGGTCCCTGGTTGGAGGAAGCGTGGCTTATTACATCGCATCCGTCGAGGAGCTTCCCGTCTGGCAGCGCACCCTTCTGGGCATTGCCGCGGCTCTCTATTGCGCCTATCCGTCGGCCAATTTCATTCCGGCCGCCACCTTGGTGGGCGCCGTCCTGAAATTCGTCCAGGAGGGGCGGAAACGCAGACGCGGGGCCTGAGCCGCCCCCGACGCTCCCCTCGCGGGCACGGTCGCGAGTTCCCTTCCCTGTCCCTTTCCCCAGAAACCTGAAACCCCATCCCACCATGAACGACACCCCTACTCCTTTTCCCACGCGTGGCCCCGCGCGCCCAAGGGGGGCCATGCCCCGCAAGACCTTTCATCCCTCCGGTTGCATAGGTTTTCTCGTTTTTGTCGCCGTCGCCTGTATCCCCATCGGCATCTGGTACGGCTTCCGCATCGAGCCCGGCGAAGGGGAAATTGCTGTCCTGATCCGCAAAACGGGCACGGAACTTCCCAGTGGACAGATTCTGGCCGACGGGCCGGACCAGAAGGGCATCCAGTTGGAGGTGCTCGCCGAAGGCCGCCACTGGCGCAATCCCTGGGTCTGGCAGTGGGAGATCCATCCCATCACCCAGATCCCCGCGGGAAAACTGGGTGTGCGGACGCGTCTTTTCGGCAAGGATCTTCCCAGCGGTCAGATCCTCGCGGGCGAGGGCACCAAGGGCATCCTTCCCGAGATCCTCATGGCGGGAAGCCATCGCGTCAACCCGTATGCCTACCACGTTGAGATCTTCGACGCTATCACCGTCCAGGCCGGCCATGTGGGAGTGGTGACCTCCTTGGTCGGTGCGGACACGCTCGTCGCTGCCGAAGCCCCCGAAAACCCGAACACCTTCTTGGTGGAGGAGGGCATGAAGGGCGTGGTCGGAGAGGTCAAGGATGCGGGTACCTATTACCTGAATCCCTACCTGTATTCGCTTGTGGAGGTGAACATCCGCGGGCAGCGCTTCGAGATGAGCGGCGAGGACCGCATCACCTTCCTCACCCAGGACGGCTTCACGGTGACGGTGGAAGCGACGATCGAGTTCAAGCTGCGGCAGGAGCATTCGGCCTTCCTCACCCACCGCGTGGGGGACATGGACGACATCATCAAGAAAATTATCCTGCCCAGGGCCCGGGGATTCAGCCGCATCGAGGGCAGCAAGCATCCGGCGATCAAATTTATCGTCGGGGAAACCCGCAAACAGTTCCAGGACGACCTTAAGGAGCACTTGAAGGCCCGCAGCGAGGACTGGGGCGTGGAGATTGTCGAGGTCCTGGTGCGCAAGATTTCGGTGCCCGACGAGATTGCGGCGATCAACCGGGACCGCCAAGTGGCGGTCCAGGAGCGGGAGAAGTACAGCGAGCAGATCAACCAGGCGCGTTCGCGCGCCGAGCTGACGCGCCAGGAAATGCTGGCGCAACAGAACAAGGAGAAAGTCGAAGCGGAGACGGAGCGGATCCGCGCCGTCATCGCCGCCGAGCAGACGATGCAGGTGCAGGTGATCGCCGCCGAGAAGGACCTTGATGTTGCCCGCTTGCGGATGGAGGCCGCGAAATTCGACGCCGAGGGACTCCTCCTGAAGGCGGACGGGGAGCGGGCGGCGGTCCAGGCCGACAATGAGGCTCGTGCGTCGGTCTTTGCGGCCGAGGCTCAGGCGCTGGGTGGGGGGCTCAACCTCGCCCGCCTGGTGCTTTATCAGCACCTCGCCCCACGCATCGAATCCATCCTCAGCAATGAAAGCCAGGAGGGACTGGGCGGATTGTTCCGGTTCTTCCTTCCCGAAGGAAAGGAGGTGCGTCCATGAGCGCGCCCAAGGTCAACGTCGTCAAGCTTCTCGGTAGCATCGTTGCTGCGGGGGCCCTCGCCCAGTTTGTCTGGCTGATGCAATTCTGCCGGATCTATGTGCGGCCCGGCCAGATGGCTGTGATCGTGAGCAAGGTGGGGGAAAATCTCCCCCCCGACCAAATCCTGGCCGGTCCCGGGCAGAAGGGCATTCAGTCGGAGGTGCTTGGTGAGGGGCGGCATTTCCGCAACCCGCTGCTCTATTCGTGGGAGATCTATCCGAATGTGACGATCGCCCCTGGGCAGGTGGGCATTGTGACCTCGAAGGTGGGGGAAGAGCCTCCCCCGGGCGAATTCCTGGTCGAGGACCACCAGAAAGGTATTTGGCGTCGCGTGCTCGGGCCTGGATCCTACCGCCTCAATCCGTATGGATACAAGGTCGAGGTCACTCCCGCGGTCAGTGTCCCGATCGGCTATGCGGGCGTGGTCACCTCGCTTTCGGGCGCCCAGGCGGCCGAGGGAGAGTTCGCGAAGGCTGGTCAGAAGGGGGTATTGGAGAACATCCTGCAGCCAGGTCTGTATTTCCTGAATCCGCGCGAGTATAAGGTGGATGTTCTTGAGATCGGCGTGAGCCAGGTGTCGATGCTCCGCCAGGGGGGGCGTGTCTTCACGAAGGCCCAGCTCGAGGTCCAGAACCGTGCGCTGGAGGAACTAAACCAGAACATGATTGTGCAGCAGAACGCGAAGCGCATGGACTACATGTCGCGCAGCTCCGAGCTGTTCAGCGGCACGGAGAGCCCCCAGGAGAGGCCGGCCTCCCGCCGGCGCCAGGGCGGAAAGCAGGAAGCCGCCCCCGGCTTCAGCCAGCAGCAGGTCGACGACATGTCGGGTCTTAGTCTCAACCAAGTGCTCGAGTTTCCTTCGCGCGACGGTTTCCAGATCAACATCGACATGACGCTCGAATTCGAGCTCCACCCCCGCAACATCGCATGGATCTTCCGCAGCTACGGCGACCTGCCGGCGGTGCTTGACAAGGTCATCGTGCCCCAGCTCAGTTCTGTCGCCCGCAACAAGGGCTCCGAGTTTGGTGCACGCGACTTCGTCGCTGGCGAGGCGCGAAGCAAATTCCAGGACGAGCTGACGGCCTCACTGAAGCAGACACTGGAGGACAAGCGGATCCTGGTGCACAACGCGCTGATCCGGAATGTGGAGGTGCCCATGCAGATCCTGGAGCCGATCCAGCAGGTGGGATTGGCCATTGAGCAGGATTTGACGAACAAGGAGCGCCAGGAGACCGCGAAGAAGTTGGCGGAATTGAACACGGAGATGACCTTGATCGATCAGCGCAAGCAGCAGGTGGCCGAGGAGACGAAGAAGATCCGCGCGGAGATCCGTGCGGACCAGGACCGCCAGGTCGCCCGTATCCAGGGGGAAACCCAGCGCAGGGTTTCCGAGATCCGCAAACAGACCTCTGGCGTGGATGCGGAACGCACGCGCCTGCTGGGCACCGCCCAGGCCGAAGCCTTCGAACGGGTTGAGGGCGAGCGTGCCGCGGGAACCCTCCTGAAGACCCAGGCTTTTGGCGATCCCCGAGCCTACAGCCTCTGGGAATTCGCCACCCGCCTCAGCCCCTCCCTCAAGCTCAACATCTTCCATGCCGGGGACGGCACCCTCTGGACCGACCTCGAGAAGGCGGGCGGACCGGCGGGGCTCGGCGGCGCGAAAACCCTGGAGTCGAAATAATCGAGGAGGTTCTTCCCTTGGGTTGAAAAGCCGGAGGGATCGGGTAGGGGGGGCGCGTGTCCGACGCGTCCTCCCTTCCCCTTTCCCTGGCCTCACGGCTTGCCGCCGCCCGGTTGCTCGGTGCGGATCGTGCGGAGCTGGAGGGCCGTTTGCGGGGCATCGAAGGGCGGCGGCGCAGGGGGCAGCCGGTTGACCGGGTCCAAGCGGAGTGGTTGGATCGATTGGGCCGCGCGGAAGCCAGATGGACCGCTTTCCAAGGCTCCGTGCCTCGTTTGGATTATCCGCAGGACTTGCCCGTGAGCCGGGAGCGGGAAGTTATCATCTCGGCCATCGCCGCGCATCCGGTTGTGATCGTGTGCGGCGACACCGGGTCGGGAAAGACCACCCAGCTCCCGAAAATGGCCTTCGAGGCCGGGGGTGGTCATTTCGGGCGGATCGGGGTCACCCAGCCCCGGCGCCTTGCGGCCACAGGCATGGCCCGTCGCGTCGCGGAGGAGTGCGGCTCCGAACTGGGAGGGACCGTTGGTGTCACCGTTCGTTTCGAGGACAAGACCTCGGAGGCCACGAGGATTCAGTTCATGACCGATGGCATTCTGCTGGCACGGCTTCCCCAGGATCCCGACTGGCGCGCCTACAACACCCTGATCATCGACGAGGCGCACGAGAGGAGCCTGAATATCGACTTCATCCTGGGCTGCCTGCACGGCATCCTGCGGCGCCGCGACGATCTGAAGGTCGTCATTTCGTCCGCCACCCTCGATGCCGGCCGATTCTCCGCGTTTTTCGACGGCGCCCCTGTGATCTCGGTCGAGGGGCGTCTTTTTCCGATCGAGGATGTCCACCTGCCCGAGTTTGAGGAGTCCGATATGGACACGGAAGACCAAGTGGTGGAGGCCTTGGAGCGTCTCGACGCCGTCCATGGCGAACTCGACACCCTGGTTTTCCTGCCCGGGGAGCGGGAGATACGCGAGTGCGCCCGCAAGATCGAGGGCCGTTACCGCCAGCGAGCCGAGGTCCTTCCCCTTTTCGCACGCCTGAGCCTCTCCGATCAGAACCGGGTTTTTACCCGGAGTGGCCGCCGCCGGATTGTGTTGTCGACGAATGTCGCGGAGACTTCCCTGACCCTTCCGGGCATCCGTGCGGTGATCGATACCGGACAGGTCCGGGTGAATCGGTTTGACCCTCGGCAACAGGTTCAGCGTCTGATGACGGAGCGGGTCTCGCAGGCGTCCGCGCGGCAACGCCGCGGACGCTGCGGACGCACAGGCCCCGGTGTGTGCGTTCGGCTCTACAGTGAGGAGTCGTTGCTGAAGGCCCCAGCCCACAGCGATCCCGAAATCCGCCGCGATTCGCTGGCGGAGGTCATTCTGCGCATGGCCCTCTTGGGGCTTCCGCCCCTGGGAGAGTTCCCCTTGCTCGACCCCCCACGTGGTGCGCAGATCGCCGAGGGCTACCGGACCCTGGTCGAGATTGGGGCCATGACCGAGGGGCGCGTCCTCACGCCCCGCGGACGGCGTCTCGCGTCCTTTCCCCTGGAACCCCGCCTCGCCCGCATGCTGGAGGAGGGGCACCACGAACGGATCCTCCCCGCCGTGCTCGTCTGCACCGCATTCCTCTCCATCCAAGACCCACGCGAACGCCCTGCCGACCAGGCCGAGGCCGCCGATCGCGCCCACGCCGCATGGAAACATCCCGAGTCCGATTTCCTCGGGATGCTGGCCCTGTGGAACGATGTCTGCGCCGAGTCCGCCAGCCGTGGCCGACGTGCGCGTTTCAGTCGAGCCCATTTTCTCAACCCCCGCCGGATGGAGGAATGGATCCGGCTCGTCGACGACCTCCGGGATACCTGCGCCGACATGGGGTGGGAGTTGCCGTCCTCCATCGGCCACCTCGACGAGATCCGTTCTGATTCGTTGCATCGGGCCATCCTCTCCGGGGTTCCCCGTTCCGTAGGGGAGCGTACCGACGAAGGGAATTTCCGCGCCCCAAATGGGCAAGGTTTTTTGGTGTTTCCCGGCAGCGGACTGGCGAAGAAACCCCCGCGGTGGGTGATGGCCTTCACGCTGGTGGAGACCTCCCGCCTCTATGGCCGCGAATGCGCCCGGATCGACCCCCTTTGGGTTGAACAGGTCGCTCCACACCTTTGCCGGTACCAGTACGAGCGCCCCGTATGGAACGGTTCCCGCGGTTTCGTGGAAGCCGAGGAACGCGTGAGCCTCGGCTCCCTTACCCTCCGCTACGGAAAACGTGTGCATTACGGCCGCATCGATCCCGTCGCCGCCCGCGGGATTTTCCTGCGGGACGGGCTCGCGGCGGGGGATCTTCCGGAGGGCGACCGATTTCTGGCCCGATACCGGGAACTTCTTGGGTCGCTCGAAGGATGGGAACGTAAATTGCGCCGCCCCGGAGCCCTCGTGGGGTCTGATGCCCTCGTCGCCCATTTCGATCGCCTCCTCCCGGCGGAGCTCTGTTCGGTGTCGGAGTTCCGTGACTGGACGGGCGGACGGGACTGGGTGCCCCGCATCCGCGACCTTCTCCGGGGGCATCCCTGCGACGCGGCCGACTACCCCGATACCCTCAGGGTCAACGGTGTGCAGGTTTCCGTGGTTTATGCGTACACTCCGGAGGATCCAGCGCGGGATGGGGCGGCCTTCGAGGTGGCCGAGGCGGACCTCCCGCGCCTGCCGGATGAACTTTTGGAATGGACGATTCCCGCGTGGCTGGAAGACAAGGTTGTCGCCCTTCTGCGCAGTCTCGACAAACCGCTGCGCACGCTCTGTGCCCCTTATGGCGCGACCGCACGCGACGCCATCTCCTGGTTCGACCAGAACGGTTTCCGCTACACCCATTCCCTGTACAAAGCTCTTGCCGCCTACCTTGCCGCCCGGCTGGGCCGCATCCTTGCTGCGCCGGATCTCCACCCCGAGACCCTTCCCCCCCATCTGGTCACGCGGCTGCGCGTGCGCGACGGTAAGGGGGAGCTGCTCCATGAAGGGCCCTCCTTCCCCGGTGCCCGCGCTGCGGCCGCCGAACGCCCCTCCTCCTTGCGCCACGACCCCTTCTCCCGCGACGCGTTGGTTGCCCGCTTCCGCCGCGAGTTCCCGGATCCTATTCGGTATCTCGAGAAAAAGTTCCCCCTTCCTACCGCGATTCAGTTGGATCTCGCGCAGATGCGGGCGCTTCCCGATCTGATCGATGGGGTGGTGGCGGAGGCGCTCGGGGAGGTTGGGAAAGAGGAGGACTGGGCCATGGCGGCGGATCGTGGGCGGGGAATCCTTTTTGAGGTTGCGGAGAAAAGAGGGGAGGCGCTTCGGAGGATCTTCGAATTACGGGGCCGCGTGCTCGAGGCGTTGGACAAGGTTCCTCCCGGTGCGGCCGCCGACGACCTCGCCTTTCAGCAAAACCTGCTTTGGTTGCCGGGCTGGTGCAGCGACCCGGAAAACCTCCTCCGCTATCCCCGCTTTCTGCAGGCGGTTTTGTCGCGTCTGGAACGGCTCGCCCGCGATCCTGCCAAGGACGCGCGCAAGCAGGAGGAGCTGGAGCCAGCCCTGGAAGCCTTGGCCGCGGCCGCCACCCGTCTCCGTCCCGGACAGCTCCGCGAAGCGTTTCGGAAAATGGAAGACCTTCGCATCTCCACGTTCGCCCCGGAACTCCGTCCCTTTGAAAAGATCAGCCTGAAGCGTTTCCAGGAGTGGCTTCAGTCCCCCTCTGTTCTCCACAAAGGGGAACGCCTTCCGTAGCCGGGTTGGCGGGGCAGGGACCGGTGTGGACTCCTCCACCAAAGGGTGTTTCCACCAAGGCCCTCACCGCTCTCTTCCCGCTCCCCCCCAAAAAAAAACGGCGGCCAATGGATGGCCGCCGGGGTGGGGAGGGGTGTGGGGCCTCAGCGGAGTGCGGGGCTGTTGCGGTTGATGTAGATCTCCACGCGGCGGTTGCGCTGCATGTTCTCCTCGGTGTCGTTGGGGGCCCGGGGGCGATCGAAGCCGAAGCCTTTCGCGGTGAGCCTGTCGCCGGCGATGGTGCCGTTCGCGACAAGGTACTGGCGGACGGCTTCGGCGCGGCGCTGGGAGAGGCGGATGTTGTAGTCTCGTTTGGAAGTGGGGCGGCGGTCGGCGTGGCCCTCGATGATGGCGGTGGACGTGGGGACGCTGCGCATCATCTGAGTCACCTTGTCGAGGTCTTCGCGTTCGATGGTCCGGATGGTGGCTTTGTCGGTGTCGAACTCCACACGGATTTCCACACGGATGAAGTCATCGGCCGGGTCGAGGGGATTGGTCTTGTCGATGAGCACCTCGTGCCCATCGTCGACTCCGCCCTTGTCCGTGTCCATGGCGAGTGGGTTGGTCTTGTGGGTGAGTACTTCGTCCCCGTCGGTGAGGGTGTCGTGGTCGGTGTCGGGGTTGAGGGGGTCGGTTTTGTGCGTCAACACTTCTTCGCCGTCCTTCAGGCGGTCGCCGTCAGTGTCGGGGTTGAGGGGATCGGTCTTGTACGTCAGCACTTCCGCCCCGTCTTTCAGAGCATCGCCGTCGGTGTCGGGGTTAAGCGGGTTGGTCCGGTGGACTTTTACCTCGGCGCCGTCCTTGAGTTCGTCGCCGTCGGTGTCGGGGTTGAGGGGATCGGTCATGTATTTGAGGACTTCCTCGCCATCCGTCAGGCCGTCGTCGTCGGTGTCAGGGTCGTTCGGGTCGGTACCGATCTCGCGTTCGCGCACATCGGTGAGCCCGTCGCCATCGGTGTCGAGGCCGGAGGGGGTGCCGCTGAGCCGGAATTCGGGGGGGATCGCGGTGTTGGGACGGTAGTTGATCCCCGCGCTGAGCATGAGGTTGAACTCGGTGTTGCCGCCGACGATCGGGGTCTGGGCGTCGACGCGGACCGCCCAAGCGTCGTTGAAGTGGTACATCATGCCGCCGCCGGCAAAGACCTGGAAGTCCTTGGTGCCGGCGCGGATTTCCTCGTCAAACCAGGTGTAGCCGAGGCCCAGAGTGAGGTAGGGGTCCCAGCGGAGGTTCCGGATGGTGCGCAGGTGGTAGTTGAGGTCGAAGCCGATGCGGAAACCGCTCGTGTCCTTGACCACCGGGTCGGTTCCGACGTTTCCTCCGAGGCGGCGGCGGTCGGGGTTGTCGCCGCTGGCACCGTCGATGGAGGGGAAGAGATCGAGGATGCCCTCCCAGCCCCAACGTGCGTCGATGTTGTACATTCCGCGTAAAGTGAGGTACTGACCGTCCTCCACTTCCTGGTCGCCTTCGAAGTTGATGTGGCCCAGCCCGGCGCTGAAGCTCCAAGGAGCACGCTCGAAGAGGTCGTCTTCCGCGGGTGCGAGAAGGGGGGTCGCCGAGAGAAGGCCGATGAATAGGCATGTAAACGCGCGGAAACGCATGGGGAATCTCCTTGTGAAATGGAAGGGAAAAGCCAAAAACAGGTAGAGCCTATCCAACCGCCTCAGGCCATGCAATGGAAAAGCGGAACGATTCGATCTTCATCCGGGAATGGATCGGGGGGGGTGGCGTTCTTATGGAGGGGACGTTCTGGAGGGAAGCATTGGAAAAGCCGCCGGAGTAGTCCTCGGTTTCGCGTAATACGGTTCGCTTGAAGATCTTGTTGTATTCATCCTTGTGTGAAACATGAACCGCGCGGCAGAGGTTAACCGCACAACATCGCCTCCCAGCAGCACCCCGGCTCTTCTTTTCGGTGGCAGGGGGAACCCGCGGTAGGTTCAACGGGATAAGGAGCCGGAGAGCAGGAGAATCAAGGCGATGCCTCCTGTGGCGAGAAGGACCCCCGCCGTGCGACGGGAAGGGGGGAGGCGGCGTGCGGCAAAGGCCAGGAGAAGTGAGGCGGCGAGCAGGGATGCGGAGGCGATCCGGTTGGCCCGGGCATGGGGGGTGGCGGCGCCAGCCTTCCCCACCAAGGGCAGGCAAACAAACCATGCCGCAAGAAGCAGCGAACTGGCTCTGGTGAGAAGTAGGGGGTAACGCATCCCACCCCGTTGCCTCGGAAGCACGGAATTGTCAACTGCCCGTACCGCCTGATTGCCGTGGGTGGGAGGGGGTGGGGGCCTGAAAACGGGTGCGGATTTTCTTGCAGAGGGGGGCCTGGGGACATAGATCAAAAATGATTCCACTCTGAATCGAACCTGAATCCAGAAAGACACCCTACGCAATGAAGAATATCTTTTCCTGTTTCTTGGCTCTGCTTTGCCTGGCCAGCCTGAGTTCCGCGAATGCACAGACGTCCGCGACGGCGCTGCAAGGCGGTTTTGTCGACAAAGCCGACCTCTTGGTGTTCATGAACATCCGCCAAATGAATGCGAGTCCCTTTGTGAAGGCGATGGAGGCGCAGCAGACACCCGAGCAGGCCGCATTGCAGAAAGAGAAGCAGGAGAAGTTCACGGCCGCGACGGGCCTGGACGAGAAGGACATCGTGGCGATGGTTATTTCCGCGGACCTCAAGGGAGTTGATTTCGAGGGCAAGACTCCTCCCGACATGGAGCAGTTGCCGTTGGCGTTTGCGCTGCAATTGGACAAGGCCGTCACAATGGAACAGGTGGCCGCGGGTCTTCGTGTGATCGCCGAGGACCAGCTCGAGGGCGTCGATCTGCTTCCCTCCCAAGTTGATGGGTTGCCGGTGCTGGTGGTCAAGCCCAAGGAGGAACCGGGACCCGGCGAGCCCAAGCAGTTTTATGCCACCCTTTCGAACGACGGCAAGAACGTGTTGCTTGGCTTCAACCTGCCGGTGCTGAAGGACGGCCTGGCGCGCATCGCCGCAGGAACGGTGTCGAAGCCTTCCCCGGAGATGGACGCCGCGATGCGCTCCATGGGCTCACGCCCGCTCCGGTTGGCCTTTGTCTTCCCGGCCAAACTCCGCGAGATGATCGCGCGGTCTGTCCAGGAGGCCGCCGCGGGCGAGATGGGCCCCATGGCCTCGATGTTTACACCGATGGGCAACGCCCGATCCTTCCTGGTGAGTGCCGACATGAAGGAGAACATGGATCTCAACCTCAGCATTGACGTGGGGGATCCCGCACAGGCCCAGGCTTTGAGCGGCAGCATGCAGGGCATGATGGGCATGGCGCTGATGGGCATGGGGCAGATGCTCGGCCCCAATGCCATGGGAATGATGAACAAAATCAAGTTCGGCAACAATGCCGGGGTTGCGACGGTGGGGGTTGTTCTGAGCCCGGAAGACCTCAAGATCGATCCCAACACCCTGCCTCCGGGCATGATGATGGACATGGAGGGAGCTGAAGGCGGCTTCTAACTGTGTTTCCAAAAGATCCAAGCCCGGTCGTCGGTGGCAGAGTCCCCGGTGACCGGGCTTGATTCTTGTGGATGGACGCGTAGGGGAGGCGAGATGAAGAAGGAGCGTATTCTGGTCGCCTTGTCGGGTGGTGTGGACAGTGCCGTGGCGGCGGCGTTGCTCAAGGAGCAGGGGTGTGATGTGTCGGCGGCATACATGAAGAACTGGATCAACGAGGACAACATCCTGGGGGATTGTCCGTGGCGGCAGGATGTGGAGGACGCGCGGGCGGTAGCCGAGGCGCTGGGGATCCCGTTTGAGATCGTGAATTTGATGGACGAGTACAAGTCACGGATCGTGGAGTATTTGTTGAGGGGGTACGAGGAGGGGGTGACCCCGAACCCGGATGTCATGTGCAACCGGGAGATCAAGTTCGGGGTGTTCCGGGAGTATGCGTTAAGCAGGGGGTACGAGGCGGTGGCGACGGGGCATTACGCTCGCTCGCGGGTGCGGGAAGACGGGAGGCGGGAGATTCTGACGGGGCTGGACCCGAACAAGGACCAGACGTATTTTCTGTCGTTGATGAACCCGGAGCAGGTGCGGGACGCGCGTTTTCCGGTGGGGCATTTGCTGAAGGCGGAGGTGCGGGAGGCCGCGCGGAGCTTTGGTCTTCCGAACGCGGAGAAGAAGGACAGCCAGGGAATCTGTTTCATCGGCCAAGTGCGGATGTCGGATTTCCTCGCGGCGTACCTTCCTGACGAGCCGGGCGACATCGTGGATGTGACGGGTCGTCGGCTGGGGAGGCACCGGGGGTTGCATTTCTACACCTTGGGGCAGCGGAAGGGGATCGGGGTGGCGTCGAATCTCCACAAAAAGAACTATGTGGTGGTGGCGAAGCGGCCGGAGAGGCGAGAGTTGGTTGTGGCGATCGAGGAGGAGAAAACTCCTTTTCTGTATAGCTCATCCTGTGTGTTGTACCAGGTGAGCTTCACAGGGGAGCCGATTGTGCAGGAAAGGAGGATGCAGGCCCGGGCGAGATACCGCGCCCCCTCGGAGGACATCACGTTCGTGCCGATGAGCGATGGCCGGGCGCGCGTGGAGTGGCACTCGCCGCAGCGGGCGCTCGCCTGTGGTCAGATCTGCGCGTTGTATGATGGGGAGGTGCTGCGGGGAGGAGGCGTCTACGCGGAGATTCATGCTGATGAGTGATGAGGGAAATCCCTGGCGCACGCACGAGGCACGCACGGTGTATGACAATCCGTGGATCCGGGTGACGGAATACCGCGTGACGCGGCCGGCGGGAGGAGCGGGGATCTACGGAGTGGTGCACATGAAACATGTGGCGACGGGGGTGGTGGCGCTGGAGGAGAACGGGCAGGTGTGGCTGGTCGGGCAGTGGCGTTACACGCTGGGGGCCTACAGTTGGGAAATTCCGGAGGGAGGGGCGGCTCCCGGAGAGGATCCGCTGGTGGCGGCGAAGCGGGAGTTGTTGGAGGAGACGGGAATGGAGGCGGAGACGTGGACACCGCTGCAGACGCTGCACACCAGTAATTGCGTAACAGACGAGGTGGCGCATATCTATTTGGCGCGGGGACTCCGGAGGGTCGGGGATCCGCGTCCGGATCCGACGGAGGTGTTGCGTGTGCGATGTGTGCCGTTGACGGAGGCGCTGCGGATGGTCCGGGTGGGGGAAATCACGGACGCGGTGAGTGTGGCGGGCCTGTTGCGGGTGGGGGACTCCCTCAAGACACGATGAAGCGTGTATGTTTGGAGGGGACGTGCAGGGAGAGGGGCTTCTGCGCATCGACGTCGACCATGGCCTGCCAATGTGATTCTCCCTCATGGTACAAAGTGGAATCAGT
>CAYLNG010000019.1:0-54170 GCA_964385155.1 uncultured Verrucomicrobiota bacterium
CCCCACTTCACCCCATTCCCCCCTCCTCTGTCAACTCGTTTCTCTTGGAAATCACCTGTTGTTATAAAGTCAATTCCTGATGAGACTTTTCAGTCTCGGCGGTGGGGATTAGGAGGAGACGACCGCAGAAAGGGTGACGAGTTGTTCCCAAAGACGGGGTAACAAAGAAAAGGGGATGAGGTTTTCGCGGTCGGATTTGGCTTCATGGGGGCGGACGTGCGTCTCGATGAAGAAACCATCGACACCAACGGCAGCGGCGGCACGAGCGAGATAAGGGGCGAGGACGCCATCGCCAGCGGTATAGCCTTTACCCGCGCCGGGGCGTTGGACACTGTGGGTGGCGTCGAAAATGATGGGATAACCGAACTCGCGCATTTCGACGAGCCCCCGCATGTCGACCACGAGATTGTGGTAGCCAAAGGTGGTGCCACGTTCAGTGAGGAGGATGCGATGGCAGCCGGACTCCTCGATTTTGCGGACGACGGGCCCCATGTCGCCTGGAGCGAGGAACTGCCCTTTTTTGACATTGACGGCAGCGCCGGTGGAGGCGGCTGCGAGGAGGAGGTCGGTCTGGCGGCAAAGGAAAGCGGGTATTTGGAGGATATCGGCGACCTCGGAGACAGGGGCGGCCTGTTCGGGGTGGTGGATATCGGTAAGGATGGGGAAGCCGAAGGTATCGCGGACCTCGCGGAGGAGGTCGAGGCCTTTTTCGAGGCCTGGGCCGCGGAAAGAATCGACGGAGGTGCGGTTGGCCTTGTCGAAACTGGCCTTAAAAACGAGGGGGACGGCTTCGCGGCGAGACCACTCGGCGAGCTGTTCGGCGATTTCGAGGAGGACGTCGCGGCTTTCAATGACGCAGGGTCCGCAGATAAGGAAAAGGTTGTTGCCGCCACCTGCGGCGAAGGGGCCAAGGTCGACAGGGCGAGTGGTTTTGATATTCATGTGGATTTCCGGGCATGGAGGTAAAGGAGGGCGGCCTGAAGGTCGGCGGGGGTATCGATGCCTGGGCCCGAGGGTTGGGCATCCAGGACGGCAATGCGGGCGCCGAGTGCGAGGGCGCGTAGTTGTTCCAGTTTTTCGGTGAGTTCGAGAGGGTGGGGAGGAAGCGAGACAAAGCGGAGGAGGAAATCTTTGCGGTAGGCATAGATTCCGAGGTGGCGGAAAAAGAGGTTTCGATCGAGGAGAGTTTCGGCGGGGAGGTCCCTGGGATGGGGGATAAGGCTGCGGCTAAAATAGAGGGCGAGTCCCTGATCGGAACAGACGACTTTGACAACGGAGGGTTCGAGGAGGTCGGAGGCGCGAAGGATGGGGGTCTTGGCAGTGGCCATGGAGAGGTCGGGATCGCTGCGCATGCGGTCGACGAGAGCGTCGATGAGGGAGGGGTCGATGAAGGGTTCGTCGCCCTGAACGTTGACGACGATGTCGGCCTCGAGGCCTTGAATGGCCTCGGCGATGCGGTCGGTGCCGCTGGGGTGGTCGGGGCGGGTCATGCGGAAGGGCACACCATGGGCACGGGCGGCATTGGCGATGCGTTCATCGTCGGTGGCGAGGAGGACGGCATCGAGAGAGGAGGCGCGGCGAGCCTGTTCGATGGTGCGGACGAAGACGGGTTTTCCATCGAGGTCTGCGAGCATTTTAGCGGGGAAGCGGGAGCTGCCGAAGCGAGCGGGGATGACCGCGACAGCCTTCATGAGTCGGACTCCAGGGAGGCGAGGAGTTCGGAAGGGGAGGTGGTGGCGGTGCCGAGTTTGGCGACGACGATACCAGCGGCGGCATTGGCGAGTTCGGCGGCTTCCAAGAAGGAGGCGCCGGCAGCGAGGGCGAGCATAGTGGTGGCGATGACCGTATCCCCAGCGCCGCTGACATCGAAGACCTCTCGGGCGCGGGTGGAGACATGGAGTGGGGGCTCGTTGCCAGTTGCCAGGAGCATGCCTTGGGGGCCGAGTGTGACCATGAGGTGGTCGGGGCGCCAGAGTTCGGCCAGTCGGCGGGCGGCGTGGAGGAGGTCGGGATCCTGGAGAGGTTCGAGGCCGGGATGGCGATCGCGAAGGCCGGCCATGTGAAAAGCTTCCTTGCGGTTAGGGGTGGCAAAGGTAATGCCGCGCACATCCAGTTCGTGGTTGTCCTTGGGGTCGTAGCCGGTTGGGATGCCCAGGGCCCTGGCCCTTGCCAAGGCGAGGGAAACAACGGAAGGGCGGAGGGCCCCCTTGCCGTAGTCCTCGAGGATGACGCCGCTGACCCCCTGGCATCCGATGTGCACACGCTGGTGGAAGGCCTCGGAATCGACGGAGTCGGTGGGGTCGGAACGTTCGCGATCGACGCGAAGGACCTGTTGGCGGTCGGCCACCATGCGGGTCTTGACAATGGTGGTGAAGCGGGGGTCCCGCAGGACAGGGGAGACATCGACACCGGCTTCGCGCAACTGGGAGAGCAATTCGTCGCCGTGAGAGCAGGTGCCAGTGAGGCCGCAGACGCGTGCGGACCCGCCGAGGGCCTGAACATTGAGGGCGACGTTGCAGGCGCCACCTGGGACGGTGCGTTCGTGGGTGACCTTCAGGATGGGTACAGGAGCCTCTGGACTGATGCGGTCGACCGTGCCATGCACATAACGGTCGAGCATGAGGTCACCCACGACAAGGATGGTACAGGAGGGGAACCGGGAGAGGAGGTCACGGGCTCGTTTAGGGGAGAGGGACATACTTGAGGAGGCGAGGAGTTGCGGGGTTCAGGGGGAGAGGAATTCGGGGGGCAAACCTTTCCGGAGGGAGGGATCTCGTGCGAAGGCGAGGTCCAGGAGGATGCGGCCTCGGACGTTGTTGCCGGTGTGCATGGCGGCGAGGCCGACCTGAAACAGGGTGGAGGTGAACCACTCTTCAGGAGGGAGTTCGACCGATTCGAGGGCCGCCCAGATGAGGTCATTGCGTCGGAGGTCATGAAGGATACCGATCCAGACGGCGAGGTTCAGGGAGTTGGGGTGGAGTTTCCAGGCTTCTGCGGCGTGGTGTTCGGCGTTGGAGGGCTTGAGGGGGGAGAGAACGCGAGCGAGCCAAAAATGGGCCTCGGAGAGGGAGGGATCGAGCAGCAGGCCGGCCTCGAGGCGGGATCGGCCGAGGTCGGGGCGACCTCCTAGGACGAGGTTGATGCCGCGGGCGGTCTGTTCCCAGGCACTGCCGCGAGGATGGAGGCGTTGGAGGCGCCATGCGTCGGCGCGGGCCTCGAGAGTCCATTCGCGGGAGGCGAGGGACTCGAGACGGAAGGCCAAGAGGTGGGATCGGAGGTCGACCGAGCGCCGCGGGAGGCGTTCCAGTGCAAGGTCCAGAGACTCCCGGTCGGCATGCCCCCCCTGGGCCCTATGGCGCAAGGAGTCTCGCATCGCCTGTTCGGTGGCCTGCCGAGAGCGCTCCAGTGAAAAAGAGGGGAGACGGAGCAGCAGAGGAGGAGCAAGGGCGAAGAGGAGAGAGAGAGGAAGCAGCACGCCATGGGAAGCCGAAGGGCGGGCGCCTCCGAGCCGCACGAGTCCCTGCACGAGCCGCCACCCGGTCCAGAGAGCCAGTGTAGGGAGGAGGGATATTTCGGAGAAGCTGGCGAAGGTGGGGACGTTGCCGCGCCAGAAAGCCTCGCCATGGACGAGCAGGGCGAGCGACCACAGCGCACCCGCGACGCCTGCCATGGGAGCGGCGGCGGCGAGGACCATGCGGAGGGCCTGCAGGAACCCCAATCCCCCGCCAAGCGTGCGGGCCAAGCCAGCCAGGAGTACGGCGAAGAGCAGCGGGGAGAGCCCTCCCCCCGCGACGACAAGAGCCAGCATTTTGAGGAGGAAAGGTCCGGTGTAGACAGAATTCGGACCTGGATCGAGGGGGGACAACCAGGCAGCCCATCCAACGGCCGCCCAGCCCCACAGGGCGGACCAGAGCAGGAGGTGGAGAAGAGGTACGGTTGCGAGGACGGAGTTGGCGTAGCGTCCGAAGCGGAACCAAAACCAAAGCATGGCGCCGAGCTTGCCTGGGAGAGGATCCTTGGGGCGTTGGGGTTGGCGCAGCGCCTCGGGGAGGGTGCTGTGGGTCCATCGAATTTTGGCGAGGGCGGGCGGGAGGGTGGAGCCGGCCCTTTTCAGGAAGGAGGAAGAACCGGGGCGAGTAGAAGAGGCGGTGGGTGAATTGCCCTGTTCTTGGTTTTGGGAGTGGATGCGCGCCATGGCGGAAGCCAGGCCGTTGGAGCTGGAGGAAACGTGCTGGGGTGGCGCGGGGGGTGGGGGCTGGGTTTTGCGGAGGGAGTCGGGAGAGACTTGGCGTGGGATGGAGGCCGTGGACGAATGGAGGAGGTGACCGTACCTGCGCTTGAGGTCTCCTCGAGAGGTGCTGGGTTCCGCGGGGCTGGTCGCCTGGGACTCCTCAGGGGGATCGGGGGTGGGGGATTCGTTCATGGCGGGCAGCAGGTCACCGGATAATGTAGATGAGCTTTTCCTCGCGGCCATCACGTTCGATGTCCAGGACCACGGCGCTCATGCGGGACTTCATGAACTCGCCGACCAGGTATTCGGCACGGGTTTGATTTTTCATGTGCATGGAGTTCACCTTGCGGATCACGTCGTTTTCGCCCAGCCCCATGGCCGTGAAAAGTTCGCGCTCGCCTTGGGGCGCCACCCGGTATCCCTCCCCCACCCCCTCGCTGTCGAGCACCTGTTCAAAGGACTGATACAGAGCGACGGCTCGGGCGGGATTTTTGAGGATATCGTCGGCATAGGCCAACATGGCGTGGCGCTGGATCACCCACTGGTTGTCGGCGACGCGCTTGCCAAAGGAAGAGGTCTCCAAGGCGGGCATATCCTCCCAAGAGGCAGGGGATGGAGCGCCGGCCCGGTTTTCCGTGCCGCGAGAGGCCGTGCGAGGAGCGATGCCGCCGGTCAATCCGAGGGTCCAGGTCCGCCCATCGCGCTCGAGTGTGACAGTGTCTAGGCCGATGTCCGCCACCCGGAAAGGGCCGAGCGTGTCCCCGGGGCGGAGAAGCACTTGTCGTCCGCCGTCGCGGTGGTCGACCAGGGCGATGGCAATTTCTGTGGTGCCTCCCGGTTCGGGGGAGCCCAAAAAAGTGCCTGCCAACTGGTAGGCCGCGAGTTCGTCCGTCAAACGTTCGAGGCCTGGTCTGGCCCAGACATCGCCGATGGGAAGGGCAACGCGGGCAGGCAAGGGGATCTGGAGGGGTGCGGCAGAGGGGATGGAGGGGGACGCAGGCGGGGGTTGGAGGAGGAGAGAGGCGGTGGCCAAGGCCAAGGAGGAAGCTGTCAGCAGCGCCAAGGCAAGCGAGCGGGCAGTTTTGAGGTCTGGACCGACGGGAGACATATTCACCAATTAACATAGAAGTTGCCCCGGGCAAACCAAAACCGCACGGTCTGCCCCACGCATTTTTTCAATTTCTTCGATTGACCCCGGTGGCAAGCAGGGACAGGATGTAGCCCCTGAAAGGTCCATTCTCCATGGATTCCGTTCTCGAAAAAAGCGTGGTTCTGGTTCTCAACCGATACTGGCAGGCGGTCAATTCCACCACGCCAGCGCATGCATTCTGTCAAATGGCGGCCGGGAATGCGATGGGATTGGACATCCAGAGCCCGAGCCAGATGTTGCCGCTGGGTTGGGAGGAGTGGATAGGGCTTCCGGTCCGGGAGAACGATCTTTCGATCGGAGTCGTCCGGGGCCAGCTGCGGGTTCCTACGGTCATCCTGACGGTGCACTACAACCGGGTGCCGCTCCGACGTCCCAAGTTTTCGTATCGAGCGATCCGGGAACGTGACGGGGGGCATTGCCAATACACGGGTCGTCCGCTGCGACCGGAAGAGGGAAACATCGACCACATTGTGCCGCGCTCGCGGGGAGGCAAGACCACGTGGCAGAACTGCGTGCTGAGTTGCAAGCGTGTGAACAACCGCAAAGGGGACCGGACGCCGGAAGAGGCGGGGCTCCGACTTCTGAAATCACCAGACTCCCCTAAAGTACTCCCCTCCACGCTCTTTCTCCGCAATATCCACGGGATTCGCGATTGGGAGCCGTTTCTTATCAGGTCGGCCACCTGAAGTCCCCTCCCCCCCTAAACCTAAAAACGGTACTGGTTCGGGCGCATCTGCGGCAATTTCTTTGGCTGCAAACGCTTGTGCGAAACACTCAACACACCTCATGGGTATGCCTCGGTTTCGCACAAGCCCTTTCGCTCAAAGATCTTGCCACATCTGCATCCCTCCCATCACCGTTTTTAGGCTAAATCAAAAAGCGCCCGGCGGAGCCGGGCGCTTTCAGGAAGAGCGGGATGGGACCCGATCAGCTGCTGGGGCGGCCCATACGGGCGCGGGCGCGGGCGGATTTCTTCCGTTTCTTTTCGCTGGGCTTCTCGTAGTGAGAGCGGGTGCGGAGTTCACGGAGAGTCCCCTCCTTGTCCAGCTTCTTCTTCAGCCGGCGCAAGGCGCGATCTACGTTCTCACCTTTTTTCAGTTTGACTTCGGCGGGCATTGCAGCATTCACCCCCTCTCACTGCGTTGGAATTGGGTTGCAAATTGTTGAGGCCGGACAGATATTCCTGCGCCCGAGGGTTGTCAACTCCCAACGCGGAGGGATTTTAGGCTCATCGTGGGGGGTGAAATCCAGAAAAGGGAGAAAAGATGCCGGATTCCCGGGAGAAGCTTCCCGCTGGACAGGTGGCGGAGGACATCCTACACTTGGGGCCTCGATGAAACCCCATGTCCTTTTCACGGCGTCGGACGCAAAGTACGGTGATTTCCTCATCGAACATTGGTTTGCCTCGCTGAGGGAACATGCCGACCTGAGCCGGATCGAGGTGGTGGTGCTGGATTACGGGCTGAGCCTAGCCCAACGCCACTACTTGGCTCAAAACGGGGTACAAGTTGCTCCCTGCATCCGGGACGGCCACGTCGCCATCGTCCGCTTCCGCGATATGGCGGCCTTCCTGGAGCAGCACTCCTTCGCGCAGGCGATTCTCTCCGACAGCGGAGACATCATTTTCCAAGACGACATCGCCCCGATCCTGGACAGGGCACCCGACCGGTACCGGGGAGTGACCGAGGACCTTCGCCCCCCTTTCGGCGTATTCCTCACCGACGAATTCTTCGCGAAGGAAGACCGACGCCGCATCCGCCAGCTGCTGCGGGACGCGCCCATGGTCAATGCCGGCTTCATCCTCGGCCCCGCCTCCCTCATGGCGGCCCTGGGCCGAGAAGTGGACCAGGTACTTCTCTCTAAAGACAGGTTTGGTCCCGACCAGCTCGTTGTAAACGCCGTTTTCCGGCGGGAAGGCTACCAAGAACTCCCACGAGACTACAACTTCGTTGTCGCCACGGCACGAGCCCTCCTCGACATCCGCGATGGACGCATCTACGCGGACGGACGCCTCGTCCCCGTTGTCCACAATTCCGGGAACCTCCGCTTCCTCCGTCCCCTCGAAAATTTTGGCTACGGCCCCGACCACAACCTCCTGAAAAAAGACGTGTACCATGCCCTCCAGGCCTTGCACAGCACCAGCGACAGCCTCATCGAAGCCCACGGTCACCTCGTGCGCCGCCTCAAGTCCCTGCAAAACGACCTCACCCACGCCTACCAGGCCTCTTTCGAGCAGCTGGAACAAAATGGCCAGGCCCTCCTCCGACACTTCCATCGCAACAAACCCGGATAGCTCCTTCCTATAAGACAATCTTTGTCCGATTTAAATAATGCCCTTAGGATTGTTTTTCCGTTTGACGGGAGGGAGGGAATCCGGCTAGTAAAGACAACAGCTCTAAAAAGTGAAAATTTTAACGAATTCTGTGTGCGAACCGATAGAACCCACACGCGGTTAGCGACAGAAAACCCCTTGAATCCCCTATGTCAGCCCAACTGTTCACACCGAAACACAACACCCTGGCGCGCATGTCGTTGCTGCTCTTCGTTGCGGGCGGCGCGGGATTCCTTGGGGTGATGGACCTGATCCACCGCTCGCCGTACGTGAGGTACACGAAGGTGCACCGGGAACAGCCTATTCCCTTCAGCCACAAGCACCATACGAACATGGGGATCGACTGCCGCTACTGCCACACTTCGGTGGAATCCAGCGGTTTTGCGAACATTCCATCGACCCAGGTGTGCATGAACTGCCACAATGTCATGTGGAACGAATCGCCCATGCTGGAACCTGTGCGTGAGAGTTGGAAGACCGGGAAATCGATTGAATGGACGCGGGTGCACGACCTACCGGACTTCGTGTATTTCAACCACGCGATCCACGTCAACAAAGGGATAGGTTGCGCCACCTGCCACGGCCGCGTGGACGAGATGCCCCTGATGTGGAAGGAGAAGCCCCTGTTTATGCAGTGGTGCCTGGAGTGCCACAGGGACCCCGCCCAGTTCGTGCGGCCCCGCGACAAGATTTTCGACATGGCCTTTGATCCCGCCAGCCTCCCGCGCGAAGAGCGCGAGAAACTGGTGGCCGAGTATGGGATCGACCACGCCAACAACCGCATGACTAACTGCGCCATTTGCCACCGCTGATGAATCCGAACACCCCCACCTCATTTGGAGATGCCAACGGCCGCCTGGATCTGCGCAGCATGCGCGAAATCCTCAAGGACGATTGGAAGAAACGCGACCGCCGTTTTTACCGCAGCCTCGCGGAACGCGATGCGACCGGGGAGCCGGCCTCACCGGCAGAGACGGGGGAGCCCTCGGGTGTGGACCGTCGGAATTTCCTCAAGTTGATGGGGGGGAGCGCGGCGTTGGCGGGGCTTGCGGCCTGCACCCGGCAGCCCAAGGAGCTAATCGTCCCCTACGTGAAGACTCCGGAGGAGATCCTGCCTGGCAAGCCCCTCTTCTTTGCGACGGTGCGTGATGCCGGCGGGTACGCGCAGGGCCTGCTGGTGGAGTCCAACATGGGGCGCCCAACGAAAATCGAGGGCAACCCCCGACACCCCGCCTCTCTCGGCGGAACCGACACCTTCGCCCAAGCCTCCGTGCTCGACCTCTACGACCCCGACCGTGCCACGGGCACCCGCAAAAACAACATTCCCAAGGACTTTGCCTCCTTTAAATCCGAGTTGGAAGCGGCCATGGCCAAGGACCCGGGCGGTCTGCGACTCCTGCTTCCCCCTTCCAGCTCGCCCACGGAACAGAGGCTCTGCGAAGCGCTCCTCTCCCAATATCCCGGCGCCAAAATCCACCGCTGGTCGCCTGTCGACAGTGACAGCGAAGCGGAGGCCACCCGCCGTGTCTTCGGCAAGCCGTTGTTGTCCGTGCCCCATTTCGGAAAAGCGGACGTGGTCGTGGGCCTGGACGCGGATTTCCTGGCTTGGAGTCCCTCGAAAGTGCGGAATGCGAAGGATTTCGCCTCGCGACGGCGCAGGGAGGCGGGGGTGAAACGCAACCGCTTCTACGCGGTGGAATCCGGCTACTCCCTCACGGGTTCGACCTCGGACGACCGCTTGGCGATCCGGGCTGGCCGAGTGGAGGGAGTCGCCCGTGCCCTGGCTGCCGCGCTGGGCCTCGGAGGAGCTGCACCGGAACTCACCGCAAGAGAAGAGGCCTTTGTCGCCGCGATGGCGGAGGATCTCCGTGGAGCCGGCAAGGCAGGTCTGGTGGTTGCGGGCCCCCAGCAGCCCGCCGCCGTGCATGCGATCGCCCACGTCATCAACCACGGCTTGGGAGCCATTGGGGAAACGATCGACTTTATCGAACCCGTCCTCCTCCCCGGCGAGGATCTCGCCTCCCTCGTGCATGACATGCGCGACGGGAGCGTGAAAACCCTCCTCATCCTGGGAGTGAATCCCGTGCACGGCGCTCCGGCGACCCTCCAGTTCGCCGCCGCCTTGGAGAAGGTCCCCTTCACGGCCCATCTCGGCCACCTGGTGGACGAGACCTCACGGAAGTGTCTTTGGTCCCTTTCCCTCACCCACTATCTCGAAACGTGGGCCGACCTCTCCGCGTTCGACGGCACCCTGAGCATCGCCCAGCCCCTTATCGCCCCCTTGTATTCCAGCAAAAGCATCCCCGAAATCCTCTCCATTGCCGTCGGTGACGAGAAATCCGCCCACGAATTGGTGCAGGAAACGTGGAAAGCCCGGACCGGGCTGGGCGGAGACGAGGACGGTTGGAGGACGTTCTGGCGGACGACGCTGCACGAGGGCAGCATTGCCGGAACGGCCGCGAAGCCTTGGAAAGGGTTGCACGCATCTTCAGACGTACTGGCCGACGTTTGGACGGATCCGGTCGCCGACTTTGGCCTTGAGGTGGTTTTCCAGCCCGATCCCCGTGTTTGGGACGGGGCTCAGGCGAACAATCCCTGGTTGCAGGAGCTTCCTGCACCGGTCAGCACGGTGACCTGGGACACCGTGTTCACCCTCAGTCCCGCCACTGCCCGCAAATACCGCATTGAACTCACCGACGAGAACGTGCAGAGCCGCACGCAGGTTCGCCCGAAGGTGCAGGTACTGGAGCTGAATTTCCAGAACCGCGTGCTCAGCGGCCCGGTGCTCGTCATCCCAGGTCATCCGGACGACAGCCTTGGGGTCACCCTCGGCGGCGGCCGCGAGGTCGGGCGCGTCGCAAAGGATGTTGGCTACAATGCCGCGACCCTGCGGGGCGTGTCCGACTCTTGGGTGCTCCAAGGGGTAGCCATCCGCCAACTTCGTCGCTGGGTGGATCTGGCCCTCACCCAGGACCATTTCCCCCTGCAAGCCGACGGTCGTGCGATCATCCGCTCCGCCACGCTCCCGCAGGCGCTGGTTGCCCCTTCCTTCCCGACACAGATGGTTCACCAGCCCGACTCCGCCCACACCCTCTACCCCGGCTGGGACTACAGCAAGGGCTACCAGTGGGGCATGGTTGTCGACCTCAACACCTGCACCGGCTGCAACGCCTGCATCGTCGCCTGCCAGGCCGAAAACAACATCCCGACCGTCGGCAAGGACCAAGTCCTCAACGGACGCCAGATGCACTGGATCCGTGTGGACCGTTATTTTGAGGATCTTCCGAACGGGGAGACCCGCCTGCATGTGATGCCGATGGCGTGTGTACACTGCGAGAACGCCCCCTGCGAGACGGTTTGTCCGGTGGGGGCAACGATGCACAGCACCGAGGGGTTGAACATGATGGTCTACAACCGTTGCGTGGGCACACGATACTGCTCGAACAACTGCCCCTACAAGGTCCGCCGTTTCAACTTCCACAAGTACACCGACGACCAGACGGAGAGCCTGAAGTTCCAGCGGAATCCGAATGTGACGGTGCGTCTGCGCGGGGTTATGGAGAAGTGCACCTACTGCGTGCAGCGCATCAACAATGCCCGGATCGATGCCAAGGTGAAGAACCGCACGCTGGAGGATGGGGAAGTCGTGACAGCCTGCCAGCAGGCGTGCCCGGCCGGGGCCATCGTCTTCGGGGACATCAACAACCCTCACAGCCGCGTGGCCGCCCTGAAGAAGGACCCGCTGAACTACAGTATCCTCGAGCCCCTCAACACCCGCGCCCGCACAAGTTACCTTGGCAAGGTGCGCAACCCGAGCCCCGCGCTGGAGCCCACGGCGACGACCCCCCTGGTGTTTCATCACGGACCGGCCGCCCACCCGGAAGCCGCCGGCGACAGCCACGCCGTCGGCGACAGCCACGCCCCCGCCGGATCCAACGGCCACTAAGTTTCCCGGAGAAAGCATCCCATGTCCCCTGAAGAAGTGAAACGAGATCCGGACGGCAACCTGCCCTACATCCACGGGCACAGCCTCGGCACGGTGAGCGAGAAGATCGCCGAGGTCACCCTGCGTCCCATGGCCAAGCTTCCCAAGTTCTGGTATGGAGGCCTGACCCTGGGCTTCCTTCTCCTGCAACTGCTTTTCCTGGCCATCTACATGCTGGTCACGCGTGGGACGGGCATCTGGGGCCTGAACATCCCGGTGGCCTGGGGCTTCGCCATCATCAACTTCGTCTGGTGGATCGGCATCGGCCATGCAGGCACCCTCATCTCCGCGATCCTCTTTCTATTTCGCCAGGACTGGCGTACCTCTATCAGCCGCTTCGCGGAGGCGATGACCCTTTTCGCGGTGGCCTGCGCCGGGCTTTTCCCCCTGCTACACGTCGGCCGCCCCTGGCTGGTCTACTGGCTCTTCCCCTACCCCAACACCCTGGGCATGTGGCCTCAGTTCCGCTCGCCTCTCCTCTGGGACGTCTTCGCGGTTTCCACCTACGCCACTGTCTCGCTCCTGTTCTGGTACACCGGCCTCGTGCCTGACCTGGCCACGATGCGTGCAAAGGCCCAACACCTCTGGGCCAAGAAAATCTACCATGTGATGTCCATGGGATGGACGGGGGCCGCCCGACATTGGCACCGCTATGAGATCGCCTACCTGCTGCTCGCCGGTCTCTCAACCCCCCTCGTCCTCTCCGTGCACTCTATCGTGTCCCTCGACTTCGCTGTCTCCAACGAGCCGGGCTGGCACACGACCATCTTCCCCCCCTACTTCGTCGCTGGCGCGATTTTTGCGGGGTTCGCGATGGTGCTGACCTTCATGATCCCCGTGAGGGCGATCTACGGGATGAAGGACCTGCTGACCGAACGGCACATCAACAACATGTGCAAGGTCATGTTGTTCTCCGGACTGATCGTCGCCTACGGCTACATGATGGAACTCTTCTTCGGCTGGTACAGCGGTTCGGTCTTCGAACGTTTCATGGTCCTCAACCGGCTCACCGGGCCTTATGACTGGAGTTACTGGGCCCTGATCCTCTGTAACGTGATCGTCCCCCAGTTCCTCTGGTCCCACAAGGTCCGAACCAACCCCATTCTCGTCTTCATCATCTGCCAGTTCATCAGCGTCGGCATGTGGCTCGAGCGCTTTGTGATCGTGGTGATCTCGCTGCACCGGGACTTCCTGGACTCGAGCTGGCGCATGTACGCGGGAACGAAATGGGACTGGGCCATGTACATCGGGACCATGGGCCTGTTCCTGACTTTCGTCTTCACCTTCATCCGGACGCTGCCCATCCTGGCCATCTTCGAGATGCGCGAACTGGTGCACAAAACGGAACACCACGATTCCCACTGAGGACCCCGGCATGTCACACGAATCCCCCAATGCACAGACCTACGGAGTGGTGGCAGAGTTCGCTGACGCGGACGCCGTCCTCGCCGCCGCCCACAAAGCCCGCGAGGCGGGCTACACCGTCATGGAGGCCTACAGCCCCGTGCCCGTGCACGGACTCGACGAAGCTCTCGGCCGCAAACGGAGCAAACTCCCCTGGCTCGTCTTTGGCGGCGGCCTCACCGGCTGCCTGGCAGGCTTCGGCATGCAATACTGGATGGCGGTGGTCGACTACCCTTGGAACGTGGGGGGGCGCCCCCCCCTCTCCTGGCCGGCGTTTATCCCCGTGACCTTTGAGCTCACCATCCTGTTCTCCGCGCTTACCACCGTGATCGGCATGTTCGCCCTCAACGGGCTTCCCCGCCCCCACCACCCCATCTTCAACACCCCCAATTTCGACCGTTCGACCCTCGATCACTATTTCCTGTGCATCGAGGCGAAGGACCCCCGATTCGACGAGGCCGAGGTCGCCCGTTTCCTCCAGGAAATGGGGCCCGAGGCCGTCCACACCCTCACCGATGCCTGACCGGAATCCGAACATGACACCCCGACCTCTCCTTCCGATCCTTGGCGCGGGCCTCCTCCTGGCCGGCGGCTGCAAACCGCTCTTCGACATCCGAAAGGCCATGTACGACCAGCAGAAGTTCGAGCCATTGGAGGCGACCGACTTCTTTGGCGACCGCCGATCCTCGCGCCCCCTCGTGGAGGACACGGTGGCGCAGGGGCAGCTGAAGCTGGACGACCACCTGTATTTCGGCCTTGAGAAGGTGGACGGGGACATGGTGCAGGCCCGTAATTTCCCCTTTGAAATCACGCTGGCGGACCTGGAGAGGGGCCGGGAACGTTTCGAAATCTACTGTTCGGTCTGCCACGGCCTTTCCGGGCACGGACAAGGCATGGTGGTCCGGCGGGGCTACAAGGCAGCTCCCTCCTTTCACAGTGACAAGTTGAGGTCCCTGCCTCCCGGCTATTTCTTTGGCGTGATCTCCAACGGGTTCGGCACGATGCAGAGCTACGCCCACCAGGTGCCTGTCGAGGACCGCTGGCGCATTGCCGCCTACATTCGTGCGCTGCAGCGCAGTCAGTTCGCCGAACCTGCGGACATCGCCAAGGCGGAGGCCCTGCTGGCCGATTCCGCCGCCGCCCAACCTTCTTCCACGGAACACACGAATGAGCACCACTGACCCCGTCTATCTCCCGAACAAGCTCAAGGACATGGAGAAGGCCTCCCTTCTGGGTGGCACGGCCTGCCTGGGCCTTCTGCTCCTTTGTTGGCTCTTTGGCGTCGCGAACTTCTACCAAGCGTGGCTGATCGGCTGGTTGTTCGCCTTGGGCTTCGGAGGAGGCGGTTTGATTATTGTCTGCATCCACAACCTCGCGCATGGCGGCTGGGGGTACCTGTTGCGCCGCATTGGCGAGGCCGCGGCCCTCACGCTCACGCCCCTGATGGTCCTCTTCCTCCCGATCATGTTCTCCCTGAACAAACTCTATCCCTGGGCCATCCTCGACACCAACCATGTGTCGGTCTACGCCGACGACCCCGTCATCGGCTCCAAGCTCCACTACCTCAACCATGGCTTCCTGTGGCTTCGTTTTCTCGCCATTGCCGGAATCTGGACCTTTGCCGCGCGGCGCTTCGCCTTTTACAGCCGCAGGCAGGACGAGACGGGCGACATTTCCTGGAAGAAGAAAATGCGGTTTCTCGCTGGCCCCATGGCCTTGGTCTACGTCCTCACCATCACCATCGGTTCCGTTGACTGGGTCATGGCGTTGGAACCCGCATGGTTCTCGTCGATTTTTGGGGTGATGCTGGCCTCGGGGCACATGCTGAGCATCCTGTCGTTCGGAGTGCTGATGTTGACTTTTCTCTCGCGCTGGGAGCCGGTGAGCCGACACTTCACCGTGGAGCGCCAGCACGATCTGGGTAAACTGCTCTTCGCGTTCGTGGTGTTCTGGACCTATATCCAGCTCTCCCAGTTCATCATCTACTGGCACGCGAACCTGCCCGAGGAGATCACATGGTACATGAACCGGCAGCACCGGACCTTCAACGGGCTGTCCTGGTTCTTGTTCATGTCCCAGTTCCTGCTGCCGTTCCTCGTGCTCCTCTCCCGCGGCACGAAACGCAACCGGAAGGCCTTGGCCGCGGCCGCCGGCTTTCTGATCCTCATGCGGGCCGTTGACATGGTCTGGATGATCGCTCCCAGCATCAACATGCCCCTTTCCCGCAAACTCTACCCCGTCGCCACCAAGGCCATGTCCGGAGCACCCTACTCGATCCTGGACTTTATCGCCCTCGCCGGTTTCGGACTGCTGTGGTTCGGGCTTTTCCTCCGCAATTTCCGCAGCCGCCCGCTGCTGCCGGTGAACGACCCCTACTTCTCCCTGGGCACAGCAACGCAGGAGTCCCACGCATGAGCGAGTCAGAATCCCCCGTCGAACACACCCCCACCCCCTCCGCCCATGGCTCACATGGCCCGGTGGATCCCAACCAGCCCGTGAACCCCGATTTCACGGACCGGGACATTCACTTGGATACGGTCCGTACGTTCATGTTCGGATCCCTTGCCGTCACCGTTGTGTTCTTCGTGTTGATGCTGGCCGTGCATGCTCTGTATAAGAAGAGCTTTTTGGAGAAGCGAGGGCTCCCGGAGGTGAGGCAGATTCCCCGGACAGACCAGGCCATCCTGCAAACCAAGCCTCTGGAAGGCAAGCTGGAATACCTTGAGCTTGAGAACAGCCGACTGACCGTGGCGACGAATGTGGGCCCGCATGCGGTGGTTCCGCCCGAGGCTGCGATGCGCATCCTGCTGGAGGAAGGAGCCTTCCCCACCCCGACGCCCCCTCCCGTAGCCGCTGCGGAGACCCTTTCCTCGCCACTACCGCCCCCCGAGCCCGTCGCATCCCCGGTTGTCTCGGTGCCGTCCCCCCCCCCGGCTTCGGTCCAAGAGGAGGTTGTGGCTCCCCCGGCTCCCGCACTGTGGGACCCCGCCCAGGTTGCCGCTGGAAAAGCGCTTTGGGAGGCTCAATGCATGCTGGCCTGCCATACTGGCAAAAAAGGAGCAATTGCCCCGAACATCCAACACGCCTTCGGCAGCATGCGCAAGCTGGAAGGTGGCGGGGAAATTCTCATGGACGAGGCCTATGTCGTCAATTCCATGCGGAATCCCCAGCAGCATATCGCCCGGGGTTTCCTGCCTATCATGACCGCTTTCGGCGATACCCTCACCCCCGCGCAGATGAAGGATATCGCGGCCTACCTCGCCTCCCAGGGCACCCCAATTCCCGTGGAGAAGCCTGTAGAACCTGCGCCCGCTCCGGAACCCACCGTCGCCCCGGCCGCGCCGGCGCCCGCGCCCGCTCCGGAACCCACCGTCGCCCAGGCCGCGCCGGCGCCCGCGCCCGCTCCGGAACCCCTTCCCGAACCGGTGCCCACTGTGATTCCGGACGTGGACCCCACGCCGGTGCCCACCCCCTCCTACATCTTCATCTAAGATGCGGCACCCCCTCCCCCACCTACTGCTCGGCCTGGGCCTGACCCTCCACGCGGCACCTCCCGTGGAGGAGGCACCCACTGGCCTCACCGAGCCCATGGTGGCCCAGGAGAGCCCCTACATCCCCCGCGATCCCCGCGCCGAGCCCTTCCTGAAAGTCGAATTCAAGCCACAGCTCAACACACAGATCCCACTCGACCTCGAATTCATGGGCGACGACGGACTCCGCAAGCCCTTGAGAGATCGTTTGCTTCCCGGGAAGCCGACCCTTCTTGCCATCGTCTACTACCGCTGCCCCACCATGTGCAATCTGGTGCTCAACGGAATGGTCGACTCCCTCCGCGAAATACCGCTGCGACCGGGTGAAGACTTCGGCATCGTCGCCGTGAGTTTTGATACGAGCGAGACGCACGTCACAGCCCATGGCAAGAAAGTGAACGCCCTCGGGATGTATGGCGACAGCAGCCCCGCCGGCTGGGAGTTTCTGGTCGGCGACGAATCCGCGGTCACTGCTCTTACGTCTGCCGCTCGCTTCGGCTTCAAGTTCGACCCTGCCACCAACGAGTTTTCCCATGGCACGGGACTCCTGGTGCTCACACCCGACGGGCGTATCTCCCGTTTCCTTCCCGGCATGGACTACCCGATCAACGACCTGCGCCTCTCCCTCGTCGAGGCCGGCCAGGGCAAAATCGGGAGCCTCACCGACAAACTGGCCCTTCTTTGCTACAAGTATGATCCGGTGACCGGACGCTACGGCCTCCTCATCCACCGCATCATCCTCGCCGCCTGTTCCGCCACCATCGCCTCCGTTGCATGGCTCATTCTCGGCCTCCTCCGCTTCGAGCGCCGGCGCCAGCACTCCCCCGGACCCGTCACCGACACTCCCCCCTCCCCATGAACGCTGTCCAAAACGCCCCCACCACCGCCTCAAAATACGCCAGTGAGGTCGACGCCCTCTACAACTACCTCCTGGGCATCTCGGTCTTCTTCACCGTCGCCATTGTCGCCGTCATCCTCTGGTTTGCCATCCGCTACCAGCGACGGGCCGACAGCGATCGGCCGGAGGCCACCCGGGACGGCAAGCTTCTGGAAATTCTGGGTTCGGTGATCCCCTTCCTCCTGGTGATGACGATCTTTTTCTGGGGGGCCAAACTTTATTTCGACGCCCGCATCCCGCCCAAGGACGCGATCGAGGTGCTCGTGACCGGCAAACAGTGGATGTGGAAGCTGCAACACCCGAACGGCAAGCGCGAGATCAACGACCTCCACGTCCCCGTAGGAGTGCCTGTCAAGCTCACCATGACCTCCGAGGATGTCATCCATTCCTTCTACCTTCCCGCCTTCCGCAAGAAAATGGACGTAGTTCCTGGAAAGTACACCCAGATGTGGTTCCAAGCGGAGGAAGAAGGGGTCTACCACATTTTCTGCGCGGAATACTGCGGCACGGAACACTCCCTCATGGTTGGGAAGCTCTACGTGGTGAGCCCGGCGGCCTACGAGGCCTGGCTGTCCACCGGTGGCCTCGCGTCGCCCGCCGCCGTTGCGGGTGAGGACCCCGTGGCCGCCGGCAAGGCGCTTTTCGCGGGCAACTGCGCGGTCTGCCACTCCGGAAAGCCCGGCGCGATCGGCCCCAACATCGTGGGAGCCTTCGGTTCCCTGCGCGAACTCGAAAGCGGCGACACGGTCCGGATGGATGAGGCTTACGTGCGCAACTCAATGTTGAACCCGAACGACCACATCGCCAAGGGATATCCGCCCGCGATGAGCTCCTTCAAGGGCACGCTGACCCCGGCGCAGATGAACAACATCATCTCCTACCTCAAGTCCGCTGCCGCCCCGTGATCCCCCCCACCCCTTTCGCAGGAACCACCGAATGAGCACCGCCGCCATCCCCTCCGAGAAACCCGTCCACTACCTGAACGCCGGACACACCGTCAAATCCTGGCTCCTCTCCGTTGACCACAAGCGCATCGGCATCCTTTATCTGGCCGCCATGACGTGCTTCTTCCTGCTCGGTGCCGCTGCGGCGGCCATCTTCCGCTGGGAACTCGCCACGGCGAAGCCCGACCTGCTCTCAAACGACGTCTACAACCGTCTGTTCACGATGCACGGCATCATCATGATCTTCTTTTTCCTGGTGCCGGCCGTGCCGGGCGTGCTGGGGAACTTCCTGGTGCCGATCATGATCGGGGCCAAGGATGTGGCCTTCCCCCGGCTCAACCTCGCATCCTGGTACCTGTACATGGCCGGCGGCCTGGTCACACTCGCCGCGATCCTCGGTGGGGGCATCGACACCGGATGGACGTTCTACACGCCCTACAGCTCGGTCTACGCGGACTCGAATGTGATCCTCGCGGGAACCGGCGTCTTCATCACTGGCTTCAGTTCGATCCTGACCGGCTTGAACTTCATCGTGACGATCCACAAGATGCGGGCGCCGGGCATGACCTGGCTGCGGCTTCCTCTCTTCATCTGGGCGCAGTACGCCACCTCGATCATCAACGTCCTCGGCACCCCGGTACTGGCCATCACCCTGCTTCTGGTCGTCTTCGAGCGGGCCCTCGGCTTCGGCATCTTCGACCCCGCGAGGGGCGGCGACCCCGTGCTCTACCAGCACTTGTTCTGGTTCTACTCCCACCCCGCTGTCTACATCATGATCCTTCCGGGCTTCGGCGTCGTCTCCGAGGTCATCGCCTGCTTCTCCCGCAAACGGATCTACGGCTACGAATTCGTGGCCTTCTCCAGCCTGGCCATCGCCGCCATCGGCTTCTTCGTCTGGGGCCACCACATGTTCACCAGCTCCCAGTCCGAATACGCCGCCTTGATCTTCTCGATCCTGACCTACCTCGTCGGCATTCCAACGGCGATCAAGATCTTTAACTGGACGGCAACACTCTACAAAGGCTCCATCCAACTCTCCGCCCCGATGCTCTACACTCTCGGTTTCATTGGACTCTTCCTCGTGGGCGGCCTCACGGGCATCTTCCTTGCCACCATGGCTATCAACGTCCATCTCCACGACACCTATTTCGTGGTCGCCCACTTCCACTACGTGATGGTGGGGGGCATGATGATGGCCTGGCTTGCGGGAATCCACTTCTGGTGGCCCAAGATGTTCGGGCGCATGTACAACGAATTCTGGGCCCGCGTCGGCGCGGTCGTCATCTTTTTTGGTTTCAACTTCACCTTCTTCCCCCAGTTCGTCGCCGGCTACATGGGGATGCCGCGGCGGTACCACGTGTACGCGATCGAGTACCAACCCTTCCAGATGCTTTCCACCGCGGGCGCCTACTTCATGGGGGCGGGGCTGCTGATCTGTCTCTTCACGTTGGTCGACTCCCTTCTCCGCGGCAAGGCCTGCGGAAAGAACCCGTGGAAAGCGACAGGCCTGGAATGGAATCAGGCCTCGAGTCCGCCGCATCCCCACAACTTCACCCACGAGGTACGTGTCGACGTAGAAGCCTACGACTACACCGACGAACGCATCTACCAGGACGCCTAAGGAAACGCCCATGTCCCACGCCCTCACCGATACTCCCGACGCGGCGCACAAGCCCTACCAACAGCATCACTTCGAATCGATGCAGCAGCAGACCCAGTCGACCCTGCTGGGCATCTGGTTGTTCATGGCCCAGGAAATCCTGTTTTTCGGCGGACTGTTCGCGGCCTACACCATCTACCGCATCCTCTACCCCGAGGCCTGGGCAGCCGGGGCTTCCACGCAGAATGTGTGGCTGGGCATGGTGAACACGATCGTGTTGATCGGAAGCTCGCTGAGCATTGTTCTGGCCGTGCACGCGGCCCGGCACAACGACAGGAAGGGCGTGCTGAAATTTTTCGCGCTGACCCTGCTGCTGGGGACCGTCTTCTTCGGCATCAAATACCTGGAATACCACGCCAAGTGGGACCACCACCTGGTGCCGGGCCTCCGCTGGGACGATGGCCATGCGCTCCACACCCTGCAAGCCCACCACTCCCGCGGTGAAGCGGGCGTGCTGACCGTCCTTCCCAAGGGTATCCAGCTCTACTATTCCCTTTATTTCGTTATGACCGGCATGCACGCCCTCCACATGATCATCGGTTTTGGCCTTGCCCTCTGGATCATGGCCAAGACGGCCCGAGGCTGCTTCAACAGCGAGTACTATCCCCACATTGAGTACTTTGGCCTCTACTGGCACTTCGTTGACGTTGTCTGGATTTTCCTCTTCCCCCTCCTCTACCTCGTGTGAACGCCATGTCCATCAACACCCGCCTCACCGACGACCACAACCACACCTCCGTTCAGGGCTACTTCGCCGTCTTCGGTGCCCTCATGGCCTTGACCGTCGTCACAGTTCTTCTGTCGCTGGTCGACTTCGGCCTGCTCGCCAACGCGCTTGTCGCGATCACGATTGCGGGGGTCAAAACCTCGTTGGTGATCTACTTTTTCATGCACGTAAGGGAGAGCCCCCGGATCATCGCTTTGATCGCCGTGGGCTCCTTCGCGTGGCTGGCGATCCTTTTCCTGTTCACGATAGCAGACTTCACGGCGCAATACGGCGAGGGGGCGGCCACCCTTCCCCACGCCCTACCCTGGTGAGGCCCTTCCCGTGCCCCCGCCCTCCGGAATCCGAATGTTCCGCGCATACCTGAACCTCTGCAAGCCAGGGATCGTGCGGATGGTCGGGGTCACCGCGGCGTTCAGCTTCGTCCTGGCCGCGGAGCAGGGGCAGTCCTCCGGCTGGCCCACACTGGTGGCGGCCCTCCTGGGCATCATGGCCTCAGCGGCCGGCTCCGCGGCGCTCAACAACGTCCTGGAGCGTGATCTGGACGCCCGAATGGACCGCACCCGTGGCCGCGAACTTCCCCGAGGCGAGATCCGGCCCGAGAACGCCCTGGCCTTCGGGCTCCTCCTCACCCTCGGCGGGGTCCTCTGGCTGGTCCTCACCGTCAACCTTCTCACCGCCTTCCTGGTCCTGGCCACCGCTTTCCTTTATGTGCTGGTGTACACGCCGCTCAAAACGCGGACCTGGCTCAACACGACAATCGGGGCGATTCCGGGGGCCATGCCCACACTCTGCGGCTGGGCGGCCGCGGCCAACGGGCTCGAGTTCGGGGCCTGGGTACTTTTCGCCATCCTGTTCGCGTGGCAGCACCCCCACTTCTACGCGATCGCATGGATGTACAAGGAGGACTACGCCCGGGCCGGCTACAAGATGCTCAGCGTGGTGGACCCTGCCGGCACACGCCTGATCGTCCAGGTTCTCCTCTACACCCTCCTTCTCGCCGCGGTCAGCCTTCTGCCCGCCTTCATTGGCATCGCTGGCGGGCTTTACCTCGTCGGGGCCCTCCTGCTGGCCGTCATGGTGCTGGCCCACGCCCTCCGCTTCATCCGCCATCCCAGCCGCCAGGACGCGCGAAGGCTGCTCTTCAGCACCATCATCTACCTCCCCAGCCTACTCGGGGTCATCCTCGCCGACCTCGCCCTTTGACTCGAAACGCCTTGCCCCCCGCCCGATTCCGGCGAGAGTGAAGCCATGAAGTCCCGCGTGTTCCTGCTCGCCGAATGCCTATTTCTCTTCGGGCTTGTGCCCGGAATCCTGATATATGCCCAGCTTCAGCAGGGCCTCTCCTTTTTTCCGGTGTTGTTCGGGCTTTGCGGGCTCACCCTGTTTCTTGGTCACAAGGATCCGGAAGTGCGCTTCCGCCAGCCTGGCTCCTGGAAGGCGGCAAAGGCCTTCCTCCCCCACCTCCTCCTCCGCGCAGCAATCGCCGCATTCGCCCTGTTCGCGGTCACGGCGTGCATGTGGCCCGACCTCTTCCTGGGGCTACCCCGGCGCGACCTCCGCCTATGGATGCTCGTGATGACCCTGTATCCCCTCCTCTCCGTCGCACCCCAGGAATACATTTTCCGCATCTACTTCCTCCAGCGCTACCGACCCCTCTTCGGTTCCGGTTCCGCCATGCTTTGGGCAAACGCCATCGCCTTCGCATGGGCCCACGCCTTTTTCCTGAACTGGACCGCCCCCCTGCTCTCGCTGGTCGCGGGCCTTTTGCTGGCGGACACGTGGCGCAAGACCGGCAACCTGCGGGCGGTCTGGTTGGAACACACGCTCTATGGCCACATCGTCTTCACCAGCGGACTTGGCTGGTTCTTCTACCACGGCTCCACCGCCGCGTTGAGACAACTGACCGAATGACCCGCCGCTCCCGGCTTGCCCCACCGTGCAGGATGGTGTAGGAAACAACCGAATGCCCTCCCACCCTGAAGAACCCGACCTATTTTCGCCGGCCCCGGAGGGTTGGCAATGGGTGGTCCTGCACACACGCCCCCGCTGCGAAAAAAAATGCGAGGCCCTGTCCCGCCAGAAGGAAGCCCGCATGTATCTTCCCTGCATCGATAAGGTCCACACCTACGGCCCCCGCGTGCGTGTCCATCGCCTCCCCCTTTTCCGCGGTTATGTCTTCGCCCTGCTTCGGAAAGAGGACCGGGCGTGGTTCCGGCAGAGCCCCCACGTGGCGAATGTGATCGAGGTGGTGAACGAACGCCGTTTCCTGGAGACCCTGCGCGCGGTCGCCCGTGCCCTGAGCGAGGACCTGGGCCATGAGGTGCTTCCCTTCTTGGAGGCAGGCCGGAAGGTCCGCATCACTGGGGGCCCTCTGAAAGGCCTCGAAGCCGTCATCGCCGAGGTGCGGGGGCGCAGCCATGTGCTGCTCCAGATCGAACTCATCCAGCAAAGCCTGGTTCTGGAAGTCGACGCCGCCTTCCTCGAACCCATGGACTGACCGGGGGCCTTCCGCCCCACTCTCCTCCTCGTGGCGGATCAGTCGGGCTTTTCCCCCTCCGCGGGTTCCTTTTCCGCATCCCAGCCACGATACCACGTGGCGTTGCCCAACTCGGTCGCCCGCTTGAGCTGGCGCGTCAACTCCTCTGCATCCTCCGGACTCACCACCACCTGGGGACTGATGAGTACCAGCAACTCCGTACGGACCTTCTCCGTGTTCGTGCTGCGGAACAACGCTCCCAGGAAAGGAATGCTGCCCAACAGCGGTACCTTTGTGACCGACTCGCGGTCGTCCTCGCGCACAAGTCCCCCCAGGACCAACGTGCCCCCGCTGCGGATGGCCACCGAGGCCGTCAATTGCCGCGTCGTAATGATCGGCACATCGTTTCCGTCGATCCGCGTCGTCCCCCCCACATTGTCGGAGGACTGGCTGACCTCCATGATCACCATACCCTGGGGGTTGATGCGGGGCGTCACGCTCAAGTCCAGACCGATGTCCTCGTACTCGAAAGCAGACTGGACGGAGCCGCCGATCGTGGTCGAGGTCGTGGTCGGAATCGCCCGGCGCTCTCCCACCACAATGGACGCCTCCGTATTGTCGGTCGTCATAATGATCGGCGTGGCGATCACCTTGGCGTCGCTGCTTCCCTGGGCGAGGCGGAGAACCGCATCGAGGTTGAAATCATAGAAACTCGTGAAGTAGGAGAGGGCGCCGGGCGAGAGGGCGACATCGCGGTCCACCGCAGC
This sequence comes from uncultured Verrucomicrobiota bacterium, assembly GCA_964385155.1. Taxonomy (GTDB): domain Bacteria; phylum Verrucomicrobiota; class Kiritimatiellia; order SS1-B-03-39; family UBA6053; genus CAYLNG01. The sequence goes on from CAYLNG010000019.1 coordinate 24,105, forward strand.
ACCATCGAGGAAGTCCGTGCTGGTGGAGCTGAGATTCTGCCCGCCGCCGAAGGCCATCACAGGCTCGCGGATGGGAACGCCATTGATGTCCCGACGGTTGTTCACGACCAAGGAGCGCTGGAGCCAGTCGATGCCGTAGGCGAGATTGTTGTTGAGGTTGACCTCCATGATGACGGCGCGGACGAGGACTTGGGCCAGCATCTTGTCGAGTTGGCCGACGACCCCCTCGAGGATGTCGAGGTCAGCGTTGCGTCCCATGAGGACCAGCGCGTTGGTGCGCTTGTCCGCGAGGATTTTCGTGTTCTCGGCGATGCGGCCGATGTCCCCAGCACCCGCGCCGGGGGCGGGTGCCGAGACGGCAGCGCGCATCTCCGCGCGTTGTTGGATGAAATCCCGGAGCGTCTGCCCGGTTCGGGTGGAGGCCCCCTCCGCACCCGCGGGACCCGCCGCCGCCCCGCTCTCGCGTGCACTGGAGGCGGCACCGATTAGTTCGTTCAGGGTGGCGGCCACATTCTCCGCGTCGGCGAACTGCAGGCTGTGGATCCGAACGGTAATCTCGGGATCCACCTTCCGGTCCAGCGTCGAGATCATGTCCCCGAAAAACTTGTCGTTTTCCGGGCGGCTGATGAGGAGAAGGATGTTGGTGCGGTCGTCAGCAACCATCTGTACGCGGCCGCGGATGAGGCCGGGTGCGGCGACGCCTTCCTCGGAGGGGGTAGCGACGGGGGGGGCCGGCACAGGGCGGATGACGCCGGGGGGAGTTCGGATAGGAGACGAGGAAGAGCCGTTGCGGTTTTGGCGGCGGTTCAGCTCTTCCTGGCTCTGCTGGATCAGTTCTTCGAGGCGGGCCTTGATCTCGCTGGCCCTGGCGTGGGCCAACTCATAGATCCGAACCTCCTCGCGCACCTCCGCCGGCCTGTCCAGAAGCGCCAGAATCTCCAGGATCCTGCGGATGTTTGTGCGCGAGTCCGTCACCAACAGGCCGTTCGCACGCTCCAACGGCTGCACCTTCGCCGTGGGGCTCAGCCGCTCCGTGATCAACGCCTGCACTTCCGTGTAGTCCAAGTGCTTCAACTCGATCAATTGGCTGGAGACACCGTCCTCCTCCGGCGCACCCGCCGCCGGGTCCAACAGAACCGGCGCACCGGAACGCACCACGCCGTCCGCCGGGACCACCTTGAGGAAATTCTCGCGGAAAGGCACGAGCGCGATGTTGTTCATGGCCAGCAAACTCTCCACCGCCTGGAGGAATTCCTCCACGGAGATGGGCTCGCGGGTCGTCAGCGTGACCGTCACATTGGCCACCTTTGGATCGCGGAGGATAACTTTCCCGGTGCGGAGAGCCACTTCGTCGAGCACCACGTCGAGGGAGGTGTTGTTGTAGCGGGGGCTGATCATGCGGGTGGCGGCCGACGGAGGTGCGGCGGGGAGAGGCGGGGGAGTCGTCTGCCCCTGGAGCAGCAGAGGCAAAAGGCAGAGGAGAAAGAGGCGCAGGTTCATGGGGCGGCTCCGGTGTCGGAGGGTTGTGAATCAGTCGGAGCCGCGACGCGGCTGTAGGCGAAATCAAGCGTGAAGGTGCCAGAGAGCCCTTCCGCCGTGCGGGGCGAGGCGCGGAAACGGAGTTCCCGCAGGTCGGCCACCGCCCCCAACAATTGCAGGCGGTACAGGAAGCCCACCAGATTCTCCGGCGTACCCGTCCAAGAACAGCGGATAGACATCTGGTGGACCCCGATGTCCTCCAGGCTCTCCTCCGCCTCCGGCGTCCGCCCCGTCAACCGCACCCCCGCCTCCGCCGCAAGGGCCTGCACCTGCCTCGACAACTCCGAGGTCACCTCCCGCCCCACCGCATGCCGCGGCAACTGCGCCCTGATGCGCGCCAAGGCCTGCAAGAGGTCTGGCCGCCCCCCCAATGCGCGCTCGTTCCGAAACGAACGCAGCCGCGCCGCCGCCAGTTCCGTCTCCACCTCCGAAAGACGCCGCAGCTGGTTTTTGCCTATGACAAACCCCAAGCCCAGCAGAACGACCGCGAGCGTGGCGAGAAGCAGCCGCATCTCGCGGCGGCTGAGGGTAAGGCTCACGGTTGCCCTCCTTCCTCGCCGGCGACCGCATCCCCGGGCCAGAGCCATTCCGCCGAGGCCTGGAATTCACTGCGTCCCCGCTGCTCCTTCGTCTCGATTTTGCCCACCTTCATCCTCCCCCCCAGTGACAACCCCTCCAGAAAGGAGAACACCGCCGCCCCACCCGCCGGGGAGGTGCCACTGAAATTGACTCCTTGATCCTTCCGGTACGTGAAATCCGTGACCCGCAAGCCTCCATCCAGCGGGGTGGCCTCCGCCATCAGCCTCAGGGCCTCCAGGGCACTCCGGGAGCGGTCGGTAAACTGCGAAAGCGAGCGGACACGCTGCCGGAGACGTTCGAGATCCACGATCGGCTGCTCCTGTCGGGCCAGCTCTGCGCGGAGCAACCTCAACTCCCGGACCCTTCGCTGCACGGTCCACACCAAGGCCGAGACAGACAGCAGCCAGAGGCCGGCGGCGAAGGCCAGCCCGCGAAGCAGCCTGCGGCGACGCCGACGTTCCCGCTCCAGTGCGTGCCATTGTGGGGGGAGGAGATCGATGCGCCCGCCATCGCGGCCGCGCCGCGCGATTCCCACCGCGGGGCTCCCCAGGTCCTTCAAAGGATAACATTGCCCCGGCAGACCGCAGGGCCACGGTCCCGACCAGGCTGGTGCCTCCCCGTCGTGCCACACCTTCAGACCCTCGACACCTTCCACCCCCCAGTCAGCCCGTGCTGTGGCCAAGGCGGGTGCGATCTCCTCGACCCACATGGGCTCGTCCCAGTCCCGACTGTCACCCAACGACCGGAACAACAGCGGCCCGCCATCCCGCCACAGGACCATCTGCGTCCGAGCACCGCACACTCGGAACAACAGATGCGCGCCCTCGGGCGGAAGGCCCCCCGCGTCCACCAGCAGGCGCAGCCAGCCCAGCACATCCACATCGACCCGGTCGATGCGCTTCCGACATGACGCAAGGGCATCGCGGGCCAGCTGGACCGCGGCCAAGGAGCAGAGGGCGTAAACCACCCGGCAGCCCTTTCCGGCATCACCCCACGTTTCCCAGCCCAGGCATGTTTTTTCGGCCGGGAACGGCGATTCCTCCTCCGCGCGAAGTGAAATCATGCCCTGAATCTCCGCCCGCTCACGGGTGGGCACCTCGGCCACCCCCAGCAGCACGGCCTCCGCGGCGAGCCCCAGGTGAAGCTCTCCCGTGAGCTTCTTTTCCGCCGCCGCCAAGGTGTCCGCCTGCGGCCCTTCCAGGCACAAGGTACCTCCCCCTTCCCGGCCCTTGGCGTCGGACAAGGAAGCGGCTTCCAGTGTTTCTGCATCAAACAACAAACCAGTGATCGTGGAGGCGGGCATGGAATCGGTACCAGCCGTCATCTCACACTAAAATGCCGGGGGAATCAAGGAAAGAAGCCTTTCCAGAAACAGGTCTCCGCCCGGACACGGGCAACCGCGCGCATTTGGTGTGGGAGGCGTCACCCCCCCGGCAAAGCACGAGGAAAAAAGCTCGCGGAACCCAGGGGAAACGGACATAAGGCGGACATGGAATCCTTTTTTGGCAACAACCGTGTGTTGGGGGTGCTTGGGGCGGGGCAACTTGGGAAAATGCTGGCCCAGGCCGCCTCCCCTTGGGATATCACCCTCCACATGCTCGATCCCACCCCCGGCGCCCCCGCCGCCCACCTGTGCGACCGTTGCGTCACCGGCGACTTCCGCGACGAGGAAACCGTGTATCGCTTCGGACAGGCCTGCGACCTGCTCACCATTGAAATCGAACAAGTCAACGTGCGCGCGCTCGAACGGCTGGAGGCCGAGGGAAAATCCATCCATCCCCACCCCTCCGCCCTTCGCATCATCCAGGACAAGGGCCTCCAAAAACAGTTTTTCCTCGACCACGGCCTCCCCACCTCCCCCTTTACCCTCTTTGATGGTCCCGACGCCGTCCGCGCCGCCGCCCCCCGCCTCCCCTGCGTCCAGAAGAAGCGCACCGAGGGCTATGACGGGCGAGGCGTGAAAATCCTGCGCACATCCTCCGACCTGGACCAGCTCCTGCCTGGCCCCTGCCTCCTGGAGGAGGCCGTCGACGTCGCCATGGAGATCGCCGTTATCGCCGCCCGATCCCCCTCGGGCCAGATCGCCACTTTTGATCCGGTGGAGATGATGTTCCACCCCGAGGCCAACCTCGTCGAATTCCTCGTTTGTCCAGCCCGGATCCCCGAATCCGTCGCCAACGAGGCCCGGGAACTCGCCACCGCCTGCATCGAAGCCTTCGGCCTCTGCGGCCTGCTGGCGGTTGAGATGTTCCTCGACCGCTCCGGCCACCTCCTGCTCAACGAGGTCGCCCCCCGCCCCCACAACAGCGGACACCACAGCATCGAGGCCTGCGTCACCTCCCAGTACCAGCAGCACCTCCGCGCCATCCTTGACCTGCCTCTCGGCGACACCCGCCTCCGCCAGCCCGCCCTCATGATGAACATCCTGGGCGACGAACACGCCTCCGGCCCCGTCCGCTACGAAGGCATCGAACACGTTCTCTCCACCCCGGGCGCCTTCCTCCACCTCTACGGAAAACACGAAACCCGCCCCTTCCGGAAAATGGGACACCTCACCCTTCTCGACGACTCCCTCGACCACGCCATCGAACGCGCCCGCGAACTCCAACTCCTCTTCAAGGCCACCTCATGAACACCCCCCCCCTGGTAGGAATCATCATGGGCTCCGACTCCGACCTCCCCGTTATGCGCGAGGCGGCGGAATTCCTCGACAGCCTGGGCATCCCCGTCGAAGTGACCATCGTCTCCGCCCACCGCACTCCCCAACGCCTGATGGACTACGCAGCGACAGCCGCCGACCGCGGCCTGCGTGCCATCATCGCCGGCGCCGGCGGCGCCGCACACCTACCCGGTATGGTCGCCTCCGTCACCCCCCTCCCCGTCATCGGCGTGCCTGTCAAGTCCCGCAACAGCATCGACGGCTGGGATTCGCTCCTCTCCATCCTCCAGATGCCCGCCGGCGTGCCCGTCGCCACCGTCGCCGTGGATGGCGCCAAAAATGCCGGCATCCTCGCCGCCCAAATCCTCGGAAGCGCCGACCCGAAACTGCGCGCCCGCCTGCAAGCCTACAAGGACGACCTCCGCAACCAGGTCCTCCGCAAGGCCGAAACCCTCGAAGCTTCCGGCTGGAAAAGCTGCTGAAGACTACTCGCCTACCGTGGCCTGGAACCCCAGTTGGTTGATCCGCCTCGCCACTTGTCCGGGGTCCATCGCAGCGGGATCGATCTCCACCACCGCACGTTTTTCCTCCAGGCTCACCGTGCAGGACCTCACGCCCGGAGTCCGCACCAGCGCGCTGGTAATGCCGTCGACGCAGTTCTGGCAGGTCATCCCCTCGATCTGCACGACCACGCTCTGCGGTTCCGAGGGGGCCTTGGAACAGGACACACCCGACAACAGCAGGAACACCAGCAGCAGGGGCCTCATTTCGTGTACTCCGCGACCACATGGATGGCAATCCCCCCGCGGGGACGAAAGGTGCCCGTCACCTTCGCGCGGCGGGGCTGGCAGGCCGCCACCAGATCATCCAGGATCAGGTTGGTCACCGACTCATGAAAGGCTCCATGGTTCCGGTAGCTAAACAAGTAAATCTTGAGGGATTTACTCTCGATACATCGCTGGTCCGCAACATATTCAATCAGGATGTGGCCGAAGTCCGGCTGGCCGGTAATCGGACAGAGAGAGGTGAACTCCGGGCAGTCGAATCGGATCAGGTACTCCCTTTCCGGGTGGGAATTCACGAAGGTCTCCAATCGTGCCTCAGCGGGAGAGGCGGGAACGGGAGTCTTACTGGCAGACAGGAGAGACAGGTCATCCATGGATTTCGATCACTTTCCGGAGGATCTTCTGTGCGGTTTCATGTTTGGAAAGAGGCCCCCAATTTTCGAAGGCGGCTTGGTTACGGCCCAGCCAGGAGAAGGTGCCACCGACAGCGCCGAGGGAATCCGGGCCGTTGAGCACGATCCCATCGAACCCCTTGCGGCGCAATTTGCCCCGGGCCTGTTCCTGCCCGTCGTGGGTTTGCAGCGCGAAGCCGATGCTGCATACGCCCGGCCGCATCTCCGCCCGCAGCGTGGCCGCCAAATCCGGATTCGGCACCAACCGCAGGTCGAAGGAATCCTCGCGCTTCGGAAGTTTCGTTCCGGAGACCTGGGCGGGACGGTAATCCGCCACGGCGGCCGCAAACACCACGGCGTTCGCCTCCGGCAAAGCCACCCGCGCGGCCGCCAACATCTCCAATGCCGAAGTGACGCGGTGAATCTCCGCCCCTCGGGGCAGATTCGCCTCCGGGACAGGCCCGCTCACAAACACCACGCGGGCCCCCAACGACAAAGCGACTTCCGCCAGGGCCCTGCCCATCAACCCGCTGCTCGGGTTCCCAATGTAGCGGATCGGGTCCAAATGCTCATGCGTCGGCCCCGACAGGATCAACAGGGTTTTTCCGGCGAGGGGCCGCTCCCCGTCCAGACGCGTCCTCAGCTCCCCCAGAATCTCCATCGGCTCCATCATCCGCCCCTCCCCAACCGTCCCGCAGGCCAACACGCCGCTCGCGGGGCCCAGGCGGATCCAGCCCTCCCTCTCCAGAGCCTCCACATTCGCCCGTACCCGTGCATTTGCCCACATCTCCACGTTCATCGCCGGTGCGAACACCCGCACACATTTCTGGGGTAACGACAACACACAGGTCGACAACACATCCGACCCAAACCCATGCGCGATCTTCGCGATCGTGTTCGCCGTCGCCGCCAACAACACAAACAGATCCGCCCTTGTCGAGGGATACAGATGCGGAAACAGCTCTTCCATCTCCTTCCCCCCCTCCGGCCAGAGCGTGTCCAGCACCGCCGCCCCGCTCACCGCTGCCAAGGCCTCCTTGCCCACAAACCGCTTCGCCGCTTCCGTCACCACCACCCGCACCTCGTGTCCGTCCTTCCTCAACCCGGAAATGACGTCCAACGCCTTGTAGGCGGCCACTCCCCCGCATACCCCCACCAAAACAGTCTTTCGGTTCATGCCAACCTCCTGACAGATTTCACCCCAATGTCAAACCCGCCCCCTGGACAAGAAGTTCCATCCGCTGTTCAGTCCAGCGGCCGCACACGGTAACGCCAGAAAACACGTGTGCCGTCAGGATCCAAGGGCGTCTCATCCCGATACACCACTTCCGAAAGGTCGTTCTGGTGCAGCTTCATACTGGCGGGAGCGGGGGACCACTGAACCAGGTCGGTGGAATATTCGATCCGGAACTCGGCCTTGCGGTCTGCACGGCGGGGGATGCGGAGTTCGAGAAGGGTCCTACCCTCCTGAACCACGGCATGAACGGAGAGGCGTTTGGCCTGGAGGTCGACGACCGTTTCGGCGCCGAGCACATAGCGAAGAATGTCGGGCACCCCCTCCAACTGGGGACGGCCTTTCTCCGCGATCCATTGGGTCCACGTGGTAAGAGGGGGGAGTGCGCCCTCGACGGACTCGGCTGAAACCAGGAACGTGTCGCCGGCCATAAGACCGCCTGCCAGAACCACATTGGCCTGAGAGGCGTACCAAGTGCGGGCCACAGGGTCTTTGGCATTGGCTCGGGGCCATTTCCAGTTCGTGGAGCGGAAAAGGACCCACTCCCCGGCTTCGGCATCGCCGGCGAAACCCCAGACCCAGGCTTCCCGTCCGGCTTTGAAATCCCCCACGTTGTCCTCCACACGGAAAAGGGCCGTGTACCAGCCATGCTCCGGGTCGTAGGCGGCCCGTTGTGCAGGCACCCAGTTCGCCGACCACTCCGTCCGATTGTCAGGACTCGGCACAAAGCCCGTCTTAAATACTCCCAATTCAAAGCGGTACTCCGAGGACATCGGCGAACCGTCCGGTCGAATGTTCCGGCCTCCGGGAACGCAATACCATTGAATCATCGTCGCGGACGCCATCAGAGGCATCCACAGGATCCAAAAAAGCAGACGTGGGTTCATCACCGACCTCCTTTCCGCCTCAAGCGAACGAAAATCCACGCGGTACCGAAGGCTAGCCCCGCCAAGAACCAACTCCCTGGCTCCGGAATCAGAAAAGTTTGCAACTCGAACTGTCCGAAATCCCCCTCGAAGGTGTACTCACCTGCGCCAAGAATCCCACCTTGGTTGCCCCACACTGGGGTTTCGGTGGAGAATTGGGACAAGGCCAAGTCCAGCGGGGCCAAGCCGGGGCAGCATTCTTCCGTGAGGAAATCCGGGAAATTCCAGGTCTCTGAAGTTTCGGGATCGGTGTAGGAGGAGGCGGTGCCCAGGAACCATTCGGTGCCGGTATCCTCGAGGTTGGAACCGTTGTAGACCCAAAGCCAAATGGTTTTGCCCCGGAAATCATACGTATCCGCCCCAGTTCCCGTCGAGGTTCCATCGTCGTTGATGTCGGCTCCCAACTGAATATTGGCGGAGGGATCGGTTCCAATCGGTGAGGAGAGGGCGAAGGTCCGCCAATAGTTTCCCCAGTCCGCGTAATTCTCTCCCGTAGGGGTGAACGAAGAGTCGAATGTCCCCAGTTCCGCCGAAAAGCTTGAGGTTAGCGCGTTTCCAGCACTGTCGACAAGATCACCGGGTATGGACCCAAACGTTATCGTCTGATAGACAGCGGCAGGCAGTTTGACCACCAGGCATCCGAGCAGCAGGATTTTCAGCAGGGTTTTCATGGAAGGGCGGAAGTGGCGTTCAGGGAGTCCACGGTTGCGAGTAGGTGTGTCCCAAAACCGGGGACTTCATCTGATAAAGAGAAGCACGATGTCTCAAAAACAACGTGGCGGCGGATTGGTCGATGAACGAGTAGTCTGGCATTCTCGTCCACTGCTGCAATGCGCCCCAATTAATACGATAGTACGTGTTGTAGCTGACTTGTCCAGCGTTATCGTCGCCGCGCCAGACCAGAAACTGGTCGGCCAGGGTATAGTCTGCATTCGCGGTGAAGCCATTGGCGGGGGTCATCCCGCGTCCATCCGGGGATTGGTCGAGCGGATACCCGCCCCCGACGAGGTTGTTGCCTGCGGCGAGGGGGCGGACAAAGTTATTTGCACGCACCTGGCCATGGGCAGTGATCGTCTTGGGGGCCCGGGACAGTACGAACATGCCATGACCCGGGGGGACAAGGGTACCCCCCGCGTCGGTGAGGGTGTTGTCGCCTACCTCCACCCAGCGGTTGGGCGAGGCAAAGTAGAGGTAATAGCAGACAAACTGGGTGCCATTCCAGAGGGTGACCTGGTCGGCCAAGGCCTGGTTGATGTTGGCGGTGAGTTCATTTACAGGCAGGAGGTCATCCAACGTGCGGTGCTTGCGGACGACGATGGTCGCACCGGAGAGGTCCGGCAGCGTGCCTGCAAGGGTGTTGAATGGGGAGGCAAGGGAAGTCAGCTCCGCGTCCTCCGGCACGGTGATGGAATTGGCGTCCGCGGTGTCGATGTCGAAACGATGCCCTTCAAAGGCTCCATCCGTGACTTCCACGTAGAAACCGGCTCCGATGGCAGGCAGCGTGTCCGCAAACACCATCGCCTGACCCGCCACACTCTGCACCGTCCCGGAATAGGGCGGGCAGCTCAGGAACGGGTCGTTGTAAGTGGTGCAGGACGTGCCGAAGGTGGTTTCCACCCACCCGGAGACCGCGGAGAGGAAGGTTTCATCCGGGGTGCTGTCGTTGTTGGCATCCACTTCCACCACAAGGCGGACGAAACCGGAACCGGAAGTCAAACCCGTGAGGGTGGGAACGCCTCCGATCGTCACCGTCTCCGTCCCATCCAGGTTGTCCACCGTAGTGGTGTTGCCGCCACCCAAGGTGACCGTTCCATCCCAGATGGTGGGGTTCCCAAGGACGTCAGCATATTGGAGCTTGTAGACCACGTTGCCCGGCAGTCCCGTCGGCCGGATGAAAATCCCGTCCAGGGCCACGCCCATGTCCAAGCAGAAGTTGGGGGTCTCCAGCACCCCATACTGGGTGTTCACAAAATCCTGATTGGCGGTGTCGACGCCGCCAACCACACTGATGCGTATCTGGTCGCCGATCCGCGTGAAATCCACGCCATCGACATCAGAAATGGCAACAAAACCGGAGGGAACCGTCTGCTGCACCTGATAGACCTCGGTCCCCGGGGTCAACAGCGTGAAACTGTAGGACCCATTCACATCCGTCACGGCGGTCTTCGGCGCGCCTTCGCTGTCGAGCACCGGATTCCCGAAAGCGTCAAGCAAGGCCAGGGCCACCCCCGCCTGCGGGGTATCTCCGAGGGAATCATCGTTGGTATCGATGCGGACAGTTCCGCTGATGCTTCCCACCAGGACCGGATCCTCCACGGAGTCCTCGATGGCGATGGGCGAGAGGTCGCTGCGCACGGAGGCCGTGTTCAAGAGCGTCGCGGAGGGAGCCGGATCATTTACTGTGACGTCGTACGTGATGGTCAAGGTCGCGCCCTCGCCCAACGTGTATCCGGTGACCAACGTCGGCGGAGGACCGGACGTGCCGACCGTTCCGCTCACCTCGTACGTGATCAGGATCCGGCCATTGGCGCCAGCCGCGGCAAGAGAGTTGCCGGCACTGCCGCCGCCGCCGCCGCCGGGGGCAACTCCACTGACCGCACCTGCTCCAGAAGGCGTTCCGCCCACTCCACCATTTCCCGTGCCCAGTCCACCCGTTCCGGGTGTGGCACCCGATGCGGCTCCACCCACACCCCCCACGGCATTGAAGAACGCCGACCCACCCCCACCCCCACCTGCACGTGACCCACCGGTGTTCGCACCAGCACCACCCGCGCCCCCAGCAAAGGTCACACCCCCTAGGTTGTTGGATCCCCCAGCTCCACCTGCCGTCACAGCAGCGCCACCAAAACCACCCGCTGCACGCAGGGTGGTGATCGAACCGAACCATGTGGTCTCACCCGGCAGGCCCACATTGCCCGCGCTGGGCGCTCCACCCCCCGCACCCACATACAGATTGTATGAGGTTCCGGGAGACACGGACGCAAAAACAGAACGGGCATAGCCGCCGCCTCCTCCGCCACCCCCGCCACTGGCGACCCCGCTCGACGTGCCACTTCCGCCCGCACCCCAGGCCTGAACCGTGAGGGCGTTCACGCCTGCGGGTACGACAAAAGTGGAGGCACCCGCCACCGTGTTGGTGTAGGAGCCCGTCGGTAGGGGGCTGGCGTTGGTCAGGACCACATTGAGATTGCCGGCATACGTGACGCCCTCTGGAAGAACATCCTCCACGACGACATTGGCGTGGGTGCCAACTCCGATGTTCTCGACCACAATCGTGTACGTGATGGTATCCCCAATCGCGGCACTTCCAACAACATCCGAGGTTTTGGTGATCGAAAGGCCGCTGATCAGGACCACCGCCTGCGCCGTATTGTTGCTGAGATCGGGGTCTGGCACATCCGAACTGGCCACCTGCGCGAAGTTGGCATAGGCGTCACCGGGATGGCCAGAGGAAATCGTTGCCTCCATCGTCAAGGTGACCGACTCGCCCACGGCGAGAGAGCCTACCGTCCACACGCTCGTGCCAAAATCGAAGGTTCCCTGACTTGCGATGTGGGAGACGTAGGAAATGCCGAAGGGGAACAGGTCCTCCACCGTGATCCCGGTAGTCAGGGTGGGGCCAAGGTTGGTGAGGGTCAGGGTGTAGGTCACGGTGTCGCCCACATTAACGGCAGGGGGCAGAACGGCCTTCGAAAGGGCGAGGTCGGCGGAGAGGAGACCCGCGTCGACATGCGTGACACTGTCGCCATAGTCCAGAGTGAACAGGTCACTGCGACCCGTGGTGGTGTCGGCGTCCGAATTCGCGGCACCCGCCACCCCTTGGCTGTCCGCATTCTGGGTGGTGAAGGCATACGAACCGGGCAGAACAAACTCCACCCGATAGTCGCCTGGCTCAAGTCCCGAGAATGCGTAATAGCCGGGCTGCCCTCCCCCGTTATTCGCGGTGACCACCGATTCCACCACAGCCCCCAGGCTGTCCAGCAGGCGGACCGTCACCCCGTTGAGCCCAGGTTCACCGGGATCTTGCAGTCCGTCCCCGTCCACATCCATCCAGACAACGTCACCCACAGAGGCCCCGTTGAGGCGGTTCACGAAGTCCTGTCCCGTGACCTCAGCGGAGGGGCCGACCGTGACCAGCGCGACATCGCCAATCACGGTGAGCAGCCCACCATCGACATCGGCCACCGCGAAATAACCGGTCGGAAGGGTCTGACGCACCTTGTAGGTGCCGGGAGCCAGCCCCTCAAAAAGATAGGAACCGTCGGCCAAGGTCACGGTGGAGGCCAGGACGTTGTCGGAAGCATCCAACAAGTCGACGGACACGCCGGCATGGGGGAGGTCCCCAAGGGTGTCCCCCGTGTTGTCGATGCGGACCGTCCCGGCAATCGATGCGTTGTAGTCGGTAAGGAAATCCTGGTCCACGGCATTGCCCGAAGTGACATCCACCTCGATCAGACCCAGGACGCTATTGGCGTCGGCCGCGTTGTCGAGGTCGCGAATGACCTCTACACCGGCGGAGTCCACCATTTCCACGAGGTAGTTGTCGCCAAGGGCGAGGACGAGGAAGGTGTAGTCCCCGGAGGGATCAGTGTTGATCGAGCCGATCAGTTCGGTGGGGTCGGGCGTACCGTCATTGTCGAGGTCACGGTACAGGTTGACCTGAACCCCCTCAATGGGGGTGTCCCCTCCGAAAAGGCCATCGCCATTGGTGTCCACAAAAACGGTTCCCGTGATGCTGCGCTGGGTGACCCCCGCGCTGATCAGGAAGTCCTGTTCGATGAGGGATGCCGTGAGGGAACGATCGATGGAGTCGTTACCATTCGCCGGGCCATCCACGTCGAACACGGCGGTGGCACCCGCGGGAGTGGTCATGCGGATTTCGTAGTCGTCCGGAGGCAGGCCTTGGAAAGAATAAGCGCCGTTGAAGTCGGTGACAGCAGAGGCGACCAAGACGGCATCCTTGTACAACTCCACGACAACACCGGTCTGTCCGGAATCGCCGACGTTGATCGTGCCGCCGGAGTCGTTATCCACATAAACCGTTCCGGAAAGGGTGTAGAAGGCGTACAGATAATCCTCGACCTCTCCGTTCGCGGCCTCGCCGGTGAAGGCCAGTTCGGGAATGAAGGGAGCCGTGGGCAAGAGCCGGAAACGCGCGTAGAACTCGGTCGTCCCGCTCTCCAGCAGCGCATCGGCCGGCAGGTCGATCGTGCGCGCGAGAGTTCCCGTGGTGACCGCCTCGCTCAGCACCATCTCATCGGCGTCGAGGAAATCCCCGTCCCGGTTCCAGTCGATGTAGCCCACGAGGTACCCCGTGCCGGAGACCACGATTTCCAGGGATCCCCCCCCCGCGCCATTCGACCAGATGCCGGTGACAACCACACCGTCATCATCCGCGCCTTCAGCGCTGGAGTCGGCGGAGACCACGCCGTTGCCCTCGCTGTCCACGCTCGCGCCGAGGAAGAGGTTCGGGATCAAAGAAAGCACATGCCGCGCGCCGCCGGGAAGAAGGACGCTGTAGGATTCGGGCAGGTCTCCAAAGTCATAAGCGACCAGACTTTCGAAAGCGAAATCCATGCCGGTGACCGACTGGTCGACGGGCACGCCCTGGTAGGCGCCGGTGGTGTGTTGCTGGGAGTTGAGGGACTCGACCAGCACGGTGGCGGGGGTGTCGCCCAGTTCCGTCGTGAGGGAAAGGGCATTCAAGGTGGGGGTCATCGACACCAGGTAGAGGTCGTCGCCGTCGCCTTCGGGCAAGTCGACAAAACTGTAGTCGCCGCTGCCATTGGTGAGGGTGCTGCCCAAGAGCTCCGCCTCGCCGGGTTCCACCACGTTGTCGCCATCGTCGTTCCACAGGTAGATGTATACCGTGATCCCCTCGAAAGGCACCTCGTCGCCATTGACACCCGTGTCTCCCGAACCCATCACCCCGTCAATCACGCCCGTCTCCAAACCGATCGTCCCGCTGAGCGTGTTATTGCCATTGTAACGGTAGCCAAAGTCCAGACCCGAGCCGTCGGAGGGGGAACCGGCGACGCTTGAAACGGAGCCCGCTGCCACAACGATGTCGTTGAGGATGCCATTGAGGCTGCCATCGAACTCGTAGGTCTGTCCGATCCCCGCGGGGAAGTCGGCGTCGAGTCCGTCGACCTCGATGCGGTAGATGTCATCCACCAGCCCACCGAAACTGTACTCGCCGTTCTCGTCGGTTTCCGTGGTGGCCACCATGGCGCCGAGGTCGTTGTAGAGGGTGAGGGTGATGAAAGGCAGTCCGACTTCGGAAACATCCACGACCCCATCGTTGTCGAAGTCGATCCAGAGGGTGCCGGATACGGTGGCGCCTGGGAGGACATACCCGAAATCCGCGCCGGAGTAGATCTGTCCGGCGGAAAGGGTTTGGGCCTTGATGCCGTCGCAGCCATTGGCGAGGGGGCCGGTGCAGGGCTCCCCATCGGAATCGGGGTCTGAACTCAGGACGAGTCCGGCTACGGCCAGCGCACCGGTGCTGGTGTTCACCCGCACCTCATAGTTGCCCGGAGCAAGATTGTTGAATTGGTAGAGGCCATCCGCGTCTGTCGTGACACTCCGAACATAGCCGCCGTTGAGGTAGAGGTCGACGACGACATTCGCGATGCCGGGCTCGTTGGTGTCCAACTGTCCGTTGCCATTGACATCGAAGAAGATGAGATCGCCGATGGCGGCAGGGGAGGCGAAACCGAACTCGGGGGAGGAGGAGGGCGTTCCCCCACTGAGGGAGACGGACTGGGCGGTGGAGGTGGTGGGGTACCAGGGGTTGCCGAAGGCATCCTCGGGGAGGTCCGGGTCATTGGCGGAAACGTCCACACGGTAAGGACCGTCGGGGAGATTGCTGAAACTGTAGGCACCTAAGGAATTGGTGGTGGTGCTTTCAATCGCCTCGTACACCCCGTCACCGTTAAAATCGGCATACAGCGTGACGGTGATATTGGCGATACCGCTTTCGGCGCTGCCAAGGCGGACCGTATCCGCGTTCACATCCCGCCATACCACCCCGGAAATGGCCCCGAATCCTTCGGGATCGAAGCCGAAATCCTGATCAAGCTTCGAGGAGCCGACGAGGGTGACCCCCGACATCGCGTCGAAGCCCCCGTCGGGATCGGCGCTGACATCGTATATAGGCGGCATGTCGGGATCGCTGCGGTCGACCACGACCAGGTAGTCCCCGGGAGGGAGCAGGGTGAAGAGGTAGTTCCCGGCGCTGTCGGTGACGTCGGTACGGATCAAGGCGTCGTCCACGGCTTGGTAGACGCCGTCGCCGGCGGCATCGCGGTAGAGGCGAACCGTCACCTGGGCGACGCCCTCCTCCCCGGCGTCTTGGATGCCATTTCCATTCCAGTCGTAGAAAAGGGTGTCCCCGATGGAAAGAACCCCGGATTGGGCATAGCTGAAATCGGCGGTCCCTGAACCACCGGTGACGACAGTAAGTTGAACAGAGTTGAGGGTACTCAAGCCATTGGAGTCGTAGGTCTGGATCCACGCACCGTCCAAGGGCCCCGTCATGGGGTCGACCGACACCCGGTAGGTTCCATTGTAGGCCCCCACAAACTCATACGTTCCGTCTGCCGCCGTGGTCGTGGTGGCCACGAGGTTGTTCAGGCTGTCATACAGCCGCACTGTCACCCCGGAGAGGGTGGGCTCCCCATTTTCGGGCGGCGCACTGGCGCCGTCACGGTCGATGTCTTCCCAAATGACACCGTAAATGATCGTGGCGCTGGGCACATACCCGAAATCCACGTCCGTAACTGTATCCGCCCCCGTCGTGGAATCATACACGATGTTTTGGAGGGCGACATTGTTGGGAGCCACAATGCCATTGTCCTTGTCATAGGTATTGGTTCCCGACCCGCCGGGAAGGGTGGCGGTCAGGACCGTCACGGTGTAAACACCACTGGCGGGCAGACCGTCGAATTCGTAGTATCCCTCCCCATCGGTGACCGTGGTGATGGGCAGGCCTACGCCCGCGCCCAGATCAACTCCGGCGGGGGGCGTGAGCTGCACAGTCACCCCTTGGATGCCTGTCTCCGTACCACCGTCCTGGTCCCCCTGCGCGTCGAAATCCCGCCACAGGGTCCCTGCAATCAATCCCCCGGGCAATACGGAGGTCACCACGGTGTCCGTGGCATCGTTGGCAGGATCCCCGTTCTGGAAACGGGCATTCTGGACGTCGGCGACATTGGTGTGCGTGGTGGCCGTGTTGTTTGCGGGCTCCAGCACACGGAAAGTCACCTCGACGGTTTCCGTGCCTCCGGGGAAAATGGGGCCGATATCGGCCCAGGTGAGGGTTCCCACGTTGCCAGCAATCTCCGTGCCGGTGGGAGAGGGGGTCGCGGCGACAAACTCATACTTGTCCGCCTCGTAGGTGTCGAACAAGGGAACGGGGTAGAGCGTGAGGTTGGAGCTCACGGGAGTGGTGGTGGTGGTGACGACGCGGACGCCAACGGCATCCAGAAGCAGGGTGCCCGTCAGCCCCCCCACGTCGGTATCGAGGGTGATCGTGAGACCGCTGTTGAAATTCACCAGGCTCCAATCTATGGCGCCAGTGATGTCGATCGTGTTCGTGCCATTCACCAGGTCGGCCATGTTGATCACGATCGCGGCAGGCCCCGGACTGGCCGTCACGGTCAGTTCATCGTTGGCATCGAAAGCCCCGGATTTCTGCAGAATCAGGTCCACCGTCACGGTACTGATCGTTTCCGGGGGATCCCCAAAACCAAAATTGCTCAGGATGATGGTCTTGGCCGGACTCTTAAAAACCCCTTCGGCATAAAGGCTGTCCGGTGCACCCGTCGCATTCGCGGGCGTGGTCCAGGCTTTGCTTCCATCGGTGGCGGTGGCGGCCCAGCCGAAGTAGGTGAGGTTGGAGGGGGTGCCGGAACCATCGCCGACGAATTCGTTCGTTACGGCAAGGGTATAGGTGACCAGGTCACCTTCGCGGGCGGTGGTCGGGCCGGACTTGTCGAGGGTGAGAGCGGGGGCGAAACCGAAATCGAGATCGGTGACACTGACAGGGGA
This sequence comes from uncultured Verrucomicrobiota bacterium, assembly GCA_964385155.1. Classification (GTDB taxonomy): domain Bacteria; phylum Verrucomicrobiota; class Kiritimatiellia; order SS1-B-03-39; family UBA6053; genus CAYLNG01. The sequence continues at coordinate 41,270 of CAYLNG010000019.1, forward strand.
GGCGGAGAGGCTGCCCGCATCGAGGTCGGCGGCGAGGAGCACCTCGGTGGTGCGGGTCGCGCCGGTGGGGAGATCGGCGTCCTGGGTGTCGACGACCACGAGCCAGTTTCCATCCGGAAGGTCCGTGAAGGAATACGTCCCGTTGGCGGGGGCACTGGAGGTTGTTTCCCAGAGGAGGTCCCCGCCCGTGAGGGTTCCACTGGCGTCGGCATCGTAATAGAGGGTTAGCGTGATGTTGGGGAGGAAGGTTTCCGTTCCGTTCTGGAGACCGTCCCCGAAAACACCCCCTCCTCCTGCACCATTGTCCTCGAACACGAGGCCACTGAGGCTGTTGATTCCAAGAATCCGGGTTTGTGCGGAGGCATGGAGGAAGGGCGTGGTGTTGCCAAACGAAAGCCCAGCGGTGTTGTCGACCGTGAGCAGTGCGGAGGAGTCCACCGTGACGGAGAAGGAGGCGGTTCCGCTTTCACCGGGATCGAAGGGCTCGGTCAACCACCACTGAAGGTTGGTGACGGTGGCCGCGGGGGGCTCCACATTCGTCCAGGTCAGGCCGTTGTCGGCCGAATAGTACACAACATGGGAAAGGCCTCCCGCGAGGGAGGCCGTGCCGGCAACGTAGGTGGTGTCGGCCGGGATAGAGTCCTGTATCACTAAGGGAAGCCCTAAGTCGGGATTGCCCACCACCTGCGTTCCCGGGTTGCTGAAGGGGATCGTGTACACAAGGGTCTCACCCGTCGCGGTCTCCGCTAGATTCACGGATTTGTCCAGAAGGAGGGGGCTGGGCGCGGATTGACTTCCCCCGATGCCCGCGCCGTAGTCGCCGTTGAACTTCTCGTTGTCGAAGCCGGAGGCCGCCATCTGGTAGGGCGTGAGCTGTGCGCTGGTGTTGGGGAGAAGCGGCAGGTAGTCGTAGCGCACCAGACCGATCACGCCGGTGTTCTCCGGAAGGTTCGTGAAATAGAGCTGGTCCTTGACGTCGTAGACGAGCTCGCCTCCATCCTTCAGTTTGACCACAATGAGGGCGTAGGTGTTGACAAGCCGGAAGGCGGAGGTGTCGATCAGCGAGGGATCGCCGACGGGCTGGAGCCACGCGTTGTAGTCAGGCACAAGGTTGCCATCATTGTCGAAACCCTGCCCGACGTTGCCGAGATCGTACCAGATGCCCTGGGTGACGATGCTGGTGCCGGGAGAGCCATCGGCCGCCAGGTCACTCCATTCCGGCGCGTATTTCGCAAGGAGGTCCTGGTATTCCTGCGGAACCTTGTTCGCTGTGTTGGGGAAAATTTTGTTGGCCAGGGCGCTGATGCAGTTGCGCATCGTCGCGGTGCGCGCCACAGCATCGGATTGCGGTCCGTCCGCCGTCGCCCACACCGTATAATCCAGCACCAGGTCATCCTCGGGCTTGGAACCGCCGGTCACCGAATTGCCGCTTGCGTCGAGATTCGGATAGCTGACCAACCAATAAACCGGCTTGTATTGCCCAGGCTCAATCGTGCCAAGCGCCCGGCTTGCATCCACCGTTCCCATGCTGCCCCCCTCGTGCACCAGCGAGAACACTCCGTCATATCCAAGCCCTTCCCCTGGCAGCACCGTCGTCGTGGGATAGGTCCCCGGCGTCACACCGTCCCCCACCCGCGCGATCACTCCGGTCAACGGCGCGTCCCCGTCGTTCCAGATGCGTGCCGTAATATAGGCCGCCCGCGGAGCATACGTCGCGGGGGTCTCCACATTTGAATCCACCACGAAGTTATAGGCGGTTGTCACTTCGACCCGAAGGATCGGCGCGGCCAGTGTTGTGGCCATCCATCCAAACAATATCCCTGAAAAAATAAGGATTCTATGCTGGGCTTTCACGTTTGTTCCTTCATCTCTCAAGCGGAGAATCGCACATTTCGTAACGTTGGTCAATCTCTGACTCAATTAAAAAAAGGCGCCCTCCAAAACGCTCATAGGTTAAAACTATATTTTCTTCCGAAAAGCTGTCAAGGTGAATTCGAGGAGTTGAGTTCGCGACAGAGAGGACAGCGGGTTCCATCGCAGCCGCGGGCGCTGCAGAACTCCCGACCATAGAAGATGATCTGGAGGTGGAGGCGGTTCCATTCCGCACGCGGAAAAAGTTTTTTGAGATCGGCTTCGGTCTTGTGGACGGAATGGCCGTCGCTGAGACGCCAGCGGCGCGCGAGGCGGTGAATATGGGTGTCGACGGGAAAGGCGGGAACGCCGAAAGCCTGTGCCATCACCACGGAGGCGGTTTTATGTCCGACGCCAGGCAAAGACTCCAGGGCCGCGAAATCGGCGGGGACTTTTCCGGCGTATTGGTCGACGAGGATGCGGGAAAGACCGACGATAGCATGAGCCTTCCTGGGGGAGAGGCCGCAGGGGCGGATGATGGCACGCACGCGTTCCTCCGGCACAAGAGCCATCGCCTCCGGGGTGTCCGCCAGGGCGAAGAGCTCCGGGGTCACCTGATTCACCCGCTTGTCCGTGCATTGGGCCGAGAGGAGGACAGCCACCAGGAGCGTGAAGGGGTCGCGGTGGTCGAGGGGAATCGGGGGATTCGGGTACAGGGCTTGAAGGCGCTGACGGACGATCTCGGCCCTTTCTCGCCGAGTCATGGTGCGGGGCGGACCCATCGGGGCGAATCCGCGAAGAGCAGCTGGGCGCCACCGCGCAGGGGAAGGAGCATGGGAACCGGAAAACCGCGGGGAAGCCCCGTGGCCTCCGCGATCTGCCGCCAACTGCGGGAGGGACCTGCCACCAAATCGTCGTGCAACCTGAGGTTGCGCGTAATCTGCGTGAGGTAAAGCCCCCGCACCGGCTGCACCGTGTCATGAATCTCGTAGAAATCGTCGATCGTCGCCGGCAACTGCAGCGAAAGCGCCCGTCCATACCAGGCTGTCGCCCACGGCATGTCGCTCACGAGGAGTTCATTGGGGCCAAACAAGCGGGCGACACTCCCCGTGTCGGGGGCGAAGTAGGGGGGGTGGCTGCTGGGACGGGGGGGCATCATCTCCGCGATCATGGGCAAGGCCTGCACGAGCACAAAGCCCCAGACCGCCGCGAGCGAGACGATTCGCACCCCGATCTGGAGGCGGTCCAGCATCAAATGAAAAAACGCACAGCCATACACCACGACCAGCGGCAGGTACAACAGGGCCGCCTCCAACTGGCTGGTTCCAAACACCGCAGCGGCAAGCAACAGAACCCCATAGCCGGCCAGCCCCCCCCATCGAAGCACCCGGACAGGCGGACGCTGGAACTTGAACAGGAAGGCCACCACGAAAAAACAAAGCACCAGCCCGGAGCCAAACCCGGTTTCCCGAAGGGAAAGTACGTCCGTGAAGATGCGCATGAGCCGGGAAAGCACCTGGCGGCCCAGCTCATCGGGGGCCAGGTCCAGGTGAAGCGAACGGGCGGCAAGGTCCTGGGACTCGGGAAGCAGCGAGAGGCGGGGGGCGAGGCCGAAAGGGAGTCCGCAGGCTTGGAGGTTGCGGTGGACCCAGGGCCAGACGGGAAGGAGGAAGGCCACGAGCGCGGCCAAGGCCGGCAGGATCCCGCGCCGCTTAAGGCCCACCCCCAAAACCAGCAGGTAGCCGGGCAGGCTCGCCGCCGCCGCATACCGGGTAAGGAAGGCCAACCCCAAGGCGAGGCCCCCCAGGGCCGCGGCCGCCAGCCGACGCCACACCGCGGTGCCCTCCGGGGCACGCAAGACCGGCAGCAGACAGAGGAAAGCGATGGTGTGGAGGAAAAGAGCCAAGGGCAGCTCCGTGCCCGCAACCGCCGGGGCCCACACCGCGTTGCTCAGCCAGAAGACCGACAACGCCGTGAGGGCCACCCGCGCATCGAACAGACTCCTCGCCAACACATACAGGCAGGCCCCCGTGAGGAAATTCAACAACAGGCCCAGAGGAACCACCACCCAATTCTCAGGGGCGTACTTGACCCCCGTGGGAGCAGGGAACTCCGTACCGGACACCCGGAAGGCTGCGCCCACCACCAAAGGCCATCCCGGTGCGTTCACCAGATCGGGATGCCGCGACAGCGCCCCCTCCCCCCTCCCCAAACGCCCCAATTCCTTCATCCGCCGCAGCGACGCCGGGCGCAGCACCCGCGTCTCCAAGCGGCCCGTCTCCGAAACGCTCCGCGCCAACTGCGCTTGATCCATCGCCCGCGGGGTGTCGAAACCCACGTACTGGTTCGCCATGTACAGCACCGAGAGGACCACCATGAACAAGACATACAACAGCCCCCGCAGCACCCCCGCGCCCACGCCCACCTCAAGGTGGTACACAAGATTCTGCACTTTCGACTCAAATGGGGTTCTGGACATGGGGGCTCCGCGGGCTGTTCGTCGCTTCACCCTCCTTTTGCATGCCCTCCGCCAAGTTCAAGCCCCGAATCCCGCATCGTTCCCGCTGGACAAAAGCAAACCAGACTCTATGCAAGTGCCTTCTCCCTCCTGCCAACCCGGTTCTTGCCATGAAAAAATTCCTCGAGGAATTCCGCACCTTCGCCATCAAAGGAAACGCCATCGACATGGCGGTGGGCATCGTGATCGGTGGCGCCTTCACCCGGATCGTCACCTCCTTGGTCAATGATGTGATCATGCCCCCCATCGGCTATCTGGCCGGGGGCATCGACTTCAGCGACAAGAAAATCGTCCTACAAGCCGCCGTGGAGGGAGGGCCCCCGGAGGTTGCCCTCCGCTACGGCCAGCTCATCAACACCTTCATCAGCTTCCTCATCGTGGCCCTCGCCATGTTCCTGGTAATCAAGGCCATGAATGTGGCCAAGTCCCGCGCCGTGCCCCCCCCGGCACCGCCTCCCGCCCCACCAGCCCCCTCCCACGAGGCCGCACTCCTCACCGAAATCCGCGACCTCCTCCAGAATGGATCCCCCCCGAAAAATTCCTGATATGAATCCCGCCTTTTTCCTGCTCGCCCCCCTCCTGCTGGCCGCCTCCCTGCCCGCACAAGACACCGACGGCTTTGAGTCCACCGCCACCCTCGGTTCCACGATCACCCGAGGCAACAGCGAAAACACCCTCCTCACCCTCTCCCTCGAAACCCAACGCATCCACGGCCCCTCCGACCTCTCCGCCGAGGCCGCACTCAAGTATGGAAACAGCACCCGCGTGGACAACGAGGGGATGGAGGAAACCTCCACCACCGTCGACAACGCCGACGCGAAAATCCAGTACAACCACCTCCTCTCCGAACGCGGGTACGGCCTCTTCAACCTCAGCGCCCGCCGCGACGCCATCGCCGACATCCGCTACCGTGTGCTGGCTGGCCCCGGTATCGGACGCTATCTCCTCCGATCCCCCCCCACCCTCCTCTCCATCGAAATCGGCGCCTCCATCCTGACGGAGGAGGTCGAACAACGCTCCGACAACTACCCCGTCCTGCGCGCCGCACAGAAATTCAGCCACAAGCTCAACGACCACGCCAAAATTTGGCAAAGCCTGGAATACCTGCCCCGGGCCTCCGAAACCGACGCCTACCTTCTGAACAGCACCCTCGGCGTTGAAGCCCGGCTCAACGGCAACCTCGCCTTACGCGTCACCCTCGAACACCGGCACGACAGCCGGCCCGACGACAACAGCGACCCGGACGACCTCACCTTGATCAGCGGCATCACCCTGTCTTGGTGACCCCCACCCCCTGCCAGGAAAATATGGGGGCCACAGAAGGGCCGTGAGGGCGGCGTCCGCCCCCCTCAGGTGGCGGCGGCCAGGTCCTTGGCGACATTTCCCGCGAGTTGCCCGCAGGCCGCATCGATGTCGACCCCCCGCTGGATCCGGATGGTCGCGGGAATGCCCCGCCGCTCCAGAATTCCGCGGAACTCGTTCACCCGGTCCCGTCCGCTGCGGTTCAGCCCGGTGCCCTCGACCGGATTGAGTGGGATCAGGTTCACGTGCAGGGGGAAACGCCCGCCGGCGAGCAGGACCTCCGCCAGCTTTTCCGCCTCCTCCGGTGCGTCGTTTTTGCCATCGATCAGCACGTATTCGAAGGAAACCCGCCGGTGAGTCCGGGCAGTGTACTCACGAACCGCCGCGAGGAGTTCCGCGATAGGATAGCGGCGGTTCACGGGCATCATGGCCGAGCGGATGGCATCGTCGGCCGCATGCAGGCTGATGGCGAGATTGATCTGCATCGGATCCTCCATCAGCTTGAGAATGCCGGGCACCAGGCCCACGGTTGAAACCGTGAAATTGCGGGCGCCGAAGTTGAATCCGTCCGGATCGTGGAGCAGCTCGACGGCCTTTCGCCAGTTGGAGTAGTTGTTGAAAGGCTCGCCCATGCCCATGAAGACCACGTTCGTCAGACGGGCGGGCACGTCGGCGGGCGAGAGGACCCGGTGGCGCGCGGCCGCCGCCGCATCCAGGTCGCCGGCCACCTCCGCGAGTTGCCGCTGCGCCCACAGAACCTGTGCGGCGATGTCCCCCGGCGAGAGATCCTGCAGGAACCCCAACTTCGCCGTCGCGCAGAACGTGCACCCCATCGGACAACCCGCCTGCGAACTCACACAGACCGTCGCACGCCCGGGATACACCATAAGCACCGCCTCAACCGTCTCGTTGCCGGGAAGCCCGAAGACCGCCTTCCGGGTCAACCCTCCATCGCCACGGCGAACCAGACGCCGCCGGAGGGTCCCGATGGCCGCCTCCTCCTTCAGTCGCCCCCGGAACGCCGCGGGGAGGTCGGTCATGTCGTCGAAATCCTCCGCGAGGTTGATCCAGAGGTGACGCCAGATCTGGCGGGCCCGGAAGGCGGGCATCCCCCAGGCCTTGACCTGTTCGGTGAGCGCAGGAAGATCGAGATCCAAGAGATTGGGCTTCATGCCCCCCCCATTACCCCGGAATTCCCCGCGCGTCGAGCCGGAGATCGCCTCCCCGGGCACAGGCGTCCCGCCAGACAGGCCAGCCGGTACTGGGTGTCAAAAAAGCGCCGCAAGCGCTCGGCCGCCACGGGATCCTCCTCCGGCCTTCCAGGAATGCGCGGCTCCGGCTCCCTCGCCGCCGATCCCTCGAACCACCGCAATGGATTCGCCCGACAGTTCCGCCCGCTGCCGTCGAACCCTCCCTGGTTCAACAGGCGGCGCCGGGGCAGCAAAGCGAAGCGCCCCTGGCGGAAATGCGCGTACGCAAATCGAATCGCCCACGAATCCAGGACCCCGGCATGCCAGGCATCCAGCGCCACGGGCAGGTCGGCTCCTCCCCGCGCGAAGGCCGCCCGGGCCGACGCATCCGCGGCGAAAACCTTGTAATCCGACACCCCCCAATCGACCGTTGCCCATCGATCCCTCCACACAGCCCAGCCCGTGGAGAGGGGGCGCGGCGCCAACCAGGCCCCGCCTGTTCCCGGCACCCCCCCGGGCACCGGCGGGACATACGCCGACACCGAAAACACGCGCTCGTCATTCACGCAGGCCCGCAGAGCGGCGTCAAGGAAGGCGGGCGCCGATACGCCGACGCGCAGGTCGTCCTCAAAGACCATCACCGCCTCCGACTCAGCCAACACCTCCCCCACCCCACCCATCACCGACGCGGCGAGGCCGAGGTTGCTCTCCCGGGCAAGCACCCTCAGGCTGCGGAATCCCCACTCCGCACGCAAAAGGGCACGCACTGCGTCCACACGGGGCTCGTCCGCGGCGTCCCGGGGGCCGTCACTGTGGGCCACCACCTCCAGCTCACCCGCCCCGTGCGTGCGCGCAAGCGTCTCCAGCGTGGTCCGCAGGTGGCGGGGACGGTTGTAGGCAACAAGCAAAAGGGGGGCGGGCATGGTTCAGGGGCGAGGCGCCGCCTGGAAGAGGATCGAGGAGAGGGCTCGGGCCAGATCCGTGTCGGCCGCGGCCAGGAAATGGCGGCAAGCCTCTTGGCTGAAGTTCTGCTGCGCCATCAGGGCCCGGTAGAGGTTGTGACGGGGCTCGACCATCCCCTCCATTCGCTCCATACGCTCCCGCACGGAGAGGTCACCCAGGGCAAGCCACCGGTCCACCGTGCCCTGCACCTCTCCATCCGGACCATAGAGCGTGCGTGCCACGAAAAGCCCTTCGGGACGAATCTCCTTCAACCGGGTGATCTGCACCCCGCCTCCACGGATCTGGATGGGAATCTCTTGATTCAAAAAGGGCCGGTAACTCTCCAGGATCTCCCGGGGAACCCCCTGCAAGGCCGTCAACTCCCTCCTCAACGCCCCCACCTCCGTCGCCGCGCCAAAGTAGGCCGCATCGCCGGCGGCATCGTCAACCAGCTGGAGGGCCTGGGCCAGGTCCGGCTGCAACAGCAGGGCCGCCACCCGGTCGAGCAGCTCCAGATAGCGGTCCCTCGCCACCTGTCGCTCCGCCTCCTGGTGGGCCCGCTCCTGGGACTCCCATTGTTCAATCCGACGCCGCAGCCACCCCCTCGCCGTCGCCATCTGCTCCGCCCAGGGCCCCCCATAATTTTCCAGATGGGCCCGCGCCGCCTCGCCTCCCTCCTGTTGCAGAATCCGCAGCACCGTTTCCCTCAAACGGCCGGTCGCCTCCAGAATCGCCGCTTCCCGGTCCCGCCGCACTCTCTGCACCTGCTGCGCGGCACGGTCGGCCAACGCGGTTCCCTGCGACAACTCCCCGATCTCGACGAGTTCCAGCAGGACCTCGTCGTAGCGGCCCGGCTCCCGCTCATAGGCCAGGATCAGCTCGGTCAGCCGTTTGGAAAGCCCCTCGGGCACGGCCACGGCGACGGGAGACACCGTCGCCTCCGGCGGGAGGGCCGTCGGGCGGACGGTGGGAACCGGGAGGGGGGGCGGTGCCGTTTCGGAGGGGGAAGAGAAGCGCAGAAGGCCGGCGATGCCCATGAAGCCCAGGATCAACCCGAGGACAATGGAAACGAGGACACCGGACAAGCGTCGGTCAGGTGGAGGGGAGGCCGGGGGCGCGACCGGGGCGGGAGGGGGCGGCGGCGCGACCCGGGGTGGCGGCGGCGCCTCCAGAACCTCGGAAATCCGGAGGTGTCCCGGCCCATCCGGGGGCTGGGGAAAAGGGCCCCGGCCACTCTGCACGTGCCGCAAAGCCGCCAGGAAACCATCCCAGGTCGCGAAGCGGTCCTCCGGATCCTTCGCGAGCATCCGGGCGAGCAACAGTACCACCCCACGGCTGATCCCCGGCATCAACTCCCGCGGATCCTCCAACTGCTCCTGCCCGTGCCGCCTCAGCGTGTTCAGGTAGCTGCTGTCCTCGTAGGGCACCCTCCCCGTCAGCATATGGTACAACGTCATCCCCAGACTGAACAGATCCGACCGCGTGTCGATCGCCTGCGGCCGTTCGATCTGCTCCGGGCTCATGTAGTTCGGCGTCCCCATCAGCGTGTCGGCGTGGGTCTGCGAATTCCTCTCCATCGTGTTCTTGGAGAGGCCCATGTCGAGAATCTTCGCCCCCATGCCCTCCACCACCATGATGTTGGCCGGCTTGATGTCCCGGTGAAGGATCCCCTGCCCCGCCGCATACTGGAGCGCGATCGCCGCCTGCTTCACCACCTGCAGCGCGTCCGACTCGGCCATAGCCCCCTCCCGGTTCAACCATTCCTCCAGCGTCTCCCCGTTGACATACTGCATCGCCATGAAATACACCCCGTTGTCCTCCCCCGCATCATAGGCCGTCACGATGTTCGGATGGTCCATGCGCGCCTGGCAATGCACTTCCCGGAGGAACCTGACCACGAACGAGGACTCCCTCGTGAAGCGCGCCGGCAAAATCTTCAACGCCACATCTCGCTCCATCGACAATTGCCGGGCCAGATAGACCTCGCCCATCCCCCCCTCGCCGATTTTATGTTTGATGAGAAAGCCCCCCACCACGAAACCGGGCCCAAGCGGGAGGGTGGGCACCTCAATCTCCCCCCCGCACTCCGGGCAATGGAGCGAGGTGCCCATCGCGTTCGCGTTGATGCGGAGCTTGGCGTTGCAATGCGCGCAATGGAAGGTGACCAACATAGGCGGGCGTTCAGAGGGCCGGGGGACGATCCAACAGCGTCTGGAAACTCTCAGCCGAGGTGAGGTAGAAATGAAGGGGGGCCTGCACCAGCCGGGCCACGTCCTCGCGGAGCTGCAGGTTGTAGGGATTAAGCATCGCAACCAGCGGCTCCCCGGCCACCTCCCCGAAAATGCAGGCCCCGCGGTGGCGGGAAAACTCCGGCGGCAGCAACTCCACCTTCTCCCCATCCACGTCGAACAGGCGCAGGTCGATGTACGGCACCCCCGAATCGTGCGCCAGGAACTCGATCGCCGCCTCCCGGTGAGGCAGCCCGCGGTCCTCCAGCACATACAACGCGCAGCGCGGGGCGATCGGCGACTTCGAGGAATACCAGCACAGGTCGTGCAGCATCACCAGAAATTCCGGCCGCGACGTGACGTGGAAGCGATGAAGGTGGTTCGCAAGCAACAACTCCGGGATCAGGTCCACCTGGAAGATCTTGCGCTGGTCCAGGTACAGCGTGTTCACGCCCAGATCTCCCTCCCCTCGCCCAATCACCGCCGTCAGACGCTCATACACGTCCTGCGCCTCCGGCCGAAGCTGCGCAAACAGTTCCAGATGGTTGTACAGGAAAAAGGTCAGGTCCTCGTGCCCTCCCATCGCAACCCGCCGGCCCGCCTCCACAAGATGGCGCCCCGCCTCCTGCACACTGTCCATCTCGTTGTACAGGTCGTACAGCGCAATGTGCACCCCCACCGGATCGTCCAGCTCCGGCAACGCCTCCTCCAAAATCCGGATCGAATCCAGCAGCTCCGGATTCTCCCCGTAGGCGCCCTCGGACGCCAACTCCCCCCCGCCGTCTCCGGCGGATCCCAGCAGATATTCGTCGTCTCGGTCGTCTGGCATGACATCCTTCTAGCAGGCCCCGGGTCCGCAAGGCAAGCCCAACCGCCTCCCTCAATTCAAGCTTGTCATCCGGCCCACCGGCGGGCACACTGTGCCTCGTGGAAACCATCTCGCAAAACCTGTTCGACTACCTGCTGGAACACTACCAGCTCACCGAAGCCCAGCTCGAGGAGGCCGAAAAGGTCGCCGATGACGAGTCCATCGGCTTCGAAGACGCCCTGATCAAGCTCCAGCACATCCCCCCCGAAGCCGTCTCCATCGCCCTCGCCCACAGCACCAACACGGCGCCAATCGACCTCGACCGTGTCCGCACCCCCCCCGAACTGCTCGCCGACCTCCCCGTCGGCACCATGCGCCAGCACCGCGTTCTCCCCATCTCCCGCATCGGCAAGACCCTCACCGTCGCCGTCGACGACCCCTTCAACGTCATCGCCCTCGAAAGCATCGCCGGCCAGAGCGGACTCAAGCTCATGACCGTCGTCGCCCCCTCCAAGCGGCTCACAGAAATCGTAGAGGCCCGCCTCGTCGAACAAACCAGCGCCAGCAACCTCGAGGAAACCCTCCAGCAATTCAGCGAAGACGCCGACCTGTCCACGGTCAACCAGTCCACCATCGACGACCTCGACCAGCTTCCCGAGGGGACCGACGACAAACCCGTCATCCGCATCGTCAACTCCATCCTCGTCGAAGCCCTCCGCCGGAAGGCGAGCGACATCCACGTGGAACCGGAACGCGACACCACCCGGGTCCGCTACCGCGTGGACGGCGTGCTCATCCACTCCGGCAGCCCCCCCAAGAGCCTCTACCCCGCCATCGTCTCGCGCATCAAGATCATGTCGAATCTCGACATCGCCGAGCGCCGCGTCCCCCAGGACGGCCGCTGCCGCATCCGCGCACTTGAGAAGGAGGTCGACATCCGCGTCAGCATCCTGCCCGTCATCCACGGCGAGAAGATCGTGATGCGTATCCTCGACAAGTCAAACCTTCCCAAAGGCCTCGGAGACCTCGGTCTCGACAACTACTCGCGCGATTGCTTCCAGCGCGCCATCAACCAGCCTTACGGCATGCTCTTCGTGACCGGTCCGACCGGCAGCGGCAAAACCACCACGCTCTACTCCGCGCTCCAGGAACTCAACGAACCCGGCACCAACATCATCACCGTCGAGGACCCCGTCGAATACCAGCTCCAAGGCATCAACCAAGTCCAGACCCAGGCGGAAGTCGGCCTCACCTTCGCCGCAGGCCTCCGCTCCATCCTCCGCCAGGACCCCGACATCGTCCTCGTCGGCGAAGTCCGCGACCTCGAGACCGCCACCATCGCCGTGCAGGCCGCCCTCACCGGCCACCTCGTCCTCAGCACCCTCCACACCAACGACGCCCCAGGCTCGGTCGCCCGCCTCAAAAACATGGGCATCGAACCCTTCATGATCGCCTCCGCCCTCATCCTGGCGCAGGCCCAACGCCTCTTCCGGCGCCTCTGCCCCGGCTGCAAACACCCTGTGGATATCACCGTCGAAGAACTCCGCGCCAACCACCTCAATGTCGAGGGCCTCGACTTCGACACCAAAGCCATCTTCGAGGCCGGCAAATGCACCAAGTGCAACCAGAACGGCTACAAGGGCCGAGGCGGCATCATGGAAATCATGGAAATCAACGAGACCGTCCGCGAACTGATCATGCGCAACGCCAACGACAACGAAATCCGGCGCGCCGCCATTGCCAACGGCATGATCACCCTCCAGCGTGCCGGCCTCAACAAGGTCTTCGATGGCCTCACCTCCGTCGAAGAAATCCTCCGCATCACCAGCTCCGTCTAACCTGTCACCACCAGGCAGCCTCCCCGCCCTGGCGGCACGGGTGAGGGTCACCTGTAACCCTCCCACCAAAACGAGCCCCCCGCCCTTGCGGCGGGGGTGAGGGTCACCTGTAGCCCTCGCACCAAAACGAGCCCCCCGCCCTGGCGGCACGGGTGAGGGTCACCTGTAACCCTCCCACCAAAACGAGCCCCCCGCCCTGGCGGCACGGGTGAGGGTCACCTGTA
>CAYLNG010000020.1:0-53656 GCA_964385155.1 uncultured Verrucomicrobiota bacterium
GCGTTTCATGGGCTCCTTGCTTATACCCAAAGGAGCACTCTCATTCAATCTGGCTTCGTTTTTAGGGGGGCAGCAAGCGGCGGCGCGTAAGCGACGTACGGTGCCGCCGGTTTTTCGCAGGTGCTTCTTAGAATTGGTAGACGATTGAGAGTCCGACCTCTATCTCGTAATCCTTTCTGGCAACCGGGCTATCCTGTATATCGCTGCTGTAGAGCTCTGCACCCGCCTGTGCGATCAGGTGGATGTTGCGGGTAAGGTAGCGACGATCAATCAGGGTCACTCCTGTTGATCGGTATCCACCATCCAAATCAGTCTCCGGTAGTCCCGAGGCAACCGAGTCGGCCGCCGTGACGCCGAAGTCCTTGGTGATGAAGTCGTCGGTCCCGAACGTCGAGAAGATGAAAATCTCGGTTCCGGCGCCGTCGAGTCGATCACCGAATCTGTGTCCTGCCGCAAGTACACCCAGCCAACCGAAATCAGTTTCTCCGCCCATGGCGCGTGCACCGATCCAGTTTCTCCAGTCTTGCCCGAATGCGCGTCGGACCTCAAAGAAACCCACGAGGTGGGAATCTCTTTCCTCAAATCCATCGAGATTGTCGTCTTCGGAGTCGTCAGGCTCAAGACCATCCTCGTACCGGGCTCCGGCCTGAACCAGCCAGATATTCGCGAGTCGGCCACGCCATCCCACTTCCATCCCCTCCCAGAAGAACAGGTGGTTACCGGTGCGCCATTGAATTGCTCCGGCGGGGTCAATCTCACACTCGTACTCATCGGAACCGTCGTAGGCGGTTTCGTACTCGACGCCAACGCCGAGCGCGACGCCCCAGCCACCTCCACGGGTGAAGTCGAAGAGCGAGGGAAGCGGCACAAGCGGTAGTTCGGTTTCTCCTTGGGCGATGGCGTGGCCAGCGATGAGCAGTCCCATGGTTAGTGTTGCCATTGATGTGCGGTACTTCATTTCTCCCATCTCCTTTCTTCTTGCCAACGCCAGGCATGAGGCTGACATTAGTCCGCGTCTGCGCGGGTTATTGTGTCGATCTCGATGCGATTGTTGGAAGTTCATTTCTTCAGGTTTCGAAGATCCAACAAGTACGTCCTGAGCAGCCGCTCTGATCGCATGACGTACAGAATGTAAACGGTTTTCTCTTCGATACGGTAGAACACGCGGCATGGCGGGATAACGACTTCCCGATAAGGCGAGCGTGGTAGCTCAGGTGGCCGCTTCCTCAATTTCGGGTAGGCTTCGAGTCGCTCCACACGTTCGAATACTTTCTGGACGTACCGGGATGCGGCATGGGGATCGTCCAAGGCGATATACTCGGCGATCTCATCCAGATCCAGAAGCGCGGGTTCGGTCCAGATCAACCTAGCCATTTATTCATCTTTCGCTTGGCTTCAGCGTGCGAGAAGGTGCGCTTCTCCAGTATCGCACGCTCTCCCCTCGCGATTCCTTCAAGAATGTGCATCCGATTCTGCATGAATTCGTATGAATCCACGTCGACCAGATAGGCCGAGGGTTTGCCATGTTCCGTAATGAGTACCGGTTCGCCTGTGGCATGCAGGTCGGACAAGATTCGGGTTGCTTGACGTTTGAGTGTTGTGACAAGTTCCGTTTTCATGGTTGAGTGATACTATAGTGACACTCTACGGTCAAGCCATTCTCTTTGCTTTACTCGTTTAGGCGCTGCAGACCCGAAGCATGAGGGTTTGCTCGATGTTTTTGCTGGAAGTCATTGTATTTCAATGGTTAGGACACCGTTGACGTCCAAGACGTACACATTTCCCGCTTTGCTTGACAGTACATCCCGCATTTCGGATATACTTTTTGAGGGGTGTGTTACTTGAAAATGCTTCCGCAAAAAGGCAAATGATTCAGCTTGTCCGTTGAGGTAACCGACATCCCGTCCGTGTTTGTATTTATCATTCTTGACGAAGAGCGCCACTGGCGCTGCAAGTGCGCTTGCGAGAATGAATCCAAGTACGATACCGAGCGGTCGTTTCTTCATTTTATCTCATTTCCAACGTCTACCCGCACCGACTTGTTCGGTGGGGGAATTGTTGAACTGAAATTAGCGGTAAGCATCCTTTCGTGGATCGACGGAAAGCATGGATAGGACACGTTCCTCTGTATCTGCAAGATAAAATAGTCGGAACGCCCCTATCCGATATCTCCACATTGCGGGTTCAATCCCTCGTAATTTCTTGATGTTGGGTCCAAAAAACGGGGAGATGCGAAGCTGGGGATATACGTGCTCGGTCAATTTCTTTCTCAGAAAACGGGACTGTTCAGGTGACAGCTTGTCGAGCCTTTTCTGAAATTCCTCGGTTTCGAAAATCCGATAGTCAGACAAAGCGCCCCCTGCCATTTTTCGCGTCCTCGGTTCCTCGATGCAGGCTTTGGATCAAGTCGCGGTTGGACTCGATTTCCGCCATTTCAAACTCGTCGACAAGCAGCTCCGATTCAACGTAACGGGAAGCGGCGGTCTCGATGAAATTGGAAAGAGGGCGGTTTTCACGTTCCGCCAGGGTGCGGAAGAGATCATAGAGTGAGTCGGGAAGGCGAAGGGTAACTGTGCGGGACATGAGGCCTCCGGGTTAGAGTGAATACGATTGACGACGTTAGAATACAACGTATTCAGGCGGGAGTCAACACGATTTTAGGCGAACTCCAGCAATGGTCTACGTATCCCGTGAAACAGAATCCACCTTCGCCGTCAAAGCCCCCCATCCAACCAGCAATCCCAACAATCCCGCAACGGTCCCCGTTGGACGGGACCAGAGCCAATTCAGCATTCTGGCAATTTTACGGCCTCCCCGCCCCGAAAAATCGGACCTGTCCACATTCAACAGATCGGGCATTCCGACAGGGCCTTGCGCGGGAGCCCCGCGTTATACAGACGGCCCGCGCAAAGACGCAGCGAGAAATGTTCCGGATCCCCCGGGAAGGACTCCATCAGCTCTGCGCCATAAAAGAGCAGCAGCCTGCCACCCGCCCTGTCGCGATGGAGCGTGAAGATGGGATTGCGGTTGCAGACACCGAGCAGCTGTTGTAAGGGAGTCTCGGCGGCCTCCCCGGAAGTCGTAACAGATTTCAAAGGACGGGGAGGTCTGCCCTATCCGCCCAAAATTTCAAGCATTCACGAGCATTTGAATCTGCGATCTCTTTCGGCAATTTGGCCCTTCAAACTGAGGTCTGGGGCAGCCGCTGCTCCCGTTTGCGGGGCGGAATGCTCAGCGCGGAGACATCCAGATTGAGCACCTGCCCCCGGAAAAACCGGATGGCGCACAGCGCCTGGTTCACCGAACTCCAGGCTTGCTGTTTTTGCCGGATCAGCTCTTCAAGCAGGTAGGCATTGATCTCCGTGTCGCTGATCCTCGACGGACAGCGGTGGTAGTGGCTGGCCAGTTGGGCCACCCAGTACACATAGGTTTTGATCGTCCGGGGGGCCATGTGCCGGTCGGACATTTCCTGAATTAAGGCATGCGCAGCGGCGTCATCCGGGTAGGTTGATCGCTCATCGTATTCCTCCATGGTTGGGGTTCACACGTCCGGAGGCTACCGGACGCTCAACCACAGAATACAAAACCGCCGCGTTCCTCAAGGGTCGCGGCGGTTCCTTTTTCAGCCCGGACCAGGACAAAATTGCCGGCAGGCTTAGTTCAACGCCTACCCGCACCGATTCATTCGGTGGCGGGGATTGTTATCTATATGTTGATGAGTGATCATCTGGAATTGAAGGTTTAGTCCCTAAATTCATCAGCGTAACTGCCCAATATTTTGGTCCATTCTGTGAATGTATTTGCGAGCAGATAAACCCCGTTGGTTCTTTCTTCCGCATTGTAGTTATGAACCTCATGGAAAAGATAAAACACTTTTCCGTAATCTTCTTCTCGCACCGACAAGACAGTGAAATCACCGTATCCAGAGTGTGCAATAGGAATCCATCCTTCAGGGATTCCGTGTTCCCCTTCAAGGTAGTAGGTCAGTGATTCTGTGCTGTCATCAGGCTCAAGGCCTGACATTTCATCAATTGATTCAATCCAATCCTTTTCATTCGGCATCCAGAAATCGATTTTTACCGGGAGTGCTCCATTGTGTTTTAGAAGATAGTTACGGTAGTCATTTGGTAATGAAAATCCCAGCTTTACTTCGTAAGCAACAAGATCTTCTTCAGTGATGGGATCAAATGACGAATCCTCTTCAAATTTTACAGTTCCAAATCGTTTCCATAAAAAACCTGTGAGAACTGCAAGGATTATCACCAAGACTGCAATGGATATGGTTTTCATCATTCTGTGCGTTTCCAGATAACGTCTCAAACCACCGGACCGAGTACTCTCGGTTCGGTGGGTTTTATTGTCGAAAATCATGAGATCCAACCTCCAAACTCGACCAAAACTTTTGAGTCAAATATATACCAGAATACGACTTTGGCACTTCCTTTTCCCCAAAGAGGTCCGATAACGTAGGAAGAATTTACCAAAGCGATTCCAGGCAACAGTGGAATACACCACTGTACTCCTGCCTTGGGTCCGCCTTCAAGAACTCTTGCTGGCCGTTGGTATTCGCCTAAGCTTTCAGATTCGTAAAAGGCCTCCATAATTTTCTGATTTTCCAGATAGGTGATATAGGATTTTTCAGCCGATGCTTTGATATTCTGGGAATGACTTATCCATGCTCCAATCCACGTTGCCACATAGAGGAGAAAGATGGTGAATTTGATTTTGTTTTTATTTAGCCTCATTTCAACGTTTAGGCTGTGGGACACGAAGTGTTCCCACCAGCCTTTGGTTCGGTTTCGTCATATTTCAAATTCCACCCCATCAATTTGAGTTTCTTTAGATGTTTTCCCATTGTTCTTGGCTGATTTCCACTTCTCTTTCCAGACATCGTGAAAATGCAAGGTCACATTTCCCTTTGCATCAATTCCGAGCCAGAGGCCGCGGAGCCCGTCGAGCTCTCCTAGCACATTGGACACCACATTTTCGGCGTCCTTCCAAGTCGCTGAGTCAGGAAAACTGAAATACAGGTTCACTAAACCTAGATCTGTTTGAGCATCGAGATCAACAAGTATGCGCTTCGAAGCACCCACAAAAAAGTCCGCCTCCCGCCAGGCTTCTCCATTCTTCAAGACGGTATTTTCAACAACTCGGTAATCAGCAGCCTTCCCCAGCAATGGTAGTCTCCGTCCACCATAATTAGGTCCTCCAACGATAAAAATACCGTAACTCGTCCAGAACTCTGATCTCTCTGTTTCTGTGAGGGTTCCGGTCATCCATGCCACCCTTTTCAGCGGAGCGTTGGGATGGATTTTCCATCGGATACGTTGAAGTTCAACGGTATTCCCTATGCCGTGTTCATTTAAGATGGCAAAACGGTCTTCATCCGAAAATAATTCAGGTGGAGCATTCGGGTTATTCTGAAATTTTTCCTTCCAGCGTTTCCTTAGAACACTGCTTGCGCGAAAGGTATCAATAACTTCTTTCGGTGCAGACGGATATCCCTCCGCATCAACTTCAACTTCAACCATTGGGTGGTATTCTTCAGAAGCCCTATGCCATCCATCAAGATTTTTGATCACAATGGAGCTGCGAGGATTCGTGCATCCCGCAAGGACCACGAAAGCAAAAATGGCAATAATCATTCTCATCTCATGACCGAACGTCTCAAACCACCGGACCGAGTACTCTCGGTTCGGTGGGTTTTATTGTTGAAAATCATGAGATCCAACCTCCAAACTCGACCAAAACTTTTGAGTCAAATATATACCAGAATACGACTTTGGCACTTCCTTTTCCCCAAAGAGGTCCGATAACGTAGGAAGAATTTACCAAAGCGATTCCAGGCAACAGTGGAATACACCACTGTACTCCTGCCTTGGGTCCGCCTTCAAGAACTCTTGCTGGCCGTTGGTATTCGCCTAAGCTTTCAGATTCGTAAAAGGCCTCCATAATTTTCTGATTTTCCAGATAGGTGATATAGGATTTTTCAGCCGATGCTTTGATATTCTGGGAATGACTTATCCATGCTCCAATCCACGTTGCCACATAGAGGAGAAAGATGGTGAATTTGATTTTGTTTTTATTTAGCCTCATTTCAACGTCGCCCTGACCGGATCGACGAAGGAGATTCGGTCAAGGGGCATGGTTCTGCAGGGTTTGGATTTTTATTTGGTATTCCCGTCTGGAAACAGGATAACTATTCTCATCTACCATTTCACCGGCCAGTTTGGCAGTTTCAATCAGCATTTCCTTTGCTGGTGATTCAGTTTTTCGTGCTGATTCAATCACATCAGTTTGAAAATATCTGACACGCTCATTATGAAATTTTGCTTCTCCTACTCCGATTCCAATATTCAATCCGATTGCAAGACCGGTAAACCCGGTCACGATGACCAATGTAAAAGCAAGTAAGAGTTTCATTTTCATTGTTTGCCAGCAGAACGCTACGCCTCATTTTCGGCGCGAAGCGACGTAAATTGCAGGCGTTGGTTGGCGCTTTTCTTCGTCACCAACCCCGATTCCTCTGCTTTCTTCTGATCCGCCAGAATCTGTTTCGCCGCTTTCAGGTCAATGGTGGCCTTGTGTCCGTGTTTCTCAAGAAGGTGAAGCAGATTTGCGCCGCTAAGGAGTGTGAGTGGTTTGCCCTTAGCAAACCCGTACGCATCTGGTCCATAGTCGGCTGTTGTGACCAGAATTCCCTTTGTAGCACCCTCATTGACGACCGTGCCATAGAGGTCACGAACCGCTGAGACACCGACCGTGTTCGTGTAGCGCTTCGCCTGAATCACGATCTTGCCCCCACGGATGGGGTCGGGATCGAAGGCAACTGCGTCTACGCCCCCGTCCCTGCTTGCCTGAGTGATCTTGACCTCGCCACCATTCTGCGAGAACTCTGTCTCGAACACCTCCCGAATCAGGTGCTCAAAATCCTCCCAGGCCATCGCAGCGAGATTGGTTGATTGGTCAACGTCTCCGACAACGGAGTACGAGGACACGAAGCGTTTGTCTTCTTTGCTCAGTTGAAGGATCGGCGCGATTGGGGATAACCCGTGCAGTTTGCTACTACCTACACCCTTCAGCGTCTTGAAGCAGACCTTTGCATCCACATGCCGCAGGTCTATCGTCTGAAACTCATCACGCGGGGCCTGCACTGAGAGGACGCATACAGTGATTGGTTTTCCAGTCCCTTTGTCTATTGAACGCACCCAGCCGTTGAAGACGACTGCGGCGACCGCCTCAACTTGGTCGGACTCATACAGTTCATGAATGGTACGCAGCGCGATCTTGTAGAGAAGGCTGTCGTACATCTTGTTGAGAGCCGCCTCCTGAAGTTGGAGTTCTACGAACTCGTCCTTTGCGACGACGTATTTCACCTCCCTCAGTGTGGGCACCTCGTCCGGGGACGGCAGGAAGTAGTCCACGACGATTGTTTTCGCTTCCTCCAGGTAATCAAGGTTCCATTCGTGCGGGAAGGTGTCGGGGTACTGCGAGTTCGACAGCACCATGTCGCAGTACTCGACTATTGCCTGTGGGTTGCGATCAAAGTACGCCTTCTTCTTCTCCAGAACTTGGCCGTTCCTTCCGGCCTGTTCTTGTTCGTATTGCTCCTTTTCCTTCTGCCATTGCTCAGCATTCCGGTTGAAGTCGTCCTCAAGTTGCTTGTTCTTGGCGTCCACCCGTGGTATTTCCCTGCGCCATGCCTCATGCGCAATGGCAAACCGCTTCTTTGCCTCGGATTCTGCCTTTTGGCGGAGATTCGTGAAGACCGCGTGATACCACTTCCTGATGGGTGCAAACTCGCGGTCCGATTGAGCGGGCTCTTTTGGGAATGGGTGCCACTTTGGTTCCGGCGGGAGTGTCCTGGGAAACGGCTTCCGGTCGAGAAGGGAGTCCCACGCGATCCTGTCGTCAATCTCTAGCGTGTGAAGGAGGGTTCTTTCGATCTCGTCAAGGGCGTCTTGTGCTTCTGTCGTCCGTTCGGCGGCAAGAGCCTTCTTCTCCTCCTTTTCCTCAACTGCCCGTTGTCTGTCTTGCCGCGCGGACTCCGCGGCCTGTTTCTTCTCCCACATCTCATCCCACGCCCGTTTTTGCGCTGCGGCTTTCTCTTCCACGACGTAACGATCTGTGCCTTTGATGAGACGGTACTTGTGCAGTCCGTCGTGCCGGATCTCAATCTGGTATGTCGCGTAAGGTGGCATCGTCAGATCGTCCCCTTCCTTCTCATTCCTTCTCATCTCACTCTTTTCTCGTGCGCCAACGGTTAGGGTGTGGGACGCGGAGCGTTCTCACCAACCGTTTGTTCGACATTCCTGTTTTCATATTTTTTTACCCAATCAATCATAGCTTGATCGAACCTCTCCTTTGGCACCACTAACCATGGTCCACCTGTAGACGAACTGCTGTAGTGGACCGTCGGTGTCAAAAAGGTTTGCTCAAATTCAGTGATTACTTCTCTCGGCAAAAAGTCACTGGTTTTGATCTTCGAAGAAAACCGACCAAAAATCACATTCGGATAACTCACCAATACAGACGCGAAAAGGTAACCGCCAATAATTCCAAATATACGGATGGTCCTGCGTTCGTTCTTTCGGGTGAGAAGCACAACCAAGATGTAGATTCCTAGAGCGATCCAGGGGATAAAGGGGATTATTCCAGAGCCCGGCAAATCAAGCTCTCTAGACATGCGGCCGTCCATGGCCGCAAAATCGCTGCCAATCATTATAATCGAGAATGCGAAAAAAATATGGGCAAAGATGATCATTTCTGGGAGTCGAACGTCTAGGCGCTGCGGACCCGAAGTATGAGGGTTCGCAGGCACCTCTTGTTGGCAATTTGTTCAGAATCCATAGATTTTTATCCTGTATGGCTTTCGGTCAGAGAAAAAACATGCCCCATTCACGAGAATAAGATGCGGGTCTGTTAGTCGCTGTACCGGATTGTCTTGGTGTTTAAATTCAGCCTTGCATTTCGGGCATTTTGGATTTGCTCCAGGCATGAATCTCCCCCCACATGGACATCTTGGTAAAGTTTCAGAAATTTTAGCAAGAACATGCTCGGATTTCTCATCCCAACTTAACCTCTTGTCTTCATCTCGCTGGATTGCATTGGAGCAGGAATCACAATAAAAATGGGGGCAACAATCACTCATGCCACTGGAACGCCAAGCTCGCACAGTATGCCCACATTCGGGGCAAATCATCTTGCCGACCCATTGGTTTCGTGTCGTGTAGCGGACAGTTTTCATTTCATTTGCCAACATTGTATTGACCATCACATCGTAGCTGGGGTCAGGGGGCTGTAAAGCGAAAAAGCATCATATTTATGCGTTTTTTCCCTTGAATCCTAGACTGCACTGATGTATAGCATCCCTCGAACTTGGAGGTATGCTATGCAACAAAGACAGCCAAAAACGTTAATCGAGGTTTCCGAGTACAATCCGAATCCCCAGTGGCCTGAGGGGTATTTTGACGTGTTGGAGGCGGCAGGGGTCCCCCGGGATTCCTATCTGAACTATGCCAACCAGGTCCGCTCCTTTTTCGCCAGGCATCCCGACAAACCGCGTCGGTTGCTGGGTGCCTCTGAAATAGCGGACTACCTGAAAAATATGCGGGAATCGGGACGTATACCCGAGGCACAGGTCTTGGAGGCCAGGGAGTCGCTGATCCTTTATTATGAGAAATTCCGGGGAATTCCCTTGATCGCGCGTCCGCCCAAAGCTGCCCGGGTTCCTTCGCCGATTCCATCCGTTCCACAGGAAAATCCTGCCCGACAAGTCAACACCAACGAATCCCTGGATTGGTCGGCACTGAAAACAGCTTATCTAACAGCCATCCGTGTAAAAAATTACGCGATGGCGACGGAAAAAACCTATTGGCAATGGATCCGGGCCTATGTCCGTTTTCATGGCAACCAAAAGCCCAGCACCCTGGGCGCAAACGAAATCCATGCCTTTCTCGCGCATCTGGCCGTGCATGAACAGGTGGCGGCAGCCACCCAAAATCAAGCGCTGAACGCGGTGGTTTTTCTATACCGTCACGTGATTCGAAAGGAACCCGGGGACTTCAGTACCTTTCCCCGGGCCAGACGCGGCCACCGCTTGCCTGTGGTCTGCAGCCGGGAGGAAGTGCAAAAGCTGCTGCGCTTGGTGGATGGCGTGGAGGGGTTGGTGATCCGGCTTTTGTATGGCACCGGCATGCGGGTGTCGGAAGGCCTGCGGCTGCGGGTGCAGGACGTGCACTTCGACCGCAACGAGATCACGGTGCGGGCGGGGAAGGGGGACAAGGATCGACGGGTGCCGTTTCCAAAATCGTTGCATGATCCGCTTCGGGCGCATCTGGACTGGAGGAGAACCCTCTTTGAGACGGACAGGGAACAAAACCAACACGAGGTGGAGGTGCCGGATGCTCTGGCCCGCAAATACAAAAGTTCCCCCTACGAATGGGTTTGGCAGTATGTGTTTCCGGCGGAGGATTTTTCGACGGATCCCCGTTCGGGCCGGGTGCGCCGGCATCATATTCACCCGATCCGCATCCAGCGTGCGGTGAAGCGGGCGGCGGAGGAGGCGAGGCTCACCACCCGCATTTCCCCGCACACGCTGCGGCATTGTTTTGCGACGCATCTGCTGGAGGCGGGTCAGGACATCCGCACGGTGCAGGAGCTGCTGGGACATTCGGATGTGAAGACGACGATGATCTACACGCATGTGCTGAACAAGGGGCCGCTGGGGGTGGTGAGTCCGCTGGATGCCTTGTAAGATGCTTTTGTTCAGGTCGTCAGGGGATGGGGGAGGTTGCGCATGGCGTAGGTTTGGGCGAGTGTGTTTGAGATGTGTGGGAGGGAGAGGGCGGTGTGGAGGGCGGCGGCGCGGAGGTGGGAGGCGATGGGTCCGGTGAGGGTGCCGATGTGCATGCCGAGGGCGGCGCGGCGGGCGGCGGCGCGGAAGGCGCGTTGTCGTTGGCGCTGCCAGGCGGGGAGGGCGTGGGGGCCGCGTTCGAGGGCGTTGGCGAGGGACCAGGCGTCGGCGAAGCCGGTGTTCATGCCTTGTCCGCCGATGGGGGAGAGGAGGTGGGCGGCATCGCCGCAGAGGAGGGTGCGTCCGTGGAGGTAGGTGTCGGCGAGTGCGAAGCGGGGCTGGAAAAGGCTGGGGGTGCCGTGTGGGACGTGGTGGAGGTTGACGTTGGCGGCATCCCGGACGCGGTCGATGAGATGGGGGATGGTTTCAGGGGTTCCGGGGAGGAGTTGCACGACCCAACGGCGGAGTCCGTGGGGGAGGGGGAAGGATTCGACGGAGCCGCGGGGAGAGAAGAAGAGGCGGGCGTCGGGGCCGGCGGCTTCGATGTCGTTGAAGTCGGCCATGAGGAAGCGCTGGGGGTAGGGTCGGAGGCGGAAGGGGATGCGGAGATGTTCGCGGTGGGGGCTGCGGGCGCCGTCGCAGGCGATGCGCCAGGAGCCGTCGGGGATGGGGGAGGCGGGGTCGTGTTCGAGGCCTTCGTGGAAGGTGATGCCGGGGAGGGTGGCGGCGTGTTGGCGGAGGATGCGGAGGGTGTCGGCCTGGGGGAGGGAGAGGATGTGGTCGCCGGCATTTTCGAAGCCGAGGGTGCCGATGGGGCGGCGGTTTTCGAGGACGTGGCAGCGGCGGATGGGGATGCCGGCGCGTTCGAAGGCGTCGTGGAGGCCGAGGCGGTGGAGGAAGTGGAGGGAGGGCGGGGTGATGCCGATGGCCATGGAGAGGGTGGGGAGGCCGCGGCGTTTCTCGAAGAGGTCGATGTTCCAGCCGGTGGAGGCGAGGCGGCAGGCGAGGAGGAGGCCGACGGGGCCGGCCCCGATGATCTGGGCGTGTGGGGTCATGCGGGGGATCCGAGGACGGGTTGGAGGAAGGCCATTTCGACGGTGAGGCCGGGGCCAAAGGCCATGGCGGCAGTGGGGCCGTCGAAGGAGGCTTCCTTGAGGAGGAAGAACATGGTGGCGCTGCTCATGTTGCCGTGGCGGCGGAGGATGTCGCGGGGAAGGTCGAGGGCGTTGGGTGGGAGTTCGAGGGCGTCGCCGACGCGGTCGAGGATGGCCTTGCCGCCGGGGTGGACGGCCCAGTTCCGGACGTCGGAAGGGGAGAATCCAGCGTTTCCGAAGTTCGGAAGGACGGCGGAGCGGATGTTGTCGCCGAGGATGGAGGGGACGTAGGTGGAGAGGACGATCTCGTAGCCGTGGTTGCCGATTTCCCAGGCCATGGATTCGGCGCCATTGGGGGTGAGGGTGGAGGCGAGGTGGTTGAGGCGCCAGGCGCGGGCGGCGGGAGCGGGGGGGTGGGAGGAGAGGATGGCGCAGCCGGCACCGTCGGCGAAGAGGGAGGCGGAGACCATGGTTTCGGGGTCGAGGGTGTCGAGCTGGACGTGGAGGGAGCAGAGTTCGAGGCAGAGGATGAGAACGACGGCGGAGGGGTTGGAGGCGCAGAGGGAGTGTGCGAGGCGTAGGGCGGGGAAGGCGGCGTAGCAGCCCATGAAGCCTAGATGGAAACGCTGGACGGAGGGGGCGAGGCCGAGGCCGCGGATGATGTCGTAGTCGGGACCGGGGTTGTAGAAGCCGGTGCAGGAGGCGGTGACGATGTGGGTGATGTCGGCGGGGGTGTACTGGGAGGCGTCGAGGGTTTTGCGGGCGAGGGCAGGGGCGGCGGTGCGGGAGATCTCGCGGAAGACGCGGTTGCGGTCGCCGGTGGGCGGGTTGGCCCATTTGCCGTTTTTATCTGCGGCGAAAAGGTCGTGGGAACCGTCGAAGGGGAGGCAGGTGTGGCGGGTGTCGATCGCCGAGTGGCGGTAGACATGTCGGATCATGCGGCGGAATTTGGGGTCGTCGAATTGGGCCTGCATGCGTTCGGCGGCACGGTCCTGGGGATGGATGTGGGGAGGGGTCCAGGTTTCGACGGTGTGGAGGAAGGTGGGCATTGGGGATTTTGGATTGCGGATTTCGGAATGCGGAATGCGGATTTGGGATTTGGGAGTGGGAAATCAGGGGGTGGATTTTTGGAGGATTAGGACTTCGATCATGCCTGACATGAATCGGCGGGTGGTGAGGATCTGGAGCGGGTGAGAGGCAAGTTGTTGGCGGAGGGCGTCTCGGTCGGGGTAGCGTGCGAGGCTGCGCGCGATGTAGGCATAGACGCGGGGGTCGCCGTGGAGGAGCAGGCCCCAAAGACCGCCCCAGAAGAGGAGGAGCCCGTGGTGGATGCGGCGGAGGAGGGGGGAGGACGGGGCGGAGAAATCGAGGAAGGCGGCGGTGCCGCCGGGCCGCAGGAGGCGGTGGATTTCGGCGAGGGCGATGTCGAGGTCGGGGGCGTTGCGGAGGGCATAGCCGCCGGTGATGAGATCCTGGGAGGCGTCGGGGAGGCCGGTGTCGCACATGTCGCCGACGCGCCATTCGACGTTGGGGGCGGGGGCGGCGTGGTGGAGCATTTCGGGGGTAAGGTCGAGGCCGGTGACGCGCGCGTCGGGATAGCGGCGGGCCAGGGCGCGTGCCAGGTCTCCGGTGCCACAGGCGAGGTCGAGGATGTGGCGTGGGCCGGCGGCGGGGAGGTTGGAGAGCATCCAGCGTTTCCATGCGGCATCGCGTCCGAAGGAGAGGAGGCGGGTGACGAGGTCGTAGCGCGGGGCGACGACGCGGAAGAGGCGGCGGTTGTAGTCGCGTTTGGCGTCGGGAGATTGGAGGGCGTGGTCGGCGTGTGCGAGGGAGTTCATGGGGAGGAGGGGAAACGAGGGAGGAAGTAGGGGACCCGGCGCTGGTAGTCCCGGAAGGATTCGCCGTGGCGGCGGAGGTGTCGGGCTTCTTTGTGGAGGGGTGCGAGGAGGCAATAGAGGGTCCAGGGGACGGCGATAAGGAGGTGGTCGGTTGACCATACGGGACCTGACCAGAGGAGGAGGGTGTAGGCAAGGTACATGGGGTGCCTAGAGACGCGGAGCGTGCCGCGTTCGCGGAAGGGGGGGTAGCTGGGAGGGGTGCCCCGAAAGACCGCGAGCCAGCCAAGGTAGCCCATCTGGATGCCGAGGCCGGCGTCGGTCATGGATTTGGCGAGGAGGATCCAGCCGCCGGCATAGAGGAGGGTTGTCAGGACCAGGGGAAGTCCGTGCCAGCGGAACCAGACGGGCCCCAAGGGAGCCCAGGCGAGGAAAATGAGCAGGAGCTGGAGGGAGGCGATGGTGGCGTAAAGGGTGGTGCGCAGTTCGCGGCCGATGCCGAGGGGCACGAGATGGGAGAGGACCCTGCCTCCGCGGTCGGTGAGGAGGAGGGAGTGGAGGATGGGGAACTGGAGGAGGAGAAAAAGGTCCCAGGGTAGGGCGAGGGCCAGGGGGAGGGTGGGGCCTCCCTGGAGGCCTTGGTAGAGGCGCAGCATCATCGTGAGCACGGCGGAGGCGAACGCGAGGTGGCAGGTTATGCCGGAGAGGAGGGCGAGCAGGCGTTGGGAGCGGGTGTAGGTCATGGCGTGAGCAGATGTTCGGCGGTGGGTCGGTCGATGTCGAAGCGGTCCATGGCGATGAGGATGCGGTTTTCGCGGATGTAGTCGGGGGATAGTCCGGGGACGGGGATGCTGCGGTCGCCGTGGGAGATGAGGACGGAATCGGGGGACCAGTCGATGCGGAAGGCGACGGGGCCTTCGGCGTCGCGGAGGGCCTCGACGGTGGCGGCGCGGAGGGCGGCGCGGAAGGCGGCGCTGTGGGGGGATTCGGGCCAGTGGAGGGATTCGGCCTCGACGATTTTGGCCTCGACGCGGGCGAGGTGGCGGGTGTGGAGGTCGATGCGGAGGAGGCGCGCGCCGTTGTCGGTGTCGAGGACGAGGGCGTCGCCCTGACGGAGGAGGCGGTTGGGGATGGGGGCCGACCTGAGAATGGTATCCGCGGGGAGGAGGGGGGCGAGCAGGAGGAGAAGGAGGGGGATCCTCATGGGCATGGGATCCTGGTTTCGACGTGGAGCTTGACCTCGTCGCCGACCCGGATGAGGCCGAGGACGGAGGGGCGTTTGAGGGTGCAGTTCTGGAGGGAGAGGGAGAAGTCGCAAACGAGGTGGAGGCCCTCGGGGGTGTCTTCGACGGTGGTGACGCGGACGGGGACCTCGATGCGTGTGCCGTGGATGTCGAGGGTGAGCCGCTGATCGGAGGCCTGGCCGGGGACGAGGTTCCAGCCGCGGACATGGCCGATGATGGCGGGGTGGGTGTCGGGTTCGAACATTTTCATCATGTTGCGGTCGCGCTTCTCGTGATCGGTGCTGAGGGAGCGGGTGCCGAAGACGATGTCGGGGATGTCGAGGAGGCCGCCCTGGTCGGCGGGGGTCCATGTGGCGGGGGCGGGGGAGGACTCGGCGTGTC
Source organism: uncultured Verrucomicrobiota bacterium (assembly GCA_964385155.1). GTDB lineage: Bacteria > Verrucomicrobiota > Kiritimatiellia > SS1-B-03-39 > UBA6053 > CAYLNG01. Next base: position 15,350 of record CAYLNG010000020.1, read on the forward strand.
CCTGGAAGTCGTGGAGGGTGGAGGTGCCCTCGAAGGTGGCGGAGACAATGGCCGTGGGTTTGGAGGGCCCTTCGGCAGAAACGAGGAGTGCGGTCGAGAGAACGGTGAGCAGAAACATTTTCATGTGGATAAGTATGTCCGTGGGGCAAGTGGCCTCCAATTGAAATTGGCTGAAGGTTTGTTCAGGAAAGCGGGGTTGCCAATGGGAGTGAATTGGTCTAGGAAGATGGGGCATGAAACAGCGGGTGCTGGTTGTTGAGGATGATGAGGCCGTGGCACGCGGGTTGGAGGAGGGGTTGTCGTCTGCCGGCCATAGAGTGGAAGTGGTGCGGACGGTTGCGGCGGCGATGGTGTCTCTGGGGGCGCAGCCCCCCGGGTTGGTGGTGTTGGACTTGGGGCTGCCGGACGGGGACGGGTTCGAGGTGCTTGACCATGTGGCGGGGGGGGTGCCGGTGATCGTCCTGAGCGCGCGGGGGGAGGTGCCGGTGAGGGTGCGCGCACTGGAGGAGGGGGCGGTGGATTACATGGTGAAGCCTTTCGCCTTCCCGGAACTGCTTGCCCGTGTGCGGCTCCGCTTGGGCGGGGCGCGGTCGCCGGAGACCTGTTGGCGGCTCGGGGGGCTTCGGGTGGACCTTCTGGACCGGCGCGCGGAGCTTGCGGGTGTCCGCATCGACGTGCCTCCCCGTGAGTTCGACTTGCTGGTTTGCCTGCTCCGCGCCAGGGGACGGCCCGTGAGCCGCGAGGAAATCGGCCGCGATGTCTGGCAGTCCCCCCGCCGCCTGAGTTCACTGGACAACCTCATCGATGTCCACGTCTCACGGCTGCGCGAGCGGTTGAAGGGCGCGGCGGAAGCGCCCGTGCTCCGCACGGTGCGGGGGCTTGGTTATGTGCTGGAGGAGGGACCATGAGGCCGATTCCACTTCGCAAACGATATTTCCGGGATGTGATGTCCCTGGGCTCTCTTGTCCTGGGACTTTGCCTCTTGGCGCTGACGGTGTTCAACGTGATCGAAATCCGGGAGCACGTGGAGAATCGGGAAGAGGAGCTGGAGGAGCTGTTCGTGCTTGTGGGTATTGTGCTGGGGATCCTCCCGGTCGCCGCATGGTTGGCGTGGCGGACTACCAGCCGCCTGATGCGGCCCTTGCGGGACATCGAGGAGGGGGTGAGGCGCATACGGGGCGGTCAACTGGAGTATCGACTTCCGGAAAGTGGGGAGGGCGACGAGCTTGCCTACCTGGTGGAAAGCCTGAACGCGGCGTTTGACGCGCACCGCGAGGCGCTGAGCCGCCTGGAGGCTTTCAGCGGGAATGTGGCCCACCAGTTGAGGACTCCCTTGACCGCGCTGCGAGTGGCAGGCCAGCACGGGCTCAGCGGGGTGGCGACGGGGGACATGTGCCGGGAGACGATCGGGCGCATGCTGGAGCAGGGGGAGCGGCTTTCGAGGACGATCGATCAGTTGTTGTTGCTGGCCACCTTGGGGGCGGAGGACAGCGGGCGGACGATGGTGCCGTTGGATCCGTACCCGCTTTCGGTGCAGGTTCTCCGTGATTTCCTCCCGATCCTCGAGGACCGCGGTGTGGAGCATGCGCTTGTAGCCCCTGACGTTCCAGTGAGGATGGAGGGGAACCCCGTTTGGCTGCGGGAGGCGTTGGAGAACCTCTTGAACAATGCGTTGACGCATTGTCCGGACCCGTTGTGGCTGCAACTGGGGCTTTCGCAGGCTGATGGGTTGCTCCGTTGGTGGGTGGAGGACAACGGGCCCGGTATTCCGGAGGCGGTGCGGGAGCGTGTCTTCGAACGGTTTCGAAGTGGAGGGGATGGCGGGAGTGGATTGGGATTGGCGATCGTGGCCGAGATCGCTGCGCGGCATGGTGGGTACGCCGTGGCCATGGAGGGGCGGAAGGGCGGATGCCGGATCGAAGTGCGGCTGCCTGTCGGACCTGCCAGATGATCCTGACGCGGGCTCCGCCCGCAACCGAAACGAAGAGCAGGGGTGATGGGGTGATGTGAGGGTAACGTCTGCCGCGCGGCGGCTACCTCCGCTGTGCGGAAGGAACCCCGCAAATGCGCCCGAGCCCGTGCCGTATTTAGAATGAGGGCAAGCGGAGCTTCAGTCGGCCCGGTGAAGGGTCGCCTGGAGTCCGTACTGATGGAGCTGCAGGACGTGCAGCTCGGCTGGCTCGCGGGCCTCGCTGGCGACGAGAGACTTTCCTTCGTTGTGCACTTCCAGCATCAGTTTGTTCGCGAGGGAGCGGTTGTAGCCGAAAACACGCTGGAAAACGTAGACCACGTAGGCCATGAGGTTGACGGGGTCGTCCCAGACGACGATGTTCCAGAGGGAATCGAGGTCGATGCGGGTCTCGGGGTGCGTCTCAGTCGTGGTCGACGCCATGCCTAGGTCAGCCTTGGAGGTCGCGGGAGCGGATACGGCGGAGGAGGTCCTCCTCGAAGGCGTCGAGCGTGAGGCTCACCTGCTCCTCGTGACCGTAGCGTTTGAGGGTGACGGTTCCTTCGGCAGCCTCTTTTTCCCCGATGACCAGGATGTTGGGGATCTTGGCCTTGGCGGCGTTGCGGATTTTCTTGCCGAGGGTGTCGTGGGCGCGGTCGACTTCTGCGCGGACCAGCTGGTCGCGGAGGCGCGCGACAACTTGGTCGGCGTAGGGACGGTGGTCATCGCTCACCGTGAGGGCCCTTACCTGTATCGGGGCGAGCCAAGTGGGGAAGGCGCCACCGAAGTGTTCGATAAGGAAGGCGATGAAGCGCTCGTGGGTGCCGGCTGGCGCGCGGTGGATGCAGTAAGGGGTCTTTTCCGTGTTGTCCTTGTCGGTGTAAACCAGTCCCATGCGTCCTGGAACGGCGAAGTCGAGCTGGTTGGTCGAGGCGGTCTCCTCCCGGCCCGTCACGGTGCGGAACTGGAAGTCGATCTTGGGTCCATAGAAGGCGGCCTCGCCCTTGACCTCTCTGTAGGGGAGGCCTGAACGCTCCATCGCACGGCGGACGAGGTTCTGGGTGCGTTCCCAGGCTTCGGGGTTGTCGACGTATTTCTGTTTGCCCTTGGGGTCCTCGGGGTCCCAGGTGGAGAAGCGCATGAAATAGTCCGTGATGCCCATGGTCTTGTAGAGGACCTTGTGCATTTCCATGACGGCGAGGAATTCCTCCTCGATCTGCTCCTCGGTGCAGTAGATGTGCGCGTCGTTCATGGTCATCCCGCGCACGCGGAGGAGGCCGGAGAGGGATCCGGAGTCCTCGTAGCGGTGGCACATGCCATACTCGGCGAGGCGCAGGGGGAGGTCCCGGTAACTGCGCTTCTCGCTGGCATAGATCAGGTGGTGGTGCGGGCAGTTCATGGGTTTGACGACGTATTCCTCGACGACCTCGCCGCCTTCGCGGGTGGTTTCGCGGAATTCCATGAACGGGAACATCGAGTCCTTGTAGTAGGGGAGATGTCCGGTGGTCTTGTAGAGACTGGTTTTGGCGAGCACGGGAGTGGACACGCGCAGAAAACCGGCCTTGAACTCGAGTTCCTCCATGTAGCGCTCGAGCTGGTTTCGGATCACGGTTCCGTTGGGGAGCCAGAGGGGAAGGCCCTTGCCGACTTGTTCCTCGATGCGGAAGATGCCGAGTTCCTTGCCGAGTTTTTTGTGGTCGCGCTGGAGGGCCGCCTCGTGTGCGGCGATGGCCGCGCGGAGCTCCTCTTTGGTCCTGTAGGCCCAAGCGTAAAGGCGGGTCATCATCACGTTGCGCGAATCGCCGCGCCAGTAGGCGCCCGCCAGGGAGCGGATTTTGAAGGCATCGGCCGGGATGGCCTTGGTGGAGGGCACGTGGGGGCCCTCGCACATGTCGAGGAAGGGCCCGTTCCGGTAGAAGCGCAAGGTGTCGATGCCCTTCTTGTCGAAGAGTTCCTGCGCGTACTCTTTTTTGTAGGGCTCGCCCATGGCGTCCAGGCGTTCCATGGCTTCGGCATAGGGCAGGTTTTCTTCGGTGAAGGCCTGGTCCTGGTTGATGATTTTCCGCATGCGCTTCTCCAACTCCGGGAAGTCCTCCTCGTGGAGGGGGGCGGAGAGGATGAAGTCGTAGTAGAAGCCGTTGTCGATGGGCGGGCCGAAGCCCAGTCGGGAGCCGGGCCGCATTTCGAGCAGGGCCTGGGCCATGACGTGTGCCAGGCTGTGCCGGATGCGGTAAAGGTCATCCTTCTCGACGGGGGCTTCGTTCATGGAGGTCATCCGTTTTTCTTTTTGCCGGGGCCAACGAGCATGCTCAGGTTCTTGCCGGCGAGTTTGGGGGGCTGTTCCGCGTTGGCGATTTCCTTGAGGTCCTCAAGGATGCGTTCGAAAAGCTGGACCCCGATCTCGGTGTGGGAGTTTTCGCGGCCCCGGAACCAGAGGGTGCATTTGATGCGGTTTCCTTCGTCGAGGAACTCCCGCATGTGCCGCAGTTTGGTGTCGTAGTCGTGTTGTTCGACGTTCGCGTGGAACTTTACTTCCTTGACCTTGCCGGAGGACTGTTTCTTTTTGGCGTCCTTTTTTTGCTTCTCCTTCTCGAACTTGTATTTGCCGTAGTCCATGATGCGGCAGACCGGCGGCGCGGCGTTCGGGGAGATTTCCACGAGGTCGAGTCCGCAGTCGCGGGCCTTCTGCTGGGCATCGCGGGTGTCGACCACTCCGAGGTTTTCGCCGCCGGGGCCGATGAGGCGGACCTCGCGGGCCCGGATGAAGCGGTTGTGGCGGATCTCGGGTTCGCGCTCGCGGTTGAAGCGCGGATTGTTGCGTTTGTTGGGCAGGCTGGGAATAACGGACCTCGGTTCAGGGGGTTGCAGACGACACAGCCCCGTTGCGATTCACCGCTCGGTGTCCGTCGGGGATGGGGGAAGAGGGATGGATGGGGGCGCGCATCATGCGGGGCAAACGACACAGCCCCGCGCCTCGCGGTTGTCCCGCGCCCTGCTCTCACCGGAAAATGCTGTGGGTTTCGTCATGGGGTGCCCGGCCGCGCGCGGCGGCCTTGAAAGTGGTGGGCGATACAGGATTCGAACCTGTGACCTCATGCATGTCAAGCATGCGCTCTAACCAGCTGAGCTAATCGCCCGTAGGAGGATGTCTATTAGCGGCTTGTCCGCTGTTGGCAAGCGGAAAATCCCACTGAAAATAGGAGGGGATGGGGGCATGGTCCGGGACGGATACGCCCTCGGAGCGGAGCAGGGCGCGTTTGCGTTCCAGGTCGGGGCCGCCGCGGTGTCCGTTGAAGCCGCCGAGGGTGCCGTTGGAGGCGACGACGCGATGGCAGGGGACTTCGGGTGCGTAGGGGTTGCGGCGGAGGGCCTGTCCGACGGCGCGTGGGGAACGGATGCCGAGGGCGCGTGCGATGGCGGCGTAGGTGGTGACCCGACCCTGCGGGATGCAGCGGCAGAGTTCGTAGACGCGGGCCTGGAAAGGGGTGGGCACAGGGTTGGTGGGGAGGGGAAGGGGGGAATCGGGGGCGGGGACGCCCCCGATCCGGGAAGATGGGGCGAGGAGGCCCCGGGCCGGGTTTATGCGTCGGCCATGAGTTTGCTGACGAGCTGGGCGAAGCGTGCGGGGTTGGGAAGGGGGGAGCCTTCGGTGAGGAGGGCCTGATCGTGGAGGAGTTCGGCGTATTCGGCGAGGCGGGTTTCGTTGTTGGCCTCGGCGAGGGACTGGAGGCGGGCCATGAGCGGGTGGTCCGGGTTCAGTTCCAAGGTGCGTTTGGAGGGGGGCATCTCCTGTCCCATGGCCCGCATCATGCGCTCCATGTGGGGATCGAGGCCGAACTCGTCGGAAACGAGGACAGCGGCGGAATCGGTGAGGCGGTCGGAGAGGGCGACGTCCTTGACCTTGTCGCCGAGGGCCTTTTTGAGGGCCTCGATGGCGGATTTGTGGGTCTCGGCGGCCTGTTTGCGTTTTTCTTCTTTTTCTTTTTTCTCCTCCTCGGAGTCGAGGTCGACCTTGCCGCGGTGGATGCCTTTGAGCTTCTTGCCGTCGAATTCGTCGAGGGCGGGGATGACCCACTCGTCGATGGTGTCGGTGAGGAAGAGGACCTCCAGGTTGCGGGCCTTGAAGGCTTCGAGGAGGGGGGAGTTGGCGACGGCGGCGCGGGATTCGCCGGTGAGGAAGAAGATCTCCTTCTGGTCGGGCTGCATGCGGGCGACATAGTCTTTAAGGCTGATGGTCTTGCCGGCTTCGGTTTTGTTGGATTCGAAGCGGAGGAGGCCGGAGAGTTTCTCGCGGTTGGCGTGGTCGGTGTGCATGCCCTCTTTGAGGACGCGGCCGAATTCCTTCCAGAAGGTCTCGTATTTCGCGGGGTCCTTCTCCTGCATGTCGGCGAGGGTGGAGAGGATTTTGGAGACGAGGTTCTTGCCGATGCGTCGGACGAGGGGGTTGTTCTGGAGGATTTCGCGGGAGACGTTGAGGCTGAGGTCGGCGCTGTCGACGACCCCGCGGACGAAACGGAGGTAGCCAGGGAGCAGCTCCTTGCAGTCGTTCATGATGAAGACGCGTTTGACGTAGAGGTGGAGGCCCTTGGACTCGTCGGAGTGGAAGAGGTCGAAGGGTGCCTTATTGGGGAGGAAGAGGAGGGCCTTGAACTCCTGGGTGCCCTCGGCGGCCCAGTGGATGATTTCCTGGGGGGCGTCGTAGTCGTGGAAGGCGCCGCGGTAGAAGGCGTGGTAGTCCTCTTCGGTGACCTCGGACTTGGGACGGGTCCAGATGGCCTTCATGGAGTTGAGGGTTTCCTGTTTGACGACGTCCTTGTAGACGTCTTCGCCCTTTTCGGTGGAGGCCTCCTCGTCTTTCTCGCGGCGGGACAGGTCCATGACGACGGGGAAGGCGATGTAGTCGGAGTACTGCTTGACGATCTGGCGGAGTTTCCATTCGGAGGCGTAGGCGGTGCTGTCCTCGTCGTCGCGCAGGTGGAGGGTGATGGTGGTGCCGAAGGAATCGCGTTCGGCAGGAGAGAGCTCGTAGGTGCCGTCTCCTGCGGATTTCCAGTGCCAGGCCTGGGTTTCGCCGGCGCGGCGGGTGAGGATTTCCACCTCGCGCGCAACCATGAAGGAGGCGTAGAAGCCGACGCCGAACTGGCCGATGAGTTCGGGGCGGTCCTTGGCTTCGGCGGAGGCGAGCTGCTTCAGGAAGGCCTTGGTGCCGGAGTTGGCGATGGTGCCGATGTTGGTCTCCAGCTCGACCTCATTCATGCCGATGCCGGTGTCGGTGAGGGTGATGGTTTTGGCGTCGGCGTCGAAAGCGAGTTGGATTTTCCAGCCGCCCTGGGGTTCCTGAATGTCGCTGTTGGTGAGTGATTCGTAGCGGGCGCGGTCGATGGCGTCGGAGGCGTTGGAGATCAGCTCGCGCAGAAAGATGTCCTTGTTGGAGTAGAGCGAGTGAATCACCAGGTCCAGCAGTTGGCTGACTTCGGTCTTGAAGGCTTTGGTTTGGGTGCTCATCCGGGGGCTCCTTTGGGAAGGGGTTAAAAAAATGGGCGTGAACTTATAACCGAATCTGTCGGCAGGTCAAGAGGTCGGATGGGGGAAGAGCCGGGAGGCGTTCAGGAGGTCCCGGAGCCGTGGAGGCGGGAGGCCGCGGGTTCCTGCATGCTGAGGCAGTGGAGGGCGCCTCCCTCGAGGAGGATGTCGTCGCAGGGGAGTCCAATGACCTCGCGGGTGGGGAAGAGTTCTCGGAGGATGTCCAGGGCGCGGGCGTCGGGGGAGGGTTGGTTGTAGGTGGGGACCAGAACGGCGTGGTTGAGGATGAGAAAATTGGCGTGGGTGGCGGGAAGGACCTCCTCTCTCCAGTCCTCGGGGCGGATGGGATCGGGCAGGGGCAGCTCGACCACGTCGAAGGCTTCCCGGAGCATGTCGGCGTTGCGCTGGAGAACCCGGTGGTTGGGGTCGCCAGGGGGGGCGACGACCGTGACCACGGTGTGGTCGTCGACGAAGCGGCTGAGTGTGTCGATGTGTCCGTCGGTGTCATCCCCGACGAGGCCCGAGGGCAGCCAGAGGGTTTGGGTGACACCGAGGAAGTCGGCGAAGATGCCTTCCGCGTCGGCGCGGGTGAGCCCGGGATTGCGGTTGGGGTTGAGCCAGACGCTTTCGGTGGTGAGGAGGAAACGGCGGGAGTTGACCTCGATGGCGCCGCCTTCTCCGAAGACCGGAGCGCGGCGGCAGGGGAGGTTCCGATGGGCGGAAACGCGGGCGGCGATGGCGTCGTCGTCGTCCCAGGGCGGGAATTTTCCGCCCCAGGCGTTGTAGGGAAAGTCGGTGATGGCGCGGTGGCCGAGGTCATCGACGAGGAAAAGTGGGCCGTGGTCGCGGCACCAGGCGTCGTTCGCGGGCCAGTTGTGGAGGCGTACGCGCGCAAGGTCGGCCTCCGCATCGCGGAGGCGTCGGAGGGCGTTGGCCTGGAGGACGTCGGCGCAGACCAGTTCGAGGGGTTGGAACCGCGAGATGGTGGCGGCGAAGCGTGCGTAGGCGTTCTCGGCCGCGTCGCGGATGCCCGGCCAGGTGAGGGGATTAGCGGGCCAGGTGAGCCAGGTGGCGGCCTGTGGTTCGTATTCGGCGGGGAGGCGGAAGGGGTTCATGGGGTTTCCTCCTCTTCGGTGACACGCAGGACTTCTTCGATGGTCGTGAGGCCTTGGAGGACCTTGTTCCATCCGTCGTCGCGCAGGGTGCGCATGCCGTGGCGGAGGGCGGCGGCCTTGATGCGGGAGGCGGGTTCGCGGGTGACGACGAGCTGGCGGATGTCGTCGTGGACGACGAGGATCTCGTAGATGCCCGTGCGTCCGCGGTAGCCCGTGTGGCGGCAGGCCTCGCAGCCGACAGGTTCGAGCAGTGCACTCCCGTCGAGGCGGTCGGTCGGGAACTGGATCTCGCGGAGCCAGAGGGGGTCGGCCTGGCGTGGGCGTTTGCAGTCGGTGCAGAGGGTGCGGACCAGGCGTTGGGCGACGAGAGCCTCGATGGAGGAGGCGACAAGGAAGGGTTCGACGCCCATGTCGAGGAGTCGGGTGAACCCGCTGGCGGCGTCGTTGGTATGGAGGGTGGAGAAGACGAGGTGGCCGGTGAGCGCGGCTTGAATGGCGATCTCCGAGGTTTCTTTATCGCGGATTTCGCCGATCATGATCACATCGGGGTCCTGCCGCAGGATGTGTCGGAGGCCCACGGCAAACGTGAGGCCGATTTCGGGCTTCATCTGGATCTGGTTGATGCCGGCGATCTCGTATTCGATGGGGTCTTCGCAGGTGAGGATGCGTTTATCGACGGAATTGATGGTGTTGAGATAGGTGTAGAGGGAGGTGGATTTTCCGGAGCCGGTGGGGCCGGTGACCAGGAGGATGCCGTGGGGGCGGTGGATGAGTTTTTCCAGGGTGCGGGTATCCTCCGGACTGAGGCCCAGGCGCTCCATTCCCAGGAGGGTCGCCTGCCTCAATAACAGGCGGAGGCTGACGCTTTCGCCGTACACCGTCGGCATGGTCGAAACCCGGATGTCGATCTCGGCTCCCCGGATCCGAAGGCCGATGCGCCCGTCCTGGGGCAGGCGCTTTTCGGCGATGTCCATGTTGGCCATGACCTTGAGGCGGGAGATGATCGCAGACTGGAAGCGCTTGAGCCGGGCGGGAAGGGGGACGGAGACGAGCACGCCGTCGATCCGGTACCGGATGCGGAGGTCTTTTTCCTGCGGTTCAAGGTGGATGTCGGTGGCCCCGTCCTGGTGGGCCTCCCAGATGATCTGGTTGACGAATTTGACGACGGAGGCTTCCTCGTCGAGGTCGGCGAGGTCGGCGTCGAGGAGGTCGTTTTCCTCGGGGCCGTTGCCCTCGTCGAGCATCTGCTCGATGGTTTCCCCGCCGACGCCATACAGGCGTTTGATCGCTTTTTCGAGGTCGGAGAGGGGAGAGAGCACGAGGCGGATGCGGAGGCCCGAGGCGAGTCGCAGGGCTTCCAGAAGCCCGGAACGGAAGGGGTCCCGCGCGGCGACACGAAGGAGGCCGTCCTCCCGTTCCAGGGGGAGGACTTGGTACTGGTACACGGCTTTGGCGGGGAGGAGCGCCAGGATTCCGGGCGCGGGCGAGGCATCGCCGAGACGTCGGAAGGGAAGGCCCATGGCCTCCGCGAGCTTTGGCAGGAAGGCTTCGTCGGATAGGCGGGTGTGTTCGAGGCAACGGTGGAGCAGCGAGCCTCCCATTTCGCGTTGCGCCCGCAACAACGATTCCGCCTCTTCGTGGCTGAGGAGGCCAGTGGCGGACAGCCAGTCGGAGAGCGTGGGGACGAGGGCGGGCATGGGGCAGGCATCTTGTGGTTTCCCTGCCTCCCTGTCAAGCCGCCGCAAGCCCGGCCTTCACGGAAGGCCGGGGACCGGTCGCCCCCTTCGTCCCCTGGAGAACCACTCCCCGCGACCGGTCCCCGATGAGATTCCTGCTCCTTTGTGCCTCTATTTGAATCGCATCCTACCACAGGGGGTGGTACAAATACGGGGTCACCCCCAAAAAAAGTTTTGTTTTTTTTGTGGGGGGTGTGCGGGTCGCGGCAGTCGCGGCATCGCGGAAAGGAGCCCTGTGAAGACGACACGACCGCCGATGATGAGGATGCAGCATATCCACACCGCGATTCGGGAGGGGGGGTACCCGAATTGCAGCCGACTGGGCAGGGAGCTGGAGGTGGGGAGGAAAACGGTATTGAGGGACATCGCGTTCATGCGGGATGAGCTGAGGATGCCGATCGGCTGGGACGCCGTGAAGAATGGGTATTTCTACGAGGCCTCGGTGTCGACGTTTCCACCGCTGCGGATTGGGGTGGAAGAGTTGATGGCTTTGTTTGTCGCGCGGAAGGTGATGGCCCCGATCGCGGGGACGGCGGTTGAGCGGGCGTTGAGCCAGGCCTTCCAGCGTCTGGCGGCCCTGAGCGGTGGGGACGTGCGCCTTTCGTGGCAGGAACTCGACCAGGCCTTCAGTGTGCACGAGCCGGGGGGCATGGATGTGGACCTGGCCCTGATCGAGAAGTTGTCCACAGCCCTGGTCCGTCACAAGAAACTGTTTCTCCGTTACCGTTCGGCCCGCAACCAGGTCAGCAAGGCCCGGAGGGTGCACCCCCTTCACCTCAGCCAATTCCAAGGCGGATGGTATCTCTTCGGCTGGGACGAGGGCGCCAAAGACATCCGCATTTTCGCTCTGCCGAGAATGGAGGAGGTCGAGTTGTTGGCCGAGGGGTTCACGCCCCCCCGCGATTTTAATCTGGAGGACTACCTGGACGGAAGCATGGGGTTGGTGACGGAACCTGGGGCGCCGTTGACCACGGTGCGGGCCCGTTTCCGCGGCTATGCCGCGGTTCTGGTGACGGAAAGGCATTGGCATACGAGCCAGACGACGCGCAGGGAGGAGGACGGATCGGTGGTCCTCACCTTTCGGCTCCGCCATCTCGACGATGTGCGGAGGTGGGTGCTTGGCTGGGGGGGGCTGGCCGAGGTGCTCGAACCCGAGAGCCTTCGCCGGGAGGTGGCCCGCAGCGCGCGTCAAATTGCGCGGGAACATCGGACGGGCTGAACCCTCTGGGGGATCATCCGCGGCCGTTATCCCCGGCGGCTCCTCAGGGGGCGGCGGGGAGGATCAGGACCGTGAGGCGACGGGGGCCGTGGGCTCCCAGGACCAAGATGCGCTCAATGTCGCCGGTGCGGGAGGCTCCGGTGATGAAGGAGATGTAGGCGGGTGGATGGCCTCCGTAGTTCTCGCGGAGGAGATCGTAGCCGGCGAGCATGTCGGGGAGGAGCTGGTCCAGGGTGGCGACCACCACGTGGTGCGGTGGAAGTACGCTCAAGGCGCGCCCGCCGCATCCCGGTCCTGTCACCAGGACCGAGCCTGTTTGGGCGATGAGTGCTTCGCAGCGGGTCAACCCGGCCGAACAGGCCTCCAGGGCTTCGGCACCGGGTTCGTCCTCCGTCCATACGACCGGGATCCCGAGGGAAGCGGCGAGGGGATCGGTTAGCGGGCTGTGGTGGGAGGCAAGGGATTGCCAGCCGCCCTCCTCGCGGAGTTCGGCGAACTTGGCGGAGGCGGCCTCGAGGGAAGGAAGGACATGAACCTCGACCTTGAGCCGTTCGGCGAGGGTCTGGAAGATGCCGAGGCGCTCCTCGGGCGTGTCGCCTCCGGGGGGGAGGAAAGCTCGGGCCTGGCGGACATCGCGCACGGCGCCGTCGTGGAGGGCCCGGACCTGGGGGTCGGAGGGAACGGAGAGAGCTTCCCGGATGCGGGCGAGGATTTCGGCGGGTCCGCTCATGGCTGGCCTCCTTTTTCTTTCCAGAGGCGGTGGAAGGACTTGGGCGCGGGAGAGGGCAGGGCACGGGTGGCGGTCCAGGCGCGCAAGGGATCGAATCGGAGGCCTTGGAGCGGTTTGCAGAACCAGGCCCCGATGCGCAGGAGGCCTTCGAGGCCGCGGTAGAGGCGGGGATGTGACATGAGGGAGGCGAATTGGCGGAAGGCCAGGCGCTCGAGTCCGCCGCTTTTCCCGGCAACGGAGTTGCGTCGGTTGCGCATCAGGTGGTGATGGAGGTCAATCCCCACGGGGCAGGCGTCCGTGCAGGCCCCGCAAAGGGACGAAGAAAAGGAGAGGTGTTTCCAGGATTTCAGGCCGCGGAGATGGGGGGTGATCACCGAACCGATCGGGCCTTGGTAGGTGGTTCCGTAGCTGTGGCCGCCGATGTTCTTGAAAATGGGGCAGACGTTCAGGCAGGCGCCGCACCGGATGCAGCGCAGGGCGTCCCTCTGTTCCGGATCCGCGAGCAGGCGGGTCCGGTGGTTGTCCAGAAGGACGACATGGAATTCCTCCGGGCCATCGACCTCGCCAGGCTGCCGGGGGCCGCCGATCATCGTGTTGTAGGCGGTCAACCCCTGTCCGGTGCCCGCGGTTCCGAGCATCTGGAGCATGACCGACAAGTCCTCGAGGCGAGGCACGACTTTTTCGATCCCGAGGAGGGCAATGTGAACTTTCGGCAGGGCGGTCGTAAGCCGCGCATTTCCCTCGTTCTCGGTAATGGACACCATGCCGGTCTCGGCGACGGCGAAGTTCGCGCCGCTGATGCCGACGTCGGCCTCGATGTACTTGCGCCGCATCACCCGGCGGGCAATCAGGGTCAGCTCCTCGGGATCGGAGCTCGGGGCCGTGCCGAGCTTCTCCTCGAAGATGCGGCTGATGCTTTCCCGCTTCAGGTGCATGGCCGGGAAAACGAAGTGGAAGGGGGCCTCTTGACGGAGTTGGACGATGTATTCACCCAGGTCGGACTCGACCACTTCGAAGCCGGCCTTTTCGAGCGCCGGGTTGAGGTGGATTTCCTCGCTGGTCATGCACTTGCTTTTGATGATGCGCCGGGCCTGGCGGGCGCGGCAGACGCCGAGGATGTAGTCTACGGCCTCCAGGCCATGCGAAGCCCAGAAGACCTTGGTTCCGCGGGCCTCGAGGCGTGCGGCGAAGTCGGCCAGGTGGGTGTCGAGGTGCTCGATCGCGTCCCATTTGATCGCGGCGGCGGTGGCGCGGGCGGCCTCGAAGTCGCGGAAACGCCCCTCGGTCCCCGCGCGGGTGTTCTCATAGCCGCGCAGCGCTCCCTGCATCCATCGGCGGTGCCCGAAGTCAACGGTACTGGCGGCCGCATCGGCGTGGAATTGTTCAAGAGGAACGCTGTTCATGCGTGGACCATGGCAGAGAGGCGGGGCAAGTCAAGACACCAGGAGGCGTCCGGCGCCTCAGCCGGCGTATTGTTTGGGGTTGATGTTGTACTTGTGGACCTTGTAGCCGAAGATGCGCTGGGTGGTCTCCAGGCTGCGGGCTGCCTGTGCCATGTTGCCCCGGGCCGACTTCAGCGCGTCGGAGATGAGGTCGCGCTCGTAGGTTTCCACGAGGTCCTTGAGGCTGCCGGTGACCGGCGCGCCGACCTGTTCCGCGGTCTGCAGGGTTGGAGGAAGGTGGTGGGGGTGCAGTGCGTCACCCTCCGCCAGGATGACTCCGCGCTCCATGATGTTCTCCAATTCCCGGACGTTGCCGGGCCAGTGGTAGGAGTAGAGCATGTCGATGACCGGGCTGGTGAGGCGGCGGACATTTTTGCCGCTGGCGCGGCTGTACTTCTCGAGGAAGAAGTCGGCCAGCTGGAGGATGTCGCTCTTGCGTTTCCGGAGGGGAGGGACGTAGATGGGGAAGACGTTGAGGCGGTAGAAGAGGTCCTCCCGGAAGGTGCCCTCGGCGGCCATCTGCTGGAGGTTACGGTTCGTGGCGGCGATCACGCGCACGTTGACCTTGATCGTGTGGTGGCTGCCCACCCGCTCGAACTCCCGTTCCTGCAGCACGCGCAGGAGTTTGATCTGGATCGAGGCCGGGATCTCGCCGATTTCGTCCAGGAAAAGGGTGCCCCCGTCCGCCAGTTCGAATCGCCCCTTGCGGTCGGCCGTGGCCCCGGTGAAGGCGCCCTTGACATGGCCGAAGAGTTCGCTTTCGATGAGGTTCTCGGGGAGGGCGGCGCAGTGGGCCTTGATGAAGGGCTTGTCCGCGCGGTCGGAGTTGTAGTGGATGGCGTGGGCGACCAGCTCTTTGCCTGTACCCGTTTCTCCGCCGATGAGCACGCTGGTTTGGCTCTTGGAGACTTGGGCGATCTGGTCGTAGACAATCTGCATCTCGTGCGAATTGCCGATGATGTTCGAAGGGCGGAAACGGTCGCGCAGCTCGGCGCGCAAGCGCTCGTTCTCGGATTCGAGTTTGTCGCCCCTCTCCTGGGCACTGCGGCGCAGGCGGACGGACTGCGCCAGCATCGAGGCGACGATCTGCATGATATAGAGGTCGGCTTCGAGGTCGGTGCCTTCCTCGTAGGGGCGGTCGGCGCTGAGGGCCCCGACCGTGGTTTTGCCGGTCTTGATCGGCACACAGATGAAGCTGGACTCGAAGCCGGAGGTGCGCTGGGTGCGGTTGAGGAAGAGTGGGGACTCGCTGGTGCGACGGACGACGATGGGCTCCCCGGTCTCGATCACCTGCCCGGTGACGCCTTCACCGAGTTTGTAGCGGCCACGCCTCGCCTGTTGCGGGGTCAGTCCATGCGAGGCGTCGATGAGGATGTCGTTCGTCTTGCGGTTGAGAAGGGTGATGGTGGCGTGCTTCATCGCGAGATGCCGGGTCATCGCATCCATGATGGGGTTCACGATCTCGCGCACGTCGAGGCTGCGCTCCAGGATCTGGGCGATTTCCTTGACGAATTCGAGGTCCTTGTGGCTGCGGGGAAGCGATGTGGAGAGGGTCATGGCGGGGAGGGCACGTATTGGTGGGTGATGGGCATGCGTCGGTCGCGCCCAAAGGCGCGGGGGGTGATTTTCACGCCGGGGGCGGCCTGGCGCCGCTTGTACTCGGCACGGTCAACCAGGCGGATGACGCGCGAGACCACGCTGGCATCAAAACCGTCGGCGATGATCTGGTCGCGTGACCAGTCGCGCTCGATGTGGCGTTCAAGGATGGCGTCGAGGAGATCGTACGGGGGGAGGCTGTCGCTGTCGCGTTGGTTGTCGCGCAGCTCAGCACTGGGGGGGCGTTCGATGGTGCTTGCGGGGATGACCTCGCGTCCGGCCCGCTCGTTGATCCAGCGGGAGAGGGCGAAGACCAAGGTTTTGGGAAGGTCCTTGATGAGGGCGAAGCCTCCGTTCATGTCGCCATAGAGGGTGGCGTAGCCGGTGGCCATCTCGCTTTTGTTGCCGGTGGCGATGACGAGGCGGTTGAATTTGTTGGAGAGGGCCATGACCAGGGTGCCGCGGATGCGGGCCTGCAGGTTCTCTTCGGTGACATCGGGCTCGCGTCCGGGCCATTGCGGTTCCAGGCGCTCCAGGAAGGCGTCCACCAAGCCCTGCACCGGGATTTCGTCGATGCGGATGCCCAGGTTGAGGGCGAGGCGGTGTGCGTCGGAGAGGGTTCCTTCGGAGCTGTAGCGGGTGGGGAGGGTGACGCCTGTGACGCGGCCTGGGCCGAGAGCCTCAACAGCCAGGGCGGCGACGAGGGCGGAGTCGATGCCGCCGCTGATGGCGACGAGGACCTCGGGAAAACCGTTCTTGTTGGTGTAGTCGCGCAGGCCGAGGACCAGGGCCTGGAAGACCTCCTCGAGGTCGGAGAGCGGAGGGGAGGGCGGGGAAGGGGGGGAGGGCGGAGGGGCGACGATGCGGGGAGAAAGGAAGACCCAGTCGACGTTCTCGGGGAGGGGGGCGTCGAGGAGGTCCACGCCGTCCCCGAGGGGAAGGTCCGCCAGCAGGAGGTCTTCTTGGAAACGTTTGGCCATGGCGAGAAGGTCGCCGCTGGGGGAGACAAGGAGGCTGCCGCCGTCGAAGACGAGTTCGTCCTGGCCACCGACGAGGTTGCAGTAGGCTACGGGGGCTCCGACTCGGCGGGACGTTTGGCGGAGGATGTCGAGGCGTTGAGCCAGTTTTCCCCTGTGGAAGGGGGAGGCGGAAAGGTTGACCAGCAGGGAGAGCCGGAGGTGGGTAAGGGTTTCCAGCCCGGGACTGTCGTCGATCCAAGAGTCTTCGCAGATGTGCACCCCCACCCGAGCCCCGCAACAGTGCAGGCAAAGCGGCCGGTCGCCGGGCTCGAAGACCCGCTGTTCGTCGAACACCCCGTAGTTCGGCAGCTGTT
This sequence comes from uncultured Verrucomicrobiota bacterium, assembly GCA_964385155.1. Taxonomy (GTDB): domain Bacteria; phylum Verrucomicrobiota; class Kiritimatiellia; order SS1-B-03-39; family UBA6053; genus CAYLNG01. The sequence goes on from CAYLNG010000020.1 coordinate 31,992, forward strand.
GTTTGCTGTAGGCTGCGGCGACTTTTCCGCCGGCGATGACCGCCGCGGCGTTCCGGGGGCGTATGCGTCCTTCGATTGGAAGACCCACGAGGGTGACCATCTCCGGGGGCAATTCCGCCGCCAGGGCCTCCAACTCGTCTGCCGCACGGCGGATGAAGTGAGGTTTGAGGATCAGGTCCTCGGGCGGATAGCCGCAGAGGGCCAGCTCGGGAAAGACGCACAGCGCGGCTCCCTCGTCCGACGCGCGCCGCGCGGCCTCCAGGATGCGTGCACGGTTCGACCGGAATGACCCCACCGTGGGGTTCATCTGTGCCAGTGCTATGCGGAAGGTTCTCATGTCCTTTTTCTTAACACGGTTTTTGTTTTGTTCACGACAAAAATGTTTTTTGGAACACTTTTGTTGAGTAACCGTGTGGAAACAACAACGGGAGTACTTGCGGGTGGAGTGGGGCTTTTTGGGGTTGCCGGAGGCGTGGAAACGTGGGAAGAAGCGGGGATGAACGAGAGTTTGCTGGAACAATTGAGGCGAAGCGCTGGGCAATGGGTGAGCGGGGAGACGCTGCGACAGTCGGCCGGGATCAGCCGGATGGCCATTTCAAAACAGATCCGCCGTCTGGTGGGGCTTGGGTATGAGATTGAATCCAGTCCAAGGCGGGGGTATCGTCTCCAGCGGGAGCCGGAGGCTTTGGATGCGGAGAGCATGCGGCCACGCCTCGCCGGCACTCGTTTCGCGGGGGGGATGTGGGAGTGGAAGCAGAGGACGGAATCGACGAACGACGATGCGCGTGCCCTGGCCTTGGCGGGCGCGCCGGAAGGATCGGTGGTGGTGGCCGACGCGCAGGAGCGAGGCCGCGGGCGTCGCGGTCGGGTCTGGGTGGGTGGGGGGGCAGGGGATTCCTTGTTGTTTTCCGTTTTGCTGCGTCCTCCGATCGAACCCCGCATGGGAGGGCTGCTGCCTTTGCTGGCGTCGGTGGCGCTGGAACGTGCGCTGGCCGGGCTTGGGCTTCGGGGGGTGGGCATTAAGTGGCCGAACGATGTGTTGGCAGGGGGACGCAAGTTGTGCGGAATCCTGTGTGAGATGAGCCTGGACATGGACCGGATCGAAAGCGCGGTGTTGGGGATCGGGCTGAATGTGAACGCCGGAGAAGGCGATTTTCCGGAGGAGATAAGGGCGGTGGCCTGTTCGATGCGAAGCCTGGGGGGGAGGACTTGGAGCCGGGCGGCGGTCCTGGAGGCTGTGCTGCGGGAGCTGGACGGACTCCTGACGCAGGCGTGGACGGAGGGTTTTTCCGGGGTCCTGGACGCATGGCGCTCGGCGAGTGTGACGTTGGGGAAAGTGGTGTGCGTGACGATGCCGGACGGTTCGCGGGTGGAGGGGGTGGCGGAGGATGTTGCGGAGGACGGGGCGTTGGTCCTCAGGACCGGGCAGGGCGGGATCCGCCGTTTGCACAGCGGGGAAATCCTTCTGGGGCCCCGACCGGCCGCGTGAGGGGCGGGGCAGAGAGGAGGGGGGGAAGAGAACGGACGGCGACCCGCAGGGCGCCGTCCGCTGGATAGGTGGAAAGAAACCCGGGAAAGGGTCAGAAGTTGTACTGAAGGATCAGGTTGGCGATGAGGTTGTCCTGGAGTTCGAGCCCGTCGCTGGTGGCATAACTGACCTGTTCGGGCTGGCGGATGAGGTTGTACACGCCGTTTCCCTTCTCCTTGGCGACAGGAACGTCCATCTGGTAGGAGAGTTCCGCGATGACCTTGAAGCCGGTGTCCGGGAAGGTGTACACGATGGAGGCCGTAGCTTCCTGGATGGAGGTGTCGGTGATGGGGTAGAGGGTTTTCTTGCCCGTTTCGGCATTGGTGGCGGTATAGGCCATTTCGGAGTCCGGCTCAACGATGGCGTATCGGAGGCCGAAGGTCCAGTCGTCCAGGATGACGTTGGCGGCGACAAGCCCCCCGACGGTTTCGATGGACCCGGCGCTGTTGTCGAAGCTCGAGAAGTTTACTTCGGCGGTGAGGAGGAGGTCAGCTTTTCCGGTGAGGGGGCCTTTCCATGCGATGTCTCCCCCGATCTGGTAGAAGTCGGACTTGGCGCCACGAGCCTTCACATAGGGGTTCCAGTCGGAGTTGAGCATGAGGGACTTGTCGTAGTATTTTACGTTCAGGGGGGTGGAATGTCCGACGCGGGAATCCTCGTTGTACATCGCGTTCAGGTAGGCGGCGAACCCGGAGTTCTCACGCGCGGTGTCGGCGTTCACGGGAGTGAAGACGTCCGTGTCGAGGCCGTGGTTGAAACCCGCGCGTGCGACGAACATGGGGACGCCGATGTCCTCGGGGAGGTAACGTTCGGGGATGTTGATGCCGCCGCCGGTGAAGACGCCGAGCGCGCCGGAGAAGGAGCCATCCTGGGTGTGCAGGGCCGCCCCGACATCGCGACCGATGTTGAAGAAGCTATTGCCCACGGAACGGTTCACGTTGAAGGAGGAGCCGGAATCCATGAGGCGTTCGCGGCCGTAGGGGACCTTGAATTGGCCGATCTTGACCTGTACATTTTCGAGCAGAGGCGTGTCGACGTAGGCGTCGAGCAGGGACATCACCGAGTTGTTTTCGGGGACCTCCTCGCCTCCGAGCATCCACTCCACCTCGTATTTGGAGTTGTTGTGGACGCCGTTGACGCTCAGGCGGGCCTGGCGGAGGAAGAGGAAAACGCGGCCGTCGGTCTTGTAAGGGTCGTCGACGTTCTCGAACGCGCCATGAAGCTGCAATTGGCCGTTGAGGTTGAGGGCTTCCTCCCCTTTGAGGATTTCCGTGGCCTGCAGGGATTGCGGGGCGGTCATGCCGCACAGGAGCATGGCCGTCGTCAGGCGGAACGCGGTTTGGTTGCGTGTCTTCATGTACGTGTTTCCTTTGGGGTTTGGGTGTTGTCTCGTTCTGACTTCACGTGTCCTTTTCCCAGGGGGTGCGTCGCCCCCCCTGAAATTGATGGGGCCCGGCAAGACCGGACGCCGTTTCCACCTGCTGGTTGTGGAAGGAGTGAACGCCCGGGCCCCCGTTGCACCGCATGTGCGGAAGATTCCCGGAGCCGATGCGCGGCGGCATGGCAGTCTGGTGGCGGAGGTGGGCCCGGAAGGGGGTGTTCGCCAAGGCGATGAGGGTGACAGGGCCTGCGGGCGAGAGTTCAGGTTTCGCCATATACCAGGTGGATTCGGTAGTGAATGTTGACCTCGTCATGGGCCTTGATCAGCCCGAACAGGGCGCGGGGTGGATTGATGCCGAATTCGGTCATGCGGAAGGTTTGTGTGGACACCAGCAGGTAGCCCCCATCGTCGGCAGGCGTAAGGTAGAAGGACAATTCGACTTCCTTGGTGGTGCCTGAAAGGGAAAGGGATCCCGTGGTGTGGAGTACGGGGAGGCCAGGTGTCCTTGGGTTGGCGCCGGCCGGCGGGAGTGTGACTCCGGAGATGGAGGAGAGCTTGTAAACGATCCACGGGAACTGCTCCGCGCGAAGGGCGTTTTGGAGATCCCTCTGCATACGTTCATTCTCTGATTTCAGTTCAGTGACCCTGATCCTCAGCTCCGCCTGGACGAGGGGGACCGTCGGGAGTCGTGGGGGATCCAACTGTTCGCGAGCCTCCTCGGGCGAATTTTGGATCCAGCAGAGGAAGCGGGACACTTCCTGAGAGGACCAGGGAAGTGAAACCGTGCCATGGACCGTGTCGGCCCCAACCGTCCAGGCGTGCAGCGTGGAATCCCCGTTCATCACGGCGCGGCTTTGTCGTCCAACGCTCCAATCGGCATGGAGGACGGGCTTGGAGAACAGCAGCGCAAGTGCGAGCAGGGCGGGAAGGGGCCGTTTCATTTCGCCACCCCTGATTTGCGGAGGATCCAGTGGAAATCGACTGTAATTCCGGGCCTGGCCTTGACCGCGCCGAGCAGGGCTTTTGGGGGCTCGACACCGAAATCGGTCATGTCGAGGTCCTGGGAGCCCTTGAGGATGAGGTTGCCCGCCTCGTCGTTTTCGAGGGTGACCCAGAGGTCTACGGATTTTGTGGTGGAGAGAATGGTCAGGTCACCGGTGAGTCGGCGTACGTTTCCGGTCATGCCCTCGGGCAAGCTTTCGGGTTTCACCGAGTGCGTGAGGAGGAAGGTGACGGAGGGGAATTCCTCGGCCCTCATCGCCCCGTACATTTTTTTATCGAGGCCGTCTTTGTTGCTTTCGAGGGTTTTGACCGGGATGGAAACCTGGAGGGACTTGATCTCCTCGTCGATGATCGTGAGTCCTCCCCGAAGGGTTTGTGTGGTGGCTTGCCAAGCGTGCAGGTTCGAGTCGCCCTTGACGGTCAGGAACCCCGCCGGTTCCCCGGCCGTGTACTCCTCTGCAAAAAGGAAGGGGGGGCGTAGCGAAAGTGCGAAGAAGCTCAAGAACAGAATCAATGTTCGCATAGGTCGGTCTCTTTCGAAAAGAGTTTTCAGGGCGGGGGGCTTTCAATCGAAGCTTTGCCGAAGGACTCTGCGGTGGGTCTCTGTTTGTTATCCATACTATGCCTGCTGTTATATCCGCAAATCAAGATAAAATATGGACGATTTCGGGGGGGGTGGGGGATGGGGCAGCCTGAACGAGCCCCGCGGCATCGCCAGGCATGGGCGCGGCGAGCCTCTGTTTCCTCCGTTTTCCTTTCTTTTGAGGTGTTGAGCTCCACTACGTTCCGCGCATGGGCGGCGGCTGCGGTGGGGAAGGGGGCCTTAAAGGAGAGGTGGCCTATGGTTTTCCGTTACCGTGGGCCCTCCTGGAGCAGTGCCCCCCTTGTTGTTTCCTGCGGCATTTTGGGCGTTGAAACCGGGCGACGATCGGCTAAAGGGAAGAAATGACGGACCGAGTGACCGTAAATGAGATTTTTTTCAGCATCCAGGGAGAAGGCGACCGGATGGGCTGGCCCTGTGTGTTCATCCGCCTGTCGTTCTGCAACCTTCGCTGCGCCTGGTGCGACTCGGAGTACACGTTTTATGAGGGCCGGGAAATGGAGGTGGAGGCGGTGCTGGACGCGATCCGGGGTTACCCGTGCCGTCTGGTGGAGGTGACGGGTGGTGAGCCTCTGGTCCAGGAGGGAGCCCTTCCCTTGATGCGGCGGCTGTGTGACGAGGGCTACGAGGTCATGCTGGAGACCTCGGGCAGTCTCGACATTTCAGAGGTGGACCCGCGCGTGCGGCGGATCATGGACCTGAAATGCCCTGGCTCTGGCATGGTATCCCGGAACCGCATGGAGAACCTGGGTCTGCTTGGACCGCGCGATGAGCTGAAGTTCGTTCTTAAGGACCGACATGACTACGAGTGGGCCAAGGAACTGCTGCGCCGGGAGCGGCTGGACGATCGCTGTTCGGTGCTTTTCTCGCCGGTGTGGGGGTCGTTGGCGTTTCGCGATCTTGCCGAATGGATCTTAGACGATGGTCTGCCGGTTCGGATGCAATTGCAACTCCACAAATTCATTTGGGATCCCAACGCCCGCGGCGTGTGATCCCCCAGGAGAAGACCCCCATGAAAATCGCGAAGGAATTCCGCTGGGAAATGGGCCACCGCCTGCCGGAGCACGCGGGCGCCTGCCGCAACGTGCACGGTCATTCCTACCGTCTGGTGGTGGAGGTGGAGGGAGAGGTGGAGCCACGCACAGGAATGGTGATGGACTTCGCCGATATCTCCGCGATTGTGAAGCCCTATGTCGCCGAGCTCGACCACGCTTTCCTGTGCCAGGAAGACGACATCCCGGTGCGGGAACTGCTGGAGCGGATGGACCTGAAGCGGGTCTACATTCCGTTTCCCTCGACGGTCGAGAACATCTGCCGGATGTTCGCCGAGCGTCTCCGCCCGGCGTTCGCGGGAGTGGGCTCGGTCCGCTCCTTCACCATCCGGATCTGGGAGACGGCGTCTTCGGTCGCCGAGCTGAGCCAGGTCATTCTGCCGACCGCCTGAAGTCCGGAGGGTTTCGGCTTGCGGGGGGGGCCTCGGCCCGATACGAGTAGGGCATGCGCGTTTTTCACCGATTTGGCATAGCCGCATTGGCATTGTCCTGTGTCATGCAGCTCTCCTGCAGGAAGTACGAGGGGTCGGATATTTCCGAACAGCAGTATCCGCCTCTCCTCGAAGCCCGTGAGCGTGTGGCCCAGCAGGATCTCCAAGGCGCCGCGGAACTTTGCCTCAAGGTTCTGCGCAAGCGCCCGGCGATGGCCCAGGCCCACTTGCAACTTGGGATGATCTACCAGTCCCTTTCCGAGCCCGTGAAGGCCTTGTATCATTACGAATGCTACCTCGAGGCCCGCCCGGACACCGTGAAGGCCGACATCATCCGGCAGGTCATCGAGGACGAACGCCGCCGTCTCTCCCTCTCGGCGGCTCCCTCGTCCTCTGCGTCGGCTCCACAAGCGGCGGAGCTGGAGGAATTGCGGGGGCGACTGGAAAAGGCCGAGGATGCCTTGGCCCGCGCAAGCATCGAACTCGAACAGGCACGCCTCCGCACCCCCGCGGGAACCGAAGCGCCGCCGGAGTGGGCGCGTGAACGGGTACGCCTTCTCACCGAGAACGACCAATTGCGCCGGGAGAGAGAGCGACTCGCGGCCCGCCCGACTCCATCTCCCACGCCCACCGTCGCCCCGTCCCCCCAGGAACCCCGGATCTACAGCGTTCAGGCCGGGGACACCCTCGGGAGCATCGCCCGCAAAATGTACGGAGAGGCCTCGCAATGGCGGCGCATCCAAGCTGCGAATGAAGACAAAATCCGCGACCTGCGCAACCTGCGTCCTGGCGTAACCCTGGTGATCCCATGAGTCATCCTGCCGATTTCATCGATGAGGATTTGCGCGGGCGCACGGTCGGTCCGCAGGGGCTGGTAGACCCGGCTGTCCTTCGCCGTGCCCGCCAAGAAAAGCTGGCGGTCCTGGGGCGGCAGCGGGAGCGCTTGGAGGAGCAGGTGGCGACCACCGCACAGGAGCTGGAGCGCCTTCGACACCAACAAGAGAGCCTCGAAAGGCAAAAGCAGAGTTTGGAGACTCTCCGTCGGCAGCAGACCGAGTACGTGGACGAGAAGAAGGAGATCGGCGACCGCCTGGGGCAAAGCCTGGCCCTCCTGGAGAAGGAGGAGATCCGTGTGGAGCAGCTGCGAGAGCTTTATCAGTCCAGCCGTGCCTTGTTCGAGGATTTGTCGCGTCAAGTGGCGGCCTTGGAGGAAGGAGGCTGGACCGATGCGGCCTTCGAGGTGGAACTGGGCAAGGCCATGGACCAACTGAAGGCGATCCGCATGTCCTTTGGCAAGGCTTTGGCCCGTCTCGACGCCTTGGGCTGGGACCCCGAATCCTCTCCCCCGCCGCCCTCGCCGAGCGAGGGGTTCCTTCATTGGCTCCGCATTGGCCTTGCATTGGCTCTTCCCTTCGCGATCCTGCTCGGGCTAACGGCGCTGGGTGTGGCATTGCTCTTGACAAAGCTGGCCCCCGGACCCTAAAATCAGCACATGAGTCCCTCCCCGTCATCCCACCCACACACGCCGCTGGTCGGCCGCAATGTGGATACACGGGGAAGGAAAGTGGTGCCGCACAGGGGGTTGGAGCCACTTCCCTCCGGAAAACGTTATGTCGAGCCGGCCCGTTCCGATGCTCTCGTCCTGACCGGGATGTTTGCTTGGGCGTTCCGGGGAAGGAACCGCTCCGGGGGAGGGCGCAAGGTGCGCGTGGCCAAGGGCAGCTTGATCCCTGACGGCCTCACCGCCCCCACCCAGCAGGCGGTCGGTAGGTTTAAGTTTAAAAATTATTTCGAATTCGGGGCGGGAAATCCCCTGCGACTTTTCGGCGACGGAGACACGGTCAATGTCACCCGAAACCGAGCCGTGTTCGTGGTGCTCCTCGGAGTTGGGGTTCTGTACACCCTCTTGCGCATCCACGGCTGACACCTCGGTTCGCCTCTCTCTTCCCAAGGCTACCCGTTCTTCCCTGTGCCTGTGGCTCACCGGGGATCTCGGGTGGATGATTCGGAGTGGCGGAGTCTGTCTCTATGCCCCGAAGGCTGTGGACGGAAATGACACCTCAAACAGGAAGGGATCGGGCGCATCTGCGGTAATCTCTTTGGCGGCAAGACTTTGTGCGAAACGCACGGAAGACCTGAGGGATCGTTCCGCGCAGCGGCTGAAGCCGCCGCGCGGCAGACGATCCCCTCACATCTCACCCTCTCCCCAACAACCTGGCTCCTCTTTTCGGTTGCGGGCGGAGGCCGGGAACGTATCAGAGGACGGGATTGGGGACGAAGGAGCCGCCGCGGCACCGTTTGAGGTGGTGGAGGGCGTGGACCTGCCCGGTCATTTCAAGCTCTCCACGATAGACAGGGTCGTGCCAGCCCTCGATATCGATGGAGCCCTTGAACCCGCCCCGGCGTAGCTCGGTGATGATGTCGGTCCAGTTGCTATCCCCGAAACCGGGGGTGCGGTGTTCGACAAAGGCCGGGGCGAGCTGCACAGGGAGCTGGGTGTTGGGGTCGGCGTGGACGGAGGAGTGGATCCCGAATTTGCGGATCACATCCCAGTGGATCGTGGCGTCCTTGCCGTGCACGTGGAAGATGCGGGGGAGCCATTCCTTGAGTTGGGGCATGGGGTCGATGAGGCTGACCATTTGGTGGCAGGGCTCCCATTCGAGGCCGAGGTTGGGGAGGGGGATGGCGTCGAACATGATCTCCCAGGCGAGGGGATTGTGGGCGATATTCCAGTCGCCGTCCTGCCACGTTCCGCCCATGTCGCAATTTTCGAAGGCGATCCGGAGGTTGTGGGCACCGGCCTGTTCGGCGAGGGGGGTGAAGACTTCGCGGAAGCGGTCCCGGCTCCCGTGGATGGGTTTGCCGCGGAGCCGTCCGGTGAAGCCACAGAGGATATCACAGCCGAAGAGGGGGGCTGCCTCGATGAGGCGCTCCCAGCTGCGGCGTGTCTCTGCGGCGACTTCATTGTGTTCGAGGGGGTTGCCGAAAACGCCGATGCTGGAAATGACGGCACCTGTTTCGGCGAGGAGGGGGGCCAGTTCGTCGGCGAGGCGCTGGAAGTCGCAGCCCCCGGTGGTCTGCCAGAAGGTGAGCGAGTAGGACTCGAAGCCGTGGTGCTGGATCTGGCGGATGTATTCGGGGGCTTTCTGGCCGGCACTGACGAGGGTGCCGATGCGGATCGTTTCGTGGGGGATGGACATGGGATCAGCCTTGGATGCGAATGGAGTGGGATTGTTCTGCGGAGAGGAAGCAGGCGTCGAGTACGCGCTGGACTTCCCAGCCGCGACGGAAATCGGAGTCGTCGTTTTTGCCGGTTCGGATGGCGTGGAGGAAACGCTGCTGCATGGTGGGGGTCCTTCTGGCCTTGACCTTCCGGAAGTGCGCTTTGGCGACATCGGGACCGAGGCAGACCTCGATTTCGTCCTTCGATTGGTCGAGGTCGAGGCGGAGGGCCCCTTTTTCTCCGTGGAGGGTGAGGGCAAGGGAGTTGAGGTGGCCCGTGGCCCAGCGGGTGGTGGTGATGGAGCCGAGGGCCCCTCCGGCCAGTTCGACCTGGAGCAGGGCGGAGTCGTTGGCGTCGAGGTGGTAATCGCCGATGCGCTCGCCGGGTGCCTTCGGGAAGCTCTTGAGCTTGCAGGTCACCTCCCGGATGGGTTCGTTCGCGACGTAGGTGGCGAGGTCGACGATGTGGACACCGATGTCCCCGAGGGCGCCTTTGGAGCCGTGGGCGGTGGAGAGACGCCAGAGCCAGGCGGGAGTGCTGCGCCAGTCGCCCCAGACCGGGGCGGTGAGCCAGGTCTGGAGGTAGTGCGCCTCGAGGTGCATGAGTCTGCCGAGCTTGCCGGATTCGACGAGGCGACGGGCATGGTGGAGGACCGGGTTGTTGCGGTACGAGAAGTTGATCATGTTCACGACCCCTGCTTTTTTGGAGGCGGTGACGAGCCGTTTTCCCTCGGAGGCTGTCGGGGCGATGGGCTTTTCGCAGAGGACATGTTTGCCGGCCTTGACGAGGGGGAGAGCGCAGGGAACGTGTGCCGAATCGATGGTTGCCACCACCGCCGCATCGAACTGCCCCCAGTCCAGGAGTGCCCCCACGGAGTCGAAACGTTCGGGGATCCCATGCCGGTCACAGTAGGCACCGAGGGTATGGGGGAGCAGGTCGACGCCGGCGACCAGCCGGCATCCTTTGAGGGCCTTGAAGGCGTTGGCGTGGCTGTTGGCGATGCCGCCGGTACCGACAATTGCAATTCGGATCATAGGGGAGGGATTCCTGGGGTTCTTCTCAACCCTATCGGGATCCACTTGATTTTTATATGGCAATTATCTATGAAATCCGATATTATATACCAAATTTCTACGATGAATAGGTTTCTTGAGGAGATTCAGTCCCTTCTGCTTGAGCGGCAAGAGGAGTTGTTATCGGGCCGGGCGAGGGTCCGGCTTGCTCAGACGCGGCAAGGGTGTGAGGCGGGGCCAGGGCAGCTGTGGCACGACTGGCCTGAGTTATTTTTGCAGATGGAGGGAGAGAACCATTTTCGGTTGCCGGACCGGAAGTTTGTGTTGCGCCGGGGTGAGATGCTGCTGATGCCGCCGGGGGTTCCGCACGCGGAGACGGCCGTAGATCGGGATCGGCCTTTCCGGATGCTCGTGGTGATACTGTCGCCCTGGGAAAACACCTACATCCTGGGGGTGAAGGGTCCTTCAGGAAGGCCGGTGGTGGAGCAGGTGGCGAGCTTGCCGCAGGACAACCCGATCGCCTTGCGGAAGATGGTCTTGGTGGCGAGGGAGTACTTGGGTCAAGCAGGGGCGGGAATCACAGGGGCGCGGCTGGTGGGGGTACTCCTGGGGGAGCTGTTGCGGGGGTTCGGGTCTTCCCTGCTGCAAGGCGGCTTCTGGGGTGCGGAGGGTGACGGCTTGCCGGGAAAGGCGACGCGACTGGTGCGCCTGCGTTTCCGGCAGGCGGACTGCAATGTCGCATCCATCGCAGGGGAACTGGGCGTTACCCCCAACCACCTCTCCGCATCCTACCGCGCGGCGACGGGGATGAGACTCACGGACCGCATCCTGCGGGAGCGGATGGGACAGGCGCTGCGATTGCTGGAGGAGAGCCCGGAATTGAAGGTGTTGGACCTGGCGGCACGCTGCGGATACGGGCATCCTTCTCGATTCATCGCGCACTTCCGTTCCTACACGGGAAGAACTCCGGGGGAGCACCGCCGCACGGTGTTGGAGGGTCGGGAGTGAGGACTCAGGGAGTGGCAGGTTCGCTCAGGGGGGACATCTGCTCGAGAAGCGATTCCTCGAGGTTGTCCAGGTCGAGCTTCTGGAGAGGGCGCAGGCCAAAGGCTCCCACACGCTGGCGGAGGTGGCGGGAAAAATCCTGAGCGAGGGCGATTGTTTCCTCGCGGGACCCCTGCTCCTGCACGTAGACTCCGATCGAATACTGGAATCGGCTGTATTCCTTCGGGCGGTTCCAGGAGCGGAAGAGGTGATGGATGCGGTTGGCGTAGGTGGAGGGTGTCCCGTGGGTCACGTTCACGTTCATCTGCTCATTCATGAGGATCGACACCTGGTCCCGGTTGTACCAGTACATCACCATCTGCCTCGCCTGCTGGTTTGTGTACAGACGTGAGTAGAGAATCTCGTCCTCATCCACAAGGTCGGGGGGGACCGCCACCTTCTCCTCGATCTCCCACCCCGCGCCCCGGAAACAGACGTCCGGGGAGTGAGGGAAGGCCCAAGAGGTTCCGTTGAAGCCGATGACGGGTTCCCAGAAGTTGATGACCAAGTTGATGATGCGGTTGTCGGGGGAGGTGTAGTAGGCGACGTAGCTCTCGGAAGGCCGAAGAAGGCGCATGGCCTCCTCGGGAAGCTCGCCCCAATAAATGCGGCGATAGGGGCCCACCTCCCCGGGGAACACGTCGAGGGGCTGTCGCGTGTTTGCGATCAGGAATTGTACCCGGCTCCGGATCGCGTAGCGCTGGAACACGACGAGCTGCGCGATGCCGAGGGTGGCCAGCAACAGATAGACACAAACGCGTACCCGGGCGATGCCCGTGAAAAAAAGCTCCCGCTGCGCGCCGGCGTCCGGTGGCTCTGCATCGTTTTCCCCCGCCGCCTCCGGGTCGTTGGCGGCGTGGTAGGCCCCGTAGCCCCCGTAGGAGGCCCCGTACCCGTACACCCCGTACACTCCGTACGTTTCGTAGGCGCCATACCGATCCTCCTCCTTGCCTTGGACCGGAGGGGCCAGGCGGAGGGAGAGCAGCACCATCATCAGGGAGACCAGGAAGAAGGAGACGCTGCCGACGGCGTCATGGCGCCAACCTTCCGCCCACTGCATGCCGAAGAAATCGCAGAGGACAGCGGTCGCGACAACGCGCACCACGTTCTGGAAGATGGCCAGGAAGACCCCCAGTGGAATGAAGAGGGCGATGAGGAAGGGGCGGAGGCGCAGGAACCACGCGATGGCGGGGGCGACCGCGAGCATAGCCCAGAGCGAACGGATGCCGCTGCAGGCATCGGCGACGCCCAGCAGGACCCCGGGGATTTCGATTACGTTATTCTGGACAAAGACGCTGTACCCAAAGAGGCGCAGAATGCCCGTCGAGCTGTTGGTCACAATTTCTCGGAGGAAACCTTTGAGCCAGGCTTCGGGCGGTCCCGGCAGACCGGGGATGAGGAAGAGGAGATAGAACAGCGGAAACCAGAAGAGGCGCACATGGCGGGTTCCGAAGTAGCAGAGGAAGCAGCCCCAGACCGTCAGCACCAATCCGACACTCGTGAAATATTCGCTCACGACGCCTCCGGCCACGAGTCCGATCTCGTACCACATCGCGAAAAACTGAATGCAGAGCCCTGGGACAAGGAGGAAGAGTCCCCGCCAGTCTCCACCAGGAAGAGGCCTCTCCTGAGCCTTCAGGTTGAAGGCGGTTTTCCATGCGGCCGCCGCGGAAATCACGGGCACCAGAAGGGCGTGAGAATAGTCCGCCATGTTCAGGTAGAACTTGAACAGGCTGATGATCATGTAGAAGTTCGCCGCGAAGAGCAGGAGCAGGAGCCAGAAAAATTCTCCGAAGCCCAGCTGGGGGATGCGGACCAAGTCCTTGAGGAGGCCGTAGCCATAGCCGTAGACCCGGCGTCGGTTGCCGCGGGGCCGCTGCGAATCGGATTTGGAGGAAGGATCCTGCATGGCTCAGGCTCCCGGATCCAGTTGCTTCAGGAGGGCCGCCGCCTCCGGGGCGTCGGGATGGGTGGGATCGATAATCAGGGAGGTCTGTAGTTCGCGGCGGGCGTCGTTCTGGCGTCCGAGGGCGAGCAGCGAACGAGCGTAGTGGGTGCGGATGTTGGAGTTCCCGGGCATTTTGGCCAAGGCCTGTTCGAAGAGCAGGACGGCCTCGCCGTGGCGTTGATGGGCGGCAAGGGTGTAGGCGAGGGTGTCGAGGATGAGGGGGTTGTCCGGGAACTGTTCGCTGAGCTCGCGGGCCAGCCGGAGGGCTTCGTCCAGTTCGGTCTTGCTGCGGGCGAGGAGGAAGGCGAGGTTGTTTTTGAAGGCGGGCTCGTTGGGGTATTTCTCGTGGAGCAGGCGGGTGTCCGGAAGGGCGAGGGCCCATTCGGAGCTTACCATCCGCAGTTCCACGAGCCTGCGCCGGAGAAGGTCGGATTCCGGATTCTCGCCCAGGAGTTTTCCGATGTAGTCGATGGCCTCTTGTCGTCGGCCCTGGGCGACCATGGCCTCCGAGAGGAGCAGGACGAGGGAGGCGTTGTCCCGGTTACGGGCGAGGGCCGCCTCCAACTGGATCCGGGCCTCGGCGGGACGGTTGAGGGCCAGGAGTTCCTGGGCGATGAAGGCCTGGACATCCCGGTTGTCTGGGGTCCGCAACAGGGTCTGACGGCCGAACTCCACGGCATCTTCGTGAAGGCGGATCTGTGCGTGCATGCGGGCGAGCAACCAGTACGCGGTGCGCTCGAAGGCCGGGATGCGGGAGCCCGTCATTTGAAGTAGCAGGCGTTTGGACTCGGAGAAGTTCCCGGCTTGCATGAGGAGTTCCGCATAACGGAGCCGCAGCCCCATGTCGCCGGCGAATCGTCCGATGAGGTTCGCATAGACACGCAGGCCCGCCCCAAGTCCGTAGCGTCCCAGAAGAAGGTCGGCCTGGGTCCGGAGCGCGGGAAGGTAGTCGGGTTTCAATTCCAGTACCCGCTCCAGGATGCCGTCGATCTGCTGAAAATCCTGCGCCGACAGGAGCAGGGGGATCCTCCCCATGAGGGAGGGGATGTGGTCCGGCTTGATGGAGAGGGATTTCTCGAGAAGGGCCCCGGCCACTTCGGGGTCCCGGAAAAGGGAGGTTTCCAAGTTGGCCGCGAAGGCGAGGGTGTCGGAGTTGCCTCCGTCAAGTTCCAAAAGTCGGTCCAGGAGGGGGCGGACGATGTCGGGTTTGTTCTCGGCGGCGTTGAGGCCAGCGTTAATCCGAAGGGCCTTGAGGTTGTCCGGTTCCTGCGCGAGGGCCCGGCTGGCGAAGGCCAGTGCCTCTGCCCGGTTTTCCTTGGACTCGAGGATTTCGCACAGGATGAGCAGGGCCTCGACATGGTTTTCGTCCAGTTCCAAGGTCTTGCGCAGGCTTTGTTCTCCCTGAATGGTCTCGCGGGTGGCCAGGAGGGTCCGCGCATACTGGAAATGGATCCGGGGGTCCCCGGGATCCGATTGGATCGCATTTCGGAAGTCGACCAGGGCCTTGGCGTATTCCTGTTTGTCGAAATAACGGACTGCGGAGAGGAAATAGCGTTCGGCGCGTTCGGGGTTGTGCCGGGATTCTCCTCCTTCGAGGAAGTCGATTTCGGGGGTACTGCGGCCCGGGTTGAAGAAGCCGACGATGTTGCCCAGGACGGATTTGTCGGGATCCGAGGTTGCGACGCCCAGGATGCCGGCGACAAGCAGGAGCCAGAAGAGGGAGAGAGTGATGGCGACCAGGGAGGCGGAGGCGGGGGCCCGGGTGAAACCACCCTCGTTGTGGCAGAAGGCCACCCTGCGGCCTTCCTCGCGCTGGAAACGGATGCAGGGGGCGAGCAGACGGAGAAGCCAGCCGTTGCTGTACTTGAGGACGGAACGGACAGGGTGGGGGCTGTGGCTGTGGTCCTCTCCCCGGCACAGGTGGCAGGGTTGGTCCTTCTCCCGGCGCAGCAGTCGGGCCATCGTGCCATAGGTGATGATCCAAGCGTCCACCGTCAGGAACACCAGATCGACGGGCAACAGGAAGAGGCGGGCGAGGAATTTCATGAGAGTCTCCAAAATGTAGAGGGCTTGTTAACCATAATCAAACCCCGCAAGATAGAAAAAAGAGCGCCAATCCGAAAGGGGGGTTGACGGACGAAGGCGGGACCAGGGAAGGCGTGCGCGCAAAAATCGGGGCCCGAAACGTTGCAATCCCGGTGGTTCCGGATATGGGATTTGCTCGGTTCTTCCTCTTCGCCACGGACACACGATACCATGCCCACCGCCTATGCCCATGCCTTCCGACACGCCCTGTCCACCGGGTGCCAACAGTGGATCCATCCCTACGTGCCACCCACCAGGGATGACCGGCATCAGTTCGTGTTGTTCCTTAAACCGGAAGTCACGGCGCTGGAGAAAGGCGTGGACATCGAGGGGGTCCTGGCCCTTGTGTTGGAGGCGTTGGAGCGGTTTGAGGTCTCCGTACATGCGTCGCGGGCCCTTCCGGCGGGCTACCTCTCCGCCCACGCGGTCATGAGTGCCCACTACGGGGTCATCCATGCGATCAGCCGAGAAGGGGAGGCGGCGTTGACGGAGACGGCCCGTGCACGTCTCCACAGCGAGTTTGCGGAGGATCTCCGGGAGGGGGCCCGCATCCTCGGAGGCCACCAGTTCCTTGCGGAATGTCCGGAGTTCAGCCCCCTTTCCCTGTCCGTTCTGAGCGACCTGGTTGGGACGACCAAGCTGGGGGGCGGCAGTTATTGCCTTCGGGCCCGCATCTGTGGCAGACCTTTCCTACTCCTCAACCCCTTCCATCCGTGGCAATTGGTGCCTTACACGACCCCGGGCCATGCCATCTTGGTGCTCGAATGCCGTTCCACCGCCTCCTGGCGGGATCTGCGCGGGCGGTTGACCGGTTCGACGGACCCCCTCAAGGCCGCTCCGGGCAGCCTCCGTGCGGAACTTTTGTCCCGCAAAGAGGCCTTGGGGCTCCCGGAGGTCAACCAAGGCAACAATGGCGTACATCTTTCCGCCGGTCCACTGGAGGGCATGGTGGAGTTGAGGCGGTTCTTTTCCGACCCCGAGGGCGGAAGCGTTCTGCGCTGGGAAGACACCACCTTCGGGCGAGCGTTGCTCACCGCGGGCCTGGACCCGGAACGGCTTTCCGGCAACCCGGGGGTTCCCCGCGGGCAGTCCCTGGTTTCTGCCTTTGACCTCACCGAGGAACAGGACGCTTCCGCCGCGATCGGAATGCTGTCATGAACGGGCCCCTCAGACAGCCTTCCTGGGCTCCACGCCAGGCCGACCACGTGCTCGGTCTTGTGGGCGACCTCCTCGGCCCCATCCGGGAAGGCCAGCCTGCCGATCGCCTTCTCCACGCCCGCATCGGCGGCGATCGGCGCCTTGGTTCCCGTGACCGCCGCCTCCTGGGGGATGCGCTTTTCGCCTACCTTCGCTGGTTCGGCTGCGTGGGAGCCCTCCCTTTGGATCGTGGGATCTGTGCCGCTTGGTGGTTGGAGGGACTTGAACTTCAGCCTGCCATTGCCTGTCTTTTCGAGCGCGGCGGCCTGAGTGTGCCGGGCGACGCCGTGGGAGGCCCTCACGAGCGGCTCCGGGTGTTCCGCGACCAGAATGCTCTGGAGCTTCCCGATATCGATGGGCTTTTGCCGGCATGGTGGCGGGAGGAGTCCGCCCATTTGGGGCCTTGGTCCGACCGTATCGCGGAGTTTCTCCGCCGCCCCCCGACGTGGCTGCGCGCCGATCGCCATCGCCAACCTGACCTCCATAGCGAATTGCTGGCGGCTGGCGCAGTGTGGGCCGGTGAAGCCAGCCCGCTCTCGTATGCCTTCCGGGATCCGGGTGCCGTCCGCGAAATCCTGCGTCGGCATCCCGATGCCCTGGAAATCCAGGATCTTCACAGTCAACAAGTCGTCCGCGTGGCCTCTCCCTGTGAAGGTGAGTCCTGGTGGGACGCCTGTTGCGGCGCGGGGGGCAAGTCCCTTCAGCTCCTCGACCACGCGAACCGTCGGCTGGATCTCACCTGCACGGACCGTCGGGAGTCGGTCCTTCGCGAGGTGGTGGAGCGGGGGCGCCGCCATGGCCTGGGAAAAGTAAGGCGCTACGCGCTTGATCTGCTCCACGCTCCCGAACTTCCCAATCTCCGGTTCGATGGAATCCTGGTCGACGCCCCCTGCGCCGGTGTCGGAACTTGGGCGAGAAATCCGGACGCGCCCCTCCGCACAAGCCACGCGGATGTGCGCCAGTCCGCTCGCCGTCAGCTCCAGATGCTGCACGCGGTCCTGCCCGTCCTGCGTGTTGGTGGACGCCTCGTCTATGCCACCTGCAGCCCCACCTACCGCGAGTCCCTCGGCGTCGTCGAGGACCTCCTCCGCTCCGATTCCTCCCTCTCCCTCCGCCCTTTCCCCCATCCCCTCACCGGCGCCCCAACCTCAGGAACTCTTACCTTTTCCGCCAGTGAAAACGAGGCCGATGGAATGTTCGTGGCGGTGTTTCAAAAAGGAGGGTGATTTTCATCGAAAAGGGTTGCTTTTGGGGGACGGCGCTCTAATACTTTACGCCTCTTTGGACGGAGCGTGGCTCAGCCTGGTAGAGCACTTGCCTGGGGGGCAAGGGGTCGCAGGTTCAAATCCTGTCGCTCCGACCATCTTTTCACCCTGTGATCTTCCGGTCACAGGGTGTTTTTATTGGGGAGGCCCCAGTGGCTGGAGAGCTCCTCGAGGGATTGAATCTGGCTGGGCGGGGACTCCGAGGAGATGCGTTGAATTCGGGCGCCCTCAAACCGCCATCCGCAGCGGTGGCGTTTGGAGGGCCATGCCTGATCGATGGCCATTTCGCAGACACAGATGGGGGCGATGCCGAGGACCTGCCCCTTGCGCTCTGTTTGATGTTCCCGGGCGATGCGGGCAAGATCGGGATGGTCGCTTTTTATGCGCAGGATGGAGGTCCACCCCTCCTTTTCCCGGAGGCCGAAGGCATATTCGGGGATGGGGCCGCTGACTTGGTAAAGCAGCAGTGCGTTGAAAAGAAGGGGTGGGCAGGGCAAGGCAAAGGCATGTCCCGGGCCGAAGGGGGCGGTTTCGTCCTTGAGTACGAGTCCGCTGGCGCCGATCGACCTGGCCCGGGCTCGGAGTTGTCCGAGGTGTTCCCCGTCGTGGGCCCGAAGAGGTTCCGAGCTGCGGAACGAGGGGAGATCGAGGTTTCCGAGCATCGGAAGGAGCTGCATCCTGCGGGAGAAGAGTGGCATGGAACGAAGGTCGACCCCGTGGATTTCCGGGCAGTCCCAGGCCATAAAAACCGTGGGGATGCCGGGGCGGCCGAGTTCCAGCGGGGAAAGGGGGTGTTCGTTCTGCCAAGAGAGGAGAATTCCGTCGAGGACGCAACCTTCGGGGAGCGAAGCGGCTTCGTCGAGGATCTGGGGGAAGCGGTCATTGACCAGGCCCTGGTCGCGGGACCAGAGGAGGATTTCGTCGTCGCGGCGGAGAAGTTGGGCCCGGAGGCCGTCCCATTTCCATTCGGCGCTCCACTCGCCGCGTGGGAGGGGGGTATGGTCGGGGAAGAGGGGGGTATCGGGGAAAGGAAAGGGATGGAGGTTGGAGGGGGGATACTCAGGGGCTGGGTGCAGGAGTGCTTCCAGGGCGGCGGGGGAGTCAGGGAGGCCGCGGGTGAGGCGGATTTCAAGGAGGGCGGCGTCGCTGTCGTAGACACGGGCGAGCATGAGGGCGACGTGGTTCCGGGGGAGGAAGGGGCGGGGGGGGGCGGTGAGGAGTCGGAGGACCAAGAGGCGGGTCGACGCATTCATTCCGTCGAAGAGCGGAGGAAGGGAGGCGGGTGCTTTATGGAGTGCCTGCAGGATATCGGCGGGTGAATGGGCGGCGTACCCATCGCGTGGCCACAGGCGTGCGAGGGTTTCCAGGGGGGCTCCCGTTTCGCGGTCGCAGCGTTCGGCGAGCCAGGGCGGCACCTCTGCGGCTTCGAGCACAAGGCGCCGAAGGGATTCGACCGAGATGCGGGGGAGACTGGGGCAGCCCAGCAGGATGTGGAGGGCGGCGACAGCTTCGCGGAGGGGGGCTTCCCTGAACCAGTGTACGAGGGCCTCGTTGTTGTCGTCGCAGGCCTGCTGGAGGGCGCGTTGGAAGTGGTTCATCGGGGAATTGTACACCGGAACTCGCGTGGGGAAAACTTCGGGACAGGAAAAGTGTGAAGGTCAGTTTTTTTTGTTCAGGGACCTTTTCCGAGTGTATCCCCCAGGCCACCCTTTTTCGGGTTCAAGCTGAAACCCCCGGCGCGTTGTGCACCGGGGGGGGGAAGGATGGGACGGAAGGGGAGGCTTCGACCGCTCACTTGTTGGTTTTGGGTGCCGAGAGGGCTATCCCGCGGTATCCTTTCCTCATGCGGGGTGGTGGGAGGTCAAGCCAACGGCAGTGACACTTGGATTTTTCCTTCCCGTTCGTTTCCTGGATCATTCCACAGGAGCATCTTCGGGAGGAGGAGGAGGTCCGCGGCGCGGCGGACGTGCTTCCCCGTGGGGCGGGGGAGGGCGTCGGCCTCCCATTGCCTCGCGTGCTGCGGCCTTCTCTTCGTCGTTAAGCGTCCCGTCGCCATCCGCATCGAATTTTTCCAGGATGCGGGCCCGTTCTTCCTCACGAACCTTTTCCCGTGCCTTGGCGCGTTCCTCCTCATTGAGTTGCCCGTCCCCATCGCTGTCAAACCGCTGGAGGTGCTCAGCACGGAGGGCCTCCATTTTTTTTCGCAGCTCGGCCTTTTCCTCCTCATTGAGTTTTCCGTCCCCGTCGCGGTCTGCCTCTTTCCGCATTTCCAGGTGTCGGCGAGCCATCGCGCGCTCCCGGGGTCCGATGTCCCCATCGCCGTTGCGGTCGGCGCGTTTGCGGATGTTCTGGGCCCTTTCGCGTTCGCGGGGAGCCCCTTCGCCGTCGCATTCCTGTCCAAAGGGCTTCTGGGCCCGTTCGCGGCCCTCGGGGGGCGGGCCTTGTCGCATGGGGCGGCCGGGTTCGGCGTGGGCGGCCAAGGAACCAACGGCCAGGGCCGCGGCCAAGAGTGTTTTGTGCAACTGCGATGTCTTCATGATCTGACTCCATTGTGAGGGGTTGTCTTACACATTCCCTCAACGGGGTGCCCTGAAGATTATTGTGGGGGGAGCGGAAATTTTCTCCCGGGGACCGTATATGGGTCCTCTTCCTTCACGGTTCTTCGCGGCGTTTCCGGAGGAGATCGATCAGTTCGAGGGCTTTTTCCGCACGGCCCGGGGCGGGTGTTGCGGTGGGGGAGGATGGGGTGTCCGGGGGCGTGGGGCGAGGGGAAGGCGCTGCCGTTCCCTCGCCTGAAAGAAGGCCCCCAAGACCTTCGAGGAGTTGCTGGGCGCGTTCGTTGCGGATCGGGGCGTGTTCCGCGACCCCTTGGAGGATCAGTCCGGTGATGACCGATTTGTCCCAGTCGATGCGCGGTTGGCCCAGGGTGCCTTCTACCCGGACAAGGGCGGGAAGGAATATACGGCCCTCCTGGACGCGGTCTGCACGGTAAATCCTGGCGCGCTGGGCGATGTTGGTGCTGACCCCCACGAGGACGGGCATGGGACGGATCACAGATGCCGCCAGGTCGTCGGCCAAGAGGATTTCCCCGTGGCTTTCGACATGCACCTCGGGATTGGCGGCAAGGAACCGGTGAAGCTCCATTCGACCGTCCCGCAGGGAGGTGTGCAGGCGAAGTTCGCGGAGGGGAGGGCGCAGGAATTCTTCGGGAGGCAGGGCCAAGGCCCGTGCAAGCGCCCCCAGGACGCCTCCCAGCACTTTTTTGAAGCTCAGGAACCCGGCGTTGCGAAGTTCGTCGTCTTTCAGAAGGACGATGCGGCCATCGACAATATCGGCCTGCACGACGCCATCGAGGTTCTTGCGGAGAGAAGGGCCGGTGATGCCGCGCCCGCGGAGGGAGAGTGCGGCGGAAAAAAGGCCGGAGAGGTGTCCGCGCAGCGGGGGGAACCAGGCGTCGACGAGTGGCTGAAGGGCGAGGGGCGCCACCGAGGCCTCGAGGGTGTAGCCGAAGCCGCGGAGGCTGGTATCCAGCTTTCCTTTGGCCTGTACGGGAGCGCCATCGAGCGTGAATGCCAGTTTTTCGACGTGAAGTGTGTCGCGAAGCGCCTCTCCTCGGAGCGAAAAGGATTCGATACGGGTTCCCCGGGATTGAAGGGCGTCCAAGCGGGCATCGATGCGGATGCGGCCGAAGGGAAGGGGGAGCGGTGCGGGTTCGGAGGGAGGGGGTTTGGGGGAGGGGGAGGGAGAGGAGGGGGCGGTGGACGGGGCTGCCGGCATGGCGGCAAGCCAGGGTTCAAGCTGGAGGCCCTGGCTATGGAGGACCAGATCTCCCGAAAGGGCCTGAGGATCCAGGACCAGGTGGTTGGCTTGGAACTCGAGGCGGTTTCCGTGGGGG
>CAYLNG010000021.1:0-52332 GCA_964385155.1 uncultured Verrucomicrobiota bacterium
TCCCGCATCGTCCGCAGCCAGCTTTTGAAGAAGGCGTGGCTGTCATAGTTGAACAGTGCCGTGGGGGCGAACACCTGGGCGTCGCCGGTCCAGCCCAGCCGCTCGTCGCGCTGCGGACAGTCGGTCGGGATGTCGAGGAAGTTCCCGCGCTGACCCCAGACGATGTTGCGTTGCAACTGGTTCAACTTGTCATGCGACGAGGTGAAGTCACCGATCCGCCGCATCTCGCTGTGCAGCACGACGCCCGTCACCCAGTCCACCGAGGGTTTCGCCCCCTCCGGCAATCCGGAAAGTTCCACGTAGCGGAATCCGTGGAAGGTGAAGCTCGGGGACCAGGAAATCATCCCGGTCTCCGCCGCCGTGTAGAAATCGGTCGACTTGGCATCGCGATAGTTGGCCGTGTACAAGGTGCCGTCTTTATTGAGCATCTCGGCGAAGCGGAGGGTGATCGTCTGCCCTTGTTGCACCGGCAGGTTCAACCGTGCCCACCCCACCATGTTCTGGCCGAGATCGAAGACAAAACGGCCGGGCTTCGGCTCGGTCACGCCGAGGGCCGGCAGTTCCGCGGTGGCGCGCACCGGGGCATGCGCTTTGGGAACCAGCGCGGGCTTCGCGGCCACGTCCTCCATGACCACGCCGTTCCAGTCGCTGTCGTCATAGCCCGCCGCGTTCCAGCCCGGCATCTCCAGATTCGCATCGTAGACCTCGCCGTCGTAGATCCCGGAACTCCGGATCGGCCCCTGGTCGGTGGCCACCCACCGATGGTCCGTCACGATTGTCTGCACCGAGCCATCCGCGTAGGTGATCTCCAACTGCAGCAGCAGGGCGGGACGAAGCTTCGGGTAGACGTTGTTCTTTTTCATGAGCCGGCCGGCATACCAGCCCTCGCCCAGCACCGCGCCCAGCGCGTTCGCCCCCGTCCGCACGGAATCCGTCACGTCATAGGTCAGGGTTTCCATGCGGTGGCCGTAGGAGGTCCAACCGGGCACAAAGCAATCCTTGCCCACCTTTACGCCGTTCAGCCACACCTCATAAAGGCCTTTCGCGGTGACATACAGCCGGGCGCGTTGGATCTTCCCCCGGGCTTCGAACTCCCGTCGCAGATACTGGGGCACATAGGTCGCTTTTTTCTCAACGGGCGGCTTTCCCGTCACCAGATCCAGCCGCGCGTTTTCCGCGAGCGTCTGTTGCTTCGGCTCGCCGTCGAGGGTGTAGTCCAGCCTCATCTGTTTGACCACGCCGGGCGCCGGATCGCCGACAAGGTGGTTGCCCGCCACCACGACGCATTCGCCATTCGTCACCCGCTTGCGGATCGCCTCGGTGACGTCATGCTGCTTGCCGGGGGCGTTCAGCACGCCGTAGACGGCCTTCACCACCTCGATCTTCGGCTGGTCCGCCGCGGGGCTCTTGACATCCGACATCCGGATCCATTTCGCCTGCCAATCCTCATTGGAGAGCAGACCCATCTCCAGGGACGCGGGGCGGCTCCACCCGGAATCACGGCCCGCCCCGTCGCGATACCGCACCCGCCAGGTCAGACCCTGCCGGGATGGCAGCGGCTCGGTGGAAGGGCCGCCATAGGGCACATGGACGGATTGGTCGGACGCCACCCATCCGCTGTCCCACAGGACCGCGTCCGCTTTCACTTCAATGCGATAGGCCGACTGTTTTTCCACCCCTTCCGGCAGGGTCCAGGAAAAGGTGGGGGTCGGGTCATGGAACCCGAGCGGTTCACGGAATCCTTCGCCCACCCGCAGGTCAACGGCCGGCGCCCCGGCGTATCCATTCGCACATGCCATGGCCACCATCATGCCCACGGCCATCCATTGCTTGAGGGGTTTCCATTCACCCGCAATACCTCCTGTTCTCTTCATCATGACTCCTTAAAAGGTTAAACGACTACACCATGCCACCATGGTATTGAGGGTGGCCCGAAGCCCCTCCCGCGCACACCGCGGGAACGGCGGGGTGGACTACTCCTTCACCAGTTGGATCGCATCGAGGATCACAAAGCCGGTGGTGCCGGCCGTGCCCACGGTGATGACCGACTCCTCACCCGCGACCAAGGTCACGGTACCGATCCCGCGGACCAGACTGCGGGCCGGGAGGGCCAGGGTCTGGTCCACGGTGAACTTCGAGACCTCCGATCCACTCGTGACCGTCACCGGCACATTGGTGGCCCGCGAGGGATCGGGGGAGTAGGCCATGTTCAGCCGGTAGCGGCCGGCCTCAGGCGCCGTGAAACGGAAGGTCGCCACCGCCGCGCCGGCATTCGGGGTTCCCGCCGCTCCCGCGAAGCGATACCCGTCGCCGACGTGGGGCTTGAACGATGTTGAGGATGTCCAGGTCCCGGACAGCTCGGCCGCGGCATCATCGAGGACGATCCCTTCAAGGGGTTTGGGGGGAAGCGATTCTTCCGGCAGGGTGAGCACCTGCCCCTGGGCCTCGAGCCGCGGTTTGAGGTCCGCATAGGGCAGATACTGCACCGCGATGTCGCGTTCCGCCGCCATCGCCGCGGCGATGCCCGCGCTCTGGCCGATGAGCATCCAGGTCGCCTCGATGCGCAGCGAGGAGATGGCCACGTGGGTACACGACAAGGCCACCGGCACCAGCAGGTTGTCGCACTCGGCCGGCTTCGGCAGGATGGCGCGATACGGGACGTGATACGGATAGCCTCGCGAATTTCCGCGCGGTTTTATCGGAAAAATCATGCCTTCGTTGACCACTTTCCCGTCCGGCAGGACCACCCGCTGGCAGTCGTGCGAATCGATCGGGAAGGACGAGACCATGATCGGGTCCGGTTTCGAGGGGTTGCCGATGATGTCGTTCTGGGTGAGGAAATACATCCCCTGCATCCGACGGCTCTCGCGCACGTAGAGCTGCGGCGGGAAGTGTCCGGTGTCGGTGAATTCATCCGCGCAGAGGCCCCACTGGGCGTAGGCGTCGCGCTGGGCCGGGGTGAACACCGGGTCGGTGGTCAGGAATTTGTAGAACTCCAGGGTGTACTGCTTGTGAGCCTCGAAAATGGCCGCGCGTCCCGCCTCGTCGGCGGTGGCCCATCCTTTGGCCCCGCCCACCAGGCCGAGCGAAAACTGCTTGGAAATGGAGTTGTTGCCGTCCCGTTTGCCTCCCGGAACGCGATACAGATCGAAGCCGACCGAGCTTGCCCCGTGGGCCTTCACATAGCGGCGGATCACCTCGAAGCGCGCCGGATCGTAGTGGTCCGGCTCCGGCATCGGCACCTTGTTCGCCGCGCTGCTGGTCATCGAGAGCCGGAAGCTGTAGGTCATGATATTGTCGTCGCCGTCGTCCACGCCGCCGGCATCGGTGGAGCTGATCAGGGGCAGCGGCTTGCCATCAGCGTCGAAGCCGTTGATGTTCATCTTGCCCTTGGGATAGACCTTGCCCGCCAGCGACTCGTTGAAGTCCGCCCTGCCCTCGCGTCCAATCGTCCAGCTCACCCCGGCGGCAGCCATGAGGTCGCCCTCGTAGCTGCCGTCGATATAGACCCGCCCGGTGTAGGTGCCGTTGTCCGTGACCAGCGACGTGATGCGGGCGCCGGTTTTGGTCACTGACTGCAGATAGCGGTCGGTCAGCACCGTCACGCCGGCCTCGGCCAGCATGGCCTCCGTCACCCGCGCGGCCACATGCGGCTCGTAGGACCACTCGGCCTGGTTCTTGATGTTCACGTCGTACGGCAGCTTCACCCCGCGGCTCTGGTAGTCCTGCTGAATCCGCAGATGCCACTCGTGGAACAGCCCCATCAGCGTGTCGCGGTACATCTGGTTGGAATCGCTGAAACTGAGTCCGCCGGTGTTCATGCCGCCGACGTGCGTGGTGGGTTCGAGCAGGATGACCGAAGCCCCCTCGCGGGCCGCGGCAATGGCGGCGCAGTAGCCGCCCGGGGTGGAACCGTAGACGATGACATCGGCGGAGGTTTGGGCGTGGGCGGCCGGGCTGCCCGAGAGTAGCAGGGCCGCCGCGGCGGCAATCGATTGGAGTCTATAGAGGATCATGTCTGAACTTCTCCTTTTTATTTGCGGAAGGATCCGCGGACGCAAAGCAGGGTCAGCCCGCACAACCCCACTAAGGCCAGCGTGGACGGCTCGGGGATGACCACCAGACTGAAGTCATCGATAATCCCGGTCGCTTCAACTCCACCGAACCCGACATAGTGTATCGTGGGATTCGTTATGAAGGTGTGGCTTCGGAGCAGATTGCCATCCTCGTACCAATCAGCCGTCCAATTGGCCGCTGTGGTGTCCAGCTCGATGGTAAACACGACCGCCCCGACTTTATCGGGGTTTAGATCGTGTGCCTGGGAGCCCGTGGTTCCGGGGCCGGTATACGTCCCAATCACGGTTGCAGCCGCATCCTCTTGGCGAAACAGCACCCAGGGGCCGGAATTATTGGGCGATGCCCAGAAGTCGACCCCGGTGTTGTTGCTTTGGGCGAAACCGAGCGCGAGCCAATGGGAGGTACCTATACCAGCAGTCTTCGGATCAAGCGTCGCCGTCAAGGTATAGAGTTTGCCGGCCTCCGGAGTAAAAGGAAGAAAGGCATTCGAGTCGGCGAAGACATTCAGCTTACCGGTCTCACTCCAGTTGACGGCCATCCAGGTCTCCGCACCGGGCCTGATGTCCGGGGAGGTTCCGCTCAAGGCATTGGTGTCGCTGCCGCCAAAGGACTCGCTGTATATGATGTCGGCACCCGCCGGGGCGGCGGCGAGGAGCAGGCCGGCGATTGCGGCCAGTGCCGCGAACCCTGTGTTTCTTTTCATGGTGCCTATTTCCTTGTTGGGTGAGTTACTGGTTGTGGAACAAATGAGTTCACGTTGGTTCAGATAAAGAGACAGGAAGGGGATGTGGTTGGCATGGCGCATAAGGAGTCGGCGCGGGAGGTGAGGACCGTGGGGGTCGGTTTTCGTATGGCGTATCTATACTGTGGTGGCCCTACCGGGCGGGATTTCGTGTTTTGCTTATATCGGATCTTGTCTCGCGCAAAAAGGGGGTTACGGTCGTCTTTATGGCAAATCCTGCTACAAATACCTTTTATGATACCCCGGAAGCGGCGATTCGCTGCTTCGAGAGGTGGTCGGGCCTTCAGGTCTGTTTCCATGATATCGAGCGGATCATGACTGCGTTCCTGCCCTATGAGCGTTACAGCCACCAGAACCCCTTCTGCGCGCTGCTCAAGCAAAGGGGTTATGAGCCCGCCTGTCGGCGGTTCGAACTCGATCACCTGCGCCCCTATCTGAAAGCCAACCCCGAAGGCTGCGCCAAGGTCTGTCACGCCGGGATTCTGGAATGGTCGGTCCCCGTCCTGCATGCCGGAAGGATCGCCTTGGTGCTCTTTGCCGGTTTACGACGTCCCGGCCGGGGGGTACGTGTCCACTTAACCGACGATCGGCCCGGCAGGGCTTTCAAATTCTGGCCCGCCGATCTGCGGAAACCGGGGGAGGTCACGGAGGAACAGTCGGAGCTCTACCTGGAAGGACTGCGTCAGTTGGCGGCGCGCTTGCAGTTGTGGCTGGAGGAACATACCCGGCCGTTGGCACCGGATCTCCGCACAAGCGGGGGCGATCGGCAAAACCAGCGCAAACACATGATCGAGCGCTTCATTTCCAGCCAGTACCGGGAACCGGTGACCCTTGAGGATCTCGCGAGGACCCTACACCTGAGTACCAGCCGTGCGACGCATCTGGTCAAGGAGGTCTGTGGCCGGACCTTTGTTCAGCAGGTCACGCAGTTCCGCCTGCGACACGCCGCGGGCATGCTGTGGCAGACCGACAAGTCCGTAATGGACATCGCCATGGATTCCGGCTTCGGCGACGTCTCCAACTTCCACAAAGCCTTTCGCAGGCACTATCACATGACGCCGCTCCAGTACCGCAGGCACGGATCCCGCCACTAGCGGCCGGTGGGGGGGAGCCCGCCCCTCAACGTGACGATACGATGGGAGGGTGAACAGGTGCGGGAGATCCGGCGCTGCGAATCGTCATTCTGGCAGCGTCCGGACATCGAAAAAGTCAAAGTCGGCCGCCTTGCGGCGGCCGGTGAGGTCCTGACAGGCCAGTCCGAAGAAGGCACCGGTGAAGCCCCAGTCGCTTCCGTAGTCGTCGCTGAGGATGCTGGCATCCAGCTCGCCCCCGATCGGTGTCCACGCCTCTCCGTCGAGGCTATACCCGAAGCGGAGCACAGCGTAGTCGAGCACCGCCCGCAGGTACACAGATGTGGCGCCATTCAGGCCGACTTCCCGCTCCAGGGGAAATTTCACCTCGCCGTCATCCGCGGTCTGGATCGAGAGGCAGGGCCCCAGATCCTCGTCCCAGGACAGATACAGGTAGTGGTAAAGTCGTGTGCTGTAGAAACAGGTGAGGCCCGCCATCTGCTGGAAAGTATCCGGCTCGAACTCCAGCCGGGTGGTGGCGGTGCAGCGGAAGGCCGTGACTCTCCGGGCCACCAGGTTTTGATGGAAACGCGACTGCATGGACTCCCCGCCGTAGAGACGAAGGAACCCGGGCCTTTCGGTCAGCGACAGTTTGTCGTCCATCGGCTCCCGTGGCGTCTGGTAGGCCGGGTGCAGCACGGTCGCGTCGAAATCATCGTAATCGAGCAGCGTGTGGGGGTGCTGTGAAGGCAAGGCGGGTGCCGGAACCTCCAGCCGGGGGGAGGAGCCGCCTCCCACGAGATACAGCCAGTCGTCGTCGCGCCATTCCACTTTCTGGATGGCGGTCTCGCGGCCGAGGATGCATCGGTCGCCGCCCGGCAGGGGGCGACCGCAGAGATGCACCATGTACCATTCGCCCTGCGGCGTTTCCACCAAGTCGGCATGACCCGCTTTTTGGAGCGCCACTCCCTCCTGCTTCCAGGACGTGAGCACCGGGTTGGAGGGATGCACTTCGTAGGGGCCTTCCAACTGACGCGAACGCGCCAGGGTCACCGCGTGCCGATACCCCGTCCCCCCCTCCGCCGTCAGCAGATAGTAATACCCGTTGCGCCGATAAAGATGCGGCCCCTCCGTGGCCCCCAGTTTCGTTCCCTTAAAGATGTTCACCGGATCACCGACCAGCTTCTGCCGGGTGGGATCATACTCCTGGAGCACAATGCCATGGAACCGGTTCCGTCCGGGACGGTGATCCCACACCATGTTCACCAGCCACTTGCGGCCGTCTTCGTCATGGAAAAGCGAGGGATCGAATCCGCTGGCGTTCAGCGGAACCGGATCGCTCCACGGTCCCTCGATCCGGGGGGCGGTGGTGAGAAAGTTGGGGGAGTCCTTGGTGATGCTGTTGAGTTCGTGCACCACGGTGTAGCACAGCCAGAACAGACCATCCGCATAAGTCAGGCAGGGCGCCCAGATGCCGCCGGAGTCCGGAACGCCGGTCATATCGAGCAGCTTGCGCGTGGTCAGCGCGTGTCCCACGGGTTCCCAGTGGACCAGGTCCTTGGAGTGATGAATGCGGACACCGGGGAACCATTCGAAGGTGGAGGTGGCGATGTAGTAGTCGTCACCGACGCGGACCATGGATGGGTCTGGATGGAAACCGGGCAGGATCGGATTGCGGATGGTCGCTGTCATGTTTTCTCTGTCAGGGATTCTGGGGTGAATGGATAGCATAACCCGTCCGTGGTTGACAATCCATATCAAAAACACCCCGCCCTATGATGCGGAAGGGCCTCATTTCCCTGTGCCATACGCCCGACCCGACGGAAACGAAAAGGGCGTTTGTCGATGCGGATCAGCGGGAATCGGTCGTCCGCGGCACCACGTCGCAGGTCTCCAGGTACCAAGACAGCAAGCGGTCTTTGAGTTCGGCCAGCACCCCGGCATAGGCCGGATCCTCGATCAGGTTGCGGCACTCCTGCGGATCACGGACCAGGTCGTACAGCTCATCGCGCTCCCCCATGCGGCGGATATATTTGTGCGTTTGGGTGCGGCACATCACCGCCTTCCAATGGTAGGGGGCCTGATCCGAGCGCTGCAGCACCGCCCGGGGATAATACAAACTCCGCTCCCACTCCTTCTGGCTTAAGCCGCGGCTGAATTCTTTCTCCATCGCCTGTTCCTCGCCGGGGCGCCGCCCACCCTCGCAGAACACAGCGTCGCGATGGGTGTCGGTCTCTCCAGCGACCAGGGGCAGCAGCGATTTTCCGAAGGCGTCGTAACCGGGATCGATCCCGGTCAGGTCATAAACGGTGGCGGAAAGATCGACCAGCTCCACCAGCGCGTCACACACCCGGGGTCTCACCGCGTGGCCGACCGGAGGTTTCACCACGAAGGGCACCCGGGTGAGGCAGTCCTCGAAGGTGTTCTGCGTCTTTTCCACGATCCCGTAGTCGCCGGTGTAGTCGCCATGATCGGAAAACAGAAACGCGGCGGTATCGTCATACATCCCCCGCTGCTTCAGGGCTTCGAGCACCAGCTGAAACTGGTGGTCCACCCGGGTGCACATGGCGGCATAACAGGCCCGCAGCTCATCCCATCGTTCCTCCGGCCAGCCCCGCAGGCGCTGTCCCTCCGCAATCCCGCGCAGGATGGCCGGTTTGCCAGCCAGCCCGTCCTCCGGCACCACGCGGGGTGGCAGCTTTTCGCGGTCGATCGCGCTGTAATATGGTTCCTCCACGCAGTAGGGCGGATGCGGATACAGGATGGGCAGATAAATGCACAGGGGCTGATCGCCTTCATAGGCGTTGATGAAATCAATCGCCCCCAGAATCATCTGCCAGTCGCCGTCACACCAGACCGGCTCCTCGCCTTTGTCGAAACAGCCCCGGAAAAAACTGAAGAAGGTGTCGCCGTCCGGATCCCCCCGCCAGGCGGGATCGCCGCCGTGGTTGCTGGGACGCGGGGTGCAGCCCCATCGTTTGAAGTCTTCCTCCGAAGCTTCGAATTTCACATCCACATAGGAACGAAGATCGTCCTGACCGGGGAAGAGATCGTTTTTCCCGCCCCACCAGACAAAGTAACCATTCTCTTTCAGGACCGACAACAGATTTGGCTCACCGTGCTCCCGGTGCAGCATGTGGTGCATGGTGCGGTGTCCGCGCACGTGCGGATACCAGCCGGTCATGAAACTGCAGCGGCTGGGGGTGCACACCGGATTCTGGCAGAAAGCCTTGGAAAAACTCACCGCCTCGTCGGCCACCAGCCGGTCCACACAAGGCGTCTGCGCCGCGGGATGGCCGTGGCAGCCCATGAAATCACTGCGCCACTGGTCCGGATTGAACAGCAGCAAGTGCGGACGTTTGGGGGAGGCGCTCATCGTATCTCCTCCAACGTGAGCCCAACGGGCTCTCCTTTGCGGAAGGGAATCAGGGCGATGCGGAAACCAGGTTCGACGCTGTCGACCCCGAGGATCAGGCGATTGCCCTGGATCACGTTCCCTTGTCGGTCGGTGCCCACTTGGTAGGTCTCCTGTCGGGCGTCGAGGGTGTCGGGGGTTTCCCCGCTGAGATCTTTGGCCTGCAGCACCCGCACCCGCAGTTGCGGATCGCCGGGCTGATCCTCCGGGGTGCCGAGGATGATCTCGCGACCGCTCCGCGAAACGATCCGCAGGTCGTCGGCGAGATGAAGATACCATTCGTAGCGGTGGGGCTGATCGTCTTTGCGGATGTCGTCCTCGATCAGCACCCACGGGGTGTCCGCGCGGAACAGATGGACGGTCCGGACCGCTTTTTCGACCGGATGGTAGGGACGCCGCCACATCCAGGAGCCCTGGTACCCGATGTCGGGCGTGCCGTACAGGGTGTTGGGAAGCCAATCGGGATCGTCCGGCCAGCCGAGCGCACGCGGATCGGAGGTCTCATGCTCCCAGGGCGCGGGAAAGGCCTTCTCCGCGGTCGGCCACGGCGGCGACCACTGCCAGTCGTAGGCATATTTCAGATCAGCCTTACCGCTCACCCGGGTCCCGTTGTCCTCCCAATTCAGAAAGCGCACACTCGGCGCTTTGTAGCCCTGGGCTTTGCCGTCGATGTGCACCAGGCTTTGGTCGGTGCTCTGCCGGTGATAGTGAAAGCTGCCGTGGGTGACAAAAGACCGGCCAAGCGCGCTGAAGATGAAGTTGCCCCGGTCCACCTTGTCGTGACCGATGGTGAAGGCATCCGGCCGGGCGTCGAAGATCAGGTACGCCGCCTCCGGTGTCCAGTCGCTGCGGGTGATCAGCTTGCCGCGGCGGGAATAGAATTGGGTCAACGGCAGGCCCGCGCCGGCCAGGGTGTTGGCTTGCGCCGGGTCCGAGTTGTAATCGAGGCAGAACAGGGCGTGGTCGAGAAGGCCGCGGTAATTCTTCCGGTAGTCGGTGCCCACCACCCAACGGTAGACATAGTCGGCCGCCGGATCCTCCGGCAGCATGTATTTCATGACCGAAGCGAACCCGGGATACTTCCAGGGGTCCGGACCGCCGGAGGCGCCGCCGATCATGCTGCCGCCCTCGAACGGTTCCAGATCCTGGGCCAGCGAGGCCACCCACTTGCGGTATTTCTCTGTAGCGAACACATTGTACCCCCTGCGCGCCAGCACCAGCAGGCCACGCGAGCCTTCCCGCAGCCCCAGATGAAAATAACCGTCCTCGTGGTAATAGCCGTCGGGGGTCACCCCGATTTCCCAGTGATCGACGAGCACCTGTCGGATGCCCTCCCAGGTCTGTTCATCGAAGCCCTCCTCGCCCTCGATCGCGGCCAGCATCACCGCCAGGTCGCCATGATAGCCGTAGTGGTTGCTGATGGCGCGGCCGCGCGGTTCCCCCATGCCGTGAGAACGGCGTCCTGCCGTGGCCGCGGCGAGGGCCGAGCGCACCAGATCCCGCTCCGCCTCCGTCATGTCGTTGTACAGCAGGTCATAACTGAGCGCGAACCCCGCTCCGCCGAACAGCCAGCACACGCTCAGATCAAAGGCGTCCGATTTCCAGACGTTGAAGCGGCGGTTCAACTCGTTGGCCCCGGTCTTGCCGACCACCTCCCCCATCCCCATTTCCTTCGATGCCAGGATCAGCCGCGCGTAATTGCAGATCACCTCGATCATCTGCCGCTTCAGTTCCGCGTCATCGGTCACCACCGCCACCAGCGAGGCCATGCCCCAGCGCTGATTGCGGCCTTCGTCGTTGCGCCAGTATTTCCCGAGGGTTTCCGCATCGGGCGACGACAGATCCAGTGCCGCGAATTCGGCAAGATGCTTCCGCACGCCGCGGACCTCGTTCTGCAGCTTGGGCCAAACCACCTTGCGCCCGTGCTCCGTCTCCAGCCAGGACCGCCGGATCTCCGGCAGATCCTCGGCGGTGAACAGTACCCGGGGATGCACCCCGGCCGGGGGGAGCGGACGGAGGATACGGGTGCCATTCGCGTCCAGGGGAACGGGCTCCACGGCGGAGACGGCGGGAAGTCCACAGACCAAGCCCATCCACAGGACCGGACGGAAAAGGAAACGGCTCCGGTTGAACCGGCGGAACTGAACAGTTCCGGATGGAAGATCCATGCGTTTGGTTTCAGTGTTCATAGTTTTCGCTCCTGGTCTTGAACTCGGAATAGGGTGAGCTGGGGTTTTTTGGAAAGGCTGGGATAGGAAGGAAGAGAGAGTATGGGGCTTCGGGCTGTGCGATGTAGTGTGCCGGGATGTTGATGTTACTGCACTTCGTCACTGTATACTTGGCATTTACCAAAAGGCCCAGCTCCATGTATCAGGTCAAAACCCACAGAAGAAGCCCCACCCCAATGAATACGCTGCCCACGATGGCAAACAAAGCGGCGGAATTCTGGTTTTGCAGGTACGCCTCCTGCGGACGCTCCGGATGATAACGCAGGTCATGCAAGGTGCCGACAGGATAACGCCGGACGGTCTCTTCCGCCGGAGCGGGGTTGCGCGAACCACGGCCGATCGGATCCACCTTGTCATTCGTGTAGACGGTTCCATCCATCTCGTACGCATACCGCACCACCGGGTAATAGGTATACCGTTTTGGCCTGCCGGGCTCCCGGCGCGACCCGACCGAGGATTCGAGAATCCGCGCGCTCACCACCGGCCAGGTTTCAATCCGGGCGGCTTTGCGCCGGGCGCTGACAAAAAGGAACCACCCGGCCATTCCGGCCACAATACAAATCAGGGATTCCATGCGTCATCTCTCCTGCGGCTTGGGGTACATCTCAGCTGAAGTTGACTCGGATATGTTTTTTGTTTTCCTCCGGGGCTCCGGCGGCACCAGATGGTAGGGGTGTTCCGAGCGGTCGGTGACCGGGACCGTTGTCAAATCCAGGTCATCGCCGAAACGCCGCCGCCAGTCAAGAGTGGCCTGATGCAGTTCCGACTGGATCTCCGTGTAGGCCGGATCGCCAACCCGGTTTTGCATCTGATCCGGATCCTGTTTTCGGTCGTAAAGTCTGCGAATGGAGCCCGTGCTGTAGGTATAACGTCCCGTCGCCACGCCCCGCCATTTCATTTCCTCGTTCCAGATGGGAATCACGCGCTCGCGTTCCCCGGCCTCCCCCCGGATCAGCGGCGCCAGATTCTCCCCGTCCAGATCCTCCGGCAGCGGGGCCCCCAACAGTCCCAGCAACGTGGGCATGAGATCCAGGATGCTCACCGGGGTGGCCAGACGGCGGGCTTCCGTCCGCCCCGGCAGCGCGAACAGCATCGGCACCCGCAGCGACAGATCCTCCGGACGGCGCTTATACGAACGTTCATGCCAGCTTTTGTCCGGCAGCAGCAGGGTGTCGCCATGGTCCGAGGTGTACACAATCAGGGTGTTCTCCAACTGACCTGTCTCCTCCAAGGCGTTCAGCAGACGGCCGAAATTCCAATCGAGGTTGGAAATCATCCCGTAATACTGCGCCGTACGTTTACGGTTCACCGGCGTGTCGGGCATGCCGGGACGCAGGGTCAGGGTCGCCGGATCATAGCGGTCCGACCATTCCTGCGGACAGTGTTCATGCGGATTATGAGGCGGGTGCCAGGAAACGAAGAGATTCCAGGGGCCCTTCCGTTCCGCCTGCTCGCGGATGTAGGCGATCGCCTGATCCGTCTGCCCGTCGGGCTCATACTGATGCAACGGCACCTTTTCGCCGGCTTCGTTCCAGTAGAACGTGTCCTCGGGTTGGAACGACACCGTACAGTTGTTCGATAGAAACCGGTCGTCGAATCCATAGCGAAAGGGTCCGGGCGGAATTGGGCGGTTTCGCTCGCTGTACAGATGCCATTTGCCGATCCAGGCCGAGCGGTATCCCTGCCCATTGAGCACCTCGGCCAGATGCGGCCCCGCCTCCGGGCGCAACGCCTGGTCATTCTCATGCGCCCCTGCCCGCCACGTGTTGCGGCCACTGAGCAACATCGCCCGGCTGGGGGTGCAGACGGGATTGTTCGCGAAACCGTAGTCCACCACCACCGACCTCGCCGCCAGCCGGTCCAGATTCGGGGTCTGGATCTCCTGATTTCCGTAGGCCCCCAGCGTGTCAAACGACTGTTGGTCCGAAAAAACAAACAACAGGTTCCATTTCACCATCGTGCTCCTCGTTTCGTGGTTCTGTGCATACGCCGCGGATAGCCCCCCCGCCAGACATACCCAAAACAAACGGAGATTCATCTCACATCTCCACCAGCCGGGTGACTTCGCCCTTCTCTGAACGCTCCACGGACACCCGGGGCCGGCCGTCATCGGCCTGAATCACCCTGAGCGTATCCCGGGCACTGGAATCAGAAAACGTGATCGTCACCGCGCCCTTGCTTTCGGTGATCTCCGGCAGTTCGTCTCCGGGTGCGTGGGGGATCAGCAGCACCGTGAAGGCACCTTCGACGGCCTCGCGGCGGATCGACAGACGCCGCCACCTCACCGGTTGGCGTCCCACCGGAATCTCGCCCTCTTCGATGAGAAACGCGTCCTGTGAGGCGGCCTCTCCCAGGCTGACCACCAGACACATCGGTCCGCCCTCCGCCTGGCGCAGCGCCCGCATCCCGTTCTCCAGGCTCACCAAGCGCGTTTGATCCGACACCTGCATCTGCCATGTGTAGGAGTGCGGGTCCTGGTCCTTGCGGATGCGGTCCACCACCACCGCGTAGGAACGGTCTCCCCGCACCAGCCCGGCCGTCCGGTAGGCGTAGGCCACCGGATTGTAGGTGCCGCGCATGGTGGGCCCCCAGGGACGGCTCCAGTAACTGTGATCCCAGATCCGGCACTTCCACTGCTGCGTGCCTTTAAACACCTTCACCACCTCCGGATCGGTTTCCGGACCCCATTCGGCAACCGCCTCCCGGTCGGCATGGGTCCAGGAATAGTGCATGGGGGAAGACCACATGTAGGCATAACCTTTCGACAGATCCGCGGCGGCGAAGGCCGCGTGTTCGGTCACCGCCGATCCCAGCCAGTCCACTCTGGAGGGGGAGAGATGCTGGGAGTCGCCCTGACCTTTTCCGTCAATCAGCACCACATTGTGCACCCGGGAGTCGCGCAGGCCGTGATCGCTCTCGATCGCCCAATTCACACCCAGCGCGGAGAAATAGAAATGTCCGGCATCATGCTGTTGGTGTCCGCCCCAAACCAAATCCGGCCGGGCCTCGAACATCAAAAAAGCCGCATCCACCCCCTGCGAGGAGCGGGTGTTGAGCTGGCCGTGAATCCCGTCGGCCATGTCCAGAGGCAGTCCGAGAGGAGCGCGGCTGACGATGTCGCCCTCCGCCACGCCTTCGGGCGGTTCATAAGGCGCGAAGTCAAAAAACTCATCCGCGGTCAACGGATGAATACGGGGGAACCGGCGCTGGTTTCCTCCCGTGGGCACCCCACGGTTGTGGGTGGTTTTGAGCAGCCAGTTGGCGGAGGCGTCCCCGGGGTAGAGATTCTTCAGAAACCCGGCCTGACCAAAATTGGCGCAGCCGTAGGTGCCGTTGTTCACATTCATGGTTTTGTCCGGCACGGTCTGCTGCACCTGGGCTTCGCTCATCTTGCGCAGATGCGGATGACCCAACAGATTGTCGCCCCGCCGCGCCAGGGCCACCGCGCTGGTGAGGGCGAAATGCAGTCCGGCCCCGTTTTTACCATTGGTCTCGAAGATGTTGCCGTGGGCATTGATGCCGTAGGTCAGATACCCATACACCGTGTCGCGGCCGGACTGATAGATCTCCGGCTCATATCCCGGCAGTCCCTCGATCGCCAGATGGGTGAGGAAATGCTGGGTGTCCCAGCCCACCCAGTTGGTGTCCCGCCAGCGGACCGGCCCATTCGCGCCATAGGACCGCTTTCCGGCCGTGGCTTTGACAATCACCCGCCGCATCAGCGCTTTCTGCTCCTCCGTCATGAACCTCGCGGTCAGATCGTAGGCAAAACCCAAATGCCCCTCGCCGGCCACATAATGCATGCCACGCCAGACGTCCCCCGGCCAGGCCTGAGGCGCGTTCGGATCCACCCCCCGCGCATTCTGGGCGTCGATCAGCGGTTCACGGAGTTTGAAATACTGGTACACCGCTTCGGCGGTGCGCCGGCTGAGCGGCTCATCCCCCTCCAGCAGCGCATAAAACGCCAGTGCGTGCAGGTTGCGCGGCCAGTAACACACGTGGGCGGCATTCAGTCCGAAGGTGGGATATCCCTCAAAACGATGGTTGCCGTTGGCCCCTTTGTAGGGATCCATGAACCGGAGATCCGACACCTCACCCGAGGCCAGTTTGGCGAAGACCTTGCCGTCATCCGTCTCCGGATTCAGCAGGGTGGCGGCCAGCGCCCGGCCGCTTTCCTCCAACCGCTCGCGCCCCGCCTGGGTGCGCAGCAGGCGCGCCCGCATCGCCGGCACATCCTCCATCGAAAACAGAATCCGGGGATGCTCTCCCGGCGGCGGCACCGCACTGCCCAGAATGGAGACGTCAAACCCCTCCAGATCGTAGGCCTCCGCCGGAATCAGCGGCCACTCCGTTTCCGGTCCATCGTACAGAGCCTGTTGCTCCGGGGTGGCGAACTGGGTCCAATGCGGATAGGATCTCAAATGCTCACTCTTCGCGGTCAGAGCCTCCGGGCGGGCCAGCTTCTCCGGAGTATCGCCCGGCAGATGCCAGCCGGGCACCGCCTCAGCGGACAACAACAGCGGACCCATCCACAAAACCAAAAAGAAACGTGTTATCATGACTCTTTCTCCCAGGGAAACGATTGACTATTCTGCATTTGCCATGAACCGGAGCGGCTTACGGCGTTTGATTCGAAAACGACACTGCCGGACCGTACCCGGCGGCAAAGAGGATGGCAGGGGAGTCTAACACCGCCAACATCCACCCAATCCTCCAGACCCCTCGTTTATAACCCATCATCTGCTTTCCATGATGAGGGTTGAGTAGCTATCCAGAGATTGAGATGAACGTTAATTAATCGTTCGGAGCCGGGCCGTCAACTCTGAAAAAAAAATCGAAAAAGCTCGACCCGTTCGCCCCGATCGCGCGCCTCTGCGCAAAACAAAACGAGTGGGGCTCGTTTTGTTGCCATATTCGCCCCCACCCATTCCCGTTTTTAGAATCTTCCGGAAGAAGAGGATATAAAAATGCGTTTATGTTTGGATGTGAGCGGGGATCCTTCCGCGCAGCGCCTGAAGCCGCCGCTCGGTGGACGTTACCCTCACATCACCCCAACACCCCGGATCTTCTTTTCGGTTGCGGGCGGAGCCCGCCTTGGGTTAAAAGGGGATGCGGTCAACTTCCCGGCCCCCCGGTTTCCGGGGGAGATATGCCGCGCGACAGGACGAGGTGCGCGCCGCCGGGCATACGGATCTCTTGCAACATCCGGGAGGCCTCCTCCGGGGAAAGCGGGACCGCGGAGGGACGGGCGGGGCCCCACCCGGGCGTCGGAGCGTGGAGAGGATGCGGTTCCGACACCAGGAAATCCAATTGCGGAGGGCGGTACCGGGCGCCGCTGCGGGTCAGAAACACGTCACCGTCCGCCCCGGCCGCCAACAGATCGGGGGCCGCGACCGAGGCCGCCTCCCCTCCATGGTTCGCGAACATCACATGGGTGGCGTCTTTTTCACGCACCGTCAACCCCCACAGACCCTCGTCGCCCCGGACGCAGGAGATGTCGGCCGGCCCGGTCAGGCGCGGATTGTACAACTCCACCAGCGCATACAAACGGGTGCCGGCCGGATACTCCCGGAGCGGCAAATCCCCGGCCGCGGGAACCGACGGGTCCGGCAGAGTGAGGCCACCCTCTCCATAGGACTGGAAGTGACGCCGCACATCGGTCATCCCCAGCCGCGCATTTTCCAGATTCAGATTGGTGTCCACAACGCGCAGCACCAGGTCCCCCGCCCGGAAATGCTCTCCATCGCGCAGAAGGTTCACCCCTTGACGATTGACCTTGAAATGGCTGTACAGACCGATCCCTCCCGCCCGCAGGTCGCGCAGGAGGGTGATTTCCACGCAGCCCACGAGGCGTTCCGGCGTGCCGAGCCAGATTTCCCTCTCCTGCCACTGCTGGTCGTCCGGCGAGGGATTTTCAGGTGTTGCAATCAATCCCGGCCGCTTCAGTGGAGGCATCACAGCAGAGGTCGAGAGTGCGCCAAACGCGCTGGTGGTTGTCGCCGCCGCGCGCACCCCCAGCTTGTCGCCCCGAAACGTTGCCCAAAACGGATCCTTCCGTGGCTCCGCGCCCAGCACCCCGAAATAAAGCGACTCCATGCTCGTGACCGAAAGGCCATCCTCCCCCTGCGCCGAGGCCCCCGCGCGTCCCGTCACATTCACAAACCACGGCCAGTCCTCATAGAATCCAATGCCGTGGCCGGCCCAATAGTTGGCGCGCACCCCATCCGTACGGCTACGGGCGAGGCCGTTCATGCGAAAGGCCCAGTCGCCGAATCGTCCCACCGGACCGTTCTCATTGCGTCCGTGAAAGAGGAAGGAACCCTCCAGACGTGTTGTTTCATTCGCCAGATCGGGGCGGTACAGGAAAGGATCGAAGCGCGGCAGCAGGTTGACGCCGGACTGTTTTGCGCGGACGCCTTCGAGAAACGTTTCACGCCAGCGCACGGCCAGCGGATGCCCAGCGGTCTCCCGCAGCCCCGACACCATGGCGAGCCGCCAGGCGGCCTCGACGTAACTTTCAGCGCAATGGGTCGGATCGTAGCCGTGCCAATAGTGGCTCTGATTGCCGCCCGCGATGCGGAACGGCATGTCTCCGGCAGCGCCTTCTCGGAAAGGGAGCAGATACAGGGGAATGCGGGCAGCCATGGTCACCAGCATCGCGTGGGCCTGCGGATTGCCAGAGACCAGCCAGTACTCCAGCAGATGGTTGGTGTTATAGATCAGATAAAACAGGTCCGGCACATCCACCGGGGCATACCGCACAGCGCCATCCGGCTGCAGGTGCTTGTAGCAGGTGTCCATCACCCGGGCCGCGCGCTCCACCAGAGAACGGTCACCGAGGATCCGCCCGGCAAGGTGTTGCAGGGTGGCACTTTTGAGTGCGTGATTGGGTTTCAGGTGCCCAAGGGTGTCGTCGGCATAACGCGCGTCCAGGCCTCCCTCCTCTCCCCCCGCCATACGGGCACAGGTATCGCGGATCCGCTTCTCAACGCGTTCCACGATCGGTCCCGGCAACAGCTGGGGATAGGTGGATTTCAGCCGCAGGAACATGAGCAGCGCCTGGCGGGAATGATCCCGGTCCACCGGCTTCTCCGCCCACATAAAAAGATCGTTCAGGGCCTGCTTCAAGAGTTCAGGATCGCCCCGGCGGGGACTCTGGGGATGGAGCAGCAGAAAATCCCAGTCCCGGTTATAGCGGATCAAAGGATTGTTCCCGGCCTCCGGCACCGGCCAGAAGAGGGCGGGATCCGGGGGGGCGGGTTGCAAGGCCTGCACAGAGAGCGAGGCGATCCGCCGGGCCTCCTCCGGCAGGCCCTGCTGTCGGCACCATGTGACCGCCGCCTCCCGCAGGGCCGTCAAGGCGTTCTCCTCCAGCGGCTCCCGGAACTCCGCAGGCAGCTGTGCCGCAGGCACCGATCCGGGCCAAGGCAGCATGCCAGCGCCCTTGTACCGCACCAGGCCGGGCAGCGCTTCGGCGGCTACCGCCGCCGTCCCTCCGTTCGCCGCAAGCAGGCAGCCCACCGCGCAGATCAACACCCGGAGCATGCGTCCCGGAGGGTGCGGGACGACCGCTTTGAATCCCGTGACTCTCGGGGATTCAGCCCACGAGAGCTGGAGTTTTTTTTGATCGCGCGCGGGGGAAGTCATGAGGCAGTTTCATCTTTGAAGATGAACATCCATAGTGCAATGAGTAGGGAAATGCACGGCGGATCCCATCGGCAGCCATATTTCCCATCCCGGCATTTCCCCAAAACCCCAGTAATCTCTCTCAGGGAGTGGCAAAAAACCACCCCAGCGCCCACCACCAGGAATACGCTGCCCACGAGGGCGAACCGGGCGGCGGAATTGCGGTTTTGCAGGCAGGTCCTACTCGTCATTTCCCTTCAATTCCGGGACCTGCGCGCGCTGCTGATCCACCTCCCGCTGAAACTCCCCGATGAGGTGGCGCAGGTCCCGCGCCACCTCCGGGTGCGCCTCCCGCACATCCCGGGTCTCTCCAGGGTCCTCCTCCAGATGATAGAGGGCTCCCTCGCTCCCCTCCTCAATCGCCTGACGGTAAGCGTGCCCTCCCAGCGCCAACTGGAGTTTCCACGGCCCCCGGCGCACCGCCTGCACCTGCCAGCCACGGATATAGTAAAAGGCCTCATAGGGACTCTCCGTCTCCTCCCCGCTCAGCAGGGGCCGGAGGTCATGACCGTCCAGCGCCAGGCCTTCCGGCAGCGGTGCCTCCGCCATCGACGCAAACGTGGGAAAGAGGTCCAGCATGCTGGTCAGTACCCCGATCTCCCGGCCCGCCGGGATCCGGCCCGGCCCCCAGACGATCATCGGCACCCGCTGTCCCCCCTCGTGCGTCTGGAACTTGAATCCCTTCAGGGGCCCCGCGCTGCCGCCAAAGCCTTTCGGGAGATCCCAGGGGCCATTGTCCGAGGTGAACACCACCAAGGTCTCCCCCTCCAGATCCATCGCCTTCAGCGCGTCCAGCAAACGGCCGATTTCCGCATCCACCTCCTCCATCACATCCCCGTACGCCCCGCCCTGACTTCGGCCGATATAGGCCGAAGACGGCGCCAGCGGAACATGCGGCATGGTATGCGCCAGATAGAGGAAGAAGGGCCGATCCCGGTTCTCCTCGATAAACCGGATCGCCCGGTCTGTGTAGCGGCGGGTGAGGCTGCGCTGATCCGCCGGAAACTCCACCACCAGCTCATTCTCCATCAACGGCGTGAAATAGCGCTCCGGAGAAACATAGGGTTTGCCGCTGGGATTCGTTTTGTCGCGGGCGTAGAACCCCGCCCGGATTTTTTCGATCGTGGCCCCGTGGCGGAGGCGGAGGGTCTGTGACAGCCGCGCCGCCGGGTCAATCGCCATGTCATTGCTGTAGGGGATGCCGAAAAAGGAATCAAATCCCTGGTCGGTGGGCAGGAAGCCGGGCTGGTGCCCCAGGTGCCATTTCCCCACCAGCGCCGTCGCATAGCCCCGGGTCTTCAACAGTTCAGCCAGGGTGAGGGTTTCCCGGGGCAACCCACGGGCCAATACTTCGCCCAGATATTTCTCCGAACCCGGGCCGATCACCTCGGGCACCTGCACCCGGGTGGGATATTTCCCGCTCAACAAGGCGGCGCGCGAAGGGGAACAGACCGTATTGGCGGAATAAAAGTCGGTGAACCGAACCCCCTCCGCCGCCATGCGGTCCAGATTCGGGGTTTCAAAGCCCTGCGCCCCATAGACCCCCACATCCCCGTAACCCAGGTCATCCATATAAATCAGAATGAAATTGACCCGCGCCTGGAGCGCAGGGGCACCCCACAGGCACAGAGCGGCAGTCAACCGCAGCAGAGATCGGGATAAGCGGTTCATCAATAATTTCTCTCGGATTCGGGTTCTGGGTTTTGTGGTGAAAAGAGCGGACATTTCCTAAGGATACCGGGAAGGGAGAGCGATGGGGTGGTGAGTGATCCAGCTATGCCAGTGGGGCCTCACATTCGCAAGGAGGAACCGCCGCCAGAATCGCCTGATGGTACTTTTTCCGATACGTGGAGGCCGAACACCCGACCCTCTGACGGAACCGGCGTGAGAAGTACAGCGTATCATCAAACCCCAGTTCCAAGGCGATCACGCCCACCGGGGCGACTTTCTCACGGTAGAGATCCCCCACCGACGCGTTCCCTTCAATCCACCGGGACCGGAAATTTCCGACTTCGAACGGAGGAGGTTCTGTCGGCACCGGTTTTCCCCGCTGCTCGGCATGCTCCTTCATCCTCATCCATTTCTCCTCCTGCTGTTGCTCACGGATAGCCGCGAGTTTCCCCTCATCCAGATGGGCCTTGAATTGTTCCACCCGCGCCTGACAGGCCGGATCAGCCTCCAACATCTCCGGGGTCACCCCGTGCCCGACAGCCCCCCTTGCCACGGATTCACCCGATGCGCATGCCAGGCCCGACAGGGCGGCCTACCCGATCTTCCCACGTAGGAAAACCCGGACATCGTGCCCCCCAACACGCAGGGCGAGGGTCTGCGGCGCATGGCCGGGAACAGCGGACCGGACCGCTGGTTGAGGCATCCTACAAACGCTCAGCCAGGGTCTTGTCCCGCCACTGTGCCAGCAGCCCTGCGGCGTCCGCCAGGGTGGGCGTGCGGCCGGAGCGCACAAAATACCCGCTGGTGGCGTTGCCGAGCAGCACCGTCTCCAGTTCGGAGGCCCCCAGCAGGGTGGCGGCCAGGCAGCCCGCCCCGAAGTGATCCCCCGCGCCGGTGGAGATCAGCGGTTCCGCGCAGTACGGCCCCTTGGCGTACACCGTCTTCTCCGCCGAGGCACACACCGCGCCGTCGTTGGGATGGATGATGATCCGGTCCACCTCGATGCGGCCGCGCAGAAATGCCGCCAACTCCGCGACGGAGGCCCCCTCTTTGCGGCCGTGAAAGTCGCCCCGCCCCAGATGCGCCCCCATCTGCCAGGCTTCCTTGAGGTTGAAACTCAACAACGTGGTGCACTGCGCCGTCATCGCCGGCAAACGCGCCAGCAGGTCATCCAGATCCGCCGGATCCCGGCTTTCAAATTCCGCCAGATCCATGAACTGCACCACTTCCTTGGGGGTTCGCCCGAGGGCGGCCAGCCGTTCACTGAGGTAGGACCATAGGGGCCCCACATGTACCAGCTTGCCCCAGTTCACCGTGCCCAGGCAAGCCAGGGTCCGCAACTGCTCATCCAGAACCGCCTCCCCCACCCGTTCCAGAACCCGTTCCAGGGTGATGTCCGCACAGGGCCCAAGATCACAGAGCATCACCTTGCCGTCGGTGAACTCCAGACAATCACTGTGCGCCGGCG
Organism: uncultured Verrucomicrobiota bacterium; assembly: GCA_964385155.1. Lineage (GTDB taxonomy): Bacteria > Verrucomicrobiota > Kiritimatiellia > SS1-B-03-39 > UBA6053 > CAYLNG01. The sequence goes on from CAYLNG010000021.1 coordinate 22,358, forward strand.
AGGCCACTGGATAAATGGCCGTCATGTTGCCGGCCATCGCCTCCTGAAAAATCGGCAACACCGTACCCTCCCCCACCCCACCGATGTAGGTCACGGCGGCCCGGCCGCCAAACAGACCGTGCAGTGCCGTGGCAAACAGGGGGCCGTTGCCTCCGAATTTATCCCCCTGATGTTCACAGACCATGGAAGTGGCAATCCCCGCCGCCGCCGCGACTTTAGGACCGAACTCGGCCATGCTGGCAGGCTGCCGCAGACGGATAAACGTGTCGATAAACCCGTCGAAACCGCAGATTCCCGACAGCGGGACCGGATCAGCCGCCCGCAGGCGGTCGATCCAGGTGTTCAGTTCTCCGGCAAACAATGTGGGGTCGGAATGGACAATCGTGACAGACATATGGGGACTTCCGGGTTGGCGTGATTACTGGATGCCCAGTTTTTTCTGGATTTCCTCGAGGGAGACCCCTTTGGTTTCGGGCACCATCGTCAGCACCCAGATCAGTTGCAACACCATCATGCCGCAGAAGAACGCGAAGATGATGCCGGTGTCAAACGCCCCGATCGCTATCGGGAAGAACAGGGTCAGCAGGGCGGCGAAGATCCAGTGGGTGAAGGAGCCCAGCGCCTGACCGGCCGCCCGGTGGTCGTTGGGGAAGATCTCGGAAATGAGCACCCAGATCACCGCGCCCTGCCCCACCGCGTGGGCGGCGATAAACCCGATGATGCTCACCAGCACCACCAGGCTCAGTCCGCCGAGGATGCCGGAGGACTCGGCTTTCACCGCCTCCGCCAAGGCCTCCACCTCCGCGGGGGTCGCGTCCGCAGGCACGGTGACCGCCTCGCCGCGGTACCTCGCCGCGGCCGTCTCCGTCTCCAGGGCCTTCCGCACCTCCAGGTAGTTTTCCCGGGCCCCGGCCACTTCTTCCTCGGTGCGGAATCCAACGTCCCCGCTGTCGATCACCTGGATCTCCCGGGCCGCACTGGAAAGATCGATCGCACGGGACACCACCTTGAACTCCACCACGCTGAGAAAGGCCCAGGCGCACACCCCGAGGGTCAGGATGTAGCCGAAGGAGCCGATCAGCAGCAGCATCTTCCGGCCCAGGCGGTCAATCAACCACAGTCCGATAAAGGTAAAGATGAGATTCGTCACCCCCAGACTGATGGAGGCCAGCAGGGGATCCCCCACTCCGGCCAGGTCCAGCAGACGCGGCGCGAAGTACAGAATGATGTTGATGCCGGATAGCTGATTAAAAAAGGCCACCAGAAACGCCAGCAGAATGGGAATGCGCAGCCGCAGGCTCCAGAAGTGGCAGGCGTGTTCCTTTTGGGTGACCGACGCCTCGACCTCCGCGACCATGGCCCCGATGTCCTCCTCGCTCATGTCGGGGTTGATCTGTTTGAACACCTCGACCCCGTCCTTCTTGCGGCCGGCATGCGTGATCAACCAGCGCGGACTTTCCGGGAGTCCGAAGGTCAGAATCGAATAAATCAGTGCCGGCAGGGCTTCAATGCCCACCATCCAGCGCCAGGCCAGATCACCGGCCACCCACTTGCCAATCAGGAAGTTGGAGAAGAAGGCGATGAGAATCCCGAAGACGATGTTGAACTGGAACATCCCCGCCAGCTTGCCGCGGTTTTTCGCCGGCGCGATTTCAGAGATAAACAGCGGAGCCGCAATGGTGGAGATCCCCACCCCCAGTCCGCCGATGAAGCGGAAAACAATAAAGGACATCACCTCCGGGGCCAGACCCGAGCCCACCGCCGATACAAAATACAGCATCCCGATGGCAATCAGGGTTTTCCGCCGGCCGAACTTCGCGGTGGGCAGGCCGCCAATCATCGATCCGATCACCGTCCCCCACAGCGCCGCGCTCATCGCCCACCCGTGCATCGCGCCACTCAGCGACCACAGCGTTTGAATCGGCTTCTCCGCGCCGGAGATCACCACCGTGTCAAAGCCAAATAAAAATCCTGCCAATGCGGCGGTGATGCTCCAGAAAATCAGTTTGGGTTGCAGCATATAGTCTCCCTGGTTGTTGAGTGTTATCTGTCTTTACATGTATATCAGATGGAACCGTAATGCGAACAGGTATTTTTATGAATTCATGTGCCGCGTGACCAGGAAGCCTCCATCGCCCCCCCCTTTCGCCAGCTCACCGAAACCACCCGGAGGGAACGGCCGAACCGGGCATTGACCGCACTCAGGTCCGCATCGCGCTCCCAAAGCTCGTCGGCGTCATCCACATAGGCCGGCACCCGCTGCACCACGGCCTCCAGACAGGCCCTGGCCGAGGGGTTCGCGGCATCACGAAACGCCCGCTCTGATCCAACTCGATATCGCTGCCCCGCGGTGAACTGGTCCCCACCGCGCACCACGCCGGCTGAGCCGCGCCGGACAACTCCCCGCGAAACGTCACCCGCTGATCCACCCCCGCTGTCTCTTGCAGCCGGGCCAGAGCCAGCTGCAATCCCAACCTCGCATTCGCCCGCGCCACCCGCTGCGCCTGCCGCATGGCCATCTGCCTCCCCTCGCTTCGCACCCACACCGAAAATGCCAAGGTCCGCACCAACAGCAGGGACACCACCAGGAGCGTCACTACCAGCGTACTTCCCGACCGGGTTTCTTTGCTTTTGCGTGTGGGAGAAATCATGTGTTATGTTTAGTAATGCTAATAGTATTACATGTTTTATGACTAATCTACCCTCAAGAGAAAAAAATGGGAATGTAAAACAGGAAGGAAGGACACAAAAGGTCGGCAAGTCGGATCCCGCTTCATCCCGGGTGGGGACCCGAAGCCGTCTTACCAGGGATTGGCCCGGTGCAAGGGCCAGGCGTGGAAGCGGAGGAGCGCCGATCGGCCTCCTTCTGTGAACAGCCGGATCCGGTCACTGTCCTGGCGGGCGGGATACACCCGCAACACCAGACACTGACGGTCGTTGGCAAACACCTCGACCACCGAGCGGTCCACGAACACCCGCAGCCGCAAAGGCTCGCCCTCCTCCAGTCGCAACGGCAACGCATGTCGTCCGGGGTGGGCCGTATTCCCCTCCAAGCGCGCATAGGACAACGGGTTCCGCTCCGACGATTGGTCGTAACGCCCCTGAAGCATCCCTGACTCCCGCACCCATTCCAGGCGGGTGCGCTCCTCGCCGCCGGGGGACGCCAGCACATCGATCCCCACCCGTTCCGCGTCGCCCGGGTCCAGCTCCAGCTCCAACTCCAGGACCCGGCCGCGGACGAGGTCCAGCCATTCCCCTTCGCCTTCCAGCGGGCGGGCAGCGATCGTGAGTTCCTCCCGGCGCAGCCGCTTCAGCTCCGGCACCGGAAACATCCGCACCCCACCCTGTCCATCGGGCTCCAGCACCCGCGGCAGGCTCATGGCGGAGGCCCAGCCGGTGGTCCTCCAGTCCTCCCACGTCCCCGCCTCCCGCAACCAGCCGATCATGACACGCCGTCCCTGATCATCCCGCCACGTCTCCGGCGCGGCCAGACAGCCGCCATATCCACTCATCTGGCCGTGCATCCGCGGCAGAAACCGGTCTCCCTCCCGTTTTCCCAGATAATAATGGACATGAAACACCGGCTGATGTCCGTGCATCAGCAACATGTGCTCGTCGCCAAACGGAAAAAAATCCGGGCAGGCACAGTCGAGGCCTTCCGGGGTCCACTCCCGCCGGGACTTGTAAAAGGGCCCCTTGTACTCCCAGTGGACCAAATCGGTGGAGGTGAAGTAACTGGTGCAGTCCCCCTCGTGTCCCGGGGCATGGCTCTTGTTGCCCAGCAGCAGATGGTACACCCCGTCCTCGTACCAGGCCCCCGGATCAAACACCACAAATTCATTGCCGCCCTCATCAAACAACGGCTGCGGCCCGCCACCGGGCTTCATGGGAATCACCGGATTCTCCGGCAGTGGCGTCCACACCTCCAGCTCGGGATCGTCCGACACCGCGACACAGGTGCCCTGGCCGGGCACATGGTACACCAGCGTCGGCCGCGGCGCCCCCTCGATCGCGTCTCCGCTCCAGATACCCCTCGGGGTGCTGCCGTCCGCCGCCGGGGCGAGCGCCACCGGATGATGCACCCAGTGCACCAAATCCGCGCTGGACACATGATCCCACACCTCCCCCCAAAACGGCTCCCCGTCCTGCTCCCCTTGCGGAATGGGGGTGCGGCCGAGATAGAACATGTGGTAGCGGCCCCGGTGGTAGATCAACCCGTTAGGATCATTAAACAACCCCTCCGGAGACGTGAAATGGACATGCGGACGCCAAGGATTGGCATGGAGATGCTCGCGCAGCCCGCGGGTCTGGTGAATCACGGTCGGGAGGTCGGGCGGAGCGTGGGGGGGCTTCATCAACAATCAGATTCCGTTGGGGGTGGAGGGTTTTCCGGAAAAGCACTTCCATATTGCCGAAAGCAACAGAAGCTTCAGATGTATATTTTGTTTCACCTCGAATCAAATCATAACTTACATGAAACGTCCTGCTTCAGGGTGGGCTGGATGCCGCGGCCAGGGTTTCCCCCTTCACAAACTCGCACATCATCCGACTGGAACTCACACTGCCCCCCCCCTGCTCCCACACTTTGAACAGCTTGGCATACACCCGCTTCACCAGCACATCGGTCAGGAGGGCGTAGTGGCTTGGCATGGGTTGCAGGTGGACCATCAACGGATCATCGCCCAGCACCACCAGAGACACGTCCTCCGGCACCCGCACCCCGTTCCGCTGCAGATGCGTCAACACCGTCAGGGTCTCCTGCAGGGTGAACATCACCAGCGCGGTCACCGCCGGCTTCCCCCGCAACGCACGATCCACCCGGCGACAGATCGACATCCGATCCCCGTCATGGCGCAACGTGAGCATCTCCGGCGCGTCGGCCCCCTCCCGCAAGGCACGGGTGAAGCGTTGATGCGCAATCAACTCCTCCCCCCATTGCAACAGGGCCACCCGACGGTGGTTCAGCGTCGCGAAGCGGCCGCGCAGATGATGCGCCACCGCCTCCAAATCCGCCGCCACCCCGGGAAGCGTGAACTCATCGGCATAACCCAGCGCCAGCGCGGGAATGGCTGCGTGGGCAAACCAGGTCTGGATCCGCTCTGAACAGCGCGCCAACAGCCAGACCCCCTCCGCTTGTTCCGCCACCAAGTCCGCCAGCCGTGCTTCCCCGCTCTCCATCCCCAGGGACGGGGCGGCCAGCACCAGAAGCTCCACCTCGGATGCGGCCAGGGTCTTGCGCAATCGGTCGGTAATCTGCAGGACTTTAGCCGAAAGCCCCTTGTACCCATGCCCAAAGAGCAGAAACACCCGCCGCAGGGGACCCCGCCCGTCCAGCCGCCGGTCGGGATGTTCCAGTATCTGCCGCCGACGTCCGGTTTCCTCGGCAAATCCATCCAGATCAGACCGGGACACCAGATCCGCCGCCGCCCCGACGGCACGTCCGTCCTGCCAGGAGAAAAACGGCAGCGGCGCCTCTTCCTCGTCCACCAGCGTGAACGTCTGCGCCTGTCCCGTCAGGGCCACGCCGCCCAACGCCTCCGCCGGAATACCCGCTTCGTTCCGGACATCGCGAATGACTGGGCGGATCGCATCGGCCACCGCCACGACCGGAAGTTCCACCCCGCCCCCGGGGGTATAGCGGTACGGCACAGACACCGAGGCCTCGCCCCTGGCCTCCAGATTCGAAGCAAACACCCCCGCTTTGAAGGAGGAGGAGCCTAAATCCAGTGCCAGCCACATCAGCGTATCCGGGTGGGAGCGGGAGATGGCAACGGTCAACCCCGCAGCTGTGTCAGGGCCTCCCCGGCGGACAGCCCCTCATGCACCACGCCCATCAGGGCCCGGGTGATCGCGGCGGGATTCTCATGCTGGATGATGTTGCGTCCATAAACAATCCCGGAAACCCCCTGGGTCAGCAGGGCCTCGGTCCGCTCGAGGATTTCCGGATCGGAGGCTTTACTGCCTCCCCGCACCAGCACCGGCACGCCGGCGCAGGTCTCCACCACCTTGTGATACAGGGACACATCGTCCGTGGGGTCGGCCTTGATGATGTCCGCGCCCAGCTCCACGCCCTGGCGCACCAGGGGGATGATTTTATCGGCGTCGCCGTCGACCATGTAGCCGCCCGCCTGGTGATTGGGACGGAAGACCAGCGGTTCCACCATCAACGGCATGCCGGCCGCCTCACAGGCGGGCTTGATGGTGAGGATATTCTGAATGCATTGGTCCGTCACCTCCGGCTGATCGGCAATACGGAAGAGATTGACCACCACGCAACTGGCATCCAGGCGCACGGCCTGTTCCACCGGGTGGTGGATCATGCGGCTGAACAGGTGGCGCGGCAGCTCGCGGCCGTAGACATTCGCCACATCCGTGCGCAGGACCAGCGAAGGCTTGAAACGTCCGGGCAGGTTCTGCAGCAGCGGGGCCATGCCCACCGTCAGCTGAATCGCATCCGGCGCGGCCTCCGCCAGCGCGGGCACCACCTTCCGCATAGCCTCGATCCCCGAGAGAAATGCGGTTTCATTAAAAAAGCCATGATCCACCGCCACATCGAAACAACGGCGGGTACGGGGATGGAACAAACGGTTGAGTCGGTACTGTTTCAGGGTCGGACTTCCGGGAGTGGGGGGAATGCGGAAAGAGGTCGTCTTTTACGCCTTACACCGCTTTCGGACAAACCCGCCAAGGTGGTTCTGTATGGGGGCCAATTAGTACGGAGACCCGCACCTTCTCCGTTTCCCGGATCCGCCGCCCTGCCCCGCAAGCGGGACGGGCGGCTCAGTCCCTGCCTCACAGCGGCGGTCGGGCTTGCCCCGGCCGCCGCGACGATCCGGACCCGGTCAGTGGATGGACTCCGGAGCGCAGGGCTCCGCCAGCCAGTCCCAGAGCGGAACCACCCGGCCATCGGAGAAACGGACGCCCTCCGGATTCCACCGCAATACCCCGGGTTCCTCCCCGGGTGTGGACGCGACCGATACCGACTCCACGCCCAACTCCCGGAGGGGCACCACCTCCCGGGCATCGGAGGTGCCCAAAGGCGGACGGTCGAACCAGGCGGACAATCCCGTCAACTCCGACCCCGCGAGAACGCCATCCCGGTTGCGATCGAGAACCCCCAGGGGCGCAAAGCCGTCTTCCCAGAGCAGTTGCCAGGTGTAGCCGCCAAACAGACGCCGGCCACTGCGGATCACCCCCTCTTCCTCCGGATCCCATACCAGAAACGCCGCGCCGTCCCGGATCCAGGTCCATTCTCCGCCCAGATGCTGCCCGGACAGGTCAAAGCGCACCCGCCGGTTCCGGTCGCCCGGCATTGTCGCCCCCTCCCGGGGATCAAACACCAGGGGGGTGATCATGCCCCTGGGAATCCCGCGCATCCGTTCCACGTCCTCCCGCATCTGCTCCCGGATCTCGGGCTTGTATCCCTTGGGGGCCCGCTCCAGCCATCGGGTTGCCGCCTCCAGGGAATACAGCCCCTTTTCCCCCTGGACGGGAAGTCTTTCCCGCGCGAGATCGGTTTCCCGCACCGCCCGCCATGCCCGCTCCAGCCATCCCAGGGCGCTCTCAAGTTGAATGGCTTTTAACCCCTCTGGAAGCGCGGGGGGCTCGGACGGCACCCAGTCCAGCCAGTCCATCTGGAACGATCCCAGGGTCAGGGCGTACAACCCGTTCCCTGCGTCGGAATCCACCGCATGCTGGAGGTTCCTCTGCGCCCGGGCGGCGTATTGGATCCGCTCCGCCTGATCGAGCAGCTGAATTTTCCAGCCCGGCTCCTCGGGACGCCCGGAGGCCGGGATCCAATCCACCGCGGGTTCCCGGTTTCGGGCCGCCTCCACCTCCTTCATGAGCCCCTGAATACTCCAGTACAACAGATAATCCGACGGAAAACGTTCCGCCGGTTCACCCGGATACCGCACATACGCCGCGGCCGCGCCGGTCTCGAACACCAGATAGGCCACCCGTCCCAGACGATAGCTCCAGAGTGGATTGTCCGGTTCCTTCTCGATCTTGGCCCCCAGACTCGCCTCCATCTCGGCCAGGGGAACCGGAGCCGGCAACATGAAAGTCGCATTCGCCGGGAGGAGCACGCCCGTCAGTGAAACGAACAGCATGCGTCTGAAAAGCGTTTGGGGGTGTTTGGGATGTTTCATTGGAATTCCTCGGTTGTGGGGATGCAGGGCGGGAAATTTGATAAGGGGAGCCTCCCCATCCACAGGCCGGAATCAGAATCGGAAGGCATACAGATCCGCGTCCACCAGATTGAACCGCGGGCGGATGGACTGTGCGGGGTTGTTCTGGAAGGTCGCAGAAATCTGCTGCCCCGGTTGGTCGGTCTCGTCGCCGGTGAGACGCTTTTCCGCCAGGATCTTTCCCTCCATATCGAGGACGGCCACCTGAAGCCCCCCCCCCGCGGAACAGGCGTAATTCACTTTCAGCTCCCGTCCGCCCGGGATCAGGGAGCGGGTCAGCACCTCTCCGCCCGAAAAGGGCGCGGTGACCGAGACAAAGCCATCCGGGCGGAATGCGAAGCGGCGGAGTTTCCCCGCCCTGAATGGAAAAGGCCCGGGTGAGGAAAGAAGTATCCTCTTTGCCCCGCTCCGCCCGGATGCCGGAGGAGCGGGCCGGGGTTTCGGCTTCGGGGAACGCCTGCGGGGCCGCACCCCGCTGGAGGTCCGAGGGAGTGTCGAAGCTGAAAAGCGTTGTCGGCGCGGAGAGCGCGGACCGGGAGAGCAGGCACGTCAGAAGCAGCGAAATGAGCAGGGTTTTCATCAGGGGCTACGGAGTTCAGGCCAGATCGATTTCATCCGCCAGGCCCGCAGCGAATCGAGTTCCGCCGGGCCGCCCTCGGCGAAAAGGGAAACCCCGGTGCTCTGCTCCCCGGCGGGATATACCCGGGCGGTGAGCGACCGCCGCTCGTTGGCGAACACCTCGACCACGCTGCGGTCGATGAACACGCGCAGGTCGAGTTTTTCCCCGGGCTGCAGTTCAAAGGGGCCGATCTCGGCCGCCCGTGGCGGCACATCGTTCCGGTGGGAGCCTTCGGACACATCCAGCACCAGGGTTTTCGCGGTGCGGTCGTAGAAGATCCGGGTCCGTTCCTTTCCATCCGGAGAGCGCAGCACCGTCACGCCCACCCGCTCCGCCTGCAGCGGATCCAGCACCACCCGGAGTTCCATCGCCCGGCCGGACACCTCCTCCAGCACCCGCTCCTCCTCCGCCGCCAGGGGGAACCCCGCCACCTCGCGTGGATCCACCCGCAGGGATGCCAGATCGCCCGCCGGCTCCACCCGGAGTTGATCCTGTTCATCCAGCCAATAATGATGCACCAGGGACATGACGCCATACCAGATGTTTGCGGATTGGGTATCCAGGGCCCCCCGCACATTCTGCAGATTTTCCCGGAGGTTGTACACCGCCAGCAACCGGCCCTGGTCATCGATCATGGCCGAGGGCGCATGCAGGGTGCCCTTGTACACCGGACCGTAGGTCATGCGGTGATAGTGCTCCGGTGAGAAATGCTGCGCCTTCTCGTCATAGGTGCCCACCAGGGCATGGGCCCCCTTCCCATGGCTGAACCAGAGGAACATGTGCTTGCCGCTGGGGGTGCCGTCGCGCCGGGCGATCGGCTGGAAATTGGGCACCGCCGCGTCATCCCCCGGACCCAGCCCCATGCGGGTCCAGTCCTCGTCCTGCAGCAGGGTGCCGAGGTAGGTCCAGGTCTTCAGATCCTCGGAGCGGAACAGATCCGCCACCGGAAAGCCGTTGCCAGTGCGGGGGCCGTTTTTGCATACGCCGCTGACCGAATAGTAGGCCCCGTCTTTCCCTTTCCAGATGCAGGGGTCGAACAGCTTCTGAAAGCCTTCGCCCAGATACTTTCCTCCCCCCCAGCGGTCCACGCCGGTTTTGCGGAAGGCCAGCAGCAGCGGATCGTCGGCAATGGCGATGCAGTTGCCTCTCGAGGTGTCGTGGAACATGGCGATGACCCGGTCCTCCTCCACCCATACCTGACCGCTGAAAATGCGCCCGCTGCCGTCTTCATGGCGGATGGCCATGGGCAGATCTTTCCATTGGACCAGGTCCGGACTGACTGCGTGCCCCCATTGCATGGTGCCGGTGCCGGCCGCCTGCAGCTGGTAAAACAGATGGTACTTCCCGTTCCAGAAACAGAATCCGTTGGGGTCGTTCATCAGTCCCTCCGGGGTGGAGAGATGGTACAGCGGACGATACGGATCGGCGGCCTTGGCCTCACGCATCCGGCGGTACCGCAGAACTTCGGGATCCGTCTCCACCGCCTCTGCCTGCTCCGCCAGGGTCATCTCCCGATAGGCCGCTTCCCGTTGCCGCCGCTCGGCCATGGGCAGAAAGGACAGCTCTATTTCCGGCTCCGTCGGGACCGCGGACGGCGGCGTTTTCGGGGAATCCGGTGGCGACGGCTGATCACTCAGCACCAGATGATCCACCAGCACATGCCCCCAGGAATCCTTGGAGCTGTCCACAATCCGGATCCGGGCCGGCTTTCCCCGCCAGGCCTGCAGGTCCACCGACCGGGGCGTCAGCGTTTCACGGTTGTCACCGGTCAGGGAAGCCACGACCTTGTCCTCCACCAGCAGGTTCATGCAGGTTTTTCCCGGATGATTCCCGCCACCGATGCGGACATGCAGGAACTTGTGCTCAAGAATGAATGCCGGGGAGGTGAGGGTGCCGGTCGACTGGTCCACGTTGCGGAAGGTATTCACCAACTGCTGGCCAATGAATCCGCTGACCCGCCGCTGCCGTGGCAGCGTGCCGCCCGCGGGCCGGGAGCCAAACGCATCGCCGGTCGCTGTCCAGTCGCCATAGTCCGCGCCTTCGAAGTCGGCCAGCAACCGGTCCTCACCCGACGGAACCCGCGGCACGTTCAACGCGTCCAGCATCAAATCCGCAAGCACCTGGTTCCCCAGGGGGGTGAGGTGCACCCGATCGAAGGTGAGGATCCCCTTCTCCACATTGTCAGGGTTCTTTTCCCGGAGATATTCCAGGAACGCCTTGCGCAAATCCAACAGCGGCACCTCCCTGTCGGCGGCGACCCCGCGGGTGATGGCCGCGTACTCGTCCAGCAGGGCATCAAAGCGGTTGGTGCCGTCCGTTTTTTCGCCAATCACCGTGGGGGTGCACAACAGAACCCGCGCCCCGGCCTCCCGGATGCGCCCGATCATCCCGCGCAGCCCCTGGGCAAACTCCTCTTTGGGCGTGCCGCGGTTATTCCGCCAGTGCCAGACATCATTGATCCCGATGTAGATCACGACAAGCGTCGGCTGCTGCTGCAGCACATCCCGATCCAGCCGCTCCTGGCAATCGGGGACTTTGTGACCGCTCACCCCGGCGCCGATCACTTCGATCCCGCGTCCGGGATACGCCCGGGCAATACCCTGGGATACCAACGTCACATATCCATCCGGCTTCGCGCCGTAAAAAGTGATGGAATCCCCGAGGAACACCACCCGGTCTCCCTGTGAGAGTTCCTCCCCTTTGACCTGAAGCCCGCCAAGGGCGAGCAGGCAGCCCCCGATGCACAGGATTCTGATCCACCACTTCGCACACATTCGGTTTTCAATTTTCATTATGACGGGTTCCTCATGGGTTGCATTCTTTCTAATCTGAATGGACATTTGTGTCATCCAGGCGGACCCGCGCCACGCGAATCTCGCAAGGCACCGTGTATCGCGGTCCCCGGTCCCCCTCCTTGGCGTCATCCGCGCCCGTGTAATAACTCACCCACAATTCCCCCTCATGCCACACCAGTCCGGGGTAGCTGCTGTCCCCCCGGGCGGGAAGGCTGAGCAAATGCTGGTTCGCACCCGTATCCGGATCCAGCTCGAACAGATTCATGGATCCCCAGCCCGACCGTCCCCCGGCAATGAAGCGGCCGTCCGGCAGCCGGATCATATCCGGGCCGCCCAGGTTGACCGATCCTTTCCAGGCCCAGTCCGTGTACGGCGCCTTCGCCTGCCCGATGGCGTTTCCACTCCGCATCAGGCAGACCGCGGTGCCATCCGATTTGAAGGCGATGGCAGATTCATTTCCCTTGCTGAACGAACGCACCAACACCTCCCACTTCCGGCCATCTTCGCTGCGGTACAGCGTGGTTTGGCCTCCGGTGAGTTTCTTCCCCGCCGGCGTGGTGGGATATCCCACGCCATACGCCACCCCTTCATGCCAGGTCACGCTCCAGATCCAGATATCCGGCTCGCCGAACGCGACCGGGGCGCTCCAGGTCCGGCCGTCTTTGGAGAACCAGGCGAAATTTTTATGCTTCACCGGATTCGGCCGGTACACCTGTATGGCCGAGTTGAGCATCAGCTCATGGTCTTTCGTGATCGAGAGCTTGGCGTCCCGCAGATCCCCCTCCTCCAGCTCAAACAGCCCGGCGCTCTCCCAGGTCTTGCCGTCTTGGGACCGCAGCACCCGCAACCTGCCCATGCCCTCCAACCCTCCATGATGCCGCAACGCCTCGCGGAAACCCAGATACCAGTCCCCCTTGAAACGAATCAAATCGGTGAACGCATTGTGCGGCTGCCCGCTCTGTTCGTGGGTCCACACCGTGTCCACCGATACCAACTCGACGGCGGAAACCAAGGTGACAAAACACAGACAAACCAGCGCGATGGGAAAAATTTGTTTTTTCATAACAACAGTTCCGGGGAGTTCTATTGAGACGGATGCGTTTGCAGGGATAATGTGTCTCATTCATGGGCTCATGACGAAAACGAACGCATTGTCCCCTTACGGAACCAATCCGCCGGTGCGGCCTCTGTTGTGCCTTCCTGTCTTCCAGATTCAGTTCTCTGAAGCCGCCGTCTCCTCCACTGCGGCGTCGTTGATGCCGTCAAACCCGGGTTTGTCGGGATCGAGTTCCAGCACGCCTTGGTAGTAGGGCTCGGTTTTGACTTTGGCCGACACCGTGAGCGCGGCGGGTCCGGTGCCGTGGATGTACTCGATCCGGATCAAATGGGCGGCACCGGCCTTGAGGGTCAGCGGGGTGTCGGCCACCTTGCGGCTGAGCTGGTCGGGACTGGTGTGCGCCAGCACCATCTCATCGTCGACAAACACCCGCGCCGCCCCCTGGCAGCTGATTTCGAAGGTATAGTGGGAAATGCCCTTCCCCATGTCGGAGGGATAAAAGCGGCAGGTATACACCGCACCAAAGTGGTCGGCCATCTCCGGCGGCAGCCCGGTCCAGGGCTCCAGCGTCGGTACGGCGGACATGTGGGCTTCGGGCAGCACCACCTCCGGACGGAGGGCGGCGAAGTCGGGAAAACCCTCCTGGTCCGCGGTCAACGTGTAGAATGCGCCCTGCAACCGGAAGCGGTCGTTGCGCACCCGGATCTTCATTTCTCCGGTGTGCGTGCCGTACAGCCCCGCGAAGTCGGCCGTCACGGTGATCGTGCGGGTGTCCACCGATGCCGGGGGATTCGGATCCGGAGTCACCACCATGCGTCCCTTTTTACTCACCCGGTTTACTCCAAGTTGAATCACCTCGCCGGTCCAGCCACAGAGTTTACCCTTAAATCGGATCGGCAATTCGTCTCCGGCCGAATTGCGGTAGGAAGTAACGCGAAAGGGCTCTTTGCTCGACGGAACCACCCGACAACCGAGATCGAGATCCACCAGATCAAACGAGAATTTCTCCAGATCAAACAGGCCATGCTCCTCCAGGCCGGAGGTGTTCCGCACATTCAGTTCGGCCCGCTGCCCCAGCTTCAGCACCGCGTTGCCATCAGCGGGCACGGTCAGCTGTCCCTGCTCCGATTTCTCGGAGGAGGGCCAGAAAAGTCGATAGTCTTTGCCCCCATTGCGCACCCGCAGGTCCTTGAAGGTGTAGGACGCCGCCGGCACCACCGCCCCATCCTCGAAAGTCAGATCGTCCAGCGCCAGCCGCAGGCCGTCTTCGGTTTCAAAATATCCGCCCTGAAAGGCGAAGTCTGCCTGCGCCATCCTCCCGGCGTCCACGGTGATCCGCCCCACCCCGTCGATCCGGTTCACGGTCAGCTCCCCACCGTCGGGACTGCTGACAAAACTGTACCAAACGCCGTCGATGCGTTTGAGACGTCCCATGGCCGGCACCCGCGCTCCGGTCGCGGAATCATAGAGCAGCACGCTCACGGAGGGATCGTCAAAAAAGCCGGGATAGGCCAGTCGCTCGGCGTATTCCCTTCCGGCGCCCTGCACCACCTCCACCCGCCAGATCTTTCCGGCCAGTTCCAGTTCCCCGGTGTAGGCGAGGTTCAGCAACAGACCGTTTTTTCTCCCGCGGGCGGACCGGTTCATCACCCGGATCAAGGGCAGATCCTTGACCACGCCGTTCCCGAAATCAAAGGGATGGGAGACGGGTTCCGAAAAGGTGGTGTCCAGATAATAGGACCAGGGGTCAGTGAAGTTCTCCGCGGGCATGGCGTGCCGGTCGGACATTGGCGCGTCTTTGACCAGTCCGGCGAGGTTTTGACCGGCCACCACATTGTCCTCGTTGCCGGCCCCGATGATCCCGCGCAGCGCCAGTCTCCGGGTCTCCGGCTGAAGATCGAACACCTCCACCGCCTTGAGTTGAAGCCGGGCCATGGGGGTGACCTCCGGCGGGTCCGCCGGGAGTCGGGCCGTGACGGCCGCGATCAGGATCAGGAATTTCCAAACGTTCATCTCAGTTCTCCGTGCTGAAGGGGGAATCGGGCAGCCCCTCCCGATTGTACAAATTACGTCCTTCCGGATTGAAGGCGTAGGCGTAGCGGACGGCCCCGGGTTGCGCCACCTCGGGAGACGTCCCCAGTATGAAAAGAGAAGCGGGGTAACGGAACAACTTTATAGTGTGATTACCTTGCATTACCTGGGCTTGTGAATCGATTTTCATTCCGAGAATCGGAAGGCGTAGATATCGGCGTCCGAGAGTCGGAAGCGCAGACGAATGGGCGTGCCCGCCGGAATGCGGGCATTCCCCAGAGGAACCGGGGCGTCCACGTCGTCGCCGACCATGCGGCGGCTCCTGCCCAGGACACGTCCGCTTTCGTCCAGCACCTCGACCTCCAGAGAGCCTCCGGCAGAGGTGGCGTAGTTGACATGCAGGTTCGAGCCGCCGGCGATCATGGGCTCCGTAGTGACCGTTCCCCCGGCGAGGGGGGCGTTGATCGAGACAAAGCCGTCGGGCCGATAGGTGTAGCGCCGCAGCTTGATCGCCTCGCCCCGGTAGTACTCCTCGCCGGTGTACATGGAGAGTTCGGTCTCTCCCGGCCATTCCGCCGCCGTCTCCACCATGCCGTACCAGAGGTAGTTGGATCGGTTGCCCCACTGCCGCGGATTGCGGCCAGCACGGATGATGGTTTCGTCCCACCGTTTGAAGGTGAGGCCGTCGCGGCTGACCATGAACAGGGGCTCGACATTGTCTCCCTGCACAATCCGACAGGGGAAGCCGAGGAACAGCTGCGGGGCCCGGGGGTACTCCAACACGTTGTTGGTGTAAAGATTGGCGGTCACCGCGTCGGGATAGGTCAGCCACTCCGGGGTGCTCCAGGTCCGGAAATCCTCCGAGGTGGACCGCATGATGCCCCGGATACCGGCGGTGCCGCGGTTCAGGTGCCAGACCCGGATGTAGGCATGGTACAGACCCGATTCCGGATCAAAAAACACCGTCTGCTGTGAATCCAACGGCAGATTGGTGAAAAAGGGCTCGGGAAGCATGGTCCAGGTCAACCCGTCGGGAGACGTGTACCCAAAGGCTTGCCCGCCCTCGCCAGCGATCGCCTTGTACTTTTCCTCTGGCTTGGCTTCGGGGTTCATATCCACAAAGGGGGTTAAATTCACCGCGTTCTGTAGGCGGCGCCCCACATCCATGATGTTGTTATCTTTCGAACCCTCGAATTCCACCTGCCCCAGGTTGGGTCGGGTCCAGTGGATCCCGTCATCGCTGATCGCCACACAGGCCACCACCGGATGTGCCTGACGGCGGCCCTCATGATGCAGACCGCGGTAGTAGAGACGATATTCATCGCCGACCTTCAGAACGGTCATATACGCCGAGGTATTGCCCTCCCAGGGCTTGTCCAGGGTCAGCACCACCCCGCGGTTTTCCGGAGAATGCAGCCGGACCTCCGCTCCGCCGCCCAGTGCACCGATCACCGCCGGGTCGGCAAACAACTGACGGTTCATGCCCACTTGCAGTGGCGTGGGCGGAGAATCGACGACCTTGCGGGTTTTCACCGCAAAAATCGTGGCATTGTAGAGACTCACCTGCAGTTGGATCTCCCCCGCCCTTTCGGGCAACCGCCGATGCGAATTCCAGGTCACCACCTGGTCCGGCGCATCCGCGAGCAGAATCAGGGAATCCCGGTAGCCATAGCCGGGCAGCTCTCGGCCATCGGCATCCAGAACGGCAATCGAGAGATAGGCCGCTGCCCCATCCACATCGGCGTCCACCAGCAGCTCCTCGCCGCCCTGAATGGAAAAGGGGCGGGTGACAAACTTGACGGCTTTCCTCTCCGGCATCGCCACGCCCCAACGCCGGTCGCCGGGGTTCATTGCGAATTCCTCGACTGCGACGTCGGCACCGTCGGCTTGCTGCAACACCTTGGCCACGTCGGTCGCTGCTGAAAAATCGATTTTCAGTTGAACCTCACCGGACGCAATAACGGGCTGTCCGATGTCCTCGGCCTGAAGGTTTGGCTCAGGAGCTTTCTTGACCACGTCCTTAACCATTTCTGTAATCTCCTCTATGGGCGTTGCCCGGTCCAGCACCGTGATGTCATCGGCCCAACCGGTAAACGGTTCGTTCCCGCCCTGATCCAGGTCCTCACCAAACTGCAGATCGGCAGATAAACTGAGCTGTTTCACCTCCAGCTTTCCGCTTTCCAGCACCTTGCCGTCGAACATCAGGGCATAGTCCCCGGCGGAAAACACCACCGCCACATGATGCCACGCCCCGTCCGACAGCGCGGAGCCTATGGATTGGCGGATCTGCCTGCCGTGCAGAAGAAGCCGGAGGTCATGCCCACCGCCTTCCTGCAGCAAATCCACCAACACCACGCCTTGGGCCACCGGCCCGCGGCCGGGGTAATTGCTGAACAAGCGCATGTTGCCCCTTCCCTCATCGACTTTGATATAGGCGGAAAGGGTAAAGGCCTCCTGCAGCGCTTGGGAGCCCGGCAGTGGGATCACCCTGCCTTCTCCGGATTCAAACCGGAAGGCATGCGTGCCGCTGACCGCATCGGTTTCCCGCAGGGCCACTGAACCGGCCCGCGGAATCTCCGTTTCCTCTTCCCCTGTCAGTACCAGGTTCAGATCCCCGGCGGCAAACGCAAAAGACAGCTGGAGGGCGGCAAGGGCAAGCCCTCTCGCCCTTCGCAAGATTGGAAAACCACTTTTCATAGCTTTAGACTCCGATGAAGAAAGAGTGTTGGGAGGGTCATTACCTGGGTTCCAGTACAGGACGGCCGTTCCGGACCAACCCCACCCGGGTGCGTCCATCCTCGCCTTTGCGGAAGCGGAACACATCCACATGGCCGCCAAGGGTGACCGTGAGCTCCGTCCGGTCGGCATTCCATTCCGTGCGCGGCATCTCCGCGCCCTGCGGAGATTTCTGCCAGGCGGCGTTCACCTGATCGCCTTTGACCGGATTCGTGGTCTCAAAGGGAAACAACAGCATTTTGAAATCCCCCTGCGGCGCCCGCACCGGGATCACCAGGCGTTTTCCTTTGACGTTGGTGAGCCGGCCGCGGTGATACCCCGTGCCGTACTGATGCTCCTCCACCCGCGCCGCCTGCAGGAAGTTGGGGCGACCGTAAAACTCGCGCTGCTTGGCCGGCAGGTCCGCAAAGGGATGGAGGCAGCGCACCAACAGGCGTTTGGCACCAGGTGGGGTCCGGGGATCGGATGAGGTGAACAGCCCGCCGGTGGCCAGCGGTTTAGCCGGGTCCAGACCTTCGGTCATCTCTTTGAGGACAATGTCCTTCTCCACCATCATCGCCAGATCCAGATCGGTGGGCATCTGCATGTACCATTCGTAGAGATGGGCTTCTCCATCCTTGTCCACATCATCGATGATCAGCACATAGGGCTTTTCGCCCCGCACGGTAATCGCGGTCCGGTACACATGCCGCACCTGATTGATCCGCTCCTTGTACTGCCAGATGCCGATGTAGCCGAGGTCGGGCTGGTTGGACAGGTCGCGCGGCAGCCAGTCGTCACGCTCCGGCCAGCCGAGCGCGTAGGGATCTTCTTTCTCCGGCACCCAGGGCGCCTGCGGCAATCCGTGCCCCGCCTGGGCGCCGCTCTCGGGATCCACATCGCCTTTGGGCTTGGGCCAGCCGTAGTACCAGCGCCAGTTGTAGGCGTAGGTGAGATCGCTGGCAATCACCGCCGCCTCGCCGGCATCCTCGGCGAACAGGTTTTTCACCGTGGGCGGCTTCATTCCCGCCGCCTGCCCGTCGATATGCACCATGGAGAAGTCTTTGCTGTCGAAGGACTGCACTTTGTCCCCCACATTGGTGTAGGCCCATTTCCGGCCCAGGGCCTCGAGGTCAAAAGACCCGCAGTCCACCGCCGCATGCCCCACGAACATGGTGTCGGGTCGCGCATTGTATCGGAACTGCAGGTCGCCCGGCGCCCAGCTGTTGCGCACAATCTGCACCCCGCGACGGGAGTCAAAGGCGTACGGCTTCAGTCCCAGCTCGCCGGGGTCGGCGCTGGCCGCCGGATCGCCGGTCCAGTCCGTCCCGAACAGCACCGTATCAATGGCACTCTGCCAGTGCAGGTAGTGTTCATAGTCCGCCCCGACGCGCCGCCGCCAGAACATGTTCATGACCGGATCGCCGGGATACATATAGTTCATCACCACATGCACGGTCTGATAACCACCCAGCTCCGGTCCCTGCAGGCCGACCGGCTCCCACTGCGCCTGCCAGTTGAAGATGTTGCGCAGATTGGGGATCCCGAAGAAATTCTCCCCCCGCCGCTGCGCCGCCACCATGAAGGGCGCCCCGCCCCGCAGGGCGTAATAAATGTACCCGTCCTCATGATTGGCCCCGCCCAGGGCGATGCACCGGGTGAGCCAGCCCCGCATCGTTCGCACCCAGTCGCGGTAGAGCTGCGGATCGTAGCCCTCCTCTCCTTCAATACACAGCGCGATCACCCCGAGATTGCCGTGCAGCGGCACGTGATTGCTGAACAGCTTGGTGTCCACCCAGCCCAGGCCGTGCGAATGACGGTCCTGGATGGCGGTGGCGATGGCCTTGCGAATCAAATCACGGTCGTCCTCGCTCAAGTCGTTATAGAGCAGATCGTAGGTCATGGCGAACCCGCGGCCCAGGGTGTTCTCATGTCCCAGATGCCAGTTGCTATCCGCCCCGGTGGCCCCGCCAAGCGGCGATCCGGTCCAGAATGCGTGGTCCGGGGTCAGGGTGCGGGAGGCCAGTATCACCGCCGCATGCCGCCGCGCCGCTTCCATCAACAGGGCTTTGAGGTCGGGATCGTCCGACAAATAGGCGTGAATCGCCGCCACCCCCCAGTCCTGCTGCAGTCCCTCATTGGGATTGAACCAGCGATGAATGTCCTCCGCCGTCAGGTTCTCCATCTCCAGCGCCATCAGCGGCGCCAGCTTCTGACCCACCTGCCGCACCGACCGTTCGATCAGGGGCTGCAGGCGTTTCCGACCGAATTGGGTATTCTCAATCCGCTCCCGCAGCTCCCCGGCCTCCGCCGCGGTGAAAAACACCCGCGGGTGCTCCCCCACCGGCGGCACCGGGTTGGCAAAAATCCGGATGCCCTCCGGCGTGGTGTCCGCGGCCCGGATGAACGAGAGTGTGAAAAACAGCAGGGCGGCGAAACTGTATTGTAGACCTTTTTCAACAGGCAGGGATGGATACATCTTGATTACTCATTCAGGCTTTTCAGAATCTCATTCAACCGGGTCGTGTCATCCGTAATGACCTGGCCTTCTTTGTGACTGTACTGAATCCCCGACCGCTTCCAGACCCCGTCTTTCAGACTGTAAAACACGCCGATCGGTTTAAAAACCTCTTTGCCTTCAATCTCCCAGCGCAGTTCTCCGGTCAACTGGGCACCCGTCAGGTCTTCCACAGTTGTGGTGTCCGGAGCCCATTGGATTTCTCCCATAGTGAGGTCGGGATGTTGATCTAATTTCCCGCGAATGGCCAGCAGGGCTTCAACCGTGGGATGCTCGGCGGCGATGGACTCCAACTTCGTATCGGATGACGCCGTACTTTTTTTCCCGCATCCGCTCATCAACGCGACGGAGGCGGTGAGCATGGCGAGTGTGAACTGAATCAGCTGTCTGTTTTTCATCTATTTCCTAATGAGTGTTGGGGTTTCATGGTCAAACAACATTGCAAATGTTAGCCTGGATCAGCAGCCCACACGAAATCATTCCAGTGGTTCCATTTTAAAACCACTATCCGTTCTTCCGAACGTGAACGAGCTGGCGCCTTCCATCGGCCTGCGGAACCAAGGTAAACACATCCACCTGGTCATCCAGGGTGACCGTCAATTCCGTTCGGTCCTGGTTCCATTCTGTCTTCATCTGCGGCATGCCGGGACGGTACGGATACACCAGCGCCACCGTGTGGCCGTTGGCCGCGCGGGTCTCCACCACCAGACGGTTGTTGGCCTGCGGTTTGCCGTAGCGGTCGGTGTAGGCAAAGGGATGTTGACCGGACGCATTCGCGGTGGCGGCATCCACCGCCTGCCCTCCGGCTTCGACCACCCGCACCAGACAGCGCCGCGGACCGTCCTCAACGAGGGTCAGGTCCAGCATGCCATGCTCAAGCTGTTTTTCGACCTGGAGATCCGCCGCCAGCTGCATCTGCCAGGTGTAGGCGCGGACCTCATCGTCCTTTTTAAAATCATCCACCACCAGCGCATAGGGATATTTTCCCCGCATCAGTCCGCCGGTGCGGAAGGCGTATTCGACCGGGTTAAAGGTCTTCCAGTGGCCGTGGCCGCTTTGGTATTTGCGGCCGGGTTTGCCGCCGGTGAACCACTGCGGAAGGTTCGCCCAGGCCACATCCATCCAGGGGAGGGGACTTTTCTCCAACCGGGAATCGTTGGGGGTGACCGGCACCGGTTCGCTGCCGCCACCCGGCATATTGACCAGGCCGTAGCGGTAGGCCCAGGTGGCATCGCCGGCCAGAAAGGTGGCGGTGTCGGAGTCCTCGAAGGCCAGGGTGCGACCGGCCGGGCATTTGCCAACCTCCCAGCCCTGCCCTTTCCCGTCCACCAGCATCACCGAATGCCAGGTGCTGGGAGCCTCCACGCTTTTGTGGCGGGTGGACCACTCCCGCCCCAGCCCCACCACCAGGAATTCGTTGCGCGATCCATGGGTATGGCCGCCGGGCACATTGCGCGGCTCCATGTAGAAGAGCACCGCGTCCCTGTCCCAACTGCTGCGCGCGGTCATTACCCCTCGGTAATCGGAATAGTACCTCAGCGGTTCGTCGATAGCTTTCAGATGCGCGAGGGTGCGGTCCAGGGTGGCCTCCCAGTCGTAGCGGCCATCGGGCGCGACGCCGGCCGGATCCTGGGCCACGAACAGATCCACATACAGCGGGGGATAGGTGGTGCGGATGTTCGGCCAGTAGACCTGGCCGTCCTCGAGAAATTTCCGCACATGCGCCCCGTAGAGCATATCCACCACCGGATCCTCCGGATGGGCATATTTCAGATAAGGCACCCCGCCATCCACCGGGCCGATCTCGGTCTCGTAGATATGCGACCCGCCCCAGGGCACCATGGTGTGCAGGCTGTACTGACGATACACATTCAGCGCCCGTTCGGTGCCGATCAGCGGCTCGCCCTGCTTGGCGAGATACACCAGCCACCAGGGCATGTAGCCGCTCTTCCGGAAGCCCTCGAAGGGCGCCCCCAGCGGACCGTTGGCGATATACACCCACTTTTTCTGGGCCGCGGCGATTTTCCGATAGGAAAGCTCGTCGTAGCCCTCCTCCCCCTGAATCGCCAGCACCATCGGCAGCATATTGGTGTGAATCCCCAGCCAGTTGGTGGTATTACCGGGCAGCGCCGGCAGGGCCTGGAAAGGCAGGATTTCCTTGTTCGTGGTGACCATGGAAATGAAAGCCCGCACATCCTTCCGGTCGCGCTCGGTCATGACCGGATAAGCGAAATCGTAAGCCAGGCCGATGGCCTCACTGTGGATGCGCTGATAAATCGCCTGCCAGCTGGTGCCTTTGGCCAACTGCTGAATCTCAGGATCGGCCCGCCAATACCGCGCCAGGGTGCCGATCGCCCGGCCCACCCGGGTCAGCGCCTCGTCGTCCTCATCCAACAGCGCCCGGAAGGCCTCATACGGAAGTTGGTGCATGAGAAAGCGGAAATGGCGCACATGCTGGGGCTTTGCGATATCCTCGCGGATTTCCGGGGTGACCTCCCCCCGGGCCAGGTCGTTGAGCCAGCCCCCCATCCAGGGGCCATGGAAGCCCATCCGCCGGGTCACCTCAATCCCCCGCGCGGCATAGTCCGCCCGGTGTTTCTCAACTTCCGGCCCCTGCAAA
Source organism: uncultured Verrucomicrobiota bacterium (assembly GCA_964385155.1). GTDB lineage: Bacteria > Verrucomicrobiota > Kiritimatiellia > SS1-B-03-39 > UBA6053 > CAYLNG01. Next base: position 44,902 of record CAYLNG010000021.1, read on the forward strand.
TGCTCCTCCCAGGCCTCGGGCGTGGGAGCAAGCTGCAGACAGCGCCCGCGGATGCCCTGTATCATTCTGCGGCCCATCGCGGTTTGGGACATCCGCTTCCGCAACCCGGGCAGATCCTCCGGATTGAAGAGCACCCGCGGATGCACCCCCGGCGGCGGCGGCGCCTTGAAGCGTTCCTGGGCATAGGACGGCGCCAGCCTGGAGAGCGGTTCGTAGTCCGGCCAGTCCTCGATGGCCGGAAACCATTCTTTCATTTCCTGGATGGTGTAGCCACTGCGGCGTTTCACCTGCCCCAGGGTCTCTCCCGGACAGTTCGGGGCCGGATCGTCCTCCCCCGGCACGTCCTGGGGAATGTTCAGCGCAGCCACAGCGTTGGCCTGCTCCGGGGCCAGCGCCCGATCATACACCCGCAGATGGGTCAGCTTGCCCTGAAAGGGAGCCGAGCCGATCGTCAGATTCTCCTGGACAAACCTCCCCTGGCCCAGCTTGAAACGGCCAATCGACACCCCCCGAAGCATCACCTCGCCCTCCCCGCCTTTCCAACTGAACGCCACCGGTGTCCAGATCTCCTCGTCCAACGAGGAGGCCAAGTTGCCGGCCGGCAGGGTGTCCAGGATCGGACTTACATTCTCATACACAAAGAAACGGTTCCATCGCAGCCGCAACTCCCTCGCAAGCGGTCGTGCCCCGCTCTGAATCAGCGGCTGATGGGTGGCGTCGCCGGGCGAACGCTCCGTGTACAGCCAGAAACTGACCGTGCCCTCGTCCCGGATGCGGTCCACCAGATTGCCGGGCAGGGTCAGTCCGCCCGCAATCGTCACCGCCGCATCAAAACGGGCATCGGCCACCCGGGAAACCCCCTCCCCGGTCTGCAGGGTCATCCCCCCCGACACGGGACGGCGCCACGAGTCCTCCTCCACGAAATTCCAATGGGCCAGAGGCGTCGGCACGTCCGCCGCCATCGCCCACAACGGAAACATCAACCATGCGCTAAGAATCGTTTTCATATGATCTCCAAACCTATTCTGTTTTATAATTTCTGACGTTTGCCTTCGCAGCGCCGGCTACAACACCGGCTCGCCGTTTCGGACAAGCGACACCTTGCGCCGGCCCGTGGGCAGTTCGGTGAAGGTATACACATCCAGCTGGTCCCCGACCGTCACCGTCAATTGCGTGCGGTCGGCATTCCATGCCGTTTCCGGGAGAGAGGCGCTGCCCAGCGGATGGGCATAATACGCCTCTTTGCCGCCTTCCACCGTGGTCTCATACGGGAAGAGCAGCGCCACAAAGCGGCCTTCGGTTCCCTGAAACGGCACCGACAGACGATGGAAGGTCGCCACGCTGACATCCGTGCGCCCCCCCTGTTGGGTATGCCGGGCCAGCGACTGATGGCGCCCGAACGTCACGCCCTCGATGAACGGCGGGGTGCCATAGAAGGAGCGTTCCGCTTTCTCCAGATTGTCGAAGGGCGCCAGCATGCGGACCAGCAGCCGTCGGGTCCCCGCCGGCACCACAAAGGCATCGCCCGCCGCCCCGTCCTGCAACACGATGTCATTGTGGAACTGACCGGCAAACCGCACGTCCCCCGGGGTGGACAACAGCCATTCGTAGCGCCTCTCCTGGTCGTCCTGTTTCACGTCGTCCACGATCAGGACATAAGGGTGTTCCCCGCGGGCCACCACCGCGCTGCGGAAGGCATGGTCGACGTTGTTGATGCGTTTCTTCATCTGCCACACCCCTTCGAAGCCGAGATCGGGCTGGTTCGAGATATCGTGCGGAAGCCAGGTCTCCTCTGTCGGCCAGCCCAGTTGGTAGGGGTCCTCCTTCTCCGGCACCCAGGGCGCACCGGGCAGCTCGCGTCCCTCCACACCGGGCAATGGCCAGCCGTAGAACCATTGCCAGTTGTAAGCATAGGTCAGGTCGGCCGTGATCAGGGTGGCCGCGCCCTCGTCCCGCACATCCGTCACATTCACAATCGGCGGCTTCATGCCCTGCGCCTTGCCGTCAATATGCACCAGGCTGTAGTCGTAACTGTGAAAACTGCCGGATTTATCCCCGACGGTGTGGTGCACCCACTCGCGGCCATGGGATTGCAGTTCAAAGGATCCGCTGTCCACCGCCGCGTGCCCCACGAACATGGAGTCCGCCCGGGCGTGCATGCGGAAGAGCAGATCCCGCTCGCCAAAGCCGTTGCGCACCATCTGCACCCCGCGGCGCTTGTCGAATTTGGACTGGGGGAACGCGAAGCGGCTGTAATCGGTGGCTTCGGCATAGCTTCCCTCGTAGTCCATGCCGCAGAGCACGGTGAAGAAGACACTCTGCCAGCTGAGGTTCCGCTGGTAGTCCGGTCCCACCCGGCGGGCCCAGAACATGTTGGCCACCGGGTCTTTGGGATACAGGTATTTCAGCACCGCGTGAAACGTCTGATACCCGTCCAGCGGACCGTAGGTAGGCTCCCACATCGCCTGCCATCTCAACAGATTGCGGAAACGGGGATGGTGGGCCAGCGGATCGCCCCGCCGTTCGGCCGCCAGAAACACGCTCATTCCTCCGCGCAGGGCGTAATACATGTAGCCGTCCTCGTGATTGGCGCCGTTGGCACTGATCCCCACCTCCAGCCAGTCGGTCAGCCCCTGCCGCCACAGCTCATAGATTTCAGGATCGTAGCCCTCTTCCCCTTCGATGCACAACATCATCACCGCCATGGTGCCGTGCAGGGGAAACCAGTTGCTGAACAGCTTGGTCTTGGGCCAGCCCAGGCCATGCGAACGACGCCCGCTGATGCAGACTGAGATCGCCTTGCGGATGGTGTCCCGCTCCCCTGCGGTCATGTCATTGAACAGCAGATCATAGGTGGCCGCCAGCCCGATGCCCCCCAGCTTGAACTCCTCGCCCAACCCCCAGTCGCGCCCCGATTCGTCTGCGTTCCGCCAGAAAGAATGATCCGGTTTCAGCTCCCGCAGGGCGAGCATCACCCGGGCCTGATTCACCGCCGCACGGATGATCTTTGTCTTGAGTTCCGCATCGTCGTTCACCCAGGCCTCCAGCGCCACCACCCCCATGTACTGCGACACCCCCTCGGTGTGCCCATTCACCACCTGTTCCACCTCCTCCACCGTCAATGTCTCGGGCAGTTCCTGCAGACGGCTCCCCGCCCCCCGGAACATGAACTCCCGCGCCGCGGGCAACAGCTTCGGCGCCACCCGGTTCCGCCCAAACTCACTTTCATACATGCGAACCCGGAGATCGTCTTTCTCCGCACCGGTGATCAACACCCGCGGATGGATACCCACCGGCGGCAGCGGCGGAAAGCCCCGCACCCCTTCGACATCCTGCGACACCTCCCCACCCCATCCCGACCACCCGGTCAGCATGGCCACAAGAAAATATCCCATCCTACGTCCCCTCCGAAAGGCTCGATTCTTCATCTCTCTACTCCGGTTTAATATTGGTATATCACACATATTATTATGCGTATATCTAAAGATTCATTTCTCTGTCAAAAGAAAACAAAAAAAACCAGCGGTCGGCTCCGTCGTCCACCCACCGACGCCCTGCACAGGGGATGTTGAACCGAAAACCGGGGATGGGAGAGATACAGATTGCCATGGGTGCGCCCGATCCATGCGCGGTTTTAGGATTATCCGCAGGTGCTCGCCCGCACCACCAGCTCCGAAGCCACCTCGCGGTGCGCCGGTCCCACGGACCGACCCTCGATCTCATCCAGCAGCAGCTCCACGGCCTGTTCACCGATTTTCACGAAATGCTGCTCCACCGTGGTCAGGCCCAGCGCCCGCGACAAATGCACATTGTCGTATCCGGTCACCGCCAGATCTTTGGGAACCCGGATTCCCAGCCGCAGACAAAGGTGCAGGACGCCGATGGCCGCATGATCATTTGAACAGAAGACCGCATCGCAGGAGCGGAGATACGGCTCAATTTCTTTTGGCAGGGGGGCGGGAATTTCCGACGCATACAACGGCAGCACGAGGGGGGACCTGAGGGGAAAACCCGCCGCACGCAGGCTCTGTTCCACCTGCGCACGGCGGTGGAGCCAATGGGTTCCCTTTTCTTCAATCTCTGTGTACACCATTCCAATTTTCCGGTACCCGCGCGCAATCAGATGGGTCATGACATCCGCCGCGGCACCGGAATCCAGATTGTGCACGGAAGAACAGTCCCGGTACAACTCCCGGTCCGGCTCCGGCACCAGCACGAATGGAATCTCCTCCCGCAGCAAGTACTCCACCGCCGCCGAACGCGCCCCCCGGGGCGCCAGCGTCGGCCAGAGCACGATGCCGTCCACCCCCTGTTTTTCACAAAGCTGCCGCACCTCGCGCTCCTCCGCCTCGTCATTGCCCATGCTCCCCTGTCCCATGGCCATGGTCTCCCCCCGGGCCTGCGCCGCCCGGGACATGCCATGGATCAACTGGGCATGCAGGGGGGCAATCCCGTTACCGTACAGCACACTTCCCAGCACATGGGTCCGCGGACGCTTCAGCCGGGTGGGAAAAATCCCCTGCCCCCTCACCACCCGCAGCACCCCCTGCTCTTTCAGAGTGTCCACCGCCTTTTTCATGGTCAGCGGCGCCACCCCCCACGTCTCCGCCATCTCCACCAGCTTCGGTAACCGCTCCGGGCAATCGTCCGACCTCACCCACTTCCGCAATTCCTCGGTGATCCCGGTATGTTTGGTGCGACGATCTGACACGGTCGATACAGGCGGCTTTTTCATGAGATATGATTTGTTATACCTCAAATATATATCAAGGAAAAATTCCCTGTATGTGACTTATATTCAGGCGTTCCCCTCCCGTTGATTCAAATTCCCAGACCCCGTCCCGTTTCGGCACATACAAAACGCACCCGGCGGGAACCGGATGCGCAGGGGGCGAACGTGCGGGATCGCTCCGCCGCGTGTGCGGCGAAGTCCGATCACCACCGCCACACCCGCCAGACCGAACAGCGCCAGCGTGGAGGGCTCGGGGATCACATTGTACTGCAGGGTAATGCTGCCATCCCTGCGATCCCCGTAGTCGATGGCATATTCGTTGTTCCCCAGCGACCCCAGAATTCCCGCGCTCAGGGTGGTGGCCCCGTAGGGGATATTCGCCAAGCCAAAAGTGCCGACCAGCACACTTCCGTAGTTCGCGAGCGTCAGGGTCCCGGTTCCGGGAGCCAGCGCGGAGAGATCCACCGCCAGATTCGTGCTGCCGAAGCCCGTGTTCGAGATCTCCATCTTAAAGGTGGAATTCATGGCCGACACCCCGGCACGGTCCGCCACAAAAGACAGCAGGCTGGTGGCACCGGTTTTCGGGCGCAGCAAAAGGTCACGCCCTCCGGTGGTGACGTTGCTGCCGGTGATGGTGAATACCGCGTTTGCTCCGCTGACATCCCCCCAGTACGCCGTCATATTGCTGTTCCCAAAGGAAGCGGTGCCCTGAGGTTGATGGTGGCGCTGGCGGCGGTGCTTGCCAACACGTAGTACCTCACCAACGCAAACCCCACCGACCCGCTGCTGACGTTCACCACGCCGCCACCATACCCGCGGAAATTGTTGTTTCCATTCAAGGTTAAACTTCCCCCGCCACATTCCGTGTCCCCCCAATCACATTGCTGGTGCCCGCAACGGTGGTCAATGCCCCCCCTGTTCCGGTTCAGGGTGCTGCCGCCGGATAGTTCCAGATCAACGGTTTGCGAAACCGCGGCGGCAAGGTTCACCGTGCCCCCGTTGCTGATCGCCGCCGGATTAGCCGCCATGCGCGGCCCGCCCTCCGCAGCCCTGGGGGCCTCTCTCCGGCGGGGTCTGTCTGATCCTGAACCCCCAGGCGAAATCGCAGGGCTTTTCCCTGGGGACAGCCATAACGAGGTCGTTTCCTTCGCGTCGCCAGACAAGCGGTTGCCGAGCGCCCAGCAGCTCGATGGAGATCACATCCACCCCGGCCAGACGGGTGATACGCCACTCCTCCCGCGGCCAGCCGAGCGCAAACGCGTAGAGGGTGTCGTCCTTGCGGGTGAACCGGAAATCCGAGGCGCCGGGTTCCGGGATGTTTTCCGCATCCACCACCGCGCCGGCCACCAGCCGCGTCGGCCCTTCCCCGAAATGACGGAATGGCCGGGTGCCGTAGATGCCCTCGCCATTCACGGCCAGCCAGCTCCCGATCTGGTCCAGAATCCACTCCGCCTCCTCATCCAGGACCCCCTCGGGACGGAGCGGAGCGTTCAGCATGAGGTTGCCGTTTTTGCTGACCACATCCAACAAGATGTTCACGACCTCGCGGGGCGTCTTGTAGGGACAATCGGCGTTGTAAAACCAGTTTCCAAGGCAGGTGTCGGTCTGCCACGGCTCGGGGTGGATGTTCTCCACGCCGCCGCGCTCGACATCCAGCACGCCCATGCCTTCGCGGTATTCGCCCAATCCTCCCGCGTGCCTCTGGAAATGATCCGGATTCTTGAGCGCATAAAGCGCCTCGAGACGGCCCCCATGGTGCTCCAGGCTGTGGTTGTACAGGTGAGCCACCACGCGCAGCCCCACCTCGCCGAAGGGGACCGCGCCGTCGCTGTAGAACAGATCGGGATGATACTTGTCGATGAGGTCGGTCATCCGGTCATACCAGTTGCGGACGAAAGCAGGCGAAGGATCGATCGGATACCCGTAACTGGAGTCGGCGTGCGGGGGATGGTAGAACGCCTCGTAGCGCTTGTCGTTCCCATCGTAGGGAACCCCGGCATAAGGACCGGTCTTGTCCGCCCCCTTGTTGGGGGTGAACCAGCAGTAGGATCGCGCATGGTGCTCGGTCACTCCGAAGGGCAGGCCGGCGGCGCGGGCGGCCCGTTCCCACAGGCCGACGATGTCCTTGCCCGGGCCGACTCTCACGGAATTCCAGGAGTGGTGCGCCGAGTCCCAGCAGTCAAAGTTGTCATGATGCACGGCACAGGCCGTGAAATAACGGGCGCCCGCCCGGATGTAGCGTTCGATCAGCGCCTCGGGATCGAAGCGCTCCGCTTTCCAGAGTGTAACGATGTCTTTGTAACCGAACCGTGACGGGTGCCCATAGGTGCGCCAATGGTGGAAATACTTGGGATGCCCCTCCATGTACATGAGCCGGGCGTACCAGTCCCCGGCCATCGGTACGGACTGAGGCCCCCAATGCGCCCACATACCGAACTTGGCGTCCCGGAACCAGTCCGGACAGCGGAACTGCATCAATGATTCCCAGTTTCCTTCAAACCTCATGGTTGACTCCTTTGTTTTCCATAATCAATCGAATGGCGTTTACAAACGCAAGAGCATTGATCGACTCCAGGGGAAATCCCAAGGGGGCGGCGTGAGGGTCACCTGTAGACACAAGTGAAATCGAGCCCCACGCCCTTGCGGCGTGGGGGAGGGTCACCTGTAGGCACAAGCGAAAACGAGCCCCACGCCCTTGT
>CAYLNG010000022.1:0-51800 GCA_964385155.1 uncultured Verrucomicrobiota bacterium
GGCAAGGACGGCACCATCACCGTGGAAGAAGCCAAGTCCATCGAAACCACCCTCGACGTGGTGGAAGGCATGCAGTTCGACAAGGGCTACCTCTCCCCCTACATGGTGACCAACCCCGACACGATGGAAGTGATCCAGGAGAACCCCTACATCCTGATTTTCGAGAAGAAGATCTCGAACCTGCAGGACCTCCTGCCCCTGCTGCAGAAAGTCGCACAGAGCGGCCGGCCCTTCCTGATCATCGCCGAAGACGTTGAAGGCGAAGCCCTCGCCACCCTCGTGGTGAACAAGCTCCGCGGCACCCTCAACGCCGCCGCCGTCAAGGCCCCCGGCTTTGGCGACCGCCGCAAGGCCATGCTCGAAGACATCGCCGTCCTCACCGGCGGGCGCTGCATCACCGAAGACCTCGGCATCAAGCTCGAGAACGTCACCCTCGACGACCTCGGCACCGCCAAGCGCGTCACCATCGACAAGGAAAACACCACCATCGTCGAAGGCGCGGGCTCCTCCGAGGCCATCCAGGGCCGCATCTCCCAGATCAAGCGCCAGATCGAGGAAACCTCCTCCGACTACGACCGCGAGAAACTCCAGGAACGCCTGGCCAAACTCGCTGGCGGCGTCGCCGTCATCAATGTCGGCGCGGCCACCGAAACCGAAATGAAGGAGAAGAAGGCCCGCGTCGAGGACGCCCTCCACGCCACCCGCGCCGCCGTTGAGGAAGGCATCGTGGCCGGCGGCGGCACCGCCCTCATCCGCGCCCAGGCCTCCCTCGACAGCCTCAAGCTCGCCGGCGAGGAGGGCATCGGAGCCGACATCATCCGCAAGGCCTGCGAAGCCCCCCTGCGCCAGCTCGTCGCCAACGCCGGCGGCGAAGGCGCCATCGTGGTCGAGAAGGTCAAGGCCGCCAAGGCCAACAACGGCTATGACGTCGCCACCGGTGAGTACACCGACCTCGTCAAGGCCGGCATCATCGACCCCGCCAAGGTGACCCGTTCCGCCCTGCAGAACGCGGCCTCCATCGCCTCCCTGCTCCTGACGACCGAGTGCATGATCACCGATCTGCCCGAGAAGAAGGAAGCCCCCGCCGGCGGCCCCGGCGGCATGGGCGGCATGGGCGGCATGGATGGCATGATGTAAGCCATCCGTCCTGTCAGACACCCCAGGCCCCGCCCGAAACGGCGGGGCCTTTTTTGGTTTGCCCCTCCGACGATTGTACTCGCCGCCCCCGGCCGAATCCTGCTAGAGGAAAGAGGTTTCCATGTTGCCCTCCCTCCTCCGCACCCTGATGACCTCCTCCCTCCGCGTCGCCCTCGTCCTCACCTCCCTGGCGGGCCTCACCGGCTGTGTGCACGCCCTTGAACGGCGTGAGCTGGACTGGCAGGACATCATCGAGCTCTCGGCCGAGAGAGCCCGTGTCCCGTACCTGCCCCCGGAAGCCCCGCTGCCTCCGCCCTATGCCGCGCTGGACTACGACGCGTACCGCCGCATCCGCTTCCTGGAGGAGAACACGCTCTGGGCGGACGAAGGGCTGCCCTTCCGAGTGCAATTCTTCCACCGAGGTTATCTCTTCCGGGAGGCCGTCTCCGTGCACGAATTCTCCCGCACGCACATTCAGGACATCCCCTTCCAGCGCCAATTTTTCGACTACGACGACCAGGCACTCCCGCCCCTCCGCGGCGATGCGGCCGCGTTCGCGGGCCTTCGCCTCAACGCCGCCTTCAACGAGCCCCTGAAATACGACGAATTGGTCTCCTTCCTTGGAGCCTCCTATTTCCGGGCCTTGGGGAGGGGAAACGTGTATGGAGCCTCGGCGCGCGGGTTGGCGGTCCACCTTGACGACGACCATCCGGAGGAATTCCCGGCGTTCCGCGAATTCTGGCTCCAGAAGCCCTTGGGGAACAGCACACAGCTTCTAGTGTACGCGTTGCTCGACAGCCCCTCCGTGAGCGGGGCCTACCGCTTCCTGGTCACGCCAGGGGACCCCACGCGCATGGAGGTCGATGCGGTACTCCATCCCCGCGTCCCAAAAGCGGCCCTGGCCATCGCACCCCTCACCTCGATGTTCTGGTACGGCGAACATTCCTATCCCCGCCCCCGGGACTACCGGCCCGAGGTACATGATTCCGACGGGTTGTACATCCAACACCGCGCCGGCACCGAGACGTGGCGGCCGCTGTCCCCGTCCTCACGCATCCGCCGCTCGGAGCATCGGGCCGACAGCCCAGTTGCCTTTGGCCTGCTTCAACGCGACCGCGATTTCGAAAACTACCAAGACTCCGAGGCGGCATACCACCGCCGTCCCTCGGTCATGGTCGTGCCTCGCGGGGATTGGGGGCCGGGAAGCCTTCACCTGATGGAGCTTCCGCCAAACGGCGAGTTCGCCGACAATATCGCGCTGGCCTGGAGGCCCGATTCCGTCCCGCCACCGGGACAACCGCTCGCGCTCTCCTACACGCTGCTCTGGGGGGATCTCCCCTCCGACGGCACCCTGGCACGGGTCGGGGACACCCGGGCAGGGCATGACCTCTCCCACTCGAACCTCCACCGCGTCCTCATCGATTTCCACCTGCCCGCCAACCAGACCGAATGGCCGCGGGGGGTCGAACTCGCCACCGAGGCGCTCGGGCCCGCACGCATCTTGGGCGCCGAACTGCTCCACATCCCCGGAAACCCCAAACGCCTTCGCGGCTCCCTGCTCCTTGAGGCCGCCCCCGATCCGGAATCGCCCCCGACCGAACTGCGCGCGCATCTCCACAGCGGCGGACAACCCCTCTCGGAAACCTGGAGCTTCCCATGGAGCCCTTGAGCCTCCCACCCCTCACCCATCCCGAGCTCGACGAGCCCCTTTCCCGGGCCTGCCTGCGCGTCGAGCACTACCTCTGCGCCCTCCGCATCCGAAACAAACGCATCCAGCACGAGCTCACCCACGCCATGCTTGACCGGGTGCGTGACCGGCTGCTCGCCGAGCCAACCCTTGCCCCGGAGGCCGCGGTCATGGCGGAAATCGAGCGGCATCTCTCCCACTGGTATGCCCGGGTGACGGGCCGCGACGAACCCCCGGAGACCCTCGCCACCTCCGTCCGCATGAGCTTTTTCAACGCCGACTTGGCTGGGCGATGGACCCCTTGGTTCCTTCGGGAAGGACCCTGGCCCGAGGAATTCGTCGAAGCCCTCCGGCAGGCCGACCTCCGCTCCCACCCAGACACGCTCCCCGGCGTGCGCATGATCGCTCAGCCCCTTGACCTCGGCCGCGTGGGCGAACTCGCCGACGAGACCTGGAAGCTTTTCGGCAAATGGCCGGTCCTCAGCTTCCTGGCGGTCTCCGCAGCCTACCTCCTCGTGTTTTTTCTGATCCTCCTCTTCACCGCATGAGCGCGTCCCGTCTCCGCCTCGCCGCGGCCCGCCTGCTGTTCCTGGGCGGTGCCCTCGGCACCACCACCCTTCTCACCGTCCTTTTTGCGGACCTGATGTTGCGGATGGACTTCAGCCCGGCGAAAGGAGTGCTGGTTTTCCTCTTTTCCGTTCTCACGCTCAACACCGCGCTGGGGACTTTCCAAGCCTTGCTCGGCTTTGGCACATTTCTCCGGCGAGCCCCCCACGCGCCAACCGCCCCACCGCCCTCCGGCTACCGCCCGCGTTCCGTCACCGCTATCAACGTACCGGTCTACAACGAGGACATCCAGCGCGTCCTCGAAGGCGTCCGCGCCGTGCACAACAGCCTGCAACGCCTCGGCTTCCTCGACCACTTCCATTTCTACATCCTCAGCGACTCCACCCAGCCCGATAAATGGGTGATGGAGGAGGCCTCCTGGGCCCTCCTCTGCCGGCAGCTCAACGCGCAAGGACGGATTTTCTACCGAAGGCGCCGTGACAACACCCACCAGAAAGCGGGCAACATCCTCCAATTCTGCGAAGCGTGGGGGCGCAAGTACCCCTTCATGGTCATCTTCGACGCAGACAGCGTCATGGACGGCGAAACGCTCGTCGAGATGGTGCGCCGGATGGAAGCCGACGAACGTATCGGCATCCTCCAGACCGTTCCGCGCCTGGCCCGCTCCGAATCTCTGCACGGACGCCTCCAACAATTCGCCAACTCCGCGTTCGGCCCCCTCTTCTCGGCAGGAATGGCGGCCTGGACCGGCCCGCACGGCAACTACTGGGGGCACAATGCCATCCTCCGGGTCGAGCCCTTCATCCAGCACTGCGCCCTCCCCGACCTTCCCGGACGCCAGCCTTGGGGCGGAAAAATCCTCAGCCACGACTTCGTCGAGGCCGCCCTCATGATCCGGGCCACGTACAAGGTCGTCCTCGCCCCCGACCTCTGCGGCTCCTTCGAGGAGGGTCCTCCGAATCTCCTCGAGGCCCTCAAACGAGACCGGCGCTGGTGCCAGGGCAACCTCCAGCACATCTGGCTTCTTTTTGCGGAGGGACTCCGCTCCTGGAGCAAGCTCCACTTCATGACGGGCATCCTTTCCTACGGGGGAGCCCTCCTCTGGGCTCTGTTTCTCACTTTGGGTGCGGGCCTCGCGTTCGACCGCCACCGCAGCGGGCTCCGCCTGATCCCCCGCCCTTCCTCCCTCCCCCTGCCCGGAGACCTCTCTTTGTCCGCCCAGGGCCTGCTCGTCTTCGGGATGGTCCTCACCCTCCTCCTACTCCCCAAACTTCTCGTCCTCCTCCTCGCCCTCCGGCACCGCGACTATCGCGAAGCCCACGGTGGGTCCTTGGCCTTCCCCCTGAACGTCCTCCTCGAAATCCTGCTCTCCACCCTCATCGCACCCGTGATGATGGTCTTCCATGCCCGTTTTGTCCTCGCCACCCTTTTCGCAAAAGGCATCCGGTGGACCACCCAGACCCGGGGTGCCCATGGACTCGCCTGGCGAGACCTCATGCCCCCCCTGCTTCCCCTCTCCGTCTTTGGACTCCTTTCCGCCTTCCTCGCCTTCCGCATCCTCGGGCCCATCGCTCTCTGGACCCTCCCCCTCCATCTCGGCTGGATCCTGGCCCCTCTCCTCACCCGACTCACCAGCAAGCCCCTTTCCGGATTTCCCCGCCTCCTCGCGACACCGGCGGACTTGCCCCCTCCCCCCATCCTCCAGGAGCTCTCCGAAACACTCGCCCTCCACCGCCTCCACCTCCGCCTCTTCGACGCCCTCCCCACGCCCGTCGGCCTCATCGCCGCCATTGTGGACCCGCAGATCAATGCCATTCACGTCACCCTCCTCAAAGAAGCCCCTCCCCCAGGCAACTCCGCTCCCCCGGAACTCGACGATCCCGCCGCCTTTTTCCGAGACGACCCCGCGCTCCTTCCGCCCGCCCGGCAAATGGCCCTCCTCTGCGACCGCCCCCTGATCCGTCGCCTCCACCACGAAGTCTGGCGCCAACCCACCCCTTCCCTCCACCCCTCCTGGCGGAAGGCCTTGGACCACTACGCCCTTCCCGGAACCTGATCCGCCCCCCACCCCACTGAAAACAACGCCTGTTGCTGGACAAATCAGGAGCTTCCCCATAACAACCGGACGCCCATGATCCTGGCCTACCAACTCCATCGGTCCGATGACCGCCACATCGGCGTGTCGCCCTACACCCTGGAAATCTTCGAAGGGGCCCGCCTTTCAGGAACCCTCTACCCCTGCCGGGTCGACCAGCTCCTCAAATCACCTCCCGCCGCCATCCGCCTGACCCCGCTGGACCGCCGCATTCTCATGGCCATCCAGATGCATCAAAAGCTCAACGGCCACCACTCCTACTTCAACGGACCCGACGCCGGCAAAGTCCTCGAACTCCTCCTCGAAAGTGGACGCGCCTACCTCTGGGGCAACCGCAGGCCCGTCCTTCGCCGCGGCGACCCCGTCGCCGCCCCCCTCGTCTGGCTCACCCCCGACGAACAACTCCACACAGGCATCCATCTCCCCCCCGGCTGGGAACTCCTCCCCTCCCGACCGCCCATGGCCGTGGCCCCCGACGGCGAAACCCTCCACCCCCTCGACACCGGAAACCTACCAGACGCCGCCTGGGGCTGGTTGGCCCTCCCCCCCCTCCCCCCCGAACTTGCCCCCAACCACCTCCGCCGCCTCTCCGAACGCTTCCCCAACGCCCGCTTCCCCGTGCCTCCCGGCCTCCACAACCGCCGCCTCGAACACTTCACCCCCACCCCCGCCCTCCGCATCCTTCGCGCCACCGAAACCGACGAATCCGACTCCCTCCGCCTCCGCCCCGTTTTCCTCTACGGCGACCGCGAAATCGCCCCCGGCGACCCCGGTGACCTCATCCGCTTCCGCGACGGCGACACCCTGGTCGACGCTCCCCGGGACACCCTGGGCGAAACCGCGCGCATGAGGGAATTCTGCGCCCTTGGGTTCGTGCCATGCCCGCCCCGCGCCGCGAACCTCTTCGACCACGCCGAGGAAAAGACCTGCTACATGCCCAACCCAGAAGGCGGCCTCACCTGGTCCCTCTTCTTCGAGGAGCAGTTTTCCCGGCTCGAACAGAGTGGGTGGCGCCTCCTTGCCGACGAGCGGGCTCGCATCCTCCGCCCCCACCCCACCAGCCACTACACCGAATTCACCCAGACCGGCCGTGGATGGCTCACATACGAAACAGGCGTCGAGATCGAAGGCCGTCGCATCAACCTCCTCCCCATCGCCCAGCGCTTCCTCCGGGCGCGCCGCGACTGGGACTTTCCCCGTTTCCAGCAGCACCTCAGCCGACACGACCTCAGCATTGCCCTGCCCGACGGCGTCCTTCTGCTCCCCGGCACCCGCTTTCTGCGCATCATCGAAAACCTGTTCGAACTCTTTGCCGAAGACGCCCTCGACAAACACGAGCGCCTTCGCCTTAACCTCTGGCGCGCCGCCGAACTCGCGGAACCCGGGGGCTGGCAACCTCCCGACGAACTCCGTCTCTCCCTCGGAGCTCTCCAGAACGACACCCCCCTGCTCCCCCTCGACGCCCCCTCCAACTTCAACGGCACCCTCCGCCCCTACCAACAAACCGGCGCTGCCTGGCTCGACTTCCTCCATGCCCACCGCCTGGGAGGGATACTCGCCGACGACATGGGCCTTGGCAAAACCGTGCAGGTGATTGCCGCCCTTCGCCACTGGCGCAACCAGGCTCCCCAATCCCCCCACGCCCTGATCGTCTGCCCCGCCAGCGTCCTGCCCAACTGGCGGCGAGAAATCCGCCGCTTCGCTCCCGGACTGCGTGTCCACGTACTCCACGGCACAGACCGCCACCTTCCCCCGCCCTCGGAAAAAAAACCGCACATCGTCCTCACCACCTACGGACTGCTCCGAAACGACCTGGACAGGCACAGCGCCACCCCCCCCTCCGTTGTCGTCTTCGACGAGGCCCAGGTCCTCAAAAACCCGCGTGCCGCGCAGACCCGCGCCGCCGCCGAGCTCCCCGCTCCTGTCCGGATCGCCCTTTCCGGAACCCCCGTGGAAAATCACCTGGGCGACCTCTGGAGCCTCTTTCACGTCCTCCTCCCCGGCTTCCTCGGCGGCGAATCCGAATTCCGCCGCGTCTTCCGCCACCCCATCGAGCGCGACAACGCCCCCGCGCCCCGCTCCGCGCTCCAGGCACGCATCCGCCCCCTCCTTCTCCGCCGCACCAAGGACCTCGTCGCCCCCGAACTCCCCCCAAAAACCGAAATGGTTCAAACCCTCCCCCTTGGGGAAGCTCAAGCGGACCTCTACCAGACCATCCTCCTCGCTCTCCGCCATGAAATCCATTCCGAAATCAAGGCCAAAGGCTTCGAGAGCTCCAAACTCCACATCCTCGACGCCCTGACAAAACTCCGCCAAGTGTGCTGCGACCCCCGCCTCCGCGCACCCCAGGGCGACTGGAAGATCCCCAACGACTCCGTAAAAATCGCCTGGCTCCGGGATACCCTTCCCTCCCTTGTCGAGGACGGCCGCAGGATCCTCCTCTTTTCCTCCTTCACCTCGCTGCTCGACCTTCTCCGCCCCGAGCTCAAGAAACTGCGCATCCCCTTCGTCGAAATCCGCGGCGACACCCGAGACCGCGACACGCCCGTCCGCCTCTTCCACGAGGGCAAAACCCCCGTCTTTCTCCTCAGCCTCAAGGCGGGAGGCGTCGGCCTCAACCTGACCGCCGCAGACACCGTGATTCTCTTCGACCCTTGGTGGAATCCCGCCGCGGAGGCCCAGGCCATCGACCGCGCCCACCGCATTGGCCAAGACAAACCCGTCTTCATCTACAAACTCGTCACAGAGGGAACGGTGGAATCACGCATCCTCGACCTCCAGCAACGCAAACGGGAATGGGCCCGTTTCGTGGATTCCGCCGCCCAAGACATGCCCAGCCTGGGGCCCGAGGACCTCGAAAACCTCCTCGCCCCCCTCGCGTTGACAGACTCCTGAGCCCGGCGCCCCCCAAATCCCCCTACCGTTCCGCCCCCTCCTTGTTCGAAGCCGCCCGCATGAGATCCGCGGCATGCGGATCACACGCGGGGGGTATTTCCCTCAGCGGGTTCCGAAAACCCCCTCCTCGCTGAAGACACGCCACGCCATGACGACATCACGGGGATCGGCGGGACGCACATCCTTGAGTTCGTAGGGCAGACCGAGTTTCTCGTACTTGAAACTGGCGAGCTGGTGGAAAGGCAGGATTTCGACGCGGTCGACGTTGTGGAGGCCGGCGATAATGCGGGCAACATTCCGGAGGTTCTCCTCGCTGTCGGTCAACCCCGGGACCAGAACAAAGCGGCACCAGACAGGCACACCCATCCGCTCCAGCCTGCGGGCGAACTCAAGGGTGGGTGCGAGGGGTTTTCCGGTGACACGGCGATGGGTTGGGTCGTCGCCCGCCTTGATGTCCAACAGGACCAAGTCAAGAGCTTCCAGCAACGAGTCCGGCGCGTGGTGGTGGAGGTGTCCGGAGCTGTCGAGTGCTGTGTGCAGGCCCAGGGCCTTGGCCCCCCGCAGGATCGTCTCGACGAAGAGCGGCTGCATCAACGGCTCGCCGCCGCTGATTGTGACCCCACCCTTGGCGCGCTGGAGGAAACCCGCATACCCACCGATTTCCGCGAGGATATCCTCGGCGTCCCGCAGGGTCCCATGGCGGATCTGCCAGGTGTCAGGGTTGTGGCAATACTTGCAACGTAGCGGACAGCCGTTGAGGAAGAGGACGAAACGGATCCCAGGTCCGTCAAGGGTGCCACCGGTCTCCACGGAATGCACATAGCCGCGCCGGGCATCGCACACCTCCCGCAGCGAAGTCTGACCGCTTTCCCCGGGCAACGTCATGCGCCCTTCTTCAAGTCCCGCAAACGCGACGCCATTTGAGAACGAACCGTGTGCAGTCGGTCCAGCATCAGCGCGCAAATCTGCTTCATCGTGCCGTAACCGAAGACGGGGTCGCGGTCGCACAGCTCGCGTACGGCCACCGCGTCGAACTGCATCAGCATCGCACCCTCGCGGCTCCGCGCGCTGAAGCTCCACTTGTAGGGAGGCACAAGCCACGACCAGCCAATGACCTCGCCCACGTCGATCATCTGGATCCACTCTTCCTCCCCGCCGATGTTCGCGAACAGGTCGACCGTCCCCTCCATCACGATGTAAAAATGGTCCGCAGGGGCCCCTTCCCGGATCAGACACTCTCCGGGCGCGATGCTGATCACCCGCATGTGTTCGGCCAGCTGAGCCAGATAGGACTCGCTCAGACGCTGGAAAACCGGATGTTCGCGAAGAAATTGCACATTCTCGTTCATGAAGGGGGACTCCTCGGCTCCTCTTAGGTCCTCCCACCGCCCGTGGGAAGATTTTTCAGACACAAAACGACATTTTCCTGCCCCGCCCCTTGACCTCTCCCCGCAGGCATGCGACATCTCCCCCGTGTTGCCCCGAGTCCTCGACCTTCTCTTCCCACGCACTTGCTGTTCCTGTGGCGGCCGCATCCACGCCGAGGGCGAGAACGGCCTCTGCTGGGACTGCCGCGCTTCCTCCCTTCCCGTCACCCCCCCTTGGTGCGACCGCTGTGGGGCCGTGGTCGCCGGACGCCTCGACCACCATTTTACCTGCGCGCGTTGCGCCGAAACCCGGCCCGCCTATGACCGCGCACGCAGCCTGTTCCGCTACGAGGGAGGGGTTCGCGACGCCATCCACGCCCTCAAATACCACCGGGATTTCTCCGTCATCCCCGACTTGGCGCTCCTCCTCGGGGCCGGCCTAACCGCCCACTACCCCGAACTCCCCTCCGATGCCGCGCTCGTGGCAGTCCCCCTCCATCCGCGCCGACGGCGAGAACGGGGGTTCAACCAGGGAGAGGAAATCCTCCGCCACCTCCGGCGGCGACATCCCGGAGTCCCCCGCCTGTGGAACGGCCTCCGGAGGGCCCGGGACACGGAGACCCAGACCCACCTCAGCGCTGCTGCCCGCCAGGAGAATGTGCGCGGCGCCTTCCGCGTCCTGGGGCAACCTCCCCCCACTCTTGTGCTTTTCGACGACGTGATGACCACCGGCGCAACCCTCGACGCCTGCTGCCGCGCCCTCCGCCGCGCTGGTGCCACCTCCCTCTTTGCCCTGACTCTCGCCCGAGGCTGACAGGCCCACTCAGCCCGCTTCGACCTCGTGTACCACACCGGCCCCGGTAAAAAGGAGCTGGCAGCGGATGGAGGCAGGCTCGAGCCCAAGCATATCCGCAAGGACCCTCCGGTAGAGCCGCATCTGGGGGGCGTAATGTTCAACAATCCCGGAATGGACGTGGCGGTTGGTCTTGAAGTCCTGGATCCATGCCCCATCGGGAAAAAGGACGACGCGGTCGAACACGCCGGTGATCCACCCCTCCGGAAGTACGGTCTCGAAGGGCATCTCCCGCCAGAGACCCGTCGCCCGCTCCGGACGGCCCAAGGCTTCCGGGAAAGCGGAGAGGGCCCGACGCAGGTGGGCCGCCGCCTCGCTCCCTTGCGGCTCCCCCGCCTTCGCGAGAAGCGCGTCGGGATCCACATCCTCCGCCCATCCGACCTCCTGGAGCAGGGCATGCACTCGGGTTCCCAGCTCGCGGCCGTCCGCAGGCACGGGTTGGAAAAGTCGCTCGACGCTTTCGGTGCGCGCATCGGCCTGGGAAGGCTCCAGGCGTGGCAGGGTAGCCGGGCCCGGAGACAAAGGAAAAGGCTCCGGCTCAGAGGGGGGCTCGACCGCCCGTCGGGGAGACAGAGCCCCCGGCTCACCGAAACACGTGCGCTCCCCCAGCCTCCATGCGATCCAATTGTGCCAGGGCGCCAGAGACCCCACCTTCTTGGGGGCGGGAGGAAGCAGCACATGCAGGGCCTGTTTCGCGCGGGTCAGGGCCACGTACAGCAGGCAAAGGCCCTCATAGGTGGAATCGGACTCCGCGCGCTCGCGCAACGCGCCGAGTTCCGGCACGAAGGCGCAGACCTCCTGCGGTGGCATCAAGGTCACCCAGGACGGACACTCCCCCGGTGCCGATGTCGTCACCCCGTGCGTGTCCACGTTTCCGAAACGCGTGGCCGCAGGCACCGGCAAGATCACCCTGTCGAACCCCAACCCCTTGCTCTGATGGATCGTCATCACCCGAACGACCCCCCGCGCCTCATGCTCTCGCAGTCGCGCACCTTCCATCCGGGACAAGAACCGGTCCACCGAGGGGTCCCCCTCCGCATCGTAGGCCGAGGCCTGCGCCAGCAGGGCGGCAATCCGGTGGCGTGCGAAGCCCGCTTCCGGGCCCAACTCCAACCTTTCCGCCAGCCCTCCAAGTACCGTGGCAAACCCTTTCCGCCTCAAGGCGTCCAACAATCCGTGCGCGTCAATCTCCCCCAGGCCCGCCATGCGGACGAATTGGCGGCAGAACCGGTCCGCCGGATGCGCCGCCAGCCGCAGGGCGGCAAGGAGGGCCTCGACCGCGGTGTCATCGCGCAACGGCGCGGATCCCTCGAGAGCAACGGGAACCCCCTCCGCCCGCAAAGCCTCCGCAATCTCCCGGCCCTCGGCGTTCGTCCGGGTGAGCACGGCGACCTCGAGCCCGGTCGGGCTTTCCCGCACCAGGCGCAGGATCGCCTGCTCGAGGGCTTCCTCCTCGTCGGGCAGGCGCCGCACCTCCGCGAATCCCCCCGGGGTTTCCCGAGCCGGGCGGTGGGGGCGGAACTCGCGGTTCCAGCGCTCCCTCGCCCCTTCCGGCATCTGTTCGTGCGAAGGCACCCGGTCGAACAGGGTATTCACCAGCTCCAGCACGGCAGGGCTCGAACGCCAGGAAACGTCCAGGCGTTCCTCCTGTATGTGGGGCCATTGCTTCCCAATGCGATTGAAGAGGTCGGCCGCGCCCCCACGCCATGCGTAGATGGCCTGCTTGACATCCCCCACGTAGAACACACTGCGGCCACGGGAAGGGTCCTGCAAGATCTCCTCCACAAAGGGGCGTACCACCTCCCACTGCGTTGGGCTCGTGTCCTGGAACTCATCCAGCAGCCAGTGCCGCAGCTCGCCATCGAGTCGGTACGCGATCTCCCCGGGCTCCAACCGCCCGAAATCCGCCATCAGGATCCCGGCATCCTCGAAGGAAATTCTCCCACCCCGCAGCGCCCGCGCACGGTAAGCCGCCTCGAACAAGCCCAACATGGCATGCAGGGCGGGCGTCTGGGAGGCGATGCGTTCCCACACCACCCCCAGCGGGTGCCGGGCCAACGCGTGGAGCGGTTCCCATATCCCGCACGGGATCTCCGTCGCCTTGTTGTAATACGTCACCTCCTTCTCCCCACAGAGGATCTGCCTCCACAGGCTCGGCATCGCAGCCACAAAGGGCGACCAAGAGCTTCCGGGACCGAAAGCCCCGCAACCCTCCACGAGCTTGACCAGCGCGACGCGCAAGCGCTTGTCCTCCAACGTTCCCACCCATTCCAGCAGTTCCGCCACCCCGCGACGGCGGATCTCCTCCCCCAAGGCACGGGGAGGATCGGCAACGGCGGGGCCCCGCCAGGCCGCCGCCTCGGGGAAGAGCAGGTACGCGGAACGGAATTGGGCGATGAAGCCACCCAGCAGGCGGTCGAAGGACTTCTCGGCCTGTCCGTGCGTTGCCAGCTCGAAGAGCCGCAGGAAAGCGGACACGGCTTCCTCGGTGAGTCGTCCGGGCAGGAACAAGGCGTCGAGGGTTTCCTCCCGAAGGCGTACGGCCTCGACCGAGAGGCCGTCCAGAAGGTGGAACTCCGGAGGAAGGCCCATTTCGACAGAGGCGGCGGTGAGCATCTGGGCGATCCGCGAGTCGAGAGTGCCGATGCGGAGGCGGTGGACGTGCCGGAGGAGGCTGCGCAGATCACCGAGAAATTCCTCCCGGCTCCGGGAAACCCCCAGTTTGGCGGCGGTGGCCTCCGCGCCTTCCCCGGTTTCCGCGGCGCGCCGCAAGTACCCGACAATCTCGTCGAAAATCTCCCCCGCGGCCTTGCGCGAGAAGGTGTAGGCGCCGATGACATCGGGGGGCTCCCCCAGGGCGAGGAGCTTGAGGAACCGGTGGGCAAGGGCGTGTGTTTTTCCGCTTCCGGCGCTGGCGGCAATGCGGAGATAGGGCTCCATTGGCAGGGTCACGCGAGACCCGCGATGAGGTTCCGGGCCTCCTCGGCGCGGTCCTCAGGCACGCTGAGGAACACATAGTCCCCCACGCCTCCCTCGCCGAAAAGGGCCTCGTCACTATGGATCACAAACGGAATCTCCGCGCCATCCAGCACATGTGCCACTGTCTCGGCCTCCAGCTTGTTGTTGAAATTCGCGATGCGGATGAAGTCCATGCTGCGCTCCGGGGTTGGGGATGGTGTCTGGGAAAAGACTACCGCATCCCAACCCCCTTGTCCATCCCTCTTCACTGCCCCACCCCCCTTCCCTCCGCACCTCCGCCCCCTCTTTTCATTGCATTTCTCCACCCCTCCCGTATAGGCAGAACCTTCAAACTCTCCCCTCCGCCATTCATGAAAAAACTCCCCTTGAAACAATCTCTCGGCCTCGGCCTCGGCTTGTCCGCCCTCCTCCTGTGTCCCTGGGCCTCCCTTGACGGCCTCAGCCCGGCTGGCCACATCGCCTTGGGCATTTTCCTCTGCGCCTCCATCTTCTGGATGCTCGAACCCATCCCCATCTACGCCACAAGCCTCGGCGTGATCCTCGCCCAGGTCCTGCTGCTCTCCGACCAAAGCCCGCTGGTCCCCCTGCTCGGACGCCTCACGGAGGGAGGCTACTCCCCACCCAAGTACACGGCTTTCTACGGAACCCTCGCAAACCCCATCCTCATCCTCTTCCTCGCCGGCTTCAGCCTCGCCCGCGCCGCGGAGAAATACGCGCTCGACCGCAGCCTCACCCGGCTACTTCTCAAACCCTTCGGGGACCGGCCCGCCCGCGTCGCCCTGGGCCTCATGGTCGTCACAGGCGTCCTCTCCGCCTTCATGTCCAACACCGCGACCACCGCGATGATGATGACCGTCGCCCTCCCCATCGTCGCCTCTGTCCCGGAGGGGGACCCCTTCCGGAAACTCGTCGCCCTCTCCATCCCGGTGGGAGCAAACATCGGCGGGATCGCCACCCCCATCGGGACGCCACCGAACGCAGTGGCCATCGCCGCCCTTGCACGCGCCGGAGTGAATGTCAGCTTCAGCACCTGGATGCTGCTCGCCACCCCGCTGGTCCTCGTCACCCTCGCCCTCTCCTGGTGGGGCCTCTGCCGCCTCTTCCGCCCCACTCTCCCCCGCTTCACCCTCTCCATCCCCGGCCGCTTCGACAAAAGCCCCAAGGCCCTCCTTTGCTACGCCATCTTCGGCCTCACCGTCCTGCTCTGGGTCACCGAAGCCCTCCACGGCCTCAAATCCACCGTCGTCGCCTTCCTTCCGCTCGTCCTTCTCCCCGCATGCGGCGTCCTCGACAAAAAGGATCTGCGGGGCTACGCTTGGGAAGTCCTCTGGCTCGTCGCCGGCGGCATCTCCCTCGGCCTCAGCCTCTCCGACACCGGCCTTGCCGACTGGTTAATTCGGCGCGTGGACTGGTCCTCCGTCTCCCCCGGCATGCTCGTGCTCCTGTTCGCTTTGGTCGGCTTCGCCGTGGCCAACCTCGTCTCCCACACCGTCAGCGCCACCATCCTCGTGCCAATCGCCATCGCCATGCTTCCCGCCGGCGCGGCGGGAGAAGGACTGCTCATCCCCATTATCGTCATCGGCATCATCGTCAGCTACTCCATGCTACTGCCCATTTCCACTCCTCCCAACGCCATCGCCCTCTCCACCGGCCTCATCGACACGCCGGATCTACTCCGCGCCGGCGCCTTGGTCGGGCTCCTCGGTATCCTCTTCAGCCTCCTCTTCGGACTTGTCCTCTGGCCCAGCATCCTCTAATACGCCCTAAGACCCCTCATGAAAACCATCCACATTCTCTGTGTTGACGACGAACCCGACGTGCTCGACGCCGTCCTCCGGGAGCTGGAGGTCCTCGAAGACCTCTTTCCCATCGAAACCGCCGCCAACGCCTCCGAGGCCCGGCAAGCCCTCGACCGCATCGCCGCCGACGGTGACTATGTGGGCGTCCTCTTCTGCGACCATATCATGCCCGGTGTCACGGGGGTTGACTTCATGGTCGAGCTCGAGCAGGACCCCCGCTGGATACCCACCCGGAACGTGCTGCTGACAGGCCAGGCCGGCCTGGATGCCACCATCAAAGCCGTCAACGAAGCTTCCCTGGCACACTACATCTCCAAACCTTGGGACAAAGGCGAACTGCTGCGAGTCGCGCGCCGTCAACTGAGCATCTTCGTCAAGGACATGGACATCAACCCCCTTCCCTACCTCCGGCAGCTCGATGTCACAGAACTCGGAGACCACCTGCGCCACCAGTTCGCGGCCGACCGCTGAGCGGCGCATGAGCCCCGAGCCCTCCTCCTTTTCCACTCCCGACGCGCTGCGACGCCTTGCCGATCGCGCGAGGTCCTTGGGACGAGAACCCGTTCGTTTTCTCCAGGGCGACCGGGTCCTCGAGGAGGGGCGTGTGAATGAAAGCCTCTACATCCTGCTCGACGGAACAGCCCAACTCTCCAAGCGAGGCCCGGACGGCGGCGCAACCCCCCTGGACCTTCTCGGCCCCGGCTCCCTCCTCGGCATCCTCTCCTTCTGGACCGGCGAGCCCTCCTTCTCTTCCGTCGAAGCCATCACCCCCATGGTCTGCCTCCGCCTCGGCCGCACCGAATTCGTCCAGGAGGTGGCCGAGGATCCCGAGTTCGCGCGCCTCACCCAGGAGCTCCTCGTCGCCAACCTCAGCGAACGCTACCGACGCGTCGTGGGACTCACCCTCAAGGTCGCCGGCCTCACCCGCGAACTCGAAGCCGAACGCAACGCCCTGCGCGAGGCCATCACCGACCTCCGTCAAACCCGCAACCAGCTCGTCCACCGCGAAAAACTCGCCACCATGGGCCAACTTCTCGCTGGCATCGCCCACGAAATCAACAACCCCTCCAGCTCCCTCCTCCAAAACGTCGAGCTTCTCGGCCGCCTCCTGCCGGGCATTCTCGACGAACAGGGCCGCTTCCTCTTTGGCGAAGGACGCGCCGCCCCCTACCTGAGCACCCAGGAATCCCGCCAGCGCATGGAAGACCTCCAGCAGTCCCACCCTTCCCTGCCCCGCAGCCTCTGCCGCCGCCTTTCACGCCTGCCTCCCCCCGCCCTCGACCGCCTCGCCCCCCTCCTGCTCACCCCTCCCTCCCCCTCCCTCGGGGCCCTCCTCGACATCTTCGAACTCGGTGCCGCCCTCCGCGGAATCGAATTAGCCGACGAACGAATCACCCGCCTGGTCAAAAGCCTCAAAAGCTACAGTCGGCAGGACGAAGGCCCCGGCGGGGCGGTCAATCTGGAGACCTGTGTCCGCGACACCCTGATGGTCCTCAACCACCGCCTGAAACACTACGACCTCCGCCTCGAACTCCCCCCTCTCCCCTCCATCGTCGCACGCGGAGGCGAAATCAACCAGGTCCTGACCAACCTCCTCACCAATGCCTGCGAGGCCACACCCACTGGCGGACGGATCGACATCCGGGGCGGCTCTGGGGAAGACCGCGTTTGGATCGAAGTCGCCGACCGCGGACACGGCATCCCCCCCTCCCTCCTCGGAAAAATCTTCGAACCGAACGTGACCACCAAAAGCGGGGGCGGCGACTACGGGCTCGGACTCGGGCTCGCCATCTCCCGAGACCTCGTCCAACAACACCGCGGCCGACTCCTGGCGGCCAACCAACCTGATGGCGGCGCCGTGTTCCGCCTCGAACTCCCCCTTTTGCCCGACGACGACCTCGCCTGAGGGAATCCCTTCCCCCGCCCTTCTCCCTGACACGGGCCGCTCCGGCTCCCCGACCGCCTCCTCGACACCTTCCTCTCTCCCCTCCAACCCCTTCCCTCACATGACCTACACCGAAAAACTCCTCGCCCGCATCGCCGCCACCAACTCCAACCTCTGCGTCGGCATCGATCCGCGGGCCGACCGCGCTGACTCCGCCCTCGAAGCCTTCGTGCGCGACCTCGTCGAACAGACCGCCCCCCACGCGGCAGCCTTCAAACCCAACATCGCCTACTTCGAGGCTTTCGGAGCCGCCGGCATCACCGTGCTCGAGCGCTGCCTCCGCGACATCCCCCGGGAAATCCCCATCGTGCTGGACGTCAAGCGGGGTGACATCCCCGAGACCATGAAACACTACGCCCAAGCCTACTTCGGCCAATGGAACGTCGACGCCGTCACCCTCAACGGATACATGGGCTTCGACTGCATCGAACCCTTCCTCCAGGACCCCGCCCACGGCGTCTACCTCCTCGCGGTGACCTCCAATCCTGGCGCAGCCGACCTCGAACTCCAACGCGTGGGCGACCGCTACCTCTTCGAGCTTGTCCAAGACTATGCCGACCGTGCCGCGGGCCATCCCGGACAAGTCGGCTTCGTCGTAGGCCTCACCAACGTCACCGACGAGGTCCTCGCCCGCGTCAAGGACCACCCCCTTCTCGTCCCCGGCCTCGGCGCCCAGGGCGGTGACCTCTCCCGCCTCGACCTCTCACGCCGTACGGCCCCCCTCCTCATCAACGCCTCCCGCTCCATCCTCTACGGACAGGGCAGCGCCGCCCAACGCGCCGCCGATGCCGCGCAAAAAATACGCGCGGCCGTGACGGCCGCGCGGTGAGAAATCAGGGCGGTCCCAGTGAACCGCCCCTTTTCCTGCGATCATGGCTTGGGTGGATTGTGCTCCATCCAGGTGTGAATCAGCTTCCCGTGCTCAGGAAGCCCGTCCGTGTTCGTCAAGTGCTCGGTGTGCGCCATGTCCACCGTCACGAAAATGATGATCTCATCCTGGATGTTCTGGGTGGAGGTGTGACGGAAGAGGTACTTCCCGAGGATGGGCAGGTCGCCCAGCACCGGAATCTTCTTCACGATCTCTTTCTCCTCACCCTGCGTCAGGCCACCAATCGCAACGGTCTTGCCCGACTCCACTGCGAACTCCGTGTTGATCCTGCGGATCTGAGTGATCGGGAAGGACGTTCCCGCCTCGCCCACCACCTTCTCGCCGAGAAGACGGCTCAGCTCGGGCACAATCCCGACCGTGATGTTTTTCGCAGTGCTGATCACCGGAGTCACCTGCAGCTTCACGCCGATCTCGATAAAACCATCGAGCACATACGCAAAGGTTGTCGCGTTGTCTCCCTGCGGAACCGCACGAACGTTCGGCTCGTTGCGGCCCACATGAATGTTCGCCGTCTGACCGTTCGCCACCAGCATCTTGGGGTTCGAGACTATGCGGACACCGTCCAACTGCTGCAGCGCGCTCAGCGTCAGCGCGAAGTCATCCGCGCTCAGCACCGCGCTTCGGATCACTTCCTGCTCCATCGACGGCGTCGTCGTCAGCGTGCCCTCTTCCGCGTCGAACGAGGTGAAATTGCGGCCCTTGACCACGCCATCAAAGTCCCCGGAGCTGCTGGAGGAGTTGCTCATCACCTCGTCAGCCTCCAAACCGGGGACCAGTCGGTCATCCACCTTCGCCCGCATGGAGGCGTCGGCACGGCTGCGGCTGCTGGTGAAGGCCTGCGCGTCCTGCGTAGAACGGAAGTCCGTGCGGGTGAACTCCTGGGTCAACCCGGTGGCGCGGACCGTATAGCCCTTAAGCACCTGCCAGTTAATGCCGAGATCCTTGATCGCGCTGTCGTTCAATTCCACGAACTTCGCCTCGATAAAGACCTGCTTGCGGGGCTGGTCCACGATCTCCAGTACACGCTTGATCTCCTGGATCTGCCGCGCGTTCTCCTTCACGATCAGTACGTTCGCGTTCGGCACCGCGCGGATAAAGGCATTGGAACTCACGGCCATGCTGCTCACCGCCCCGATCGCGTCCTCCGACTTGATGAAACGCAGCTCGATCGTCTCCGTGTCCAGCGGCTCCGCCGCGACACTCGTGCGGGGAATGATCGTGTAGATGTTCCCGGGACGCTCCAGCAACACGAAACCCTTGTCCCCCAGGATCGCCTCCAACGCCACGCGCCAGTTCACATCGTTCAGGTTTCCGCTGACGGTCATGTCCAGCCCGTCCGGGATGATGATGTTCGCGTTCACCGACTGCGCGAGCACCCGCACCATGTCCGCGAGTTTGACGTCCGTGTAGTTGATCGTGATGTCGCCGGGCCTACGCTGCGCGCTCTCGGTCACGTCAAGACCTTCGACGGGTTCGACCCCCTGGAGATTGATCGCCGGGACAGCTTCCCCCTCGACCGTCGCGGGAACGGCTTCCTCCGAGGCAGGCGCGGGAACCACCTCCTCCAAGACCGGCGCAGCTTCCATGGGGAAGGCCTCATCGCCGACGGGCAGGGCGACTTCCGCGAGGATCCGGTCGACTTCCTGCGTGGATTCGACGGCCTCGGTGGTTTCCTGGGCACTCGCGGCGCATTGCCAGGCCAGAAGGCCTCCAAACAAAAGCGCGGTCAATTGCTTCTTCATGATCTTTCCTGGGTGTTAGGGCTTGGGTTCCTCCGCAATGCGGAAGGGTTCGAGTTTAATTTCATCAAAAGTAAGGCGAGTGATGCGCAGGCGGTAGTGCTGGCCTCCGACATCCACCGACAGGGTGTCTCCCACCCCCACCAGTTCCCCGTTGATCAACGCCTTCACTTGGTTTCCGAAACGGACGATCGCCCTACCGCCCTGCTGGCGGAGGCTCTGCTGGATACGGAGGGACTCCTGCTCGGCAAGCTTCTCCATCTCCTCGGGCGTGAGCACGCGCTGCGGCAGCGGGGCCTCCGAAACGCCCGTCGAGGGCCTCGCCACCACCGTGCCATTGGGTTGGTAGCCAATAGGCCAGAAAGGATCCCTCTCCGCGCGGGCCGCACTGAACCCAAGCGCGCAAAGAAAAAGGAGGGGCAGTCGGGAGTTCATCGTTGGGCCTCCAGTTCCTTGCGGATCAAGGCGATGACCGAGGGATCGCGCGGCACGGGCCACTCGAAGACCATTTCCACCTGGTGCAGCTCGGGCGTCTCCTCCCGCGGGGTGATCGACAACATTGCCAGCGAAACAAAGGGGTACGCGGCGGTCAGCCGGTCAATGAAGTCCATCGCCGTCGCGAAGGAGGCAGGGGAGGCCACCCGCACCGCATAGGTCTGCCAGAGGGAAGTGGTCGCCCGCACCTCCTTGAAGGGCTTCTTCGGTTCGACGAAGCGCGCGGCCCGGTGCGGCAGCGGATCCATCTCGTTGAGCCCCATTTCCCTGGCCAGAGAGGTGATACGCAGGCGCGTCCACAGGTTCTGGTTATCTTCCGGCGGCAGCTCCTTGTCGTGAATGGCCAGCAGCTTTTCCGCATTGGTTCGAGTCTCCTCGAGGATGATGCGGTCACGTTTCAAGATGGCCTCCCCCTTGCGGACCTCCCCGGAAAGCTTCTCGATCGTCTCCCGGGCCTTCTTGGCTTCCTCCTGGGCCGGGAAAAGGAAAAGGTTGAGGGCGAGGACGACGACGGTGAAGCCGCCCATCACTCCGAGGAGCAGCATGTCCCGCTGTTGCTTCGGCATTTCCTTCAGGTTCATGGCTTCAACTCCATCGCTTCCAGGCTGAGGTCCATCTCGAAACCCGTAAGCATGCGCCCGTCCAGGTCGGGCAGCCGCTGCGGCCTCAAGTCGATTCGTTCGATCGTAGGAAGACCCTCGCCCCCCTCCAGCAATCTACGCCGGAACTTGCCAAGGTCGGCCTCGGGCTGTTCAGAAAGCAAGCGCCCCCGCAGCTTGACCACCACCCGGCGCCGCAGGGGGTACGCCTTGGCGCCCGAATCGGGGTTGTGCCTGCGGAGCCCTTCGATTTCCTCATCGAAATCGAGACGGGTCAGCTGCAGGTTCTCGCGGGGCTCGGGGGCCTTGGAGACCACAAAGCGCAGGAATTCCGGCCAAGGCACCCGGCTCTTGTTCCAGCCCTGCAAGGCCTTCGTCTCGCGCTCCAGCATCTCCAAAGCCGCCGCACGCTGGTTGGCCTCCGCCAAGGGCTTCTCCATTTCCTTCCAGCGTTTTTCCAGTGCGGTCCCTTCCTCAATCACCCTCCGCAGCGAGAAGAAGTAGCCGCCCCCTCCCACGACCAGCCCCACGGCCAGCACAGCACCGAGAAGCTTGTACACAGGCTTGGCGGCCACCGAGGAGAAGTAGACGCACTCATTGTCTTCGAGAAGGTTGATATAGTGGTTCATGCGTCCTCCCGGAGCAGGGCCATGGCGGCGCCCAAAGCGGGGGCGAACATGCTCTCCACCCCGAGCACCCCTTTGGGAAGGTTCTTGATGCCATTCGCCGTGAAAGGGTTCCACACCTCAACCTCGGCGCCCATCACCTCACGCATCATGTGCACCCAATACGGGGAATAACTCAAGCCCCCCGAGGCGTACACCGCATGAATCGCGGCGTTCTCGTTCCGTTCCACGAACTTCCTGGAGATCGAAATCTCCTGCAACATCGCCCCGATCGGATCGAGGGCCTGGTCCATCAGGGACGTCGCATCCTCGAACAACACCGTCAACGCATCGTCCTCGCTGATGTTCAGTACATCCTGGATGCGGCTCAGGATGTGGTTGGCCCCGTGGTCAAACTTGCGGACCAAACGCAACTCCCCGTTCAGGAAAAAACTGATGATCGTCGCCGCCGCGCCAGCCTCCATGTAGCACACGATGCCCTCCGATTTTTTCACCGCGTCGGTCGAACTGAAACTGTTCAACGCCGCAAGACC
This sequence comes from uncultured Verrucomicrobiota bacterium, assembly GCA_964385155.1. Classification (GTDB taxonomy): domain Bacteria; phylum Verrucomicrobiota; class Kiritimatiellia; order SS1-B-03-39; family UBA6053; genus CAYLNG01. The sequence continues at coordinate 22,206 of CAYLNG010000022.1, forward strand.
CGACACCTCCATCGACACCAGGCTCGGTTTGTTGCTCGCGAACAGGCGGCGGATCGCCTGAACCTCCTGCAACGGCACTCCCGCCGCAAGCACCTTGTGGTCCACACCCTCTTTGCCCCGATCGACCACCGAATACGAAACCCGGTAGTCCGCCCCCAGCCCCAGCGACTTGGCCACCCGCTGCTGAATGCCTCGGTTGTCCTGCAGCTTACTCGACACAAACATGAAGCGCACATGGCTCTCCGCACCCGTGACCGCCGCCGCCGCATAAGGCGCGGAGAGCTTCTTCGACAGCGCCAGCTTCCGGCTCGCCGCCGGATCCGAGAAATCAAAGGAGGGCATCACATCCGCGTCCACCAGGTTCAGCAAAGATCCCTGTCGCTTCACCCTCACCAGCTTTGTGCTGGTCGCGCCAAAGTCAATGCCGACGACATCTGAGGGGCGGTTCGTTTTCGTTTTTTCCTTTGAGGCCAAGTGTTGTCTCCGGGTTGGGGTATGAGTATGCACGGATTCTATCGCGGACTTCAAGGCGAGAATGCAGGTAAATGTAAAATATAGGGCTGACTTGGCCCCTGTGACGGTGCAAAAGGGCCCTGAAGCCTTACGGTTTGTGCGACATGCCGGTTTGAGACGAAACGACGCGCGAGGATTGCCCCTTTCCTCTCGGCGGATCGGCTCCTCCAAAACGGGACGGACCAGGAGTTGCGCGGTTCGCGCGGGATTCACCACCGCCACCCGCCCACCGATAAAATGCTAAACTTTTTAATAGACTTGCTGTATGATCGTTTCATTTGCCTGCATCACCCCCTTGGAGAACCGGCATGAATCCCGCCAACGCGCACAGAACGGACGCCGAAGAAGTCATCGAACAGGCCCTCGCCCGCCAGAAAAAAACCTCAAAACTCCAGTCCTCCCTTGTCAGCGTGGCCGTGCACGTGGTCTTCCTCCTCCTCGCCGGCCTCATCGTCGCCATGACGCTGCCCGAGAAAGAGGAGGTCGAATTCGTCGCCCCTCCCCCACAACGTCCCCGCCTCGAGCCACGCAAGCTGGAAATGCAGGTCCGCGTGAACCAGCTCTCCAAGCGTTCCTCCCGTCCCAAACTCGAACAACGGATGATGGTCAACGCCCCTTCCTCCCTCGCCCTCCCCGAAATCAAACGGAACCCCAACGCCTCCAAAAACAAGGTCCAGCGCAACTTCAGCACCCTCGGCACCGCCGGCCTCGGAAGCGGCGTCGGTGGAGGCTTTGGCACCGGCATGGGCGGAGGCATGGGCGGCATGGGCCTCCCCCCCACCATGGCCGACCGCTGCTCGGCCCAGAACCGCAGCTCCCGCATGCGCAGCACCGGCGGCCGCGCCGCCTCCGAAAAGGCCGTCCAGAACGCCCTTGCCTGGTTGCAGACCCGCCAGAACTCCGACGGCAGCTTCGGCGAAGCCCACAAAGTCGCCATGACCGGCCTGGCCCTCCTCGCTTATCTCGGCCACTGCGAAACCCCCGAAAGCCCCGTGTACGGCGAAACGGTCAGCCGCGCCATCTCCTACATCATCTCGATGACCGGCAAAGAGGGCCGCGGCCTCACCAGCGACTGCGGCGGCGGCGGGGCCTCCTATTCCCATGGCATCGCCACCTACGCCCTCGGCGAAGCCTACATCATGACAGGCGACCCCTCCTACCGCGAGCCCTTCCTCCAGGGCGTCCAGCGCATCCTCGCCGGGCAGGCCCCCGATGGGGGCTGGATGTACAACATGAACGCCGCGGACGTCCCCAGCGACACCTCCGTCTCCGGCTGGCAGATCCAGGCACTCAAGTCCGCCTATCTGGCTGGCCTCGACGAGATCGGCGACGAAGTCGCCACCGCCCTCGACAAAGCCGTGGGGAACCTCAAGCGCGTCCAGACCAACCGTGGATCCTTCGGCTACCGCGACAACACCGAGGGCGACAACCTCACCGGAGTCGGCGTCTTCACCCTTTCCATGTGGAAACACAAGGACTCGCCCGAAGTCCGCCGCGGCACCGAATTCATCCTCCAACGTCTCGAAGAAGGAACCAAGACCACGGACAACAAGGGCAATTTGATCTACGAGAAGGCCAACCTCTACGGCATGTACTACGATGTTCAGGCCCTGTTCGCCGTGGGGGGGCGCGACTGGAAGAAATACAACGACTGGTTCCAGAAATCCGTCACCGACGCTCAGCTCTCCGACGGAAGCTGGCCTCCCACCCGATCCGGCCAACATGGCGGCCAGCAGGAAGGCAAAGACTTCGAAATCTACCGCACCGCCTTCCTCACCCTGATGCTGGAGGTCTACTACCGCTACCTCCCCGTGGTCGACATGTAACCCTAAAAACGGTGATGGAAGGATGCAGATGTGGCAAGATCTTTGAGCGAAAGGGCTTGTGCGAAACCGAGGCATACCCGAAGGTATGTGAGTGTTTCGCACAAGCGCTTGCAGCCAAAGGAATTGCCGCAGACGCGCCCGAACCAATACCGTTTTTAGGGGAACCCCATGCCGCCCCACATGGCGGTTGCAAAATGCCCGGAATTCCCTAGGATTCCGGGCATGCTCTTTTGGTCCCCCGCCCTGGAACACCTCCCCGCCGCGGCCGACGCCCTGCGCGCCGGCCGCCTCGTCGGCCTTCCCACCGAAACCGTCTACGGCCTCGCCGGCAACGCCTTGGACCCCTCCGCCGTTGCCGCCATCTTCACCGCCAAAGGGCGCCCCACCTTTGACCCACTCATCGTCCACTGCCCCTCCACTCCCGAGGCCTTCCGCCTCGCCTCCTCCGTCCCTCCCGCCGCACGCCTCCTCGCCGACCACTTCTGGCCAGGCCCCCTCACCCTGGTCCTTCCACGTCGCCCCGACCTCCCCGACCTCCTCTCCGCAGGCCTCCCCACCCTCGCCCTCCGTGTCCCCGCACACCCCGTCGCCCTCGCCCTCCTCCACGAGGCCGCCCTCCCCCTCGCCGCTCCCTCCGCCAACCGCTTCGGACACATCAGCCCCACCTCCGCCGAACACGTCCTCTCCGAGCTCGGCGACCGACCCGAAGTCGCCGGCGTCCTGGATGCGGGCCCCTGCGCTCTCGGCCTCGAATCCACCGTCATCGGCTTCCCCTCTCCCGGCCGTGTCCGGGTCTACCGCATCGGAGGCACCCCCATCGAAGCCCTCCGCGAAGTCATTGATTCCATCGAGATTGTCCAGGCGGCCGACCGCGTCGACGATCCCTCCCTCGCCGAGCGCGGCGAAGTCTCCCCTGGCATGCTCGCCCGCCACTACGCCCCCCGTACCCCCCTCCTGCTCCTCGACCCCCAGGAGCCCCCTCCCTCCCTCCCCGGCACCACCGCCTGGCTCTGTTTCGATCATCCGCCCCACGGACTTGCCGGTCCTTCCGCCTGCCTCTCCCCCACACGGGACCTCCCCGAAGCCGCCACCCGCCTCTTCTCCTGCCTGAGGCACCTCGACAGCTTGGCCCCCGACCGCATCGTCGCCTGGCGCGTGCCCAACATCGGCCTTGGCCGCGCCATCAACGACCGCCTCACGCGCGCCTCCTTTTCGTGACCCCCCGTGCCCCGGATGGGCGGAGTTCCTGATTTACGGGGCCTCCTCGCGGCGGCACCAGTTCGTGTAGAGACCCACGGGGTAGCGGAAAGCGCGAAAGGGCCAGACGTCCAGCAGGTCGGCCACCCAAGGATCGCCGCGGCGGGGTTGGTCGGGAGGAAGCCTCCAGGCCCAGAGGGCCATGCCCACGCGCAACACCGTGCTGACCAGGAACACCATCTGGAAGGCGCCGAGCATGCCCCAGGGCAGCTGCCAGGTCCTGTGCTCGAAGGCCTGGATGAACGCGCCCCCCGCCGCGGCGGAGAGCCCCCCGACGAGCCCACAAAAGCCGGTCATGGCGGCCACAAACATCGCGCGGTCGCTATCCGGCGAACACTTGAACATGAGGCCGTTCTGCCCAAGGCCGTAGGCGGCGTTCCACATCCCATCCAGAAAACAGACCGGAAGAAGGACGACAAAGGCGTTGTCGGGGGAGATCAGGAGAAAAGCGAGGCCAAGAAGCACCTTGAAGCCCATGCCAGTGCGAAGAAGGAAGACGCAGCCCCTGCGTTGGGCGAGCCGGCCCCACCCGCGGGAGGAGAGGGCCGTCCCGAGACCTTGGACCGCCCAAATCAGGGTGGCCTTCCAGACGGGCATGCCGATCACGGAAAAGAGATAGAAGCCCATCTGGACAGCGGCGCAGACCGCCGCCGCGTTCCAGCCGCTGAAGAAGAGCACCAAGCCGCGGTAATGGCGATCCCGCAGGGGTTGCAGGAGGATCCGCAGCGGGTGCTCCGGGGGGCGGAGCGCACAAGGAGGCTCATGCACCCGGAGAAAAAGCAGGATGTCCAGCAGCCCCGCCACCACGCTGACCCACACAATCGCGGTGAGAAGGGTCGGAAAGGCCAACACCCCCGCTCCGCTGAGCCCCATCATCACAAGATAAGCCGCCACCCACACCCCCGAACTCCATCCCGCCCGCACCCCCCAGTAGCGGTGCAAGACCCGCCCCGGGATGAGGTCCCCCATCCACGAATAAAACAAGGGCGTGGCCATGTGGTTGAGGAGATTCCCCAGGAAAAGGAAGGCGAGCATCCAGGCGACGCCCCGGGGATTCCTGAGGTCTTCGCAGGCCAGAGGCGCGATCAGTGTCGGCAGGTAAAGCAGGCGGCCCAGGATGATCCACGCCATGAAGGCGGGCTTGCGGGCCCGCATGCGCCGGGCCATCAGCGCCCCGACAAACTGCATGGACAACGCGATGAGGGGGATTCCTCCATACAACCCCACCTGCATCGGAGTCCCTCCCAGCTCCTGGATCAGCTTCGTCACCAGGGGGGAGGTCACACCCGTGTTGAAAACCATGAAAAGACAGCACCCCCATGTGACCACGGGCAGGGAACGGCGAAGGGAGGAGCGGGGTCGGGGCTTCATCACCCGTCCGTTTCCCCTGCCAAACGGGCCGGGGGCGCTCCGCCGGAGCGGTCCACGCGGAACACCCAAGCCTCCCCCACCCGCCCTAGGCTCCGTCCGTGCGGGAGGGGAGGCGCGGGGGAGAGGAAGGCGGAGGGTGGACGATCCATGGCAGGCCGGGGGGCGAAGAAGGTTCCGTGTTTCGGAACCCCGGAGGCGCCAAGGTTCCGGAAGTCGGAAAACCCTGGGAGAGGACAAACATCAGATTTTGCGGAAAACCAGCGTGGCATTGGTGCCACCGAAACCGAAGCTGTTGCTCATCACCGTGCGAAGCCCGGCATTTTCGACCGCCTTGTGGAAGACGATGGGCATGCCTTCCGCGCCGGGATCCAGGCTCTCCATGTTCATGGTCGGCGCGATGAAGTCGTGCTCGAGCATCAGGAGGCAGTAGACCGCCTCGTTGGAGCCGGCGGCGCCCAAGGCATGGCCAGTGGTGGACTTCGTGGAGCTGATCGGTGGAGCCTTGTCGCCGAAGACGGCCTTGACGGCACCGAGTTCGGCAATGTCGCCGGCGGGGGTGCTGGTGCCGTGGGTGTTGATGTAGTCGATCGGGGTGTCGCAGGTCGCCATGGCCATGCGCATGCAGCGCGCGGCGCCCTCGCCGGAGGGAACGGTCATGTCGCAGCCGTCCGAAGTCGCCCCATACCCGATGATTTCCCCGTAGATCTTGGCGCCGCGTGCCTTGGCGTGTTCGAGTTCCTCAAGCACAAGGATCGAGCCCCCGCCCGAGATCACAAAGCCATCGCGATTGGCGTCATAGGGGCGGGAGGCGCTGGAGGGCCGGTCGTTGTACTCGGAGGAAAGCGCGCCCATGGCGTCAAACATCACGGTGGAGGCCCAGAAAATCTCTTCGCCCCCGCCGGCGAACACGATGTCCTGCTTGCCAGCCTGGATGAGTTCCATGCCATTGCCGATGCAGTGGGCGGAGGTCGCGCAGGCGGAGGAGATGCTGTAGTTGTGGCCGCGGATCTTGAAGGCGGTGGCGAGGCAGGCGCTGTTGGTGCTGGCCATCGTGCGAGGCACCATATAGGGCCCCACCCGCTTCGCGCCCTTGGTCTGGAACAATTCAATGGTCGCGGCCACGTTCTGGGTGGAGGTCCCGCCCGTTCCCGTGATCAACCCCGTGCGGTCGTTCGAGACCAGGTCGTCTCCAAGACCGGCGTCTGCAATGGCTTGGGCCATGGCGATGTAGTTGTAGGCCGCCCCCTCCCCCATGAAGCGGAGCAACTTGCGGTCCACGTGGTCGGCCACATTCAGGCGAATCGGGCCGTACACATGGCTGCGGAAACCCTTTTCGGCATATTCCGGACTGAACTCGATGCCCGACTTGCCGGCGCGCAGGGACTCCAGCACTTCTGCCTTGTTGTTGCCGATGCTGCTGACAATGCCATAACCGGTGACGACGACTCGACGCATGGGATAGGTTCTCCGATTGAGGGATGAGAATTTGAGGCCTATAACCAAGTCCGGGCGGGTTCGTCCAACCAAAAATGGGAGCTTTTAAGAGGACAGGGCCCAGGGGGGGGGAGGGTTTCGCACGAAAAAGGACTCGTCGCAGCGGGTGAGAAAAAGCCCGTCTTCGTAGGCATCCGGGGCTACCTGCGGGGGGGAGAGGCCCGCGGCGGCGGCGAGCAGGCGCGCGGGGGCATCGACCCCGGCCGCGACGGCCAGGGGAAGCCCTCCGCCCATGCGGGCGTTGATCTCGGTGAACAAGGGCCGGCCCGCCCGCAGGAGGCACTGGAGGGTGACAGGCCCGCGGACAGGGAGGGCGGTCGCAACGCGCCGGCAGGCCGCCAGAAGCCCCTCGTCCCTCATCGTCACGCCCTTCAAAACCTCCCCTCCTCTGACCTCGATCCGCCGGCGCAGGCAGAGCCCCAGCAGCCCTCCCTCGCCGTCGCACACGATATCGGCGGTGATCTCAGGCCCCTCCACACATTCCTCCACGACGGGTTCGTCCATGCGGCCCAGATGAAAAAGGAGCTCCCGGGAATTCTCCACGCGGTACGCGCCGATCCCAGCGCTCCCGCAGGATGGCTTGATGAAAAGAGGATACGGGAGAGAAGAAGGCTCCAACGTATCGGCGTCCCAGGCCCTCGGGGTCTCCAGGCCCAGGGACTGAAAAAACGCGCGCGTGCGGCGTTTGTCGGCGCAGAGGGCGGCGGCCTCGGGATCGACGACCCAGGCCTGGGTGCCGCGCTTGGCCAAGACAGGCTTGAGCCGGGACAACACGGGGATGTCGGGGTCGATCAAAGGGAACACCAACGAGACCCTTTCCCGTCCGCAGAGCTCCAACAGGGCGGCATCAAAACGGGGATCGTCCAGCCGCGGGAGCCGTGCGGCGCGGTCGGCCACCTGCAAGGCTGGCGCCAGCGGGTCCACATCCGCCGCGATGATCGCCCCCCCCAGACCCAGCCGGTCGCGCGCCTGCTGGAAAAGGCGGATCAACTCCACGCGCCTGCCGGCACTCAAAAACAATACGGTCATCTCGGAAGTCACACCGCCCATCAAGACTCCCCGGGACCGAATTGTCAAGACCACTTGCCTCCGCACGTTTTATCCTTGATTTCAGCCCCATCCGTCACAAAGGTAATCCATGCACTCCCGGACCCGCAAACCTACCGCCAGCCCGTCCGTGCCACAGCCCACGCCCTCCCGGCCAACCCCCGACCCGCTTCTCGACCTGCTGCACCGGGCGGTCGACCAGGCGGATGAGTCGATCATCATCACCAACAACCGGGCGGAGATTGTCTATGTGAACGAGGGTTTCACGCGGGCCAGCGGCTACAGCCGCGAGGAGGTCCTCGGCCAAAACCCACGCCTGCTGAAGGGCGAAGGCCAACCGGAGGGCTTCTACGAAGATCTGTGGAAACAGCTCTCGAACGGGGAACCCTGGTCCGGCACCTTTGTCAACCGCCGCAAGGACGGGACCGCATACACCGAGGAGGCGGTGATTTCGCCGGTTCGGGACAGCGGCGGCGCGATCGCGCACTTCATCGCGGTCAAGCGGGATGTTACCCGCGAGAGGCAGCTGGAGGCCCAGCTCCGCCACGCCCAGAAACTGGAAAGCGTCGGGCAGCTGGCCGGCGGTATCGCGCACGACTTCAACAACCTGCTGACGGTGATCCTGGGCAACATCACCCATCTGGAGGCCACCCTGCCCTCCGACTCCGCGGCAAGGCATGAAGTCGAGCAGATCGCCCGGGCGGCGCAGCGGGCGGCAGAACTGACCCGCCAGCTGCTGAGTTTCTCCCGCCGCCAAAGCCTCGACCCCCGCCCCTCCGACCTTGGGCAGATCGCCTCCAACCTCCAGAAGATCCTCGTCCGCCTGCTGCCCGAGAACATCCAGCTGGAAGTGGTCCCCTGTGGCATTCCCCTCCCCGTGCGGGTGGACACCAGCCTCATCGAACAGGTGGTCCTCAACCTGGCACTCAACGCCCGGGACGCCATGCCGCGTGGCGGCCGCCTCACCCTGCGGCTGGGACGGGGCCAGCCCCAGACGCGCACCGGGTTTTTCTATTCCACCCCCCTTCCCGAAAACGCCGGCCCACTGGCCTACCTCGAACTGGAGGACACGGGGCACGGGGTGCCCGAAGACCTCCGGGAACGCCTCTTCGATCCCTACTTCACGACGAAGGCGGTGGGCAAAGGCAGCGGGCTGGGGCTCTCCACCGCCCTCGGCATCGTCCAGCAGCACCAGGGGCTGCTCGGATTCCGCTCCACCTGGGGAAAAGGCAGCACATTCGTCGTCTGGCTTCCCGTCATGGCCGGGGCGCACGACACCCTTCCCCCCGCCACCCCCCCCCCCGCCCACGGCGGAAACGAAACCCTCCTGTTCGTCGAGGACGAACCCCTCGTCCGCCAGATCGCCTCCCGCATCCTCGGCGGCCTCGGCTACACCGTCCTCCCCGCCGCCTCCGCCGCCGAGGCCCTCCGCATCGCACGTGACAGCTCCATCCCCCTCGACCTGCTGATGACCGACGTGGTGATGCCCGACATGAGTGGTCTCGAACTTGCCGAATCCATCCTCCTCCTCCGCCCCGGCCTGCCCGTCCTCTACTGCTCCGGCTACCCCCGGGAGGAACTCAGCTCCCGCGGCCTCACCTCCAACCAGATCCACCTTCTCCAAAAACCCTTCAACCGGCCCCAGCTCGCCGCCGCCATCCGCGAGGCTCTGGGACACCCCGCCTGAATCTCCCCGCGCCGCTTGCAGCCATTTTCCCCTTTTCCTCGGCCACTTTTCCGCATAAGGGCCTGCCCATGCATGCACCCCTGAGCTGGCTTCAAGACTACGTGGACCTCCCCGAAGATGTGGACACCCTGAGGGACCTCCTCACCTTCTCCGGGCTCGAAGTCGAGGCCGTCCAAACCCACGGCGCGGACTTCAGCGCCCTCCGCATCGCCGCGATCACCGCCGTCCACCCCCATCCAAACGCCGACCGACTGACCCTCTGCGACCTCGACCTCGGGTCCCAATCCCTCACCGTCGTCTGCGGCGCCCCCAACGTTCGCCCCGGCCTCAAAACGGTCTACGCCCCCGTCGGCACCACCCTCCCCAACGGCCTCACCCTCAAACCCGCCAAAATCCGCGGCGTCGAAAGCCTCGGCATGCTCTGCGCCCCGGACGAACTCGGGCTGTCCTCCGACCATTCCGGCCTCCTGGAGCTCGACACCTCCGCCGTTCCGGGAACCCCCGCCTCCGCGGTGCTCGGCGCCCCCGAAGTCGTCTTCGAACTCGAAGTCACCCCCAACCGCCCCGACTGCCTGGGCATCCTCGGCATCGCCCGGGAGCTCGCCGCCCTCACCGGCCGCCCCCTTCGCCTGCCCAAATGGCAGCTTCCCTCCCCCCCACCCGGCGGCCCACGCCCCGAAGTCCGCATCCAGGATCCCCTCGCCTGCCCCCGCTACACCGCCCGCTTCCTCGGCGGCGCTCAGGTTGGCCCCTCCCCCGATTGGATGCAACGCCGCCTCCGCCTTTGCGGCATCCGCCCCATCAACAACCTGGTCGACATCACCAACTACGTCCTGCTCGAAACCGGGCAGCCCCTGCACGCCTTCGACCGCACACGCTTGCGGGGCGACACCCTCCACATCCGCTCCGCCTCCCCTGGCGAAACCCTCAACACCCTCGACGGACAGACCCGCCCCCTCCTCCCCGGCGACCTCGTCATCGCCGACTCCTCCGGCCCCGTCGCCCTCGCCGGCATCATGGGAGGGCAGGGATCCGAAATCGCCGACACCACCACCGAAATCCTCTTGGAAAGCGCCGCCTTCGCCTCCCCCGGAATCCGGGCCACCTCCAAACGCCTCAAACTCTTCAGCGAATCCGCCCACCGTTTCGCACGCGGCTGCGACATGCACGGGGTCGACTGGGCCGCCGACCGTGCGACTTCGTTGCTCCACGAACACGCGGGCGCCATTCCCCTCGGGCCGGTGGCCGACGACTGGCCCGGCCTCGCCGAACTGCCCACTCTCTCCTGCACCTGGCACACCATCACCTCCCTGATCGGCGTGGACATCCCTGTCCCCACCCTGCGCGGGTACTTCCTGCGCCTCGGCCTCGAACTCCTCTCCGAATCCCCCGAAGGCTGCACCCTCCGCATCCCCGGCTTCCGGCGCGACCTCACCCGTCCCGTCGACCTCACCGAGGAAATCGCACGTCTCCACGGCCTCGACAACATTCCCGCCCCCGCCCCAAGAGCCCTCATCGTCCCAGGGGCCGATGACCACCCCGTCCGCGCCCTCAAACGCCTTGTCTGGCAATACCTCCCCCGCCGCGGATTCCTCGAAATCCTCAACTACAGTCTATGCTCCCCCGAGAGCCTCGATGCCTTTGACGCCGCCAACCGTGACCGACAGGTCCGCCTCCCCAATCCCATCAGCCAGGACCAGTCCGTCCTCCGCACCTCCCTCCTCGGCCAAATGGCCGAAACCCTCGCCCGCAACAAGGCCCGCCAAAACGAGGAACTCCTCCTCTTCGAAACCGGCTCCGTCTACCTCCGCACCCCCGAGGGCCAGGTCCACGAACCCACCGCTCTCGCCTTCGGACTTCTCGGGCCCGTCAAACGGCCCCTCCTCGACAAACAGCGCCCACTCGGAGACGCCGAGGCCTTCTTCACCCTCAAGGGCGAGGTCGAGGCCTTCCTGGCCTCGCTGGGTTCCCTCGCCTCCTTCCGCTTCGAACCCCTGTCCGACGACCCCGCCTTCACCCCCGGTCAAGCCGCGCGCATCCTCCACCGCGATGCCCCCGTCGGGCGCATCGGCCTCCTCTGCCCCGCCTGGCGCGCCGAATGGAAATTCCACGAACCCGTCGCGCTGGCCGAACTCCTGATCGACACCCTCCTGCCCCCACCCGGCAACCTGCCAACCATGCTTCCCATCCCCGCTTTCCCGTCGGTCACCCGCGATGTCGCCCTGCTCCTGGAAACCTCCCGCACCCACGAGGAGGTCCTGCGTGTCATCAACGCCCAACGCCCCGCCGACCTCGAAGACGTCCACGTCTTCGATGTCTTCCAGGGCGGTAAGCTCGGCCCGGGCCTCAAAAGTGTCGCCTACCGCTTCACCTACCGGAACCCCCGCAAGACCCTCACCGACGAGACCGTGGAAAAGATGCAGTCCCGCATTGTCCAACGCCTCGTCGCCGAACTCGGCGCCCGAGTCGCGGGAACCTGAAAGCGTTGACATTCCGCCCTCTTTCCGTATACTGACAGGTCCTTTCGGCTCCGAGCCCACCTCCCCATTTCCGCGTCAGGTCCCCAAGGTTCCCCTCATGGCATCCAGCAAAAAGAAGTCCAGCTCTTCCAAGCCCACCCCCCCCTCCGAACCCGCCGCCAAGGCCGCCCCCGCGAAAACCGCCGCCAAGGCCGCCCCCGCGAAGACCGCCGCCAAAGCCGCCCCCGCGAAGACCGCCCCGAAAAAAACCACCCCCAAGGCCGAAGCTCCCCCGAAAACAAAGGAGCCCGCCCCCAAGAAAAAAGCCACCCCCACTGCCCCGGAGCCCCCTCCGGAAAAAACGGCGGCCACTCCCGCCGGCTCCAAAGCCAAACCCGCACCGAAAACGAAGAAGGCTGCCCCCAAGCCCGCCCCGGCTTCCAAAAAGAACGAACCTCCCCCCCCCCCGCCGCCTCCACAACCGAAACCTGCCCTGGTCCCCCGCTTCGCGAAAGGGTATGACGACGAGGAGGACGAGAGCACCGAAGTCCAGCCCTCCCGCAAATCCAAAGCCCCGGCAGGAGGCGCCTGGGACAAACGCCTCGCCCCCCTCATCCAGCAGGGCCGCAATGAAGGCTATGTCCTCGTCGAAGACGTCGTCGCCCACCTCCCCGGCAAGGAAGACGAGGCCGAGGAACTCGATAGCACCATCATCACCCTCCGCGGCATGGGTATCTCCGTCCTCGAACCCTCCGAGGTCGAGTCCTTCAAACAGCGCCGCGTCCACGAGGAAAAAGAAAAAGCCGCTGAGAAAATGGATGTGCTGGACGACCCCGTCCGCATGTACCTCAAGTCCATGGGCCAGGTCCCCCTCCTCTCCCGGGACCAAGAGGTCGAAATCTCCATGCGCATCGAGGAGGCCGAAATTGCCACCTGCACCCACTTCAACCGAATGGGTTGCTCCGCCGCGGCCTACTCCGACCTCGTCAAACGGCTCGAGGCCCAGCAGGAACGTTTCGACCGCATCATCAACGACAAGAACGTCGAGAGCCGCGAGAAATACTTCAAGAACCTCCCCCGCATCCTCTCGAACATCGACAAGTGCAATGAAACCCTCGGGCTCCGCTACCAGGAGTTCCTCGTCGAATCCGCCGACCCCAAAAAGGCACGAGCGGCCCTCGACGCCGCCCGTGACAAGCTCTCCAAAAGCTTCGAGAAACTCTACCTCAAGCAGAAGGCCATCGAGGACCTCGTGGAGGTGGCCAACCAATACCACCGCGATTACCTCGACGCCCAGCGCAGACTCCAACGCCTCAGCAACCCCAAGGGCAAAACCGCCCTCGACCTCGCCGCCAAGCTCCGGCAGATCGAGGCCCTCATGCGCATGGATGGTCCTGAATTCCTCGAACACCACGAAAAACTCCGCCACTGGATGCGCAAGGCCCTCCGCGCCAAAACCGAAATGGTCGAGTCCAACCTCCGCCTCGTCATCTCCATCGCCAAAAAATACACCAACCGTGGCCTCTCCTTCCTCGACCTCATCCAAGAAGGCAACATGGGCCTCATGAAGGCCGTCGAGAAATTCGAATACCGCCGGGGCTACAAGTTCAGCACCTACGCCACGTGGTGGATCCGGCAGGCGATCACCCGTTCCATCGCCGACCAGGCCCGCACCATCCGCATCCCCGTCCACATGATCGAGACGATCAACAAACTGATGCGCATGCAGAAACAGCTCGTCCAGGAACTCGGCCGTGAACCCACCCCGGAGGAACTCTCCGAAGAAATGACCATGCCCATCGACCGGGTCCGCGCCATCCTCAAGATCGCCCAGCAACCTATCTCCCTCCAGTCCCCCGTCGGCGACAGCGAGGACACGAGTTTTGGCGACTTCATCGAAGACAAGGGGGCCGACAGCCCCTCCGACCGCACAGGACACAGCCTTCTCAAGGAGCGCCTCCAGGAAGTCCTCACCACCCTCAGCGACCGCGAACAGGACGTCCTCAACATGCGCTTCGGCCTCAGCGACGGCTATGGGCACACCTTGGAGGAGGTCGGCCGCAAATTCAACGTCACCCGCGAACGTATCCGGCAGATCGAGGCCAAGGCCCTCCGCAAAATGCGCCACCCCACCCGCCTCCGCAAACTCGAGGGCTTCCTCGAATCCAATGCCTGATCCTTGCCCCGCCTCCCCACCCCTCTCCTTCTTCCTCAAGCCCGCCTCCTTCTCCGGAGCGGGCTTTCGCTTTCACCTCAACACCGGAGGGGATCGGGCGCATCTGCCCCCATCTCTTTGAACACATGGACCTGCAGCCAAACAGGCCTACCCCATGTTTTATAAAAGCCCCCCCCACACACTTTTGCCACCCCACCCCCTTGACAATCCCGACTATTCCAATAGAGATACTGCACTATGATTTCAAAAAAGTGCCTATATGCCTTGAAAGCGGTGTTGGCCTTGGCCCGTGACGGCATGGGGCGGCCGATGACCATCCAGCAGATCGCGGACGCGGAGTCGATTCCCGCGCGTTTTCTGGAGGCGATCCTGCGGGACCTCAAGCAGAGCGGGCTTACGGAATCGGTGAGGGGGAAGGACGGGGGGTACCGGCTTTCGCGGGCCCCGCGGGAGCTGAGCGCGGGGGAGGTGATCCGCGCGGTGGAAGGTCCCTGGCTGGCACCGCCGCCTGACGCGGGTTCCGACGTGTTCACCTCGCTCTGGGAAGAGGCCTCCGAGGCCGTCTCCCGCATTGTCGACCCCTGTGATTTCCAAACCCTTGTCCGTCGCGACTCCCTACGGCGCTCCGCGCATGTCCCCGATTACACCATCTAACCCCCGCACCCCCCCATGAGCATACCCGACCTTTCCGACACCAATGCCCGCCTCGCGCACGCCGCCCCCGAAGAGATCCTCCGCTGGGCCTTGGAAACCTCCGGCGGCCGCATGATCCTCTCCACCAATTTCCGCCCTTACGAGGCCGTCCTCCTCCACATGGCGGTCACCGTCATGCCCGACATCCCCATCCTTTGGGTCGACCATGGCTACAACACCCCCGCCACCTACCGTTGCGCCGATCAGACCATCGCCCGCCTCGGCCTGCACATCCACCTCTACATCCCCCGCCGCACCGCCGCCCACCGAGACGCTCTCCTCGGCGGCATCCCCTCGATCGAAGACGAACAGGCACACCGCCTCTTCACCGAGGAAGTCAAGCTCGAGCCCTTCCGCCGCGGCCTCGCCGATCTCAAACCCAAAATCTGGCTCACCGCCCTCCGCCGCGTACAGAACCCCAACCGCGAGACCATGAACCCCGTCTCCCTCACCCCCGACGGCCTCCTCAAGGTCTGCCCCGTCCTGGAGTGGACCGACGAACAGATGCAAGCCTATCTCGACGCCCACCACCTTCCCAACGAGTTCGACTACTACGACCCCACCAAGGTCCTCGAAAAACGCGAATGCGGCCTCCACCTCGACTCCGCCCGCCTGTAACCCCCTTCCCTTCCCACATGAAATCCTACAAACTCACCCACCTCCAGTACCTCGAGGCCGAATCTATCCATGTCATCCGCGAGGTCGCCGCACAATTCCAACGCCCCACCCTGCTCTTCAGCGGCGGCAAAGACTCCATCGTCATGCTCCGCCTCGCTGAAAAAGCCTTCCACCCCGCACGCATCCCCTTCCCCCTCCTCAACGTCGACACCGGACACAATTTCAACGAATTGAATGAATTCCGCGACCGCCGCGCCGCCGAACTCGGCGCCCGCCTGCTCATCCGCACCGTCGACGAAGGCATCGCCAAGGGCATCGTTGTCCCCGTCCCCGGCGAAATCAGCCGCAACCGCCTGCAAATCCCCGTCCTCCTCAACGCCATCGAGGAGTTCCAGTTCGACGCCGCCCGCGGCGGCGCCCGCCGCGACGAGGAAAAAGCCCGTGCCAAGGAACGCTTCTTCTCCTTCCGCGACGAATTCGGCCAATGGGACCCCAAACGCCAGCGCCCGGAACTCTGGAACCTCTACAACGGCCGCGTTCATCCCGGACAGAACATGCGCGTCTTCCCCCTCTCCAACTGGACCGAAATGGACGTGTGGGAATACATCCGCCAGGAGAACCTGGAACTCCCCTCCATTTACTTCAGCCACGAACGGGAGGTCGTCCGCCGCGGCGGCCAATGGTTGCCCGTCAACGACCTCCTACCCCCAAAACCCGGCGAAACCGTCCGCACACTCCGCGTCCGCGTTCGCACCATCGGCGACATCATGACCACCGGTTGCATCGAGTCCGAGGCCTCCACCCTCGACGACATCCTCGCCGAGGTCGCCGCCGCCCGCGTCACCGAACGGGGCTCCCGCGCCGACGACAAGGTTTCCGAATCCTCCATGGAGGACCGCAAACGCGAAGGCTACTTCTGATCCCCTCGCCTCCCATCCCCCTCCCCTTTCCGACCCCTGATACCTGAAATCCATATGCTCCCCGACAACACCGAACTCCTCCGATTCACCACCGCCGGCAGCGTCGACGATGGCAAAAGCACCCTCATCGGCCGCCTTCTCCACGACTCCAAATCCATTTTCGAAGACCAGTGGGAGGCCCTTTCCCGCTCCGCCGACCTCGCCGGCGGCAGCGAGGTCAACCTCGCCAACCTCACCGACGGCCTGCGTGCGGAACGCGAGCAGGGCATCACCATCGATGTGGCCTACCGCTACTTTGCGACTCCCCGGCGCAAGTTCATCATCGCTGACACCCCCGGCCATGTCCAGTACACGCGCAACATGGTCACCGGCGCCTCCACCGCGAACCTCGCCTTGGTCCTCATCGACGCCCGCAACGGCGTCGTCGAACAGTCCAAACGCCACGCCTACATCTCCTCCCTCCTCGGCATCCCCCACATGGTCGTCTGCATCAACAAGATGGACCTCGTCGACTGGAGCGAACAGCGCTTCCGCGAAATCCGGGAACAGTTCCACGCCTTCATCCCGCGCCTCGACATCCGCGACATCACCTTCATCCCCATCTCCGCCCTCAAGGGCGACAATGTCGTCGACCCCTCCTCCCACATGCCCTGGCACCATGGCCCCACCCTCCTCGGCCACCTCGAGGATGTCTACATCGCCAGCGACTGGAACCTCCGCGACTTCCGCATGCCCGTCCAGTATGTCGTCCGCCCCTACACCGACACGCACCACGACTTCCGCGGCTTCGCCGGACAAATCACCGGCGGACTCGTCAAGGTCGGCCAGGAAATCGCCGTCCTCCCCTCCGGCAAACGCTCCCGGGTCGCCTCCCTCCACCTCCACGACCAGTCCCTCGAAGAGGCCCACGCCCCCCAGTCCATCGTCATGCAGTTGGAAGACGACATCGACATCTCCCGCGGCGACACCCTCTGCTCCTTCGACCCCCTTCCCTACAGCACACAGGACCATGTGGCCGACATCTGCTGGATGCACGAAAACCCCCTCGCCCTCGGCCGCAAATACCTCCTCAAACACGGCCCCCTCCAAACCAAGGTCCTCTTCCGCGAGGTCCTCCACCGCATCGACGTCTCCTCCCTCGAACAGGAATCCGGCGCCGCAGGCCTCGCCCTCAACGACATCGGACGCGTCACCTTCAAGACCCTCAACCCCTTGGTCTACGATGGCTACCGCAAGAACCGCTCCACCGGCGGCTTCATCGTCGTAGATGAGGCGACCAACGACACCGTCGCCGCTGGCATGCTCCGCTCCCCCGAGAAAAAACCCACGCCCGCCCCCCAAGACCGTGACTATGTCATCTGACCTCCGCGTCTTTGCCCGCGGCAGCGAACTCTCCCGCATCCAGGTCGAGGAGGCCCTCCCCTTCCTTCTCCGCGCCCTCCCGGGGCGACGCTTCCAGGCCACCTTCCTCGACTCCCTCGGCGACCGCGACCTTGCCACCCCCCTTACCGACCCCTCGGTCCCCGCCGACTTCTTCACCCGCGAACTCGACGCCGCCCTGCTCGACGGCCGGGCCGACCTGGTCGTACACAGCGCCAAGGACCTTCCCTCCCCCCTTCCCGAAGGCATCGTTCTCGCTGCCCTTCTCCCCGCTCGCGACACCCGCGACGCTCTCGTCCTCCGCAAAGGTGCTTCTCTCGAAAACAACGCGGTCATCGGCACCAGCTCCCCCACGCGCGAGACCGAAATCCTCAAACTCCATCCCGGCGCCAGCTGCAAACCCATCCGCGGTACCATCGGCCGACGCCTCGAACAACTCGATGCCGGCGACTACGATGCCATCCTGGTCGCCGCATGCGCCCTCCAGCGACTCGGTCTCTCCCACCGCATCTCCGAGTTCCTCGACTACGAAACCACTCCCCAGCAGGGCCGCCTCGCCCTCACCGTCCCCTCCAACCGCCACGATCTCCTCGACGCCCTCCGAGCGATCGACGTCCGCCAGCGCGCCGGCCTCGTGGCCTTCGTGGGTTGCCCCGCCGACCCCCGCCTCCTCGCCGCCCACGCCAAAGATCTCCTTGCCGGCGCCGACATCGTCCTCCACGACCGCCTCGTCCCCGACGCCATCCTCGCCCCCCTCGGCGACCGCGCCGAATACATCGGCAAAAAAGGACACGCCCACTCCACCACCCAAGCCCACATCCACCGCCGCATCCTCCACGAGGCCGAGGCCGGCAAACTCGTCGTCCGCCTCCACGGCGGCGACCCCGGCATTCTGGGGAGGCTCGGCGAATCCCTCGACTTCTGCCGCGCCTGGAACCTCCGCACCGAGGTCGTTCCCGCCGTTTCCTCCGCACAGCTCTGCGCCGCACGCGCCCGCACCGGCCTCACCCACCGCAACGCCGGACGCGCCGTCACCCTCCTCAGCGGACACCTCGGCCTCGCCGACCACGACACCGCCGCCCTCGCCCCCTCCCACGGACACCTCGCCATCCACATGGGCGTCGAGGCCATCCCCGCCATCCGCCAACGCCTCCTCGACGCCGGCTGGCCTGACCACACCCCCATTACCTCCGGACAATTCCTCGGTTCGGAAACCGAGGAATGCATCGTTTCCGACCTTCGGAACATCCACACCGCCCCCCTCCGCTCCCCCGCCGTCCTCCTCGTCGGCCCGCGCCCCGACCCCGTCTCCTACACCCTCTTCACCGGCAGCGACCCCACTCCCTTCCTCCGCCACGGCCCCCTCCTCCCTTTCCCGATGATCGAGCTGCGCCCCAGGCCCGCCAACGAACGCATCGCCGCCCTGCGGGCCCATCTCCCCTCCTGGGACGGCGTCCTCTTTCCCTCCGGACAAGCCGTCCGGGTCTTCATTGACACCCTCCTCGCCTTCGCGGATGCCCGCGCCCTCCACGGCAAAAGCCTCCTCGCGGTCGGCCCACACACCGCCGCCGCCCTGCGGACCCACGGCCTCCGTGCCGATGCGGCGCCCACGGGCTTTGGCGGTGCCGCCGCCCTCGCCAAACTCCCCGGCCTTCCTCCCGGTCGATACGGTTACCCCACCTCCGACCTCTCCCCCGTCGACGAACGCCAGGCCGCCCTCGCCCCCCTCGGCATCCGCCTCGACCCCCTTGTCCTTCACGACAACCGGCCTGTCCCCCACGCCTCCCTCCCCAAACTCCCCTTCCACCGCGTCCTCTTCAGCGCCGGCAGCACCGTCAACGCCTATTTCCAAGCCTTCCCCTCGGAGCGGAACGCCAAGCGCGAATGGCTCGCCGCAGGAACCTCCACCCTCCGCGCCCTCGAACACCTCGGACTCAACGGCCTCATCCTTCCCGCATGACCCGCCGATGTTCCCCCAGGAACGGATCATAAAAGGGATGATCAAAACGAGGATCGATCAACAACGCACGCCCCCGATCCTCGGGGCCGCGGATCACCCTCCCCATCGCCTGCAACACCCGCAAAAGCCCCGGGACCGTGTAGGCCATCACAAAACCATCCCCGTCCCGGCGCTGGTGCCAGTCCCGCAACAACTCCCGCTCCCGCGTCACCGCCGGCAGCCCGATCGAAACCACCACCACCCCCGTCAGCGCGTCCCCCGGCAGATCCACCCCCTCGTTTAACGCCCCTCCCAGCACCGCCAACCCCGTCACCGGCCCGCTTCCTCCACGAAAAGGACGTAAAAACACCTCCGAACCTTCCTCCTGCAACCCGCGCGGCTGCGCCAGCACCGGCCCCATCCACAAATCCTCCGCCGGCAATCGCTTCTTCAACTCCTCCAGCATCTCAAACGAAGGCAGAAACACCAGCGTTTTGCCCGGGTTCTCCGCCAAAAATCGCTGCACCCGCTCCGCCAGCCAACCGTACATCTCCGCGTCCCGCGAACGCCACACCACCGGAATCCCACGCTCCAGCTCCACCGGAAACCGCGCCGGGTCAAAGGGCGATTCCAATACCAACTCCCGGTCCTCCGCCCGCGCTCCCGTCAACCGTCGGAACACCGGCAGCGGCCCTAATGTCGCCGAACAGAACACCACCGCCCGCAAAGGCGCCAACCTGTCCGAAAGCCACTCCGCCACATCCCGGCAGAACGACCTCAGACACCCCCCCTCCTCGAAAAACACCTGCGCCTCCATCCTGCGCTCCACACTCGCCGCAACCCCCCTCAACTCCCGGATCAGCCCCTCACGCGGATCCCCCTCCACCGGGACCAACGATCCATACGACTGTTCCAACCCTTCCGCCGCGCGACGACAGGCCTCCCCCAACGCCACCGGCGCGGCCTGCTCCTCCACCGGCATCCCCTCCCCATCCAGCGCGTCCCTCCGATACGCCCGCAACCGCGTCTTCACCGGCGACAACAGCGTCGCCAACCCCCTCAGCTCCGGCGGCCAGACGGGGGAGAGACTCTTCGGATCCAAACGTGCCGACAGCATCTCCCGGCAGCGTTCCGGCACATGATGCGCCTCGTCGATCAGCAGCGCCGTCGCCTCCGGCTCCTCCCCGAACCACTGCTCCAGCCTCGCCCCTGGATCCAACGCCGAATTCAAATCGCCCACCACCACATCCGCCTCCCGCAACGCGTGCAACAGGAACCCGTGCGGACACAGCCCGTGCGCCTCCGCCACCCGCCGCCAGGTCGCCGCATCCCAAAACGGCTCCCGCCGCAACGCCACCAATCCCTCCCTCAACCTCCCAAAAAATCCAATCGCCAACGGACACGCCGCACAATCGCAGGGACTCCCCATCCGCTTACAGGTCCGCTCTTTCGCCACCAGCACCAGCGCCCGCAGCCTCACCCCACGATCCACCAACCGCCTCAGCGTGTCCGTGTACACCGTCTTTCCCGAATTCCGGCACGTCGCCACAAACAAACGGCGGATATGCCCCTCCCCCATCGCCCGCAGCGACGGCACCAACAGCGCCAGCGTTTTCCCGATCCCCGTCGGCGCCTGCACATACAGTCGACCTCCCTGACGAAGACTTCGCTCCACCTCCACCATCATCTCCTCCTGACCCGCACGTGTCTCCGCATGTGGGAATACCAGCTCCCGCAGCGAAACATCCCGCACCGCCTCCCAGGCCCTCCTCGCCTCCCAGACCTCCAGCCACTCCCCGCACACCCTCCCCACCTCCTCGTCCAGATTCCCCACCTCCACCTCCATCACCCGCTCAGAATCCTCCTCCGGCGAAACATACACCAACCGCACCCGCGGCAACTCCCCCCTCGTCTCCCGCCACATCCACGCATACAACAGCGCCTGCATCCGGTGCGCGTCGAAATCATGCGGCAGCTCTTCCCCCGCCTCCCGCGTCGTCTTGATCTCCTCCAGGATCAGCTCCCCTTCCCGCCTCCACACCCCGTCCACCCGTCCCTGCAGCTCCAGCCGCCCTCCCCACACCGCACGCAACGACACCTCCGCCTCATAGCCCTCCCCACGCCCACGCTGCACCCGCTGGTGCGCGCGAATGCCCTCCACCCCGCGCAGCAGACTGAAATGACGACGCCCCAGGTCTCCCCCCCGGGCCAACGCCGCCAGCTCCCCTACCGACACTCCCGGAAGATCCCCCTCATCGTTCACGGATAACTGCCGGGATGGTCCAGCCCCATGTTTTCCGGAAGGCCGAAGAGCAGGTTCATGTTCTGCACCGCACTCCCCGCCTGCCCCTTCATCAGATTGTCAATGTGGCTCACCACCCGCAAGAGTCCGCTGCGCTCGTCCGCATCCACAATCAGAAAACACGCGTTGCTTCCCCGAACATGCGCCGTCCCAAGCCCGTTCGCCGCCGAACGGTCGAACACCTTCACAAACGGCGCGTCCGCATAGAAGCCGCGATACAGCTCCAGCAGCCCTTCACAGGTCACCCCCTCCTCCAGCGGCGCATACAGCGTCGAAAGGATTCCGCGCGTCGCAGGCACCACCTGCGCCGTGAACGTCAACACTGTCGGCCTCCCCCCGATCCGCCCAAGATTCTGCTCCACCTCGCACACATGCTGGTGGCCGGAAAGCCGGTACGCGTTCATGTGGTCGTGACGGGCCGGGAAATGAAATAGGGGATTCACCTTCTTGCCCGCCCCTGATACCCCCGTCTTGCAGTCCGCGATCAGCTTACCCGCATCCACCACCCCGGCCTTCAGCGCCGGTGCAAAACCCAGCTGCACACTCACCGCAAAACAACCGGGATTGCCCACGATCCCCGCACGGTCGAACCCGCCCAACCCCAACTCCGGCAACCCGTACACCGATTCAGGCAGAAGTTCCGGCGAGGCATGGACCGGATCCAGCCCGATCCGCCGCGCATACTCCCCGTAATCCGCCTCGTCGCGGAACCGGAAATCCCCGCTGAAGTCGATCACCTTCGCCCCTCGCCCACGCTCCTCCCCCGCCAACCTCATCCCCACCTTGTCCGGAGTCGAGAAAAACACCACATCCACCGGCTGCCTCGCCTCCTCCGCCTCCGGCGGCAGGATCATTTTATCCACATGACCCGTCAGGTGCGGATACACCTTCGTGATCGGCACATTCACATCGTCCTTCGCCACCAGGCAAGCAATTTCAACCTCGGGATGCCTCAACAGGATTTCGATGAGGCCCACGCCGCCGTAACCGCCGGCTCCTACAATTTTCGCTTGAATCATGGGAAAACACCACGGTGGAGATTGGAGAGAGGAATTCCTCCTACCCGAACCCAGCCCTTCCCGCAACCGAAAAGGCGAACAAGCACAGCCTTCCTCAGGAAAACCCACTTCCAGGAAAGCTCCCCAGCTTTGCCCTTTCCCCTCCTTACTCCCCCCGAAATCAGTCGAATTGCACCGGCAGACCGTTCGGAGGCCTGGGGTTTCGCTCCACCTTCCCGTCGCTGTGCAGAACGTTGTAGCCCCGGAAATGAGGCCCGTTCACCGAGTCATCCAGCGCCTGCACATCCACCAGCACCCACGTGCTCTCCCCATGCCGCTCCAGACTCCCCTGGTTCAAGGCCGTGTTCCAGAGATACGTCATGCCGTGCGCCCTCAGCACCGGCGGGGCCGCCGGGCAGACCAGCCACTCCGGCTTCAAGCCATAGGGCACCAAAACGTTCAGAAGGCTCTCCGGATCATTGGCCGGATCCTCCGCGAAAAGCTCAAAGCTGGGCAGATGCCCGTGTTCCCGCTCATAGAGCGCCAGCACGTGGTGAATCCGCTCAAGGCGTCGTCGGCATCCCTCCGCCTCCTGCAAATCCCGGGTCAGCCGGTTGAGCAGCCACAAGAGGCTCCCCAGCATCAGCATGATGATCACCCAGGGCATCAACGTAAATCCATCGCATCCCCTCTTCACAGACGCCTCCTCAAGTATTCCGCCATCGGCAACGGCCACAGATTCGCCCCCTCGCCCTCTCGCCTCGACATTTCCTCCAGTTCACGCAACACCTCCTCCCTCCCCATCTCCCCACGCCGACGCAAAATCCCCGCCATCACCCCACTCCAGTGCAGACGCGGCTGCCAGCCGGCCCGCTCCGCCTCCCAACCCTCCGGCATCCCCTCCCCCAGCGCATGCCTCAACAACTGCAGATACGCCCCCTCCCGCGTCCCCTCCAGCACCCTCAACACCCCCCTCGCCTCCTCCTCCCTCTTCTCCAGCAACAACAACAGACCCGCCTCGAACCCCGCAATTTGCCGCATCGTGTCACTCAACCCCGGTTCACTCCAGACCAAGCGGTACAACTCCACCGCACGCACGCTGTTGTGCAACATCAGCTCCGCCCTCGCCAACTCCAGCCTTGCCTCTCCCAACGGCTCCAGCTGCTTGAGATCCTGGTTGATGCTCACCGCCGTCTGCAGCAAATCCCTCGCCTCGATCCACCTCCCCGCCGCCATCGCCCGCCGCCCCGACCGCATCTCCGGCTCTGTCCGACTGATCGTCGAAAGCTGCGCACGCTTCACATCCCCGCTCACCTTCACCGCCCTCAACACCAGCTTGCTGTGCGCCGCCTCCCTCAATTGGTCCCTCACCAGGATCGACGTAATCGCCACCAGCAACCCCATCGTCGCCACCCCCGCCAGCCCCGTCCGGTGCCGCTTCACCCAGAACCCCGCCCGAGTCCAGGGCGACGCCCATCGGCCCGCCACCGGACGCCCCGCCAGCACCGCCTCCAAGTCCGCCGCGAAATCACGCGCACTCCCCTGCCGCTCCGCGGGGTTCTTCCTCAACGCCCTCATCAACACATAATTCAAGTCGCGCGACACCCGGGGGTCCCGCTGGCGCGGCGGCACCGGCGCCCGGTTCTTCACCGCATCCAGAATCGCCGGCGTCGGCGGTGCCTCCCCCAGGTCGTAGGGCAGGCTTCCCGTGATCGCCTCGTACAGCACCACCGCCAGCGAATACACGTCCGAACACGGCCCGCAGGACTCGCTTCTCGCCTGCTCCGGCGACATGTACATCGGGGTCCCCGTCAAGGCACCACTCAAGGTCAGGCTCGGCCAGTCCGTCAGCTCCGCCACACCAAAATCCGCCAACAACGGCTCGTCAAACTCGTCCAGCAGAATGTTGCTGGGCTTCACGTCCCGGTGAATGATCTGCCTCTCATGCGCATAGTGCAGCGCCCCCGCGATCTTCACCCCAAGCTCCAGAACCTTCCCCACCGGAGGCCTCTGCCGCCCCAACGTCTCCAACGATCGACTGTCCTCCACCTTCTCCATCGCGATGTAATGATAGTCCCCCTCATTTCCCGACGCGTACACCGTCAGAATGTGCGGATGCCTCCGGAGCTTCTTCGTCGCCTCCGCCTCCCTCCGGAAACGTTCGATCATCGTATACGACATCCCCCCTCCCGCCTTGAACACCTTCAGCGCCACCGAATGCCCCGTCGAATCCACCGCATCGTACACGTCCGCCATCGCCCCCTGTCCCAGCCGTCCGACGATCCTGTACCCCCCCAGATCGGGCGCAGGTATGCTTCCCAGTCCGCTCATTCCCTCTCGGGCTCCCCGGGCGACACCCACTCCACCGTCGCCCGCACGATCCTCACCTCCTTGCGCGGCGGAACCCCATTCGACATCGGATCGGGATTACCCGCCGCCTCCAGCCGGCCCAGCACCTCTCTCCCCTCCATTACCCGCCCGAATATGCTGTACTTCCCGTCCAACTGCGGCGTCGCGCCAAACGTGATAAAAAACTGGGACCCCGCACTGTTGGGGGCGGGCGTGCGCGCCATGCTCAACACCCCCGCACCGTCATGCCGCACCCCCGCCTTCACCTCCAAGGACACCTGGTACCCCGGATTCCCATCCCCACGCCCACGCGGACATCCCCCCTGCGCCATAAATCCCGGAATGATCCGATGGAACACCAACCCATCGTAGAACCCCACCTCTGTCAACCATATCACGTTCCGCACATGCTCCGGAGCCGTGTCCGGGTCCAACTCCGCCACCAAGGTCCCCTCGCTCGTCTCCAATCGCCACAGATACCTCCCCCCGGATGCAAACGACAACTCCGGAAATCGCGGCAACCGCTCCCGCCACCCGGCCTTCCCCTTGTCAATCCGTCCCGCCCGCTCGTGCGCACCCAACGCCACCCGTGCCTCTTCCAACGCCGTCAGCGGCTTCTCCCCCCACGCACACAAGGACACCACGCACATCCAGAACACCCTCAAACTCGCTGCGGTTCTCATTCCCTTCCCTTGCCCGCCCAAACCCAACTTGTCAACTCAGCGCCTTCCTCACCCTCCCCTCTCTTTTACTTGCCTTCCTCCCTTCCGTCCGATACGCCGTCCACTTCCTTCCACCTCAACCCTCCCATCGGGACCCCCTCATGGCCCACGTCAAAAAAGTCGCTTTCCTCACCGCCGGCGGTTTGGCCCCCTGCCTTTCCTCCGCCCTCGCCGCCCTCATCGAACGCTACTCCGAGGTCGCCCCCAAAGTCAAACTCATTGCCTACGTCGGCGGCTACAAGGGACTCCTCCAGGGACACTCCATCCCTATCACTCCCACCCTCCGCCAAAACATCTCCGTCCTCTACAAACACGGCGGAAGCCCCATCGGAAACAGCCGTGTCAAACTTACAAACGTCAAGGACTGCGTCAAACGCGGCCTCGTCCAAGAGGGCCAGAACCCCCTCGAGGTCGCCGCCGCCCAACTCACCCGCGACGGCGTCGACGTCCTCCACACCATCGGCGGCGACGACACCAACACCACCGCCGCCGACCTCGCCGCCTTCCTCGCCCAAAACCACTACGAACTCACCGTCGTCGGCCTCCCCAAAACCATCGACAATGATGTCGTCCCCATCCGCCAATCCCTCGGCGCCTGGACCGCCGCCGAACAGGGCGCCAAATTCTTCGCCAACGTCGTCGCCGAACACAACGCCAACCCCCGCATGCTCATCGTCCATGAGGTCATGGGACGCCACTGCGGCTGGCTCACCGCCGCCACCGCCGTCGAATACCGCAAACTCCTCGACAAAACCCCCTTCCTCCCCGGCATCGGCCTCTCCCGGGCTCGCAAGGAAGTCCATGCGGTCTTCCTCCCCGAAATGGAAATCGACATCGAACAGGAGGCCGCCCGCCTCAAGGCCGTCATGGACCACCACGACTGCGTCAACCTCTTCATCTCCGAAGGCGCCGGCGTCGAGGCCATTGTCGCCCAAATGGAAGCCCGCGGCGAATCCGTCCCTCGCGATGCCTTCGGCCACGTCAAACTCGACGCCGTCAACCCGGGCGCCTGGTTCGCTAAACAATTCGCCGCCATGCTCGACGCCGAAAAAACCCTCGTCCAAAAAAGCGGCTACTTCGCCCGAGCTGCCCCCAGCAATGCGGCCGACATCAAACTCATCAAACGCTGCGCCAAACTCGCCGCGGATTGCGCCCTCCGCCGCGAAACCGGTGTCATCGGCGAGGACGAAGAACACAACAACAAACTCCGCGCCATCGAATTCCCCCGCATCAAGGGAGGCAAACCCTTCGACATCGACCTGCCCTGGTTCGGTCAACTCCTACGGGACATCGGCCAACCGAAAGGAAGAAAAATCCAGGCCCCGCACTGACCCCAGCCCCCCCCCACACACACCTTCAAACGGGCCCTATTCCCCTCCTTACTCCCTGCGCCTTCCCCTACCCCACCGACTTCGGATCCAACACAGCAGGACCCTGCTTTCCCGCCACACGGTTGTATTTACCCGTCACCTTGTCCTTCTCGTACTTGGTGAAACCCGCCTTCTCCACATTCCGGTTGTCCATCAACGACTTCTCCCGCCCGGCCGTATGTTTAATCCCTAGGTTCGGCGCCACAATCACTCGCCTCACCGCCTCACCCGTCACCGGATGCCGATCCAACGGCGCGTCCCGCATCGACTGGACATATTCAAACTGCTCGCCCGTCCCCACCACTTCATAGACGTAGATCGGCATCTTCCACCTCACTCCCCAATGCGGGTCTTCACCTCGAACCCGCTGCGAGTCTTCATCTTCGTCGGCTTCTCCTCGACAGGAGCGACCTCCCCCGCAACCTCTGGCTTCTCCACAGGCCCTTGGCCTTTGCCCTTTTCCTTCTCCCCACGATCCCCCTCCTCCCTGTTCTTCATCAACTCTTCCGCTTCCCCACGCATCCGATGGTACTCCCCCCACTCATACCCCCGCCCCTGCTTCTCCGCCTCCAACGCTTCCCGTTTGCACACCGCCATCCCCCGGAAATTCCGCGCGGCCCTCAACAACTTGCCCTTTTCCTCCTCCGTATCAACCCCCTTTGCTTTTTCCTCCAAATGCTCCGCCTTCTTTTCGTAACGCTCCGCCGCCGCCAAATGAGGGTGTACTTTCCTGCCCATTTCCGCCACCTCCCCGACCACCCCAGGCTTTTCCCCGCCCCCCCCCCAACTCTCCTCCGCCTTCCCACGGAAGGACACCATCGTCATCACACACAACATCATCCACTCAATTCTCATAACTCAACTCCACATGGGTTGCCCCCACACTTTACACACACATCCTCCTCCCTGCAAACCGAAAAGCCGAACCTCCCCCCCATGCTCCTCAACAACTCCGGATCAGTGAAAGCACCTCGTCCCGCCTCCGGGCCATCTCCGACTCCGTAGCCGCCTCCAAGTTCAATCGGCACAAGGGCTCTGTGTTCGACATCCGCACATTGAACCAGGTCCCTCCCCCCAAATCCATACTCAACCCATCCAACTCCAGACTTATGGCTTCCGGGTATGCCGCACGAACCGCCGCGAACACCGCAGCCGGTTCCCGTACCCGGGAGTTGATCTCTCCACTCGCATAATATTTGCGAATCGGCCTCACCAACTCCGACAACGTTTTCCCCGTCGCCGAAATCCGGTTCGCAATGTAAATCGCCGCCAAGCCCGAACTTTCCGCAAAGAAGTTCTCCCGGAAATAGTAGTGCCCCGACAACTCCCCCGCGAACACGGCTTTCGCCTCACGCATCTGGGCCTTGATGAACGCATGCCCCACCCGGCTCATCCGGGGCTCCCCTCCATTCGCCTCGATCAACTCCGCCACCGCGCGGCTAGACCGCAAATCATAGAAAACCACCCCCTTCTCCTGCTCCAGCAACGACTCCGCGATGATCGCTGTGATCATGTCCATCGACACAATCTCCCCATGCTCGTCCACGAACCCCACCCGGTCCGCATCCCCGTCAAATGCGATCCCAAAGTCGTACCGGCCTCCTTTGACTCGGGTCTGCAGGTCATGGAAGGTCTCTTCGTCCAACGGATTCGCCTCGTGGTTTGGAAAGCTCCCATCGTACTCCGCATACATCTCGTCCAGTTCGAGCGGAAGCCCGCGGAAAACTTCCGCCTCCGCGATCCCCATCGCATTCGCATAGTCCACACACACCCTCAGGCGCCGCGTGATCCGCGCGAACCGACGAATGTGCTCCCCATAGGCTGCTCGTATGTCCTGTTCCCTCCGGCTCCCAGCCTCCTGTGCCGCCGGAGAGAACCTTTTCTCCAAGACGATCTTCTCCAGTTCACGGATCCCGGTCGCCCCACTGATCGGCACCGCTTGCGCCCGGCAAAGCTTAAAACCATTGTATTCCCCTGGGTTATGACTTGCCGTGATCATGATCGAGGCATCGGCTCCAAGGCTCCCGTTCGCAAAGTAGCACATGGGGGTCGAAACCAGCCCCACGTCAATCACGTCCACGCCCCGGGAACACAACCCCTCCACCAGTGCCGCCGAGAGTCCTTCAGAGTGGGGCCGCATATCCCTCCCCACCACCACCGTCCGGGGATTCAGGAGCGTGGCAAAGCCCATCCCTATCTCCCGCGCCACGGTTTCATCCAACTCCGTGCCAACAATACCGCGAATATCATACGCCTTGAAAATGCTCATGGTTGTCTCCTTGGAGGATGTTCCCTCTCCCCCTACCCTTCCTCCGTCTGCCAATCAACCCTAAAGGATAAAAGCCACCGCCCCACAAAAGGCCTTTGTCCAAAAGCGAGGTTCCGAACGCATTCAGCCCGGGCCAGGAAAAGCACCCAGGCTCACCCCACCTGCCGGAGGGAGCAGAGGCCCGCCCATACCCGGCCCATGCCCT
>CAYLNG010000023.1:0-22671 GCA_964385155.1 uncultured Verrucomicrobiota bacterium
AGGGCATGGGCCGGGTATGGGCGGGCCTCTGCTCTCTTCGGCAGGTGAAGTAGGGCAGAGTAGGGTACGGGTTGCCATTTGACTCGCGGGGGGAGGAGAGTATGGGGTAGGGATGAAGTCGTATGAGATCAGCGCGGAATTCCGACCAGCGGGTGACCAGCCCGAGGCCATCGGTGCCATTTGTGCGGGGTTGGACCGGAAGGAGAAGTACCAGGTGCTCGAGGGGGTCACTGGGAGCGGGAAGACGTTCACAATGGCCAATGTGATTGCCCACTGGGGCGGACCCACCCTCATCATCTCGCACAATAAGACGCTTGCGGCGCAGTTGTACGCGGAAATGAAGCAATTCCTCCCGCGGAACGCAGTGCATTACTTCGTGAGTTATTTCGATTATTACCAGCCGGAGGCCTACATTCCGACCACGGACACGTTCATTGAGAAGGATTCCAGCGTGAACGAGGAGATCGAGAGGTTGAGGCTGGCGGCGACAGACGCATTGTTGAACCGGAGGGACGTGGTGGTGATCGCGTCGGTTTCCTGCATCTACGGACTCGGGTCGCCCCAGGATTACCAAGACATGTTGATTGCCTTGCGGGTAGGGGATCGGAGGAAGAGGGATACGCTGTTGGAGCAGTTGGTGGCGATTCAATACACACGGAACGAGGTCGAGAGGACTCCGGGCACCTTCCGTGTGAGGGGGGACACGGTTGAACTTTATCCCAGCTACAATGAGGAGGGGATCCGTCTGTCGTTCTGGGGGGACGAGATTGAGGGGATCCAGCGGTTTGATCCGGTGACGGGGGAGTCTTTGGAGAAGTACACGGAGTTCAAAATCAGTCCCGCGCGACATTTTGTGACTCCATATGCGAAGATCGAGGATACGTTGGGGGCGATCCGTGAAGAGTTGTCGGCGCGAGTGGCGGAGCTTGATGCGCAGGGGAAGCTGTTGGAGGCGCAACGGTTGCGGATGCGGACCGAGTACGACCTCGAGATGCTCAAGGAGGTGGGGTTCTGCAATGGAATCGAAAATTATTCCCGGTATCTCACGGGGAGAAGGCCGGGGGATCGTCCTTTCACGCTGTTGGATTATTTCCGGGAGGAGTTTCTGACGATCATCGACGAGTCGCATGTGACGGTGCCGCAGATTCGTGGGATGTACAACGGGGACTTGGCGAGGAAACAGGTGCTGGTGGAGCATGGATTCCGGCTTCCATCCGCGCTGGACAATCGTCCGTTGGCGTTCGACGAGTTCCTGGAGTGCATGGGGCCGACGTTGTTTGTTTCGGCGACACCCGCGCCCTATGAAACGGGGTTGACGGAGGGGAGGGTGGTGAGGCAGGTGATTCGTCCCACGGGTATTGTGGATCCTGAGATCGAGATCCGCCCGTTGAGGGGGCAAATTGACGATGTGATGCATGAGATCCGGGAACGAGCGGAGAAAGGGGAGCGGGTGTTGGTGACGACCCTGACGAAAAAGACGGCTGAGGAGTTATCGGCATATTTAGACGCATTGGATTTGCGGACGAAATATCTGCACAGTGGTATTGATGCGATAGAACGGGTAGAGATTCTGCGCGCGTTGAGGCGGCGAGAGTTCGACTGCCTGATTGGGATCAACCTGCTGCGGGAGGGGTTGGACATTCCGGAGGTGTCGTTGGTGGCGATCCTGGATGCGGACAAGGAGGGTTTTTTGAGGTCGCACACCTCGTTGGTGCAGACGGCGGGGAGGGCGGCGCGCAACTTGAACGGGAAAGTGGTCCTGTATGCGGATAAGCTTACGGATGCAATGCGGGCGTTGTTGGAGACGACGGCGGAGAGGAGGAGGGTGCAAATGGCGTACAATGAGGAGCATGGCATCACACCGCGGCAGATTGTGAAGGAGATCCAGGACAGTCTTGCGGTGTATCGGAGTGCGAAGGAGGTAGAGGAGGAGGTGGTGAGAGAGAGTGGGGAACCAGGGGACATCCGGGAGGCGTTGCGGGAGATGGAGGAGGAGATGCTGGAGGCCGCGAACGCGCTGGAGTACGAGCGTGCGGCGTTGTTGAGGGACCAGATGGCGGAGCTGCGTGCGGCGTTGGGGGAGGGGGGGCGCGGGGGGGGGGCTGAGAAAGGGAAGGTGTACCGGTATCCGAAGGGGCGTGGGAGGCGGTCAAGGAAGGTGAAAGGAGATTCCTGAAAGTTTTTCTCGCCGAAAAGGAGAGGGTTCGTAGGGTTTGTGCATGTGGCGCTGGTTCTGGCTGAGTGTGTGCATGATGTCGGTGTGCCGTGCGTCGGCGCCGGTCTACCAGCGGTTGAGCGCCTTGGACGCGGAGGTGGGGAGTCCTCGGATGGAGGTGGAGTGTTTTCTGGACGCGATGCCGATGAGGGGAGAGGTACCGGTGAGGGTGCGTGTGTACAATCCTCGGGTTAAGGAGGGAACGTGGGGGCTGAGGTTCCAGGGGGTGGATGGGTACGGACGGGAGGGGATGACGAGTTTTTGGAGGCTGGAGGTGGAGCCTGGGGCGGAGCGGACGGTGGAATGGATGGTTCCCGTGGCGCCTGGGGGGGGATGGCGAGGGGGATGGCGGCTGGAGGTGCGGGTGTCTGGGGATGGGGTGGCGGCCCAGGCGGCCACGTTGATGAGTGGTTCGGGGGGAGGCGGGCGAGGGCCGAAGGCTTTTGTGGGATTGTCGGAGGCGGTCTCCTTGGCGCACCGGGAGGTTTTGGAACAGGAGTTGAGGCAGCGTGGCGATGTTGGGGGGATGGGGGTTCGGTTGGCGCGGGCGAGTCTGGGGATGTTGCCGGAGGATCCTCGGGGATTGAGTGGGGTAGATGCGCTGGTGGTTACGGAGATGGAGTTGCGTGGGCTAGGCGCCGGGCAGAGGCGGAGTCTTCGACAGTGGCAGGTTTCGGGGGGGCTGCTGTTGGTGGAGGGAGGTGGCAAGGAGGAAGAGGTGGGTTTTGGTGGGGAGGGGAGGATCCATTTGGCGGGTTCGGCCGCAAAGGGTGAGGAGTTGATGGGGGCGTTGCTGCGGAGGGGGAGTCTGGCGAAAGAGTTCATGACAGAGAATGCCTACGGGGGTGAGGTGTGGGCCTTGAGGCGGGAGGTTCCGGATGTGGGGCGGCCTGTGGGGCTGTTGATGTTGGCCACGCTGGCGATTGCCGCTGTGTTGGGGCCGATGAACTTCCTGTATGCGCATAGGAAAGGGCGGCCGGCGGTCTTGTTGTACTCCACTCCAATCCTGTCGGTGGGGTTGAGCCTTTTCTTGATGGGAGCAATTGTGGTGGGGGATGGATTCGGAGGGTGGGGGCATCGATCCTTGGTGGTGTTCCTCTTTCCGGAGGAAAAGACGGAGTGGGTGTGGCAGGAGCAGGTGACGCGCACGGGAGTTTTGCTGGACGATGGTTTCAGACTTCCGGTGGGGATCTCGATGGTTCCCGTGGAGGCGGAGGCCGCGCGGCCAAAGCGTCGTCGGGGGCGAGGGGAAGAGGAGGAGAGGTATGAAAGGAGCAGCGCGGGGGAGATGGGTGGGGGGTGGTTTCGGAGCCGTCGCGTGCAGGCGCAGGTACTGTGGGGGGGGCGTCCCTCGCGTGCGGAGCTGCGGTTTTCGGGTGGGGGCACGCCGGAGGTCATGTCGAGCGTGGACGCGGAATTGAGGGACGTGATGGTGGTGGACAGGGAAGGGGTGGTGTGGCACACGGATCGGGTTGGGCCTGGGGAGACGCAAGGTCTCCGGGCGCTGACGGGCGAAGAAGCGAGGGACCGGCTGAGGCGAATTGCCCCGCGTGACAGTGGGAGGTTTGCGGCGTTGTGTGGCGGGAGAGCGCCCGCGGGATGGTTTTTTGCGCGGGGGGAGGAGGGGGAAGGGTTCATGCCGACGTTGGAGGGGATTCGATGGAAGAAGCAGCCGGTGGTATGGGCGGGGCATTGGACAGAGGGGGCGCGGCCATGAGCGAGGTGTTGGTGGAGGTGAGGGGACTCACGAAGTACTTTGGGAAAGTGGCGGCGGTGAGGGAGGTGGCGTTCGACATTCGCCGGGGGCAGGTGATGGGTTTTATTGGGGAGAATGGGGCGGGGAAGACGACGACGATGCGGATGATGGTGACGCTGGAGGTGCAGGACGGGGGGAGTATCCGGGTGGAAGGGTACGATTCGTTGTGGCACCCGAACGAGGTGAGGCGGCGTGTGGGGTGGATGCCGGACGCCTACGGTGCCTACGACGCGATGAATGTGGGGGAATACATGGACTTCTTCGCCCGTGCGCATGGGTTTCAGGGGGCGGAAAGGAGGAGGCGCGTGGAGGAGGTGATGGAGTTCACCGAGTTGGGTGCGTTGCGGGACCGGCCCGTGCGCAAGCTTTCCAAGGGGCAGGGGCAACGGCTATGCCTGGGGCGGACCCTACTGCCGGACCCCGAGTTGCTGGTTCTGGACGAGCCTGCTGCGGGATTGGATCCCAAGGCGCGGATTGAGTTCAAGAATCTGGTGCGGTTGTTGGCGGAGCAAGGGAAGACTTTTTTCATCAGCTCGCACATTCTGTCGGAGCTGGAGCAGATGTGCGATTCGATGTTGTTCATCAGCGGTGGCAAGATTGTGCACCACGGGAGTTCGGAAAGCCTGAAGCATCGGGAGGGGCATCCGGTGTTGGTGCGTGTGGGGTTGGCGGGGGAGGCGGGTGGGCTGGGGGAATGGGTGGGGATGCAGCCGGGGCTTGTGTTGTGCGAGGAGGACAGGCGCGGTGTGCGGATGCGGGTGGAGGAGGCTTCGGCGGAGCGGCTGGCGAGGGTGCTGCGGGATCTCCTGAGGGATGGGTTCCCGGTGTGTGAGTTCCACCGTGAGGAGTTGCGGTTGGAGGACGCCTTTGTGGACATCCTGAACCAAGGCGGGTCCTCGGCGGGACCGGAAAGGAGCCTGTCCCGGTGAACACCGATTTCCTCCATCCCATCGTGGTCAAGGAGTTGCGGCAGGGGCTGAAGTCGCGGTCCTACTTTGCGGTGTTCCTTGGGCTTCAGGTGGCGATGGTGCTCAGCATGGTGTTTTATTTTGCGTCGGCGGACGGGAACGGAGACAAAACGTTCGCGGAGGGTTTCTTCTGGTTCATGCTGGGGCTGATGTTGTTGGTTTTCATGCCAATGAGAGGGTTCCAGGCGATCCACGAGGAGATTCGGGGGGGGACGTTGGAGATGCTTTTCCTGACAAGGATGAAGGCCTGGGACATTGCCTTCGGGAAATGGGTGGCGCTGGGGTTGCAGTCGTTGTTGTTGGTGACGGCCGTGTTGCCGTACTTGGTGATCCGCTATTTTTTGGGGGCGGTGGACCTGGCTGGGGATTTGGGGTGGGTGGCGTGTGAACTCGGTTTGTCGCTGCTGTTGGTGGCGGTGGCGGTGGGGCTCTCCGCCTGGAAAAACAAATGGATGCGGGGGGTGTTGGTGGCGGGGGCGCTGCTGAGCCTGTACCTGGTTCCGATGATGATGGTGGGAATGCG
Source organism: uncultured Verrucomicrobiota bacterium (assembly GCA_964385155.1). Classification (GTDB taxonomy): domain Bacteria; phylum Verrucomicrobiota; class Kiritimatiellia; order SS1-B-03-39; family UBA6053; genus CAYLNG01. The sequence continues at coordinate 5,463 of CAYLNG010000023.1, forward strand.
GATGGGAGGGGGGGGCGGTGGATGGATGGTGCGGATGGGGTGGGAGGCGGCCGTGCTGGTGGTGTCGGTCGGGATTTTAGGAGTATTTTACTTTATCGAGTACGGGGCTTCGCAAATCGCGCCGCCCGCGGAGAACCATGCGACGCGGAAGAGGTTGTTGGCGCTTTTGGTTTTCGGGGTGTTCGGGGGGTATTGTGTGGTGGAGGCTGGGGAGGCCGGGCCGATGCGGGTGGGGATGATGGTGTTGGTTCCGGTGTTGGTGGACGCGGTATGCGAGCCGGTCCTGTTGATCCCGACGTTGTACCGTTGGGGAGGGGAGAAGAGGGGGTGGGGCTGGCGCTGGTTGTTCCTGCCGGGGTGGCCCTCGGGGGTGCTTTTCTCGGTGGCGGTGTTGTTGGGCCTGGGAGGGCTTCTGCTCCAGCTGGGGACCCCCGCGGGGGAGAGTGTGGTCTGGGTGTGCGCCTTGATGAATCTGCTGCTGTTTCCGGTTTCCATTCTGGTGCTTCTGCCTTTGGACTGGGCGAACGCGAGGGCCGCCTATCTCCTGGTCCAAGTGGGGACGGGAGTGCTGACATTGGTTGGGGGCGTGCTGTTGTCGGTGATGGACCTTCCGGAAATTCACGCGAAATTCTGGGCCAGCGCCTCGCCGCACGCAGGGGTGATGGTGTGCTTGTTCGGCGATGCGGAGGAGCTGAATGCCACGGTAGCCTTCACCGTCACCCTCCTGGTGTTGACGCCAATCGTGGTGAGGCTTCCTGCACCGATTGCCCGCATCCGCCGTCTGCTTGAAGGCGCCCCATGAAGGATGCCACTGCGGGTTCCGGGGAGGTCTGGGGAGAGGCGCGCGAGGCGGCAGGACGGCTCCGGCTGTGCCTGGGTGCGCGTGCCTGGCAGGGTGCGATGGGCAATTGGGCAGGAGCGGGCACGGGAAGTTCGATCGATTTCCAGGACCACCGACCTTATCTTCCGGGGGATGATCCGAGGCACATCGACTGGGCCGCTTATGGGCGGACCGGGCAGGCGATCATGAAACTTTACCGCGAGGAGGTCAGCCCGCGCGTGGACCTCCTGCTCGATGTCTCGGCCTCGATGCGGCATCGCGAGGACAAACGGCGAAGGTTGGAGGGGCTGGCCCACTTCTGCGTGGAGAGCTCTCTGGCCCTCGGGGCGGCCGTGCGCGTGGCGGCACTCTCGGGACGCGAATGCGCGGAGGTTGGGTTGGAGGGGTGGAGGGGAAGGGAGGGAGGGCTCCCGGATCTTCCGCCCTCACTGGAGCCGCCCGATGTGGAGAGGGTTGCGGTGCGGCCGGGATCGCTGCGGATCTTGGTGAGTGATCTGTTGTACGAGGGGAGTCCGGAGGTTCTCTTGAGGGCGATGACGTCGCGGAGGGGGCGAGGGATCCTGTTGGTTCCCTATGCGGCGGACGAGGCGGAGCCGGATTGGGAAGGGAATGTGGAGATGGTGGACTGCGAGAGCGGGCGGACGAGACGGCAGCGTGTGGATGTGGAGCTTTCCAGGCGGTATCGGGAAGCCTATGAGCGTCATGTGCGGACCTGGCGGGAGGCGGCGAGGCGGATGGACGTAAGGATGGCGCGGGTGGAAACAGGGCGGGGGCTGGTGGAGGCGTTGATGCGGGAGGCCTTCGGGGGAGGGGTGGTGGAGCCATGGGGGTGAGTTTCGCAAATCCGGCGGCCCTGTGGGGGCTGGTCGGGGTGCCCGTGGTGCTGGCACTCCATTTCCTCCAGAGCCGTGTCCATCGGGTGGAGATCGCGACGTTGTTTCTTTTGGAGCGTCTTCCGGAGGAGACGCGGCGAGGGGTGGTGTTCACTCGCTTGAGGAGGGGGGCGCAACTCTGGTTGCAACTCGCGGCGGTGCTGTTGTTGTGCCTGTTGTTGGGGAGGCCCATGTGGGTGAGGCGGGACTCGGTGCAGACCGTGGTGGTGGTGCTGGACGCCTCGTGGTCGATGCAGGCCTTCCGTGAGGGGGTGGAGACGCGCGTGGAACCCTTGCTGCGTGGGCTGGAAGGGACGGTGGGTCAAACGGAGTGGGTGTTGATGTCCAGCGACTTGTCGCGACCGGTCTTGTACCAGGGCGGGGATCTGGAGGTGGTTTTGGGGGCCTTGGCGGAATTCCAGCCCGACTCGCCGGGCCACGACATGCGCCCCGCCCTGTCGCGGGGCCGGGAGGTTGCCGGCAGTGGAGGTGTGGTTCTGTTTGTGACGGATCACCCGCCCGAGAAGGCTGTCGCCGGAGCGGTAGTAGTGGGCGTAGGGGAACCCAAGGGAAACCTGGCGCTTGGTGGAGTGCGATTCGAGGAAGAGGAGGGAGGTGGGGTGGGGTGGAGCGTATCGTTGCTGCATTTCGGCGAAGGGGAGAAGGAGGTGAGGATGAGGATGAAGCTGGACGATGGCCGGGAGGAGACCCGCCAGCTGCGGGTTCCCCCCGCTGCGATGATGCCGGTAAGGGGCCTCCTGCCGGAAGGCGCCCGACGCGGTCGTTTTGAAATGGAAGGGGATGGGCTGGAGGTGGACAATGTGTTGCCCTTCGTGGTGCCACGGGTGAAGCCTCTCGTGTGGAACGCGTCGGAAGGGTTGGAGACTTTGGCCCGTCGGGTGATGGCGACTGTGCAGGGCTCGGAACAAGCTGCCGGGGAGGGTGTGGTTTGGCGGGAATACGACGGTGGGATGCCCGAGGCTTCGGGGAACGGTGTGTTTTTTCCGAAACCCGGTCCCATGGGTCCCTATGCGCCGCCCTTGGCGGAGGACCATGTCCTGACGAGGGATCTGGCTTGGACAGGCGTGCTGGCTCGTCCCCGTGACTTTGCGGCGCTGCGGCCGGGGGATCAGCCCCTGGTGTGGATGGGGGAGCTTCCTCTCGTGCTGTTGCGCGAGTCCGGTGGGGTGAGGCAGTTGATCTTCACTTGTGCGCTCTCCGGGGGCAATCTGGAGCGTCTTCCTGCCTTTGTCCTGTTGCTGCACCGGTTCCTAGAAGGCTTGAGGGCGGAAATCGACCTGCCAGAGGCGCGGATGCTGGAGGCGGGGGGGGAGCTGGCGGTGGCAGGTCCAGGGCTGCGGTATCGATTCGAGGACCTTCAGGGGCGTGTCTCCAGCGGTCCCGATGTTCCGCGCCGGGTTCCGGACGAGCCGGGGTACCTGCAGCTGTGGAGGGGGATGGAGTTGCGCTTAGACGCGGCGGTGGTGCGGGGGGACCTTTCGGAATCCGACGTGCGTGGGGCCTCGCGGAAGGACGCACCCGAGGGGTTAACCGCAGAGATCAGGGAACGCAATAGCGAGCGGGATGTGTTGGCGGGCTTGTGGGTGCTGCTCTTGGCCGGCTGTGTGGTCGGGTCGTGGATGGCGGGAGGAGGAGGCCTCACCATTCGAGGGTGAGGGCGGCGGAGATGCGGCGGGAGAGGAAAGTGTCCTGTCCTGGGTAGAGGCGATAATCGTCGGCGAACGCGTTGGCGGCGATGAGGCTGAGCTGGGCAGAGGGGCACAGGCGGAAATGGGCGGCCAGGTGGCTCAGCCATTGTTCGGATCCTCCGGCATCGCGCAGGGCATTTTCGGCTTGGTCTCGCCAGAACTGGGTGGCTTCCAAGCGGAGCTTGTCGGTGGGGGTCCAATCGAGGGTGAGGGAGGCGAAGTGGCGGGCGTAGTCGAGGGAATAGCGGCTGGAGTAGGGGGGGGCGTCGTTGTCTTTGTCGAGGGTGAGCCAAGTGGCGGCGAGTCGGAGGGAGTCGTGGAGGCGATGTTCGCAGGCGAGCTCAAGGCCGGAGGTGTCCACGCGCCCGATGTTGGAGGCGAGCCATCGGGTGGCGGAGGGGTCGGGGCGGATCCAGTCGACGGTGTCGAAGGTGCGTTGGTGGAAGAGGGAGGCGGAAAGGCGGGAGGTGTGGGAGGGGGACCAGGCGAGGCCTGCCTCGATGGATTCCTGGTCTTGGAGGCCGAGTCCGCTGTTGCCGAGGCTTCCGGGGGATTCGTAGTTGAGTTCGGTGTAGCTGGGGCGGCGCACGGACTGGCTGTACTCTGCGTGGAGGAGGAGGGTTTCGGTGGCGTCGGCTTCTATGCGTGCGATGGGAAGCAGACGGTCGTCGTCGCCCTCGAGGAGTTCGCCGCGGGCGCCGGCAATGAGGCGGAGCGAGGGGAGAGGGCTCCAGGCGGGGAGGGCGGTAAGGGCGAGGCGGGAGCGGCTGAAATCGCCTAGGGCGGAGCTGTTGATCTCCTCGCGGTCTGCGGCGATGCGGGTGCGGAGTTCGATGGAGGAGGAGAGAGGGAGGGAGGAGCCGGCCTGTGCGGCGAGGGAGCGGGAGCGGTGTTCGTTGTGGTAGAGGGAGCTGGGGAGGTGGAGTTTGTAGTCGTCGAGGAACTCGCGGAAGAGGAGGGAGGCATCGTGTGCCGGGCCGCGCCAGGCGCCGAGCACGAGGGTGTCGCGGGTGTTTTCCTCGGCCTTGAAGGAGGGATTGACGCCGTAGTAGCCTCGTGCGCCGAAGGATTTGTCTTGGTGGCCAATCCAGAGGTCGCCCTGGTTTTCATCGTCGTGGTGCTGGAGCTGGAGGCCGCCGCGACTGAGGCGGACGTCATTGTCGGGGAAATCGACGGCGGGGATGTCGAGGGCGCCGGCAAAGGCACCGAGAGCACGGTAGGAACCATCGGGTCGGGGGAGTGTTTTTTGGACGGAGGCCTGTGACCATAGTCCGTGTTTGTTGTCGGCACCGGCGGTGAGGAGGCTCTTGTTTTCGATGGGGAGGGGGGAGAGGGCGACCGTTCCGGTGAGGTGGCCCTCGGTCTGTTGGGCCTGTTGGGCGCCGGTGAGCACGCGAGGGGTTCCTAACCAGTGGCCAGGGAAGGGGAGTTCGGCGTGGAAGTGTTCGGTTTGTGGGTTTCTCAGGGAAAGGCCGGAGAGGCTGAGGCCGGCACCGGAGAAGTTGGAGCCACGGATGGAGAAGTCGGCTTGCCCGCCCGGCAAACCCTGCGGGAGGACGATGATTCCGGGGAGGGACTGGAGGCCGGTGGCGATGCTGCTGTCCTGTCCCACCTGCCCCACGGGGGCGAGGGGGCGTGCCGTGACGGTGAGTTCTGGCGCGACGGTGGGGAGGCTCTGAGCGAATAGGGCCATCGGAACAAAGGCGGCGACAAAGAATTTCATTGGTTTCTCCTAAGTTGTTCTTTCCGCCTCCTATCCAGAACCGCCTCAATGTAAACCAAAAAATAAACCACAGGTTTACATATAATCAAGCTTTAAGGAGGGGGAGGGAGGGGAGACGGGTCCCAGTAGCGGGTGGTTTGGCCGCGGAAGTTGTGGAGGAGGAGGTGGTCGTTGTCGCGCCCGACGAGGTAGGAGGGGCCCACGGGGACCTTGCCGCCGCCGCCGGCGGTATCGACCATGTAGGTGGGGACGGCGTAGCCGGAGGTGTGTCCGTGGAGGGAGCGGAGGATGTGTTGGCCGGTGGCGACGGAGGTGCGGAAGTGCGAGCTGCCCTGGATGGGGTCGCATTGGTGGAGATAGTAGGGTTTGCAACGGACGCGGAGGAGGCCGAGGTTGAGGCGCTTCATGACCTCGGGGTCGTCGTTCACGCCCTTGAGGAGAACGGTCTGGCCGCCAAGGGGGAGGCCGGCGTCGGCGAGGCGGTTGCAGGCCTGGCGTACTTCCGCGGTGAGTTCGTCGGGGTGGGTGAAGTGGATGCTGAGGAAGAGGGGGTGGTAGCGGCGGAGGAGGGCGAGGAGGGGGGGGGTGATGCGGTAGGGGAGGACGGCGGGGACCTTGGTGCCGATGCGGAGGAACTCGACGTGGGGGATGTCGCGGAGGCGGGAGAGGAGCCATTCCAGGCGTTCGTCGGCGAGGATGAGGGGGTCGCCGCCGCTGAGCAGGACATCCCGGATTTCCGTATGGGAACGGATGTAGGCGAGGGCCCGCTCCCACATGTCCTTTTGGGGGAGGAACTCCCCGCCGCCGACCATCCGGGCGCGGGTGCAGTAGCGGCAGTAGGTCGCGCAGAAATCGGTGACGAGGAAGAGGACTTTGTCGGGGTAAGTATGGACGAGGCCGGGCAGGGGGCTGTGGGCGTCCTCGCCGAGGGGGTCCTCGCATTCGTCCCCGTGTCGTTCGAATTCGGCCAGGGTTGGGATCTTGGTGCGGCGGATGGGGGAGGCTGGGTTGTCGGGGTCCACGAGGGCCGCATAATAGGGGGTGATCCCCAGGGGGAGCATGCCGCTACGGCGTTGGATGGCCTCGCGTTCGGAGGCGGACAGGCGGAAGAGGCGTTCTGCCTGTTCGAGGGAGCGGACACGGTGACGGAGTTGCCAGCGCCAGTCGCACCAGTCTTCCGTGGAGGTGCTGGGGTAATGGGAGGCCCGGAAGGCCTCCACGCGCGGATCGAGGTCGAACATGGACGAGACGGGGCCCTAGAGGACAACGTTGGCCACGTTGTCGGTCAGGGTGGACATGTTTTTATCGGGACCGGCGGAGATGACGATGGCGCGTTTGCGGTGGGTGGTATTGTTGAAGGAGATTTTCAGGTCGAGGCTGGTGTCCAGGAGGATTTCGTAGGGGATGCCCCAGGGATCGAGCAGGGTGCCGTCGTCTTGGATGTTTTCGATGCTCAGGAAGACCTTCTCGCTGGGATTGAGGTCGGGGTTCTCGCCGATGAGCACGAGAAGGACGTCCTTGGCGTTGGTGGAGGGGGAGTCGTTGTTGCCCTGTTCGGAGAGGGGGACGGGAAGGAAGTTGTATGCGTTGTGGTAGAGGTCCACGGCGGCGGCGATGGAGAGGGCCTCGGCGCGGGCCTTGCTGATTTTAGCGCTGCGGAGGGCCTTGGCGACGGCGGGGAAGGTGATGCCGGCGAGAAGGGCGATGATGGCGATGACCACCATGAGTTCGATGAGGGTGAAGCCGTGGCGGGATGTTTTCATGGTGGATCTCCGTTTACAGGGCGCCGTTGCGGTTGGTGATGTCGTCGCCCCGTCCGAAAGTGGGGTCGTTTTTGTTGCCGGGGATGCCATCGGGGCCCTTGGAGCCGATGAGGAAGACCATGGCCCCCGGGGTGTGTTCGTACACGATTTCGCGTCCCCAGGGGTCGAGGGGCTTGCGGGAGTCGCCGGTGCCGGAGACTTCGGTGGTGTTGTACGTGGTGCCCTGATATTTGGTGTCCTCATACCAGGAGATGAGGGTGGAGAGGTTGGCGGGGTAGCGGCCCTCGTCGCCGTTATATTTTTCGAGTTCGAGGATCAGGTCCTGGAGCTGGGCCTTGGCTTTGGCCTCGGCGGCACCCCGTTGTACGGCCCCTGCCACGCCGATGGTGATGCCCATCAGGATGGCGATGATGGCCATGACCACCAGCAGCTCGATGAGGGTGAAGCCGTGGCGGGTTTCCGGGCGTGGTGATGGGAAGGGGGGCATGCGGTCTCCAAGGGCGATTGGTCTCTTCTCTGAACTGTACACTAGGAGCGGCCACGCGTATAGACAAGAATAAAGGGGGCGCTCGCCGTGGAAAATTCCGTGGCGAAGGGCTGCCTGAAGGAGAATCGATGTCCAAACCCACTGAAGAGCCGGATGACCTGAGTGGCCATGTCGAGCGCGTGACCTACCATAACGAGGACACGGGTTTTGCGGTGCTGCGGGTGAGGGTGAAAGGGCAGCGGGAGCCGGTGGCGGTGCTGGGGAAGTTGCCGTCGGTAACGGCGGGCGAGCATCTGGTGGCGAGGGGGCGCTGGGTGGTGGACCGCACGCATGGGCGGCAGTTTCAGGCGGAGACGCTGAGTGTGGCCCCGCCGGATTCGCCGGAGGGCATCGAGAAGTTCCTGGGATCGGGGTTGATCCAGGGGATAGGGCCGGTGTATGCGAAGAAGTTGGTGGCGCATTTCGGCAGGGAGGTGCTGGAGGTCATTGACCAGCGTTCGGCGCGGCTGGAGGAGATCGAGGGGATAGGGCCGACGCGGCGGCGGCGGATCAAGGAGGGGTGGCAGGAAGCCAAGACGGTGCGGGAGATCATGACGTTCCTGATGAGCCACGGCATTGGGACGGCGAGGGCGTTCCGGATTTATAAGACGTACGGGGAGGGGGCGATGGCCCGGGTGCAGGCGGACCCCTACTGCCTCGCGCGTGACATCCGGGGGATCGGCTTCAAGACTGCGGACCAGATCGCACGGAATTTCGGGATCGCGGAGGACAGCCCGCTGCGGGCGCGGGCTGGAATCGAGCATGTGCTGCTGGAATACACCTCCCAGGGCCACTGTGCCTGTCCGCGGGACGAGCTGGTGCGGCTCGGGGCGGAGGCCTTGGGGATCCCCTTGGAGGTGTTGGAGGAGGCGGTGCTCCACGGGTTGGCGGAAAAGCGCCTGGTGCTGGAGGCGCGGCTGGCCGAGAACCCTCTGGTCTATCTCGCCCCCCTTCATCGGGCCGAGACGGAGCTGGCGGAGGACTTGCGGCGGTTGATGGAAGGGGAAAACCCTTGCGCCGGCGCCGACCCCACGAAAGCCCTGGCCTGGGTGCAGGCGGAGACCGGCATGGAGCTGGCGCCCCAGCAGAGGGAGGCGGTCAGGATGGCCCTCCAAAACAAGGTGCTGGTCGTCACCGGCGGGCCGGGGGTGGGCAAGACGACGTTGGTGAACGCCCTGATCCGCCTGTTCAAGGCCCGGAAGTTGTCCGTACGCCTGGCCGCACCCACCGGGAGGGCGGCGAAGCGGATGTCGGAGGCCACCGGCGGGGAGGCCAAGACCCTGCATCGGCTTTTGCAGTTCGACCCGGCGACGGGTGGATTCAAACACGACCGGGCCCACCCGCTGAAGGGGGATGTCTTCATCCTCGATGAAACCTCCATGCTGGACCTGTCAATGGCGCACCAGGTGCTCAGGGCCTTGCCCAACGGGGCGGTTCTGCTTCTCGTCGGAGATGTGGACCAGTTGCCCTCCGTGGGGCCGGGAGCGGTGTTGAGGGATGTGATTGACAGTCGGGCGGTGACGGTGGTGCGCTTGACCGAGATTTTTCGGCAGGCGCAGGGCAGCGCGATCGTGCGCAATGCCCACCGCATCCATCAGGGCGAATATCCCTGCTCGTGCACCCCCGAGCAGCCCGGAGATTTCTATGTGCTGCCCGCCGAGGAGCCGGATCAGGTCTGGGAAAAAATCAGGGGGCTGCTTTCGGGGCGGCTGGAGCGGAGTTTTGGTCTGGATCCCCGTGAGGATGCGCAAGTGCTCACGCCGATGCAGCGAGGTGGGCTCGGGGCCCGCCAGCTCAACGCGGATGTCCAAGCCCTCCTGAATCCAGGAGGGGAGTCGATCGAACGGTTCGGCACCCTCTTCCGGGTGGGGGATCGGGTGATGCAGACTTTGAACAACTACGACAAGGACGTTTTCAACGGAGACATGGGGAGGATTGTGGCGATTGACCGGGAGGAGCAACAGATTTGGGTGGATTTCGCAGGACGCAAGGTCGATTATCGTTTCCAGGAGCTCGACGAGATCGTGCTGAGCTATGCGGTGACGATCCACAAATCGCAGGGATCGGAGTACCCCTGCGTCATCCTTCCCTTGCATACCCAACATTACATGATGTTGCGGCGGAATCTCTTGTACACCGGAGTTACCCGAGGGAAACGTTTGGTGATCCTGGTGGGGTCGCCCAAGGCGATCCGCATGGCGTTGGGGAAGGCGGACGCCGGCGAGAGGATCGGTTGTCTGCGGCGTCGCCTGGCGGAGGCCGGGTGTGGAAGAGGGTGAGGGGGGTTCTTTGAGGTTGCCAAGCCGGGGGGAATCCAACATAAGCTGGGCATGATCCAGTACCACGAGTTGTTGCGCCGCATCCTGGAGGAGGGCGTGGAGAAGAAGGACCGGACGGGGACCGGCACGCGGAGCGTGTTCGGTCACCAGATGCGTTTCGACCTGGGGCGTGGTTTTCCGCTGATCACGACGAAGAAACTGCACACGAAATCCATTCTGCACGAGTTGCTGTGGTTTCTGCGAGGAGAGACCAACATTGGGTACCTGAAGGAGAATGGGGTGAGGATTTGGAACGAGTGGGCGGATGCCAACGGCGACCTGGGCCCGGTCTACGGGAAACAATGGCGGTCCTGGAGGGGGGCGGACGGCCGCGTACACGACCAGATCGCCTGGGTGCAGGAGGAGATCCGCCGCAATCCCGACTCCCGGCGGCTGCTCGTCAGCGCCTGGAATGTCGGCGAACTCGACGAGATGGCGCTCCTGCCCTGCCACGCCCTCTTTCAATTCTATGTCGCGGGGGGACGCCTGAGCTGCCAGCTTTACCAACGCAGCGCCGATGTCTTCCTCGGGGTTCCCTTCAACATTGCCAGCTACGCCTTGCTGACCGCGATGATGGCCCAAGCCTGCGGCCTGGGGGCCGGGGAGTTCGTGCACACCTTGGGCGATGCCCACCTCTACCTCAATCATTTGGACCAGGCCGCGGAACAGCTCTCCCGGTCTCCTTTGCCTCTCCCCTCCCTTTGGCTCAACCCCGAGCGGCGATCCATCTTCGACTTCCGCTACGACGACATCCGCATCGAAGGCTACCAGAGTTATCCCCACATCAAGGCCGAGGTCTCGGTGTGAGCCGCACCCGCATCGCACTCATTGCGGCGATTGACCGCCGCCACGTGATTGGAAAAGGCAACGCTCTCCCCTGGCGGCTTCCCGCAGACCTCAAGCGTTTCAGGGAGTTGACGATGGGGGCGGCCGTCCTGATGGGGCGGAAAACCTGGGAGTCGATCGGGCGCCCCCTGCCGGGTCGTAGGAACCTGGTGCTTTCTGGGCGGGAGCTGACACTTCCCGAAGGAGTGGAGTGGGTGGGGTCACCGGAGGCCGCGTTGGAGGCGGTGAAGGATGCGCCGTTGTTGTTTGTGATCGGAGGGGAGACCCTGTACCGCCATTTTCTTCCCATGGCCGATGAGCTTTTCCTCACACATGTCCACACCGAGATCGAGGGGGGGGACGCCTTTTTTCCGGAGATACCTCCCGGCAGTTTCACAGAACTCTGCCGCATCCCCCACCGGGCGGACGAACGCCATTCCTTCGCCTTCGATTTTGTGGACTATGAGAAAACCCGTTGAGATCGCGCAACCCCCGCCTCGTTTTCACGTCCTGGTCCGCTCGATCCGCCTCGATACCTCCGGCTTGCTCGTGCTCCGAACGGACGCCCCCCCCTTCTCTTTTTCCCCGGGAGACTGCGTGTCGGTGTTCTCCCGTGATGGATGTGTCTGCCGACCCTACAGTTTCGCCTCCGCGCCGGGGGACGATACGGCCGAGTTTCTGGTCCGGGTCATTCCCGGCGGGCGGGTGAGTTCCGGGCTGGCCACGTTGAGGCCTGGCGATCCGCTCCAGATCAGCCCACCTTTCGGGTGGTTCCGCCCCTGCGAACCTGCCGGGGCTGACAAGGTGTGGCTTGCCACCGGTACTGGAATCGCCCCCTTCCTGAGCGCATTGCGCGCCGGCCACCCCCCCCCTCTCCACCTCTGGTGGGGCCTGCGGGATTCCCAGGACGCCCGCCTCCTCGATGACGCCCCTTGGCTGCGGGTTTTCGCCTCGCCCGATCGTCTCACCCGCCACCTTTCTCTGTTGCCACAGAGCGGCTCCCTCCATGTTCATCTCTGCGGTCTCGACCGCATGGTCGAGGAGGCCTGCTCCTTTTTCCAAGCACGGGGCCTGCCCGCGAACCAACTTCACCGCGAGGTCTTTTTCACGGCACCGGGCTGATCCCCCTCGTCGTCGTCCAGGCCTTGGGTTGACATTTTCGCCGGGATCGAACAGGATGAGGCCGTGAATCCGCTGATTCGTCTCCTGTTGTGTGCCTGGTTCTCTGCGTTGGTGTGGGCCGATGGACTACCTGCGGAGTGGAGGGAGCGCCTTGACCGGGCGGAAGACAATCTCCGCTTGGCGGAGGCGACCGCCCGGCGGATTGGCCTTCGGCTGGAGGCTCTCCGCGCCGATCCCGCTGCGGATCCTTCGGCCATCGCGGCGATGGAGCGGTATCTGGAGGAGGTCGAGGCGTTGAGGGAAAACCATGCGGATGCCTTGGCCGGGCTTCGGAGGCTGGCGGGGATGGAGGGCGCCGCTGGCAGCGACCCGGTGGTGGAGGAGGGCCTGAGGAATTTCGAGGGGGCCCTCGCCGCTCTCCCGAGGCCCGGGGAGCCCGTCGATGAAATCGCGCGCATCGACGCGGAACTCACGGCCTCTCTGGAGGCGTTTGATCAGAAAATCCAAGAGCATGTACGTGAGGTGAGGACGGCGATGGATGATCGGTTGGCGGCGGCGGCGGCGGCGGGGACAGGCCCCGCACAGGCGGCGGCGGAGGCGGCGGCGTTGTTGCGGAAGATGGGGGTGGATCCGGGTGTGGGCGGGGAGAGCGGGGGAGCGGGGGCGAAGGCGGGGGGGGCAGGCGAGGTGGTGGGAACCGGGGCGAAGGTGGAGGGGGGCGGCGCTTCGGGCGGGCCTTCGGCTCGCCGCGATGAGGATATTGTCGCCCGCCAGTTGCGTGAGGCGGCGGAAAAGGAAACGGACCCTGTGCTCCGGGAGAAGCTGTGGAAAGAATACGAAGATTATTTGAGCGGACGTTCCTGAGCGGGGTGTTGGGGCTGTGTCTGCTGACGGGCTGCACGACCCTGCCGCCTCGACTGCCGCCGGTTGTGCTGCAGACGGGGGGGGCGGAGCTGGTCCCGGAGGAGAAGCTGAGCGTGGGGATCGAGGTGTTCGGGCCGGGGGAGACGGACGCGGACGCGTTGGAGGACCAGCACACGAATGCGGAGATCCGGGAGGCCGAAACCCGGTATATTCCCCTGCACTTGAAAAAGACTCTGGATGGGAGTGGCTACTGGGGCGAGGTCCGCGTGGTGCCGGCGGGGGCGGCCGGCAGCGACCTGACCGTGCGGGGGACGGTCCTTTCGTCCAACGGGGAGGCCCTTCGGATACGGGTGGAGGTGACGGACGCGCAGGGCTACACGTGGATCAACCGCGTGTACGCCGACCGGTTGGACGAGAAGGACTACACCGTCGCTTCTCCCCCTTTAGACCCCTGTCAGGACATCTACAACGCGATCGCCAACGACATGGCGGCGGTGCGGCGCCGGATGGATGCCCGGTCCGTGCAGGAGTTGCGGCGGACCACCGGGCTGCTTTTCGCGGCCGAGCTGCTGCCCGAGGTGTATGCAGGGCATGTGCGGAAGAATCCGGAGGGGAAGAGAGAGGTGGTCAGGCTGCCGGCGGAGGACGACCCGATGTGGAAACGGGTGGAACGGATTTCGGAGAGAAACCGCTTGTTCTTCAACGCGCTGGAGGTGTCCTATCAGGCCTTCTATGACCAGATCCGCACGCCCTATTCGGACTGGCGGCGTTATAATCTGGTCGAGCAGGTCTCGATCCGCGAGGCGCGTTCGGACAGTTTCAAACAGGCGACGGCCGGGATCCTGCTGATCGCCGCCGCCGTGTTGCTGGAGGTCAACGAGGTCCAGAACTCCTCGACCCTCCGCGATGTGCTGGTGATCGCGGGCTCGCAGGTGGTGATCAACGGTATCAATATCTCCCAGCGGGCCGACATCCACCGGGAAACCCTGAAAGAATTGTCGGATTCCTTTGGAAACGACGCGAAAACGGTGCGGGTCACGCTGGATGGGCAGACGGTCACGCTGACGGGAACCGTCAAGGAGCAGATGGCGCAGTGGCAGGGGTTGCTTCGAAAGGCCCATCTCCTGGAAAACGAAGTACCGGTGGAAGCTCCCTGATGGATGGCGAAATCCTGGAGCCTTTGCCGCTGCAGGCACCCGGCCAGGGGCCGCACAAGCCCTCCCGGGGGCCTCGCGGCCCCGCAGTGTGGCTGGCATTGCTGGTTTTGGCTCTGGGTCTGGGGGCGGTCTGGCTGCTGAGTCGTCTTGTAGGGCCCGTGTTGCCAGTGGCGCCGACACCGACTCCGCCGCCGTTGCCAACGTCGACGCCGGACCCTGCGTTGCGTGCTGCGGCCGAGGCGGCAATGGGGGAGCTGCTGGAGGCGTTGTCACCGTTGCGTGCGGAGCGGCCAGACTTGTGGGGGGGGGAGGCGTGGGAACGTGTGAAGGAGGGGCAGGGCCGCGGCGATTCGGCCATGGCGGAGGGAGACTTCGCGGGGGCGGCGGTGGCATACCGCGAGGCGCTGGTGGCGGTAGGGGGGCTGCGTGCGGCGCGGTCCCGTGCGCCGGAGAGGTTGATGCGCGAGGCGGAGGAGGCGTACGCGCGTGGGGAGGCGGAGGCGTCGGTGGAGCGGTTGGAGGTGGTGTTGCTGATGGAGCCGGGTCACGAGGGGGCGAAGGCCCTGTTGCCGCGGGCCCGGGTGTCGGAAGAGACATATGGGAGGCTTTCCGAGGCTCGGAAACGGGTGGAGGCGGAAGCGTGGGCGGAGGCGTGGGTGGATGTGGAGAGGGCTCGGGAGCTGGATGCCTTGTTTCCGGGGCTGATGGAGCTGCGGGGGCGTGTGCGGGAGGCGATCGCGGCGGAGGAATTCGAGCAATGGATCTCCGCAGGGCTCGCGGCCCTTTCGGCGGGGGATGTGGATCGCGCGGCGGAATTCCTGGAGCGAGCGAGGGGGTTCCGGCCTGAGCATCCGGCGGTGGTGGACCTCGGTATCCGCGTGGGGGCGCTGCGGGTGCAGCGGGAGGTGTTGCGTCTGCGGGAGGAGGCGGAGGGGCTGGAGGGAGAGGAGCGCTGGCGGGAGGCGCACGAGGTGTGGCTGCGCATGAAGGCGCTGGATCCACAGGCTCCTTGGATCGAGCGGGGTCTGGAGGAGAGCCTTCGTTGGCGGACGATGGAGGAGAGGATCCGTCTGGCGGAGGCGGCGATGCGGAGCGCGGAGGCGGGCGCTCTGGCGGAGGAATTGGCAGGGATGGAGGGGGTTCCCCCGGGTTTGAGACGCAAAGGGGAGGTGTTCGTGAAGGAGTGGAGGTTGTTGCACAGCCCGGTGACCGTTCGGCTGGTTTCGGATGGGGAGACGTCGGTGGTGTTGCAGCGGGTGAAGCGCTGGTCTTCTCCCTTTGCGGAGGTGACGGTGGATTTGTTGCCGGGCCGGTATGTGGCGCTGGGAACGAGGTTGGGGTACCGTGACGCGCGGGTGGAGTTCGAGGTGAAGCCGGGAGCGGGAGAGATGCGGGTGGAGATCCGTTGCACGGAGGGCATCCGATGAGAGGGAAGCCGCGGGACGAGGAGTTGCTGGAGGCGGAGAGCCTGGAGGGGGGCGGTCCGGAGACGGGTGGGAAGGCGCGGGGGCTTCCGCTTGGCGAGGCCGTGTTGCTGGTGCTGTTGCTGGGCGTGTGGGCCTGGGCGGTTCATGGGTGGTTCACGAATGACAGGGAGGTGGCGCCGTCCGGGGTTGTGGACATGCCGGAGGTGGAGGCGACGGCAACGGTCCCACCGACGGTGGAGCCGACGGCGACGGCGGTGGTCGTGGCGGCCCCGCTGAGGCTGGAAACGGCGCCGGCAGGGGCGTCGGTGCTGCGGAATGGACGGTTCGCGGGGGTGACGCCGTTGGAGTTGTTCGAGCCGAGGGAGGGGGAGACGGTGCAGATCACGCTGTCGGGGCATGCGACGGAACTGATACGGCTGGGGGCGGGGGAGGGCGGTTCGTCACGGCGGATTGAATTGAGAGCAGAGCGGGCGTGGATCAAGGTGAGGCTGGAGCCGGCGGGGGCGGGACTTTGGGTGGATGGGCAAAGCGTGGAGCTGCCGCCGGATGGGAGGCTGTTGCTGCCGCAGCGGGAGCATGTGTTCCGTGCGGAGGCGGAGGGCTACCGTGCGCGCGAGGTTCGGGCGACGCCGGCGGCGGCCTTCGAGCGCGAGGTGGATCTGCGGCTGAAAGCGTTGGCGGAGTGAAGCAGGATCGTGAAACTGTTTTATCTGGTCCGGGTGGGATGATTTGGAGTATGATTCGGGGCATGAACGCGTATCAACATGTGGAGGAGATCGAGGAGATTCTGGATGACAAGGCGTTGTTGTCGCAGAAGATCAGTGCCTTTGCGATGTGCATGGGGTGGGTGACGTTCATGGGGGTGGTGGCGGTGGTGTTGGCGGGAGGGGCGAAGGGCGATCCGGCGTTCCAGGGGGAGACCGCGATGCTGTTCGGGGTGATTTCGATGGGGTTGACGGTGTCGGGGCTGATGATGGGGCCTTTCCTGGGGCGGTTGGTGGAAGGTCCGCTGCCTTCGTTGTTGCGGGAGTGGAAGGAGACGAGGTCGGAGAAGGTCAGGGCGGTGTTCCACCAGAAGCTGATGACGGGTTTGGTCCTGAGGCTGGCGCCGGTGGAGGCGGGGGCCTTGTTCGGCGGGGTGGCGCTGATGGCGTCGGGAGGGGCGCCGGGGCAGCCGGTGCTGCAGGCGGCCTATGTGCTGCCGGGGGTGCTGTTGCTGCTGACCGCGGGCTGGTATTTTCCGTCGAGGGAGAAGATCGCGGGTCGGTTGGCGACGCAGTTCCATGGATGAAAGGTGGAGGCACCCGGGGTATGCCTGGAGATGGGCGTGGTGCCGCGGTGGATGTAACGGGCTTGCCGCTTGGCGTCGCGTTTCAATTCGGATCCTGTGGAGGTGAATCGACCTGCGGATGAACGGGAGAAGAAAGGCTGGTTCCGTCGTGTGCGTACGGCGGTGGAGGCGGTGGATTTTGTGTGCGTGCCGCTGACGGCGGGGGAGTGAGAATACACCGCGGAGCGGCGGCGTCCCCGCCCCCGGTCTGTGGTTCTGGCGGGGTCAGGGGGTAAGGGTTTGGGCCTGGCGGATGCAGTCGGATACGCTGACGCCGTCGTAGGAGGAGCCGCAGAAGGAGAGGTTGCCGAGGTCGTCGGCGGCGCGGCGGAGCTTGGCGAGCCAGTCGAGGTGACCGACGCGGTAGGCGGGGTTGCCGTGAGGCCAGCGGGTAATCCAGCGGGCGAGGGGGCGTTCGGGCAGAAAAGGGCAGACGGAGCGGAGGGCGGCAAGGGCGGTGGAGGCGAGGCGGTCGTCGTCCGCGGAGAGGATGAGTTCCTGAGCGTGGGGTCCTCCGAGGAAAAGGCGGCAAAGAAAACGGTCCCCGGCTTCGCGTCCGGCGAATTTGTTGCCGGTCCAGGTGCATCCCACGAGGGGAGAGCGGAGGGGGTGGGAGGCCATGAAACCGAAGCCCTTGGGGCGGGATGGGATCTGGGAGAGATCGAAGACGAGGGAGAGGGTGGCGGAGGTGGAGGCGTCCTGTTGGGTGAGGAGGGAGTGGAGGGAAGGGGA
>CAYLNG010000023.1:22681-46600 GCA_964385155.1 uncultured Verrucomicrobiota bacterium
CGCCGGGGTCTTGGGGGGGGGCGGGGGCGGCTTCGTGTTGGGGTTGCAGGGGGGGGCGGTCGGGGGTGTGGGGGTGGCGGAGGGAGGCGGCGTCGCGGGAGGGAAGGGCGATGACGAGGTGGTCGAATGGAGCTCCGTTGACGAGCCAGCCGGGGCCGTTTTTGCGGAGTTCGTGGACGGGGGAGTTGGGGCGCAGATGGTCGGCAAGGCGTGTGGCGAGGGTGTCGGGGAGGGTTTGCATGCCGGAGCGGAGGGAGGTGAAGAGGGGGGGGGCTTTCCCTTGGCGTCGTTGTGCGCTGGCCTGTCGCATGAGGGAGGCCATACCGAGGATGAGACTGCCGTGTTTTCGTTCGAGCTCGCGGAGTCGAGGGAAGGTGGCGGCCATGCTCATGTCCTCGGGGTCGCCGCCGTAGATGCCTCCGAGCAGGGGGCCCGCGAGCCGATCCAGGGCCTGTTGGCCGAAGTGGCGGCGGGTGAAGGAGGCGAGGCTTTCGTCCTCGTTGGGTCCTCGGGGTTTGAGGAGGGGTTCGAGGGCCATCCGGAGTTTGGCGGGCATTCCCAGCAGGCGGGTGGTGAGGATGGGGGAGATTTTCTGGGGGATAAAGAGTTTGCAGCCGGCGGGGAAGGGATGCAGGCGTCCGCGGTGGAGGATGGAGAAGGATCGCTGGTCGTCGTTGGAGGGGAGGAGTTCGTGCTCGAGTCCAAGTTCTCGGCAGAGGTCGAGGCCCCAGGGTTTTTCGGTGAGGAGGGAGTCGGGTCCGCCTTCGAGAAGGCAGCCGTCGAGACGGCGGGAGAGAATTTTGCCGCCGAAGTGGGAGGAGGCCTCGAAGACGGTGGGGGTGGCGCCGGCTTTGCGGAGATACCAGGCGGCGGCTAAGCCTGCGATGCCACCGCCGAGGATTGCGACGTTGCCGGAGGGGGAAGAAGAAAGCGAATGGGGGGCGGGCATGGAGAAGTCCTCCTATCGTTCCCGGCGCGCGTCCGGGTGGGGAATCAAAAGAAAAAACCCCTGCAAATCAAAGACTTGCAGGGGGCCAGAAGTGGCGAGGTCTACGGGACTTGAACCCGCAACCTCCGCCGTGACAGGGCGGCGCTCTAACCAATTGAGCTAAGACCCCGCAAAAGCGGGAAAGTGTTTGGGTTTATGCCCTATTCCGGATCGATTGGCAACCCCAAAATCTATTTTTTTTAGGGGGGTGGGCAGGGTGAGGGCAGGATTTGGGTAAATTCG
Source organism: uncultured Verrucomicrobiota bacterium (assembly GCA_964385155.1). GTDB lineage: Bacteria > Verrucomicrobiota > Kiritimatiellia > SS1-B-03-39 > UBA6053 > CAYLNG01. Next base: position 23,913 of record CAYLNG010000023.1, read on the forward strand.
AGATTGCCAGTCGATTCAGGCGTGGATAAGGGGTAAGGTTCCATTTAAAGTCCCATCCTTACACCCTGGAGAACCCGATTTCATGAACATCGTCCACATCTGCGCCGATCCTCAGCCGATGGAAGAAGCCGCGTCCAAACAGATTGCGGCATCCTTCTTCGCCAGCATCGTCACCCGCAATGAAAACGCCCGCATCATGAATGTGGATTTGACGCAGGAGCATCCGGCGGATTACACGACGGAGGAGTTCCGCAATTTCTGGTATCCGGTGCTGATCGATGGGTACGTGCCGACCAAGGAGGAGGAGGCGGCTGCCACGTACGCCAAGGAGCAGGCGGACCTGATCCGGGAAGCGGATGTGCTGGTGCTCACGATGCCGATGTGGAACTACAGCATGCCGGCGATGATGAAGGCCTGGATGGATCATGTGCTGTCCCCGGGACTCCTCTACACGGTGGGCGAGGCGGGCAACGAGATCAATCATCGCATCAAGAAGTTGGTGCTTCTGGTCAGTTCCCACGAGGTGTTCGCGGAGAACGATCCCCGCGATGGGCTTACTCCCTCTGTAGAAAATAGCTTCGAGGATATCGGTCTGAGCGATGTGAGCGTGATCTGGGCCGATGGCCAGAACCCCAAGAAACACGTTGATTTCGAACACCGTAAACAAGTCGCGATGGAAGCTGCCGAGGAGCTTGCCGAGGAAATCTGCGAGGACTTCGAGTAAGACGGCGAAGGGATTCCTCCCTTTCCTCATACCCCCCGGAACCCCCGGGGGGTTTGTTTTACCCGGCATCCTGCAAAACAGGCCCCGTCGCGAGTGGCCATGGGTGTGGCGGGTCTCTATTTTGGGCAAAGAGTCCGCCTCTTCCGTCAGGGCAGTTTTCCGAAGAGGAGGATGCCCTCGCGGGCGATACGGCGCCAGAGGGACTGGAATTCTGCGTCGTCCATGTTTCGCATGTCCATGAAAGTGGCGTGCACCTCTAGCGCATAGCGGGAGTCGATGGTGTCCTTCAGGCGGGCGAGGCTTCGGAAGGCCTGAAGGCGTTGCCGCCCGGTCGCGAAGAGCAGGTGCAATTCGAGGATTCCTCCGTCGGTGGTCTCGTCCCGAGCGAGGGTGCCCGTGACCATGGCGGCTTCTGGGCGGGGGGCGACTGCCCGGCGTACGGATTTGCGGAGGTCCTCCCAGAAGTCCTCCTCTGCCTCGAGGGCGGGGCGGATCGCCTTCGTCCAAAGGAAATGTCGGGGGTTGACCTGGAAAAGATGGCGGGAGTTCTCTTCTTGTACGAGCACGATGCGTTTTTCGGCGAGGGCTCGCAGGGCGAGCATGGTGGCCCGGTTGCAGAGGGCGCTGCGCCTCTGCACCTCACGGCCAGTGAGAGGGGACTCCGCATGGTGGAGCACGCGGAGTACGGCGAGATGGCTCGCCTTGCCGAGGATGCTGTCGAGCGCGCGCAAGGCGGCGTCGGGGTCAGGATTCGGAGGAGGTGGGGCGGAGGCGTGCCTGGATGAACGACTGGAGGTAGGCCCCGAAGAGGACGAGGCTGATGAGGGTGGAGGCCCAGATCGACACGGATTTGACCGAGCTGAAGTCCTCGAGTTTGGGGATGCGGGAGGCCGAACCGGCGAGGCAGAGGAAGGCGAGGGTGACGGCGATATGCATGCAGAGCTTCCTGTGATCGGGTTTTTTCCCGGCGATCCACCCGCAGAGCACGATGGGCGCGCCCAACGCGAAGGGGATGAGGGCGGTCACGGCCTCCGCACCCATTCCGGATACGACAAAAGCGAGCAGGGAGACGGCGCACAGGAGTCCGCCAAGGGCAATGGAGATACGGGGCATAGTGCTTGATCCTTTCGGGAGGGGGAGGTGGTCCACAACCTTCCTTGTTCGCCACGAAAATACAAGCCGGGCATGGCATTTTTTCCATGGAGCCGCTAGAGTGAAGGCATGAAGACGAGTGTTTGCCGATGGATGGTGGCCGGGATGTTGTTGGCTGGCGGCTGCGCGACGAATCCGGTGACGGGCCGTAGCGAGTTGCAGCTCATCCCGGAGTCCCAGGAGATCGCGATGGGTGTGGAACAGTTTCCGTGGCAGCAGCAGATTGCCGGAGGGCGCTACACGATCGATCCGGACCTGGAGGCGTATGTCCGCGAGGTCGGGCGCAAATTGGCCGCCGTGGCCGATCGCTCCCACCTGCCCTATGAGTTCGCCATTGTCAACGAGGGCTCTTGGAACGCCTGGGCGCTGCCGGGGGGGAAGGTTGCGATCCATCGAGGCCTGCTGGAGGCCCTCCGCAACGAGAGCGAGCTCGCGGCTGTCTTGTCACACGAGATCGTCCACGCGGCGGCGCGCCATTCGGCCCAGCAGATGGAGCGGGGGCTCTGGATGGAAATGGGGATGGCGGGAGCCAGCGGTCTCGCGGGGGACGAATACAGGGACCTTGTCCGGACGGTGGGTGGGGTTGCCGCAGGCCTGGGCCTGTTGAAGTACAGCCGTGCGGCGGAGAGCGAATCGGACCATTATGGCATGCTCTACATGGTCAAGGCGGGCTACGATGCGACGGGTGCGGTGACGTTGCAGGAATTGTTTGCGGAACACGAGGGAAGTGCCGGGGGCTGGCTGGCCTCCCATCCGGCCTCCATCGAGCGGGTGCGTCGCAACCGCGAGACCCTCCAGCAGAATGGCGCCTCCGGGTATGTGGGCGAGGCCGAGTACCGGGTACGCACCCGCCGCCTTCGCGAAAGGGCTCCCGCTTACGCCCTCTATGAAAAGGGACTCAAGGCTCTGGAGGACCAGAACGCGGAGGAGGCGTATCGGCTTGCAGAACAGGCCCGTCTCCGCCTGCCTGAGGAGGCTCAGTTCAGCGGACTGAAGGCCCGTGCCCTCCAGTCCATGGGCCGGAACCGTGACGCGCTGGAGGCCTGGAATGAGGCCTTGCGCCGACAACCCGGCTGGTTTTATTATTGGCTGCAACGGGGCCTGCTGCAGGAGAAGCTGGGCGACAAGGCCCGGGCGAAGGCGGACTTGGAGCAGAGCAGGCGTTTGTTGCCGACGGAAGCCGCGGAGGCTGGACTCCGTCGGGTGGGTGGCGGTTGATCAGGGGGTGGACAGCCTGTCGGCGATGAGTCGGACCAGTGCGGGTTCGGAGCGGTGGTTGCGGCCGAGAGGGTGCTGCCACGGCGCGTCCGATTCCATGTGGAGGCGGTCGGCGGGTATCGATTCCAGCAGGCTGGGGTCCCAGGAGGCACGGAGAACGCGTCCGCCCAAGGAGAAGTGGGCGCCAAGCTCCAGGAATGGCCGGGCGATACTCGGCGACCCTCCGAAGCCGTGCAGAAGGAAGGTGGTGGGCGAAAGGCGTTTGAGTTCGGTTCGGAGCAGATCCAACGTCCCGACGGCATGGAGGGTGCAGGGGCGTTGGAGCGAACGAGCCAGCTCGATTTGCAGGCGGAAGGCCGCCAATTGGGTCCCCAGGGGGATGGGGGTCAGTCGGGAGTCCAGGCCAATCTCGCCGATGCCGGCTTGGGGGAAACGTTCCAGCCAGCGAGGCAGTTCGTCCTGCCATCCCGAGGGCTCGTCGGCATGCCAGGGATGAAGCCCAAACTGGGGGAGGACCCCCTCCACCTTCTCGGCGAGGGCCGCCACCCGCGCCCAGTCGGACGGACGGGTGCCGTTGACGACCCAGGAGGTGACGCCCGCATCGCGCGAGCGGGCGAGTACCTCCGGCAGGTCGGCATCGAAGGCGGGGTCCTGCAAGTGGCAGTGGGCGTCGGTCAGCTCAGGCATCGGCCGGAACTCAGCGGTGCACGCGGTTGAGGATCCACATCAGTTGGGGGAGGAGTTGTTTCTTGCGGCTGACGATGCCCGGGAGGTCGAAGAGGTTTTTTTCGAGCGCGGGGTAGTCGATGGCGGCGAGGATCTTGGGGTTGCCGGCGGCGAGGAGATGGCTCGATTGGGCGCCGATGTCGGTGATCATCAGGCAGGCGAAGTCGACCGGATTCGCGGCCACGTACTCGTTGAGGTGTCGAAGCAGGTCGGACTTGCGTTCCCAGAACCGTTCCATGCCGAGTTCTTCTGCCTGGGAAACGGCGAGGGTCCAGCCGTTTTCGGTGTAGGTCTTCCGGTCGCTGGCCAGCACTTCCTCGACGGAGCTGATCGTAAGGGTCGATCCTTCGGCGAAAAATTCCCGCGCATAGTCGTCGAGGTTCACGGGCACGTAGTGGCGGAGCCATGCGAGCAGGTCGTGGTCCACCGGCGTGGTCGTGGGCGACTGGAGGAACAGGGTGTCGGAGATGATTCCCGAGGCCATACAGAGGGCGACGCCAGGGTCGGGCATGATGGCTTGTTGCCGGAACATGCGGGCGATCATGGTGCAGGTGGAGCCGACCGTGTCGTTGATGAAGCGGATGGGCTCGCGGGAGACGAGGCCTCCACCGATGCGATGGTGGTCGATCACCTCCAGGATTTGCGCCTCCGGAGCCCCCTGCACGGCCTGCCCGAATTCATTGTGGTCCACCAGGATCAGCCGGGCCGGCTGCGGGTCGATCATGTCCGACTTCGCGAAAACCCCCAGCAACCGTCCATCGTCGTCCAGCACCGGGAAGAGGTCTTGGGAGGCGTCCTGCACCTCGTCGCGCAGGGTGTGGATGAGTTCGTGGCTTTGGAAGGAGATGAAGGATCGGTCCATCGCTTCGCTCACCGGCTTGGCCGTCCGCGCGAGCAGGGCGGTCATTGCCGTGTCCAGCGGGCTGGTGACGACCGCAACGCCCTTGGCCCGGGCGAGGGCGAGCAGTTCCTCCGACATGGTGAAGCCACCCGTGATGACGATGGCGCGGACGCCCAGCTCGATCGCGGGCTTCTGGATCGAGGGGCGGTCGCCGATGAGCACGACGAGGCGCTCGGCGGGATAGTCCTTGATGCGGTTGAGGAAGCCCTCCGCGGACATGGCCCCGATAAACATCACCAGCTGCTCGTCGCGCTGGATGTCAACCTCGTGCTGGAAGCGGGCGCCGAGAACGGAGCGAAGGCGGGCCAGGGTGGTGTGGAGGATGCGCTGTTCTCCCAGGTCGTTTTCATTGGGTATGAGCAGGTGCATGAGGCGGAGGAGGGAAAGCATTCCTATGACGCGACGATCGGAATCGACGATGGGGATCGCCTTGAGGCGGTGCTGCTGCATGCGCCGGTAGACTTCCATGAACGGCTCGTCGGCGCGGCCCCCCATCACGTTGCGGCGGCAGATGTCGCCCGTGGTCGGGCGGACGTCCATGATGAGGCGCGGGTGGGGCATGCCCGCCTTCTGCAACACGAACTTGGTCCGCAGATTCGCGGTGCCGCAGGCGGCGGCGACGGCCTCCGGGTGTCCGGTGCGGCGCAGCAGGTCCGCGTAGGCGATGGCAGAGCAGATGGCGTCGGTGTCGGGATTCCGGTGGCCGATGACGAAGAGGGTGTTCATGGGTTCCTGTGTGGCGGGGGCGTTGCTGGACAGGCGTTAACGGGTGGAGGCCCGCTTGGCAAGCCTAGGGTGGGGGTCAGACCGAGACGCCGTTGAGGAAGCGGTGGATGTCGCGGATCTGGTCTTCGGTGAGGACGGTCGGGTTTTTGAGCCAGTCCTTCCAGGGGCCTGGGATGCGTCCGGGGTTCTCCACCGTTGCCGCGGCGGCCCGCATGGCGTCCCGGAAGCTCTCCCAGGCGGTCTCGGTGGCGGGGAAGAGCTGTTCGTCGGGAATCCATTTGTGTGCGCGCGCGTCGTGGATCGTCCTCCGGGTCTTTTCGTCGATGCCGCTCAGGTAGACCCGGCCGCCGCGGGCCCGGAAAGCTTCGGCGAAGTCGAAGATGGCGTTCCAACAGGAGAAGTCGATCGAGAAGGCGCGGCGGGTGCGCAGGACGATGACCTCCGGGTCCTGGAGGTTTGCGATCTCGTTGAGCTGCTCCAGGAGTTCGTGGGCGATGCCGTAGCTGAGGTCGCCATGCACGGAGACGGCGATGATTGAGCCGGGCTCGTGGGAGGATCCGGGGCTGTACTCGCGCTCCTCGAAGGAACCGTCGGGGCCCGGGATGACCTCAAGGAGGTGTAGGACCCGGCTTTTGGCCAGCAGGAGGAGTGCGGCGAGGAAGATGCCGGTGTAGAGTCCGTACTCGATCTTGATGAAGAGGGAGACGGTGAAGGTGATGAGGGCCACCCAGAGGTCCTGTCGGGTGGTGCGAAAGACCCGCTTGATCCGCTTGACGTCGATGAGTTTGACCCCCAGAAAGAGCAGCAGCGCGGCCATCGAGGCCGTGGGGATCCACTCCAGCACCTGCGGAGCCGTCACCAAGAACAGCAGGATGGATCCGCTGAACACAAGGTTGGCCAGGAGGGACTTCCCTCCGGACTCCTCCAGCATCGCCGAGCGGTTGAAACTCCCCGATCCCGGCATGCCGTTGAAGCAGGCGCTCCCCACCATCGCCAGCCCCTGTGCCAGGAATTCCTGGTTGAAATTGACGTGCATGCGGTGCTTCACGGCGAGGTTCTGCCCGATGGACACGGCCTCGACCAGTCCCACGATCGCGACGGCGACCGCTGAGGAGGCGAGGATCGGGAGCAGCTCCAGGGCGTCGCCCACCCAGGGAACGGTGAACGAGGGGAGGCCTGCGGGCACCCGCGCGATGTCGCGCACAAGACGGGCGTCGCAGCCCGGCACGAGCCGCGTGTAGAGGATGGCCAGTCCGATGGCCAGCAGGCCGACAGGAAAGCGTTTCGCCCAGCGGTTGAGCCCGAACATGATGGCGACGGTCATCCCGCCGATGGCCACCGCGTGGGGGTTCGCCTCGCCGATGCGCCCGAGGTTGTGGACCAGTTCCAAGGGGATGTTGGCGCGTTTCACCCGGTCGATCCCCAGCAACTCGTGTGTCTGCCCCAGCGCGATGCAGAGCCCGATCGCTTCGGTGAAGCCTAGGAACGCGGATTCCGGCACGAAATTGACCAGGTGTCCGGTCTTCAGCACCCCCATGAGGATGCGGACGCCCCCCACCATGAGCGTGAAGAAGAACACCACCTGCAGGAAATCCGGCCGCCCCACGAAAGGGGCCATCGCCACTGCCGTCAGCATTGCCGATGAGTTCGTGGGGCCTGTGTTCACGTGGGGGGCACTTCCCCACAGTGCGGCCACGGCCGCCGCCACGACGGCCGCGTAGAGGCCGTGTACCGGGGGCAACCCCGCCAGGTTCGCGAAAGCCAGCACCTGTGGTACCGCGAAAATGGCCAACGTCAGGCCTGCCTGAAGGTCCCCTCGTACCCAAGCGCTTTTGTAGCGCGCGAGTACCCGCAGGAAGGGCGCGGGATGCAGTCGGTCGTCCGGTGGCAGAATCATGACCCCACTTACCCCGTCCCTTTCCAAAGGTCAATTCCCTCATGGGGATGCGGGTAATCGCGCGGAATCCCCTCTCCCCGCCACCTGCGGACGTGTAGGGGGGTGGCTGGGGTTGTAGGGGTTCGTTGTGACCGGACATTGACAGGGGCGGGGGATCGGGTATGGGGATGCAATGGAGCTGCAACGACTTCCTCCCTGGATCCGTAAACCCCTCCGCACGAATGCGGCCTTTAACCATGTCACCGGGCTGGTGGGCGATCTACGCCTTCACACGGTGTGCGAGGAGGCCAAGTGCCCCAACCGACATGAATGCTGGAGCAGCGGGACGGCCACCGTGATGATTCTGGGGGACACCTGCACACGCAGCTGCCGCTTTTGTTCGGTGAAGTCCGGACGCCCGAAGGAACTGGATGGATTGGAGCCGCGGCGGGTGGCGGCTGCGGCGGCCGCGATGAAGTTGCAGCACATCGTCATCACGAGCGTGAACCGGGACGACCAGATTGACGGCGGGGCGGGTATATTTGCGGAGACGATCCGGGCGGTGAGAGAGGCGGTACCTGGAATCGTGGTTGAGGTGTTGACGCCCGATTTCGAGGGGCGCGAGGAAAGCCTGGCCACCCTGCTGGATGCGGAGCCGCATGTATATTCCCACAACATCGAGACGGTCAGGCATCTGCAGGCCCAGATCCGTCCACAGGCGAACTATGGCCGGTCGATGTGGGCCTTGCGTCGGGCGGCGGAGCGGGCGCCGGCGCTGGAGGTGAAGTCGGGTTTGATGGTGGGGCTGGGCGAAACCGAGGAGCAGGTCTACGCAACCTTGGAGGATCTGCGGGCGAACGGGGTGAGGATGTTGACGATCGGGCAGTACCTGCGGCCGACCTTGGAGCACGAGCCCGTACACCGCTTCGTCACCCCGGAGGAGTTTTCCCGCTACGAGGCCCGTGCACGCGAGTTGGGCTTCTGCGCGGTGGCGAGCGGGCCGTTTGTGCGTTCGTCCTACAAGGCGGAGACTCTGTATGAGCAGATGAGGAGTTGGCGGGCGGGGGAGGGGGCCGATGCGGCCGCAGTCTGAGCAGCACACGGACCACGGCAGCGAACGTCTCTCGCTGCAGAACGACCTCGTCGTGCTGCCGGCCCTGAATGAGGCGGAGCATGTCGCCGGGCTCGTCAAGGAGATCAAGTCGCTGGGCATCCAAGTGTTGGTTGTGGACGACTGCTCGTCGGATGGCACCGGGGACCTGGCCCGCGAGGCAGGAGCGGAGGTGATCCGCACCGAGCGGAACCTGGGAAAGGGAGCGGCTCTGTCCCTCGGTTTCCGCCATGCTGTGGCCCAGGGCTATGACGCGGTGGTCACCTTCGACGCCGATGGACAACACGTGCCCGCTGAAATTCTCCGTTTCTTCGACACCTATAACCGCACCGGGATTCCCGTGCTGATAGGCAACCGCATCTACGAACGAAACAAAATGCCGCTCCCCCGCCGTCTGGCCAACCAATGGATGAGTTGGGTCCTCAACCGCCACATGAACCAGTTTGTCCCTGACACCCAGAACGGCTTCCGCCTCTACCAGACAGATGTGGTGGCCATGGTCAAGCCCTCCTGCACCGGTTTCGCGGCGGAGTCGGAGATCCTCCTGAAGCTCGACAGCATCGGCATCCGCATGGGGTCCGTCCCCGTCTCCGTCCGTTATGGCCACAAACACAGCCACATACGCCCCTGGCGCGACGGCCGACTTTTTCTCCGCATGCTTCGGCAATGCACGAGGAAAAAGCCTGACCCCCAATAAAGGGGAGGGGTGGGGCGTCCACACGATTCGGGTGAAAGTCATTGCACCTTTTTGAAACTCCGCTAGGGTGGGCTCATGACGATCCCAGAGACCTCCGAAGAGACGCGCATCCGCGGGGAATTCACCCCCGATCCGAATGTGTGCCGTTTTGTGGTGTCCAAACCCGTGTTCGAGGACGACTGGACCTTCCAGTTCCGGTCGCCCGCCGATGCCCCGGGAAGTGAACTGCTCGAAGCCCTTTTCGCCATCGAGGGCGTGGCAGATGTGAAGATCCACCAGGACGTATTCACCATCACCAAGAACTCCTCCGAACCCTGGCCCAAGCTGGCCGGCCGCCTGATTCCCGTGTTGAAGACACACCTGGGCCGCGGTGCGTCGGTGCTTGACCGCGCCCGCCGCGAGGCGCTCAAGAATGCCCCCCTTCCCCCGGAGACTCCGGAGCTCATCGTGCGCATCCTCGAGCAGAACATCAACCCCGCATTGGCCTCCCACGGCGGCTGGGTCAAACTTGTCCGGGTTGAGGGCCAGGACGTGCACGTGGAGATGGGGGGGGGGTGCCAAGGCTGCGCCAGCAGCCGCGCCACCATGAAATTCGGGATCGAGCGGGCCATCCGCGACGCGGTCCCCAGCGTGCGCAACGTGATCGATGTGACCAACCACGCTGCGGGTGCCAACCCTTATTACACCTGATGATTCGCGTGGACCATTTGACTAAGAAATACCCGGGCGGCCTCACGGCGGTGCGGGACGTGTCGTTTGAGGTGGAGAGGGGCGAGGTGGTGGGCTTCCTCGGGCCCAATGGTGCGGGCAAGTCCACGACGATGCGGATTTTGGCGGGGTTCATCTCGCCGACGGGCGGACGGGTGGAGGTCAACGGACTTGATGTAACCCGGCACAGTCTGGAGGTCCGCCGCCGCCTGGGCTATCTCCCCGAAAGCTGCCCCCTCTATCCCGAGATGCGCGTGGGTGAATACCTGCGCTACCGCGCCGAACTGAAACGGGTCCCGGGCCGCCACCGCCGCAAACGCGTTGAAAGGGTCATGGAACAGTGCGGCCTCACCGAGGTCATGCGCCGTCCACTCGGACTTCTTTCCAAGGGTTTCCGGCAACGAGTGGGAATCGCCGACGCCTTGGTCCACAATCCCGACCTCCTCATCCTCGACGAGCCCACGATCGGCCTCGATCCCAACCAGATCGTCCAGATCCGGGAACTCATCCGTTCCCTGGCCCACGATCACACCCTGCTGGTCTCCACGCACATTCTCAGCGAGGTCGAGGCCACCTGCACGCGGGTCATCGTCCTCCATCACGGCCACATCCTGGAGTCCGCCCCCCTGCGGGATCTGGAAGCGCGGTGGTGCTCGGGCGCGCGCGTGGGCGTCGAGGTCCACTGCGGTCCGGACGTGCTCCGTTCTCTCCTCGGTGAACTTGAGGGCCTCAGCGAATGCGCGGTTACCCCCCTGGAGGACGGCTGGTCACGGGCTGAACTGCGGGTGGCGGGCGGTGGGGATTGCCGCGGCCTGATTTATCGGCGGGTATGCGGGGCGGGACTCGAGCTGCGCGAGCTGCATCGCCGCCGTCGCACTCTGGAGGAGGTCTTCGTGAACATGACCGGCGGCGCCGTTCCGCGGGAGGAGGAGCCGTGAGTGCGGCCTTTACCCTCTGGAAACGCGAGACCGCCTCGTATTTCCTCTCGCCTGTGGCCTACATCCTCGCCACTATGTTCCTGGTGGTCATGGGCGTCGGTTTTTGGTTCATCGCCAGTGTTCGCCTCGTCTCGGGCGCCACCGCCTACGATCTTTTCCGGGGCCTCTATGGTGGGGTCGCCTGGTTCGCCGTGCTGATGCTGGTTCCCGTGCTGAGCATGCGCTCCTTCGCGGAGGAGAACCGACAGGGGACCTTGGAGACACTCCTGACTGCGCCGGTGACCGACTGGGACGTGGTGCTTGCGAAGTTCGCCGGCCTGTGCACGGTCTACACGCTGATCTGGTCGCCGACTTTCCTCTATTTTCCCCTCCTTAACCGCCTCAACGATGCTCCTATCCCTCTTGACCCGGGCGCATTGGCCGGAAGTTGCATCGGACTTTTCCTCATTGGCGCCTTTTTCCTCTCCATCGGACTCTTTTGCAGCGCCCTGACCCGCAACCTCATCATCGCCTCCATTTCCACCTTCGCGGTCACTTCCCTCCTTTTTCTGGCAGGTTTCCTTCCTGAGGTCAGCCCTGTCCCCGCCCTGCGCGAAGCGGCCACTCCCTACTCGCCGGTCCTCCACATGCTCGAGTTCTCCCGAGGTATCGTGGATACCCGCCCTGTGGTCTTGTACCTTAGCGGAACCATTTTCATGCTTTGCGCGACGACCCGCGTGCTGGAGTCCAGGAGGTGGCGCACATGACGGACCCCGGACGCATCTCCGCGGGGGGGCATATCCTCCGCATGCGCCTCCGCAAGGGGCTTCAAGGCCTCCATGCCGCTTTCGGCCTCCTCCTCCTGGCCGCTCTCTGGATCATGGTCAACTATCTCTCGGCACGCAATTTCCGCCGCGAGGACTGGAGCCGACAGCGTCTCACCGAATTCTCCGAGAAGACCAGTCGGGTCCTCGAGGGTCTGGAGGTTCCTGTGACCTTGACTGTCTTCACGGGCAAGGAGTTCCGCGGCCTCGACGAGCTGGAGGATCTTCTCAAGGAATATGCCCGACGATCACGCCGTCTTACTCTACGGTGGGTCGACCCGGACCGGGACCTCCCCGAGGCAAAGGAAATTCTCGGGAAATTCGGCGTCGCCGAGGCGGATCAGCTTATCGTTGAGGGCGGCGGGCGCCACACCGTCGTTCCGTTGGCCCCCATGTTGGTGATGGAGGGCGACGACACCCGCAAACTTGGCCAGACCCCGAAGGTGGTCGGTTTCCAGGGGGAGGCGCATGTCACCGCCGCCCTCCTCAAAATCTCAAGCAAAGATACTCCGACTGTCTATTTTCTTGCCGGACACGGCGAGAAGGACCCGGACAACTTCGAGAATGTCTCCGAGGGGTATTCCGAGGTGAGGGAGCGCCTGGAGCGCGATAATCTCCTGGTGCGCCGACTCCTGTTGGAGGAAGCGGGCGGAATCCCGGACGATGCCGCCGCCCTCGTGGTGGCGGGCCCACGTACCCGCATTTCCCAGCCGGAACTTGATCTCCTGCGCGGATATCTGGAATCCAACGGCCGTGTCTTGTTCCTTGTCGATATCCTCCAGGATGCGGGCTTGGAACCCCTCCTGCGGGAGTGGGGTGTCCACCTCCTCCCGGACATGGTCGTCGATCCCACCCGTACCCTCCGCGGTATGGACTTGCATGTCACCGATTACGGGGACCACGCCATCACCCGATCCCTGCGCGGCATCCGCAGCATTTTCCTCCGCCCCCGTTCCGTCCTGCCTGTCGACCTGCCCGCGAACTCCGCCGACCGGCCCCGCTACACTGCGTTGGCCGCGAGCACCTCTCAGGGGTGGGCCGAGCTGGACCTGGAAACACAGCCCGTCACCTTTGATCCCGCCAACGACCAGCAGGGGCCTATCCCCGTCGCCGCGGCCGTGGAATGGGCCTTCCCCGGCGCGCAGAACCCCCGAAACCCCCAGGGGCGCATCGTGGTCGTCGGCGATTCCGAGTTCGCCGGCAATTGGCTGCGCAACGGCGGGGGCATGCAGCTTCTGGTCAACAGTGTGCACTGGTTGCTGGACAGCGGGGACCTCCTCGCCATCCCCGCAAAGGAGGTCGAGGAAATCCGCCTCCAGATGGACCAGCATTCTCTTAACCGCCTCCTGCTCCAGGTGGCGTTGCTGCTTCCGGGCGCCGCCGCGGCCGTCGGACTCCTCGTTTTCGCGCGGAGGCGCGCCTGATGAAACTCTCGGGTACCCTGCTTCTCCTCGGCCTGGTTCTGGGCTTGGGGGCTTGGATCGGACTGCACGAACGCCACCAGCTCTCCTCCGCTGAAAAGGCCGAGCGCCGTCGACGGGCCTTTGAGGTCGATGTGGACCGCCTCAACCTGCTCGGCCTGCGCGGCCCTGATTATGAGGTCGAACTGAACCGCCAAGGCAGCTCGTGGCTTTTCACCCACCCCCGCGGTGCGCTCGCCCATGGTCCAACCGTCCGTCAGATCCTCTCCCGCCTCCGGGGATTGGACCGCGGCGAACTGATCACCCCCTCGGACATGCGCGAACGTGGGTTGACCCTCTGGGATTTCGGTTTGGTGACGCCTCGCCTCGTCCTGCGACTGGGCGAGGGCGACAAACGGCGGGAGTACCGCATCGGCGACCTTAACCCCCTCCGGAAGTCCCTCTATGTGCGCGAGGAATCCTCCCAGAATGTGATGCTCGTCTCCTCCGACCTCTTGGATATCCTGCCCCAGACTCCGGAGGCTTTCCGGGAACGGCGCCTTTTTCCATTTGAGGCCCGGGACATCCGCGCGATTGGATTCTCCTCCAAGGGAGCCCCTGTCCGCATCGAGCGGAGGAAAGGTACCTGGGCCTTCGCCGAACCATCCTGGCTCAATGCCGACGACGCCAAAGTGGAGGAAGTACTGAACCTCCTTCTGACTGCCAGCGCGGAAGATTTCGTTCCTGAGGAAACTCCCTCCACGGTGTCCGGCCTCGAGGCCTCCTCCCCATGGATTCGCGTGCACCTGGGGGGACGGGAGGTCCCCCATGAAATTCGCATCGGGGGGGCTGTCGAAAACGAGCCCGCCCTTCTATACGCGGCAATCGTCGGTCAGGAGGGCACCCTCAAGGTCAGCCGGGGCTTGGCGGCCTTGGCCGGTTCGCGTGTGGCGGATCTCCGCGATCGCCGCCTCCTGCCTCTTGGATCCGATGGGGTCCGTGGCATACGGGTCCGGAAAGGCGACCGTCAGCTGTCCCTCGCACGGGCAGGGGAGGGGGGCTGGTGGGTGCGCGAACCGGTCGAAAAGCCTGCGGATTCCGTACGGGTAGGCCGGATGTTGGAGCGGTGGACCGGCATGCGGGTGCGCGAGTTCATGGAAGGTCGTGCGGCTGGACCGCAGTCCGTCGAGATTGAGTTTCTTGCGGAAACGGCCCCCCCGGGGGTTCCGTTGCGTTTTGAATTGTTGTTTTGGGACCCCTCGGATGGTTGCACCGTGCTGCGGCCCCTCCCTGCCACGGATACCCCCCCCTCCTCCGCCGAACCTGAGCTCTGGCGGGTCGAGGGGGACCTGTTCGACCTTGCCCCGCTCGACCCGCTGGCCTATCTCTCTCGCGAAGTTCTCCGGTTTGACCCGGCCAAGGTTATCCGCGTGACCCTCAAGGACGCCGGCGACACTCGGGTCGTGGTGCGGGAATCCCCGGAAGCCGGTTGGCTCACCGAGACCCCCGGACATGTCGTCGATGCCGATTCCCTGCTGCAACTCCTTTCGGTGGCCTCGCGTCTGAACGCCGTGGAGCTCCTCGCCCTCGGCCCGGCCTCCCTTCTGGATCCCTCTTCCGGCACCCCGGAAATCAGCTTGTCCTTTGGATTCCTCGATGGCCAGCCCGCCAACAGGACTCTCCTCTTCTTCCGTTCCGACAACGGGATGGTCGCCATGGTCCAAGGCGACGATCTGCTGTTCCGCCTGGAGGACGCTGTGGCGGAGCGACTGCTGGCACCCTGGTCGAAGGAAGCCCGCCCCCCTGTGGAGGAGATGGAACCGGATGTCACCCCCCCGCAAATCCCCTAGCTGGTGGAATCGCTGTCGGCATGGACTGCGGGCCTTCCTTGTCCTGTTCCTGCTCGCGGTTGTGCTGCTCTCCTCCTTGGGCCTCCCTGGCCCCTTTGCTTCCTGGTTCCTCCAGAAATTCGCACCCAAAGGAGTGATGGTCGCCTGTGAGGGCATTCGTTTCCGCCCCTCCCGCGGATTCATCGTCCTCTCCCCCCGCATCTGGTCTCCCCTCGACCATGTCACCCCGATCGTCTCCGCCCATGAGGTCTCCCTCCGGCCCGATTTTCCCCTGCGCCGTCGCACCGGCTCCCTCCGTGTCTCCGACGCGCAGATTCGGAGTGACCTCGGCCTTTGGGCCGATGACCTGACCACCCGCCAACCCATCCTCCTGGATTCTATACAGGCCAATGCCCGTCTCGAGAAAGACCGCATCGTCATCGAACGGGCCTCTCTCCGTTTCGCCGAATTCCGCATCCAGGCCGATGGGGTTCTTCCTCTCTCCGCACTTTCCGGGAGCCCGCATGTCCAGGCCTCTTCCTTCGGCCCCTCGATGTCCCGTCTCGCCGCCACCCTCGCCCCTCACGTCGCCTTGGTCGAGCGTTTTCGTTTTGATCGTGCCCCGGAGGTCTGGGTGCGGTTCGAGGATTCTGGTGACACGGAGGACCCCCTGCGCGTTTGCATCGACCTTTCCCACCAGGGTGACTCCAACCTTCGCGGGGCCGAACTTGCCGCGATTGAGGCAAAGATTCTCCTGTCGCGCACCCGGATCTCCTTGGAATTTCTGCGCCTGCGCGACGCAGAGGGCAGGTCCCTCGACGTCGAGGGGTGGATCGAACCTCCCTCCGACAAGACGTTCGTTCATATCCGCAACACCCTGCCTCGTTTCGTGGTCGAAGCGGTCTCCCCCGTCTCCCTGAGCCGCATTTTCCAGAAACATGCCCTCCGCATCGAGGGCCGCAGTGATTTCGACCTCCGTTTCGGTCCAAGCCTTCTCGTGGATTTCGGTGATCATTTTGAGGGTACCGTCAGCGGAACCAACGCCTTTTTTCGGGATGCGGCCTTTCCGAGGCTCGACCTCTCCCTCCGCTACCAGAAGGGGGTCCTTTTCATGGATTCCCTGAAGGGTGAGGTGGGCCTTGGCGCCGCCAACGGCCCCGTGGAGGGAAGCCTCTTTTATGACACCCGCAGCGAGGCCATCCGCCTCAAGGGTGTGGGTGCGTTCAAACCCGAGGCGCTTGTCACCCTTGTCGGCTCCCGCACGGAAGGTCTCCTGCGGGAATGGGAGTTCCCCGGATCCCCCCCCCGCTTCCGGATCGATCTCTCTCACGCCGGAGGCGACTCTCCGGTGTGGATGTCCTTGGAGGCGGAGGCGGAGGAAGTGCGCAGTCGCGGCGCCCTCTTCGACTCCGCGAACCTGCGCGTCCGCATGACAGACCAGGAGATCCGTATTGAGGATTTTTATGTAACCCGAGGCGTCGAAATCGCCCAGGGCCGCATCATCGGCGATCTGGACTTCGAACGTCTCGACCTCGATGTCATGTCGACTCTCCACCTCCCCGTGCTCGCACCTATCCTGGGCCGGGAGGTCGTCGATTTCCTCCGCCCCTATCGGATCCGCGGCAGCAACTGGGTCCGCGCCACGGGCCGACTCGACCTGCGCGACAACCCCGCCCACCCCGACAACGATCTCCGTGGCGAGGTCAACCTCAATAATATCATCTGGCAGTGGGTGAAGGTCGATAACCTGTCCTGCCAGTTTCTCCTCCAGGGATCGTCTCTGCATCTCGACGACATCCGCGGGTCCCTCAGCGAGGGCTCCCTCCAAGGTGATGCCCGTTTCGACGGACTTTTCGGCGATACGCCCACTTTCTCCACCCACCTCGATGTGCGTGACACCGACCTCTTTCAGGTCATCACCGCCGCTACCGACACCGATGACACCCCCTACACCGGCCGCATGGACCTTCGCCTCCACCTCGAGGGTGGCGTCCCCCCCCGGGACGACGAAATCGATTTTGACTCTTGGAATGGCGAAGGCTCTCTCCACATCCAGGAGGGTACTCTTTTTCGTATCCCCCTCCTCCTCGGCCTTAGCCGCATCCTCAGCCGCGTCGTCCCCGGCTTCGGCTACGCCTCGCAGACCGACTTTCATGCCGATTTCCGCATCGACAACGGCATCGCCCACTCGGAAAACCTCTTCCTCAGTGGCCGCCTCCTTTCCATCGCCGGAGAAGGACGATACGCATTGGACGGCCGCATTCGCGCCAACCTCCGTGTTCAACTCCTCAACCAAGGCGTCCTTTCCGACGCCCTCCGCCTCCTGCTCTGGCCTATCCGCAAACTGATCGAAATCCAGCTGACCGGAACCCTTGACCATCCGGACTGGCAACCCCGAAACCTTCCCAAGGAACTGTTTGGAAAATGAACCCCCACGAAACCCTCTGGATCGTCTCCGTCCCTTCCCGTTCCCTCGCCCAATGCGAGGAAATCGCCACTCGACTCGAGGAACTCTGCGGATTCCCCCCCGTCGAACTCGAAACTCCCGGCCAGTCCATCCTCTGGATCGAGGCCTATTTCGAGGAGGAAATCCCTGCCCGCCTTGCACTTCAGGCCCTCCAAACCGAATTCCCGGACTCCCCCTCCGAATTGAGGCCCTGCCCCCGGCAGGATTGGACCACGTTCTGGCGTCACCATTTCCATCCCCGCCCCGTCGGCGAGCATCTCCTCATCCTTCCTGAGTGGATGCGCGAGGATGCCCCGACCGATGCTTCCCGACAGGTTATTCTCATCAATCCGGGCCTCAGTTTCGGCACGGGTGACCATTTCACCACCCGCTTCTGCCTCGAAATGATCGACCGCCTCGCCGACAAGGGCCTCCTCCTCTCCCCCCTTCTCGATGCCGGCTGCGGAAGCGCAATCCTTTCCATCGCCGCCCACAAGCTGGGCTGTCCCGACATCCTCGCCCTCGACCACGACCCCCTCGCCGTTTCCCAAGCCTCCGAAAACCTCGAACTCAACGGCGTGGACTCGGGTGTCCAGCTTAAGGTCATGGACCTAACCCATGAATGGCCCGAAGGCCGTTTCCCGGTCTTGATCGCCAACCTCTACGGAGGCCTGCTTATGGACCTCGCCCCCCGCCTCGTCCAAAGCTGCTGCGGTATGCTGGTGCTCTCCGGCATCCGTGTCATCGAGGCCGAAGCGGTTTCCTCTGTCTTCAACGCCCTCGGCGCACGCGAAGTCCTGTCTGACGCCGATCACGAATGGTGCGGTTTCCTCTTCGAGGTCGGCCGTTGATCTCCCGCGCTCGCATCCGTGAACTCCGCGACCTTCACCGTAAGAAGGGCAGGGGCGAACAAGGTGCCTTTCTGGTCGAGGGCTCCAAATCCGTCGCGGATCTTCTGGCTTCTGACTGGCCCGTCCGCGCCATCTATGCCACGCACGACTGGCCTATCCCCCAGGTCTCTCCCCACGTCGAGCCGGTCACCGACCAGGACATGGCCCGCATTTCAGCTCTGGATACCCCCTCGGCCGTCCTCGCCGTCGCCGAATCCCGACACTGGGAGGGTGTCGACCCCTTCCGGGGCCGTTGGCTCGCCCTCGATGGCGTCCAAGACCCCGGCAACCTCGGGACCCTTTTGCGTCTCGCCGACTGGTTCGGCTTGCAAGGCCTCCTCCTTTCCCCCGATACCGTGGACCCCACCAACCCGAAGGCGGTCCAAGCCTCTATGGGATCCTTGTTCCGCATACCCGTCCTGACTCGCGACTTGCCCCTGCTCCTCCAACAGGCCCCTCCGGGGCACTGGCTGGCAGGGGCCTTCCTCAATGGGGACGACGCTTTCACCGCCGCCTACCCTCCCTCGGGCATCCTCGTCCTCGGAAACGAAGGGCGCGGCATCCGCCCCGAAACCGCACTCCTCCTCCCGCGACGCCTTACGATCCCACGCTTCGGCGCCGCAGAGTCCCTCAATGTCGCCATGGCCGGCTCTATCTTCTGCTCCCAGTGGCGGCGCCCCACGCTTACCGGTACTTGACCCCACTGGGGGAAGCGAGGAAGTATTCCTGCAATGCGGTGACCGTCCATCCACGCTTGTTGATGTAGTCGATCGCCGCAATCGTCGGCAGAGCACCCCATTTCGTCGTGATGATTGGAATGCCCCGGGCCACGGCTTCCGCCCGGATCAACACTTCGTCCTTCCTCGAAACCGCACCGCTGGGCGTGTTGATGATCAGCTGGACCTTGCCCTCCGCCATGAAGTCCCGGATGTTGGGCGATTTGCCCTCCGCCAACTTGTGCAACCGTTCCGCAGGGATTCCCCTTTCCGCCAGACGGTCCGCCGTCCCTTCTGTCGCTATGATCGAAAAACCCTGGTCGTAGAGGGTCTTTCCGGCCTCCACCATCCAGTCCTTCGATTCTTCGTTCGCGCTCAGGAACACCGTCCCTTCCGTCGGCAACTTCTGCCCCGCAGCAATCTGCGATTTCCAGAAGGCCGCCTCGAACACATAGTCCATCCCCATCACTTCCCCCGTGGACTTCATCTCCGGGCTGAGCACAGGATCCACTCCCGCGAAACGATTGAAAGGAAACACGGCCTCTTTCACTGCGTACCAGTGGTAGTTCGGTGTTCCAAACACGGGAAGATTCAGCTCGCGCAGTTTCCTGCCCACCGATACCTGCGCCGCCAGCTTCGCCAACGGTATCCCCGTCGCCTTGCTCAGGTATGGAACCGTCCGCGATGCCCTCGGGTTGATCTCGATGATGTAGATCTCCCCCTGGTGCACAGCGATCTGCACGTTCAGAAGCCCTTTGACCTTCAACTCCAACGCGATCCGTGTGCAGCTCTCCTTCACCCGGTCCACCACCAACGGCGACAACGAATACGGGGGTGTGCAACAGGCCGAGTCCCCAGAATGGATCCCCGCCGCCTCCACGTGCTCCATGACCCCGCCTATGTAGGCGTCCTCTGAATCCGAAAGCACGTCCACGTCCGCCTCCACCGCGTTGTCGAGAAACCGGTCGATCAACACCGGCTTGCCCGGCCCCGCTTTGAAGGCCTCCTTGACGTACGGCGCAACCTCCTCCACCGTCCGTGCGACCATCATCGCCCTGCCTCCCAGCACATACGAGGGACGGATCATCACGGGCAGTCCTATCCGCTCCGCCGCCGCCAGCGCGTCCGGAAGATTCGTCGCTGTTGCACTTTCCGGCTGGCGAAGCCCTAACCGGTTCAACAACACGCGGCAACGCTCCCGATCCTCCGCCTGGTCAATGCTGTCTGCCGGGGTCCCGAATACATGCACACCCGCCTCCGCCAAGGGAACGGACAGGTTCAGGGGGGTCTGCCCGCCCATCTGCACGATCACACCCTCCGGTTGTTCCCGCTCGTAGATGTTCATCACATCCTCGAACGTCAACGGCTCGAAGTACAAGCGGTCCGATGTGTCGTAGTCCGTCGAGACCGTCTCCGGATTCGAGTTGACCATGATCGTCTCATACCCCAGATCCCTCAGCGCCATCACCGTATGTACGCAACAGTAGTCGAATTCAATCCCTTGCCCAATTCGGTTCGGACCACTCCCCAAAATCATAATCTTGGGCTTCGCCGACGGTCTCACCTCGTCCACCTCCCCATAACTGGAATAATAGTAGGGCGTCTGGGCCGCGAATTCACCGGCGCAGGTGTCCACCACCCGGTAGCGGGGCAGGATCCCAAATGACTTCCGGAGAATTCGCACTTCCTGGGTCGTCATGTTCCTCAACGCCCCAATCTGCGCGTCCGAAAACCCGTCGTCCTTCGCCTCTTTC
Organism: uncultured Verrucomicrobiota bacterium; assembly: GCA_964385155.1. Taxonomy (GTDB): domain Bacteria; phylum Verrucomicrobiota; class Kiritimatiellia; order SS1-B-03-39; family UBA6053; genus CAYLNG01. The sequence goes on from CAYLNG010000023.1 coordinate 44,528, forward strand.
ATCAGATCCCTTGTCAGCTCCGGCGCCTCCAAAATCCTCTTCTCCAGTTCGCAGATCTGGAAAAGAATGTCCAGGAACCAAGGGTCGATGAAGGTGCGCCTGTGCAGCTCCTCCAAGGTCATCCCCTTCTTGATCTCTGTCTTGATCCGGTACACCCGGTCCGGATGGCATCGCGCGAAGTCTCCCTCCAGCACTCGGTCCGCCACCATTTCCTCACATTTCAGGTCGTAGCCGTCCAACCCACGCTCCAATCCCCTCAAGGCCTTCTGGAACGCCTCTTTCATATTTCGGCCTATCGCCATCGTCTCCCCCACCGACTTCATGCTCACCCCGAGCTTCGGCGGTGTTCCACTAAATTTTTCGAAAGTAAACCGAGGAATTTTCACCACACAGTAGTCCAGCGTAGGCTCGAAACATGCCGGGGTCTCCCGCGTGATGTCGTTGGGCAGCTCGTCCAGCGTGTATCCCACCGCCAGTTTCGCCGCAATTTTCGCGATCGGGAAACCCGTGGCCTTCGACGCCAGCGCAGAACTCCGCGAGACACGGGGGTTCATCTCGATCACTACAATCCGGCCGTTCTCGGGATTGATCGCAAACTGCACATTCGATCCTCCCGTCTCCACCCCGATTGCCCTCATCACCCGGATCGAGGCGTCTCGCAACTCTTGGTATTCACGGTCTGTCAGCGTCTGCGCCGGGGCGACGGTGATCGAGTCCCCCGTGTGGATCCCCATGTGGTCGAAGTTCTCGATCGAGCAGATGATCACCACGTTGTCCTTGCGGTCCCGCATCACCTCCATCTCATATTCCTTCCACCCGTAGACCGATTCTTCGATCAGCACCGTGTGGTTCAGGCTCGCCTTCAGCCCCCCGTTCGCCACCTGCTTCAATTCTTCCGGAGTATCTGCCGTGCCCCCTCCCGTGCCCCCCAACGTGAAACTCGGCCGAACGATCACCGGATAACCGATCTTCTCCGCCGCCGCCAACGCCTCCTCCACCGTGTGGACCTGGATCGACACCAACGTCTCCACCTTTGCGTCCTTCATCGCTTCCTTGAAAGCGTCGCGGTCTTCCGCCCGGTGGATCACCTCCGCATTCGCGCCAATCATCTCGACCCCATACTTCGCCAAGATGCCCTGTCGGGCCACCTCCATCGCCGTATTCAGTGCCGTTTGCCCCCCCAAGGTCGGCAACAATGCGTCCGGGCGCTCCTTGGCAATGATTTTTTCGACAGCTTCCGGGGTGATGGGTTCCACATACGTCCGGTCGGCAACCTCAGGATCTGTCATGATGGTTGCCGGATTGCTGTTCACTAGGACGATCTCATACCCCTCCTCCCGAAGGGCCTTGCAGGCCTGGGTGCCGGAATAATCGAATTCGCAGGCTTGGCCGATGACAATGGGGCCCGAGCCGATGAGCATGATCTTGTGGAGGTCCGTGCGTTTGGGCATACAGAAGTCCTTAATAAATCTAGGTTTGCGGCATTTTGTCACGCCGGGCCCGCGCGTGTGCAGGCCGTGTGTCTATTTCAGATTATCCCCGCTCTGGCAAGACCTTTCCGGAAGGACTCCCCCACTGCGCCTTCCCGTGCATATCCTTTTCCGGTCATGTCACCGCAAATGGATCGGGAGCACCTTCGTCAATCTCTTTGACTGCAAGTCTTTGCTCGAATCGAACGACTGGGCGCATGGGGATTCCTTGGTTTCGCGTACGGTTCCTGCCGCTTCCTTCTTTCACCCATTTCCGTTGAAGACTCTCATGAACGGGTTTGCCAGCATGGGGGTGAGGAGGCCTCCGCCCATCGACATGGAGTCCAGACAGAGACGATCTTTGAATCTCCCGGAGGAAAAGGATACACAAAAACGAGTATGCGAGAGAAGAACCGCAAAGGATCCTGTGACGCAAAGCGGCTGAAGCCGCCGCGCGGCAGAGGTTGACCTCATTTCACCCCATCACCCTTACACCCCGGCTCTTTTTTCGGTTGTGGTCGGAGCCCACGGTAGGCTCACCCCACCTGTCGAAGAGAGCAGAGGCCCGCCCATACCCGGCCCATGCCCTTGGCCGCCTTGCGGC
>CAYLNG010000024.1:0-46094 GCA_964385155.1 uncultured Verrucomicrobiota bacterium
TCGGCGGACAAGAGTGTCCGCGCTCCGTTCGGGTGGCGTGGGGCTCGTTTGGGAAGGGGGTGGCGGCGGACAAGAGTGTCCGCGCTCCGTTTGGGTGGCGTGGGGCTTGTTTTCGCGATTTCCCGTCCCCCCGTTTCCCCAACACCCCAATACCCCATCCCCCCGCTTCTACATCTGTTCCAGCAGGCGGGTGCAGGCGATATCGAGGAGGTCGAGGACCTGTTCGAAGCCCTCCGCGCCGCCGTAGTAGGGATCCGGCACCTCGCAGGTGTTCAGTTCAGGCGCGAGTTCGAGCAGCAGGTGGATTTTTGCGTGGGCGTTCCCGGGAGCGCGGGCGAGGAGATCGCGGAGGTTGGCCTCATCCATAGCGTAGATGTGATCGAAACACTCGAAATCCGCGGCCACGACGGGGCGGCTGATGGAGGCGAGGTGGTAGCCGCGGGCGGCCGCGTGGCGGCGCATGCGCGCGTCGGCGGGGGAGCCCGCGTGCGCGGCGATGGTCCCGGCGGAATCGATTTCGAACTCTTTCGATCGGCCGGCCGCCTCCACTTTGGCGCGGAAAACGCCCTCGGCGGCAGGGGATCGACAGATGTTTCCGAGGCAGACGAAGAGGACGCGTTTCATGGGGCGGTCAAACTCCGGGGGGCGGGTCATCTGCGAGCACCGCCTCGAACGCGGCGATGCGCGCCGCCTGGCGTTCGCCCGCGTAGCCGCCCCGGAAAAAGGCGTCCATGTCTTCGGCCAGCAGCCGGTGCCAGCATGCGGTCTCTTGTCCCGGCACGATCGGATAGAAAAGCACGCCCGTTTCCTGGGCAGCCCGGAGGTCGCCCGGGGCGTCGCCAATGAGCAGGACCCGGGCGGGGTCGTAGTCGCCCTGGTTCATGGCAAGGCGGAGCTGTTCGGGTTTGGTGCCCCATTCCTGACCGGCGATGGCATCGACATCGCCGCGCAGGCCGTGGGTCTGCCACTCGTGTTCCAGGGCCTCCAGGGGGGTGAGCGAGACGACCACGACGTCGGCGCGCGCATGGAAGAGCGTGAGGGCGTCGGCGGCCCCGTCGAAGGGGGGGATCGGCATCATGCGGGTGGAGATGTCCCGGTTCACCGCGAGGCTCCAGGCCAGCACCCGCTGGAGGCTGGGGGAGTCCTTGGCGACGGCGGCGAGGTTGGTGTTGTCGAGGCTTTCGCCGGACTCGACCCATTCGCGGAGGGCGCTGAGGTCGGGCAGGAGGACTTCGGACTGGCGGACGGAAGGGAGTTCCTGGAGGCGCTCGAAGGTTTTCAGGAGCGCGAGGAAGCGGTTGCTACCCCGCCAGCGCGAGCGGAGGTTGATGTGCCCGGCCACCTCCCGCACCTGGGGCTCGATGCGCTGCAAGTCCCAGTGGGAGATGATCAGGGGGTGGAAGTGCATCACCTGCTTCACCTCCATGCTGTCGAACACACAACCATCGGAGTCGACTCCGATGAGGAAGGGGTGGCGTGGGGTGAAGAGCACGGGTCAGACTCCGCTGAAGGCCTGGAAGCCGCCGTCGACGGGCACGACGACGCCGGTGACGAAGCGGGCCCCTGGGGAGCAGAGCCAGACCAGGGTGCTGAGCAGGTCGCCGGGTTCCCCGAAACGCCCCTGGGGCGTGTGGTCCAGAATGGTCTGCCCCCGCGGCGTCATCCCCCCCTCCGGCGTCGTCAGCAGGAAGCGGTTCTGCTCCGTCAGGAAAAAGCCGGGGGCGATCGCGTTCACCCGCACGGCCGGGTCCACTTCCCGTGCCATGTAGACCGAGAGCCAGTACGTGAAGTTGTTGATCGCCGCCTTCGCGGCCGCATAGCCGACCACCCGTGTCATCGGTTTGAAGGCGGTCATGGAGGAAAGGTTGACCACGCATCCACTTCTCTGCTCCCGCATCAGCTTTCCGAAGACCTGGCAGGGCAGCACTGTTCCCGTGAGGTTCAGCTCCGTCACGTGGCGCAACCCGTCGATCGGCAGGTCGAAGAAGGACCTCTGCCCGGGCATCGCCGTCGCATCCGGGTGGTTCCCCCCCGCACCGTTGATCAGGATGTCCACCCGCCCGAAAGCGTCCTTCACTTCCGCGGCGGCTGCCTCCAGGGAAGCGGGGCTTGTGACGTCCCCGGCGATCGCCAACGCCGTTCCACCCGCCTCCCGGATCTCCTCGGTGAGCTGCGCCAGTTTCTCCGCGTTGCGGCTGAGAAGCGCGACCTTGACGCCGCGGGCGGCCAGTTCGAGCGCCATTGCGCGAATGAGGATGCCATTGGCGCCGGTGACGACGGCCGTCTGCCCGGCCAGGTCAAACAAGGGGTCTGACATGGGTTCGCTCCTCAGACGATGTAGGTGGAGGCGGAGGTGTTTCCGCCGCGGCCGGTCCAGTTGGTGTGGAAGAACTCCCCGCGGGGCTTGTCCACCCGCTCGTACGTGTGGGCCCCGAAGTAGTCCCTTTGCGCCTGCAAGAGGTTCGCGGGCAGCCGCGCACAGCGGTATCCGTCGAAGTACGCCAGCGCGGCGCTGATCGCGGGCATGGGGATGCCGAGGGTGGCGGAGGAGGCGACGACGCGGCGCCAGGCGGCCTGTGCGCCTTGTAGGGCCTCGGCAAAGAAGGGGTCGACCATCAGGTTGGTGAGGCCCGGCTCGCGGTCGAAAGCCTCTTTGATCTTGCCGAGGAACACGGAGCGGATGATGCAGCCGCCGCGCCACATGAGGGCAATGCCACCGTAGTTGAGGGACCAGGCGTATTCGGCGGCGGCGGCGCGCATGAGCTGGTAGCCCTGGGCGTACGAGACGATCTTGGAGGCGTAGAGGGCCTGTTTCAGGTCGTCGACAAGGCGGGCCTTGTCGCCGTCGAAGGCGGCCGCGGGGCCCTCGATGAGCTTGGAGGCAGCAACGCGTTCGTCCTTGAGGGCGGAGAGGCAGCGGGCGAAGACCGCTTCGCCGATGAGGGTGAGAGGCTGGCCGAGGTCCAGAGCGCTGACCGCGGTCCACTTGCCGGTGCCCTTTTGGCCGGCGGCGTCGAGGATCGCATCGAGGGTGGCCTGACCGTTCTCGTCACGGTAGCCGAGGATGTCGCGGGTGATCTCGATCAGGTAGGAGTCCAGCTCGCCCTGGTTCCAGTCGGCGAAGACCTCGTGCATCTCCTCGTTGGAAAGCCCCAGCCCCTGGCGCATCATGTGGTAGGTCTCGCAGATCATCTGCATGTCCCCGTATTCGATCCCGTTGTGCACCATCTTTACGAAGTGCCCCGCCCCGCCATCCCCCACCCAGTCGCAGCAGGGCTCTCCAGCGTCGGTCCTCGCACAGATCCCCTGGAAGATGGGTTTGACGGCCTCCCAGGCGGCCTTCGACCCCCCGGGCATGATCGAGGGACCCTTCAACGCCCCCTCTTCCCCGCCGGATACTCCCGTTCCAATATACAGCAGCCCCGCCGCTTCGGCCTTCGCCAGCCGCCGCTCCGTGTCCGGGAAATGCGTGTTGCCCCCGTCGATCAGGATGTCTCCCGGTTCCAACAGAGGAATGACCTGGTCCATGAAGGCGTCGACGGCCGACCCCGCCTTGACCATCATCATCACTTTCCTCGGGCGCTTGAGGGATTTCACAAACTCCTCCACGCTGCGGGCACCGAGGATGTTTTTGCCCGCGGCGCGCCCCGCCATAAACTCGTCAACCTTGCTGACAGTTCGGTTGAAGCAGGTCACGGTGAAGCCTTTGCTTTCCATGTTCAGGATCAGGTTCTCGCCCATGACGGCGAGACCGACGACACCAATATCCGCGTGTGGCATGTGCGTGGAACTCCAGAAGGGTTGAGTTGGGTGGGGAAATCCTCCTTACCAACCCCTCCTCTGGCACGCAAGCCCGAAGCTTGCGCCTCTACCCCCCCCCCCGATGACCGCGGTGCGGCGCGCTGGCGGGATTTGTCTTGAGGGAACGGGTGAGTTGTCGCATAAGAAGGCTGTGACTCCCCCTCCGCTGTCCCTGCTGTTCGTGATTGGCACCTACCACCCGGTCGTTGGGGGAGGGGAGAAGCATGCACAGGGACTTGCGGAGGAGCTGGTGAGGCGGGGGCACCGGGTGAGGGTGTTGACCCGGAGGACCTCGGCCAACTTGCCGCGCCGGGAATGCCTGAATGGAGTGGAGGTGGAGAGACTCGGCCCCAGCGGGTTTCCCCGTCTCGGAAAATACCTGCTCCTGCCCGCGGCCTGCCTGAAGGTGCTGTGCTTGCGCCGGGAGTATGATGTGTTGCAGGTGTGCGCGTTCCGGGTCTTGGGCTGGGTGGGTGTGTTTGCATCCCGGATTTCCGGTAAACCGGTGGTCCTCCGGGCCGAGGCCTGCGGCGAGTGGTCGGGCGACTTCATTCGCGGGAAAAAGGGGCCTCTCTTGAGGGCCTACCTCGCCCTGCGCAACCACGCCTTCCTCGGATGCGACTCTTTTCTTTCCATCAGTTCCGTGGTCCGCAACGAATTTCTCCACGGCGGCATTCCCACCGGCCGAATCCTCGACATCACCAACGGCATTGATTTTTCCCCCTACCGGCCGGCTGCCGGCCCGGAAGAAAAACGCGGACTCCGCCGGCAATGGGGATGGCCGGAGGGAGCCCCCCTCTGGGCCAGCACCGGCAAACTCATCCGCGGCAAGGGAATGGATCGGCTCATCCGCGTCCTCGCACGCCTCCGTCCCTCCCATCCCGACCTACGGCTTGTTCTTATCGGTTCGGGCGCTGGACAGTCCTTAAACGTAGAGCCTGAATTGCGGGAATTAAGTCGAACCCTCGGGGTGGCTGACCGCGTCATCTTCACCGGCTACAGCACGAGAGTGGGCGACATGTTGCGGGCCTGCGACGGGTTTGTTTTCGCGAGCGACGCCGAGTCCTTGGGGTTGGCGGCGGTGGAGGCCATGGCCACCGGTTTGCCGGTGCTGCTCTCCGATGTCGGCGGTCTGAAGGAGGTTTTGCCCGATGGCGTGGAGGCGGGAAGCCGCCTGCCCCCGGGGGAGGAGGCGGCCTGGGAGAGGGCTTGGGACGCGCTGCTCCGCCAGGATCCCGACCAGCTCCGCGCCCTTGGGGCCCGTGGGAGGGCCACCGTGCTCGCCCGCTATGATATCCGGGAGGTCGCCGCCGCCACCGAGGCTGCCTTCAGATCCGTTCTGGCGCGGCGATCCCCAGCAAGCCGAGTCCCCGGGCCAGGGTTTCCGCCACCAGCCGGATAAGCCGCATCCGCGGGGCGCGGACTTCGGGCTCCGCCTTCAAGAAGGGGATGCTCTGGTGGTAGGTGCTGTATTGCTGTGCGAGTTCGAAGAGGTAGTCCGCCAAGTAGTTGGGGCGGTAATGCCGGAGGGCGGCCAGCACCGCCTCGGGGAACTGCAGCAGCTTGAGGCCAAGGGCCTGCTCGAGGGGATGCTCGAGCCGCAGCGGGGCCGCGGAGGGGTCTTCCCCGGGACACTGCGCCGCATGACGGTCGAGCACGCTCCGGATGCGGGCGTGGGCGTACTGGAGGTAAGGGGCGGAATTGCCATCCAATGCCATGGCCTTTTCCCAGGTGAAGGTGACGAGGCTCTGGGGATTCTGGCTGAGGTCCGCGTATTTGATGGCACCAATGCCCACGGCGCGGGCCACCTCGCGCTGTCGATCCTCGGGCAGGTCGGGGCTGCTGGCCTGGACCAGGGCCAGGGCCCGGCGCTCCGCCTCGTCGAGCAGGGCCTCGAGTTTGATGACGTTGCCCTGGCGGGTACTGAACGTCCCTTCGGGAAGCCGCATCAGCCCAAACCACACGTGCTCCAGCCTCACCGCCTCGCCCAGCTTCTCCAGCACCTTGAAGAACTGGCGGAAATGAAGCTGCTGCCTTTCGTCGGTCACGTAGAGCACCGCCTCCGGGGCAAACTCCTCCACGCGTGACAACACCGTCGCGATGTCGGTCGTCGCATAGTTGTACCCGCCATCCCGCTTGCGGACGATGCAGACCCCCAGGTTGTCCGCCTCCAGGTCCACGATCTGGGCCCCGTCGTCTTCCTTCAGCAATCCCGCTGCGGTCAGCCGTTCCAGCACCCCGGGCAGCGCCTCGTTGTAATGGCTCTCCCCGCGCGCCAGGTCGAAATGCACGTCCAATCGGTCGTAGATTTTCTGGAATTCCGCCAGGCTGAGCCGGACAAACTGCCGCCAGAGCTCAAGGTTCTCCGGATCCCCCTGTTGCAGCTTCACCAGCTCCCGCCTCGCCGCCTCCAGCCAGGCCGGATCCTCTTTGGAGCGGGTGTAGCTCTCAACGTAGACCCGCTCCAGTTCCTGCACCGGCGACTCCGCCAGGGCGGTCGCATCCACAAAATGCCGGTAGCCCAGAATGATCAACCCAAACTGGGTCCCCCAATCCCCCAGATGGTTGTCCGCCACCACGCGGTACCCGCAGAAACGGTGCAGGCGGTCCAGTGCGTTGCCGATCACCGTCGAACGAATGTGCCCAATGTGCATCGGCTTTGCCACGTTCGGGCTCGAATAGTCGATCACGATCGTTTTTCCCTCCCCAACCGCCGGGGTGCCCCCGCGCTCATCCCCCTCCCTCTCGGTCAACCACGCCGCCACCCATTCCGGATCCAGCCGGAAATTGATGAACCCGGGGCCGGCCACGTCGACCGACAGGAACAGGGGTTCCGCGCGCAGACGCTCCGCCAGCGGCTCCGCCAGGGAACGCGGCGCCTGCTTCATGCGTTTGGAGAGGGCCATCATGTCGTTGCATTGGTAATCCCCATGTCTCCCATCGGAGGATCGAACGACCTGAGCTTGAAAACCCTCCGGGAGTGTGTCAGAATACAGTTCGAGCAGGTGGGCACGGACTTGTTCGGCGAGAAATTGGTCTACAGTTTTGTTGATTCTCATGATTTCCAATCCATTTTCGTCTTGAATTACCAAAATTGTTGCGCCAAGGCATAGGGCCTCATATCCGGCCGGAAGGCCAAAAGCAAATAAAACCAAGGAAAAGCCATGCCAGCGAAAAAGAAAACGACGACAGCCGCCGCGACTGTGGCGAAGAAAGCACCCATCCAGAAGGTGGAGGTGAAGAAGGTTCCGGAAGCCGCCGCGAAACCCGCGCCAGCCGCCGCCGCGAAACCCGCGCCTGCGCCGAAAAAAGCACCCGCGAAGAAAACCCCCGTCAAGAAGGCGGCGCCGGTGGTGGATCAGAAGCCGAAAGCGGTGCTGACGCCGGAAGAGCGCTACCAGCGGGTGCAGACGGAGGCGTATTACCTGGCCGAGCGCGAAGGCTTCGGTGGCGACCCGCAGGCCTATTGGGCCGCGGCAGAGGCCAAGGTCGCCTCGGAACTCGCCTGAGTCCCTCCCCTCGGGAAGGGGCTCCGTCCGTGCCGCCCTTCCCCGTTCCTCGAAGAACGGGAAGGCGGCAGCCTTTTTGTGTGCGGAGGACTGTGTTTTTGGTTTCCCTTGGGCGAAATCGGTGTAGGATTCCCGCATGTATTTGTTGAAAAAAGAATCGGCGAACGACAGTTTCTTCGGCGGGTTCCTGCGGAGCCAGATGGCCGGCGGTGTCGTTCTCCTCCTGGTCTCCGTTTTTGCCTTCTATCTCGCGAACAGCCGACACGCCGAGCTCTACGATCACCTTTGCGAGATGCATCTGCGCCTGCAGGCAGGCCGGTGGGCCCTCGATCTCCCCCTGAGCCATTGGGTCAACGACGGCCTCATGGTCCTTTTTTTCTTTCTCGTCGGGCTGGAAATCAAACGTGAGCTCCTCGTCGGGGAGCTGTCCAACCCCCGCAAGGCCTCCTTGGCCGTCTTCGCCGCCCTCGGGGGAATGGCTGTCCCCGCGCTTCTCTACTCCCTCTTCAATCTCATCTCCCCCGGGACTCGCGGCGGCTGGGGGGTCCCCATGGCCACCGACATCGCTTTCGCCATCGGCGTTCTTTCCCTCCTCGGAAAACGCGTTCCCGTCGCCCTTAAGGTGTTCCTCACGGGTCTCGCGATCGTGGACGACCTCGGGGCCATCCTCGTCATCGCCCTCTTCTACACCGAAAGCCTCGCGGTGAACGCCCTGGCCTACGGCTTCCTTTTCGTTGGAGCCAGCTGGCTCTACGGGCGTCTCGGGGGCTCCCGCGGCATCGTGTACGCTGTCCTCTGCGTGGGCTGCTGGTATTTCATCCTCAAGTCGGGCATTCACTCGACGATCGCCGGGGTGCTGATGGCGCTGACGATCCCGATCCGCCATACCTACAGCGTCAAGCAGGTGAACCGGGGCTTGAGGCAGGCCTTCAAGGACGGCGAATTCGAGCTCAAGGAACACGACCTGGAGGTGCTGGAGACGGTCATCCGCAAGGCCGAGAGCCCCCTCCACCGCTTCGAGCACCGCCTCCAACCCTTGGTGGCCTTCGCCGTCATGCCCGTTTTCGCCTTCTTCAACGCAGGGGTCCATCTGCCCACCCACCTCACGTGGCGCCTCCTGTTCCAACCCCATGTGCTCGGTATTTTCTTCGGTCTGCTCCTCGGCAAACCCCTCGGCGTCCTCGCCGCCTGCCGCTTCGCCGTCGCACGCGGCTGGGCCCAACTCCCCACCGGTGTCAACTGGCGCGCGATGATCGGCGTCAGCCAGCTCGCCGGCCTCGGCTTCACGATGTCCCTTTTCATTTCCGTTCTCGCCTTCGCCGAGGGCACCCCCATCCTCGAGGAGGCCAAGCTCGGCATCCTCGCCGCCTCCCTTTCCGCGATGTGTCTCGGCGGCCCCATCACCTGGCGCGCCCTCGCCCCGCCTTCCTCCCCTCCCAACCCTCTCCCCCCCGAATCCTTATGAGCCTCCCCTTCTGGAAAATGCACGGCGCCGGCAACGACTTCGTGCTCCTCGACGACCGCGACCTCCGTTTTCCTTGTCAGGACTCCGACCTGGTCCGCCGCATCACCGCGCCCAAATTCGGTGTCGGCGCCGAGGGGTTGATTTTGATCCAGCCCTGCGACACGGCGGATTTCCGGATGCGGTTCTTCAATCCCGATGGAAACGAGGTGGAGATGTGCGGGAATGGGGCGCGATGCGTGGCCAGGCTGGCCAACGAGATTGGTGCCGCCCCGGCGGACATGCGCTTTGAGACCGTGGCAGGAACCCTCTCCGCCCGGCGCATCGGCGAGGACCAGGTGCGGCTGACCATGACGCCGCCCAAGGGCTGGATCCTCAATGGAAGCCTCGACCTCGACGGCGTCCCCACCTCCTTTCATTTCGTCAACAGTGGAGTGCCCCATGTCGTGATCGAGGTCGAAGACCTGGGGGCGGTCGATGTGGGCCGTCTGGGTGCCCTGATCCGGTACCATGAGCGTTTCCAACCTGCGGGTACCAACGCCAATTTTATCCAGGTCACCGGTCCGGATTCTTTGCGGATCCGCACCTATGAGCGAGGAGTGGAGGGCGAGACCCTGGCGTGCGGCACCGGCATCACTGCCGGCGGGCTGGTCGCAGGCGTCCTCGGCCGCGTCTCCTCCCCCGTGCGCGTCACCTGCGCCTCCGGGGATGTGCTCGAAGTCGCGTTCCTCAAGACCCCCGACGGCGGCGCGGAGCAGGTGACCCTGACCGGTCCCGCCGTGCACGTCTTCCGCGGCGAACTCCCCTGATCCGGGGGCATTTTTGCCGCCCCGCGCGAACAAAAAGGGGGGGGGCGTACGTGCAGAGAATGATCCGACAGCACGCTGGTGCGAAGCATGCGTGACGCCTGTTTGACACAGGGGTAAAAAAAACCGCAAAACCTTGCGGTTTCGCGGGAAGAGAGATGGTCAAATCTCAAAAGTGGTACACCCGAGAGGAGTCGAACCTCCACGCCCTTTCGGGCACAAGAACCTGAATCTTGCGTGTCTGCCAGTTCCACCACGGGTGCACGAAAATGGCTAGGTGCTGCAAAATACGGAAACCCTCCGGGTTGTCAATGCAATTTGGGCTGAAATCGGCGGGGGTGGGAGGCGGCGGAATCTCGCTGGGGTCCACGCCGGTCCGGGAATGCTTCGGTGTCTTCCCTGGGGATCCGTGTGAGGGCAGGTACTTGTCCGGAATGCGCCAAAGAGTGGAGGGCCTTGCCGGGTTTGGTGGCGGGTTCTTCGTTCAAGCAGCCTGCTGCATCTGCCTCCCTCCCGTCCCCGTATCCAGGTTATTTCGGAATCCTGGCACCGCCGTTGTGGGGGGGTGGGATGCCGTGGGGTGGGGACAAGCGGAGTGCGAGGGTTTCGGGCGGGAGGCCGCTGACGCCGACGACCTTATGGCGGGAGCGTTCGCCGGAAAGCAGTGAGAGGGCGTTGCGGGGGAGGTCGAGGGTTTCCGCGAGCCAGCGGAGAAGGGCGGTATTGGCCTTGCCGTCCACGGGCGGGGCGGCGAGGCGAATCCGCCAGACCCCATCCTCTCCTACGCCCTCGCAGGTGGTTTTGCGTGCCTTGGGGGTGACGCGGATGGAGAGGCGTTCCATGCGGAGGGGGCCTTTCAGGGATTCCGGCGGTTGGCAAGGCGCAAGCGAACGCGGGTGGCTCCCCAGCCACCCTCGGCGGCGCCACAGGGGTGCTGGAGGGTCTCAATGTCCGGAAGGCGCCGGAGGAGTTGGTGTACTCCCTCACGGAGTGCGCCTGTTCCTTTTCCGTGCACGATGCGGACCGTGTCGATGCCGCGGTTCCGGCAGGCCTCCAGATATGCGGGCACGAGGGAACCGATTTCCGAGGGTTGGAAAGAGTGGAGGTCGAGGGTTCCGTCGATCGGAATCTCAATGGGTGGGGGGGCGCGCATGGAGGAGGGGAGTGTGGCAGGCGGCCGGTTCTTCGGCAAGTCTTTGGTTTGCGGAATGGGGAAAAGGGGGGATGATGCTGCATGGATGGATTTCGGAAGATGGACCCTCTAGATTCGGAGAGCCGGGCCTACTGGCGTGAGCGCCTGACCCCCGCTCAATTCCGGGTGTGTGTGGAGCGGGGCACAGAGCGGCCTTACAGCGGGGAATACACCGACACGGAAAGCGTTGGCCTGTACCAGTGCGTGTGTTGCGGTGCGCCGCTTTTCCGCTCCGACGCCAAGTTTTCTTCCGGCTGTGGCTGGCCAAGCTATTTCGATCCGGTCCATCCCGCGGCGTTGAGCCGCCACGCCGATTTTCTCCTGGGGTACAAACGCGTCGAGGTGCGCTGTTCCGGCTGTGGTGCGCATCTCGGGCATGTATTCGAGGATGGTCCCCCGCCCACAGGCCTGCGCTACTGCATCAACTCGGTTAGCCTGCGTCTTGTCCCGTTGGCCGACGCCCGGTGAGTGCCGGTTTGCTCCGCCCCGTTCCCAAAGGCTTTCCCGCATGGGAGAGGATGAAGTGGGGAAGGGGTTCGTCCATCTCCGCGAAGTAGGCGCGGAAGGCGCAGCGGCAGCGGCGGAGGAGGGCGGGGTTGGAACCGGAGAGCCGCACCTGGATCCTGCCCTCGCGGGCCCGGGAGAGGGGGCGGAGGCCCTCGGCGATGCGGCGGAAAACGAGGCACTCTCCCAGTTCATGCCATTCGTTTAGAAGGGGGGCCAACAAGTCGAGGCGGAGCCTCCAGCGGGGGATCTGGCCCCAGGTTGTCCCCTCGCAGGAGAGGAGCCCTCTCCGAACCAGGCCCCAGGTGAGGGGGGGGAAGGAGCAGCGGAGCAGGGGGGGGACCGCCCGGACCCACTCTTCTGGCCAGTGTTTCGCCGCGAGACGCGCGCTGTTTCCGGGATCCAGGCCCATGGCCCGGACCAATCCGGTTGCGAGGAGGCCGGGCATGTCCGGTTCGCGTTCCTCAGGGGCGAGGTTACCGACCATGCCGAGGAGTCGGCGGCTCAGCCAGCGGTGGTCCGGGTCCTCGCCGGGAACTCCCGCATCCCGTAAGGCGTCGGACATGTCCTGTTCCTCTTGATGCACCGGTCCGTCCGGGAGTGCGACCATGTCCTTACTCCCGCCCGATCAGGCTTTCGACCTCGCTGAGGAACTGGTTCACGTCGCGGTAGCGGCGGTACACACTCGCGAAACGAACATAGGCGATCTCGTCCACATGCTCCAGATGCCTCATGATCTTCTGCCCAATCGCGATGCTCGGCACTTCCTTCTCGTATTCCGCCTCCAGTTCCTTGAGGATGGTTTCGACGATCGTTTGGATCTGCTCTTCGCTTACTGGGCGTTTTTCACACGATTTCTGGATGCCTACGAGGATTTTGGAACGTTGGAAATCCTCGGAGGTCCCGTTCCGCTTGATCACCCGAAGGCCGGAGCGCACGACTTCCTCGTAGGTTGTGAACCGGTGTCCGCAGCCCAGACACAGGCGGCGGCGGCGGATGACCTCGCCTTCCCGGACCAGGCGGCTGTCAATCACCTTGTCTTCTAGTTCGTTGCATTTGGGGCATTTCATGGCGTGGGGCAAACAGGTGCCACCGCTGAACTACCACACAATATGTTGTGGTGTCAATGCGGAGTTCACCCCTTTGAAGGGGAGGGGGGGGCTGGAGGAGGGGGGGGCGTGTCCGTGGGGAGGCGATTGCGGAGCCAGGCGAGCAGGGCGGCTTTGTCCGGGAAGGTGTTGTCGAGCTGCTCCTCATAGGCGAGGTTTTTCCAGTAGCCGAGTTCAGGTCCCGGAGGGAGGCCGAGGGCGATGAGGTCGCGGCCGAGGATCCAGGGGGGGGGGAGTGCTTCTTCGGCCTCATACTCGGCGCGAGCGGCGAGGAGGCGTTGGTGGGTGGAAGTGATGCCGTTGCTGCAGAGGCAGTCCAAGCGGTGGAGTTCCGCCTCATCGGCGAAAGTGGGCAGGGCCACGAGGCGGCGGAGGGTGGCCCGCCGCATCTCGGGAACGCTGATGTAGTTCATGTGGCGGTCCACCATGCCGGTGACATCGCGGGTGAGAGCGTTGGGGAACCGCAGGTGGGTCATCCAGGCCTCGGCCATGCGGGCACCGACCTGGGCGTGTCCGGTGAAGCGGATGCGGCCGTCGGGGTCGACGGTTCGGGTGGCGGGTTTGCCGATGTCGTGGAGGAGCACAGCGAGGGCGAGGCGTGGGGAGGGGGCCTGGAGGTGGTTCAGCATCATCACCGTGTGGGTCCATACATCTCCCTCCGGATGCCATTCGGGGGGTTGGCCGCAGCCGCGCAGGTCGAGGAAAGCAGGAAGGATGTGGGCGAGCAGGCCGGCGTTGTCGAGACGCCCCACCGCGTCGCCCGGCCGTGGGGACTCGGTGAGGATACGCATGAATTCGTCGCGGATGCGTTCGACGCTGACGCGTGGCAGGAGGTGTGCGGAGGCGCGGACCGCGTCGAGGGTGGCGGGATCGACTTCGAAAGAGAGGACGGAGGAGAAGCGCAGTGCCCGCAGCAGGCGCAGGTGGTCCTCCCGGAAGCGTTCGATGGGGTTGCCGATCGCGCGGATTCTCCGGGCGGTGATGTCCTCGAGGCCTCCCACAAAGTCGAGCAGCGCTCCGTTGGCCGGATCAAGAAAAAGGCCGTTGACGGTGAAATCGCGGCGCCTGGCGTCCTCCTCGGGGCAGGAGGGTTCGACGCGTCCGGGTCTGCGGCCATCGAGGTATCCCAGGTCGCGTCGGAAGGTGGCGACCTCGAAGGGGATGCCGTCCTCGACGACTTGGATGACGCCGAAGGCCTTTCCGATGGCGTGTGTGCGGGGAAAAAGGGACTCCACCCTGTCGGGCGAGGCGTCGGTGGCGATATCGATGTCCTTGGCGGACCTGCCGAGGAGCAGGTCGCGGACGCAGCCGCCGGCGAAGAGTGCGCGGTATCCCTGGGTCCGCAGGGTTTCAGCCACCCGGCAGGCGGCGGGAAAGCGTTTCCGAAGTTCGGAAGGTGATGGGAGCGTGTGTTCCGGCGTTCGGAAAGGAAGCGGGGTGTCGGACATGGGGTGTGCCCACCTACTGGAAAGCCGCCAACGAATCAAGTCCCCGACTCACAGGGGAGACGAGGGCCCCGTCGTCGGAGCCCCCCAAAAAAGGGGTGGGCCTTGGTTTCCGAAGGCGGCAGCGAGCTGCTGCACTCCAGGGGGCTTTGGCGAGTCAGAGGCGTTGGAGGAGCTGGCGGAGCAGGGGTTCGATGGTGGGATCGTGGCGCCGCAGGCTCTCGACCAGTGTGTCGCCGATCGCGCGGGCCTGGTGGGCCGGGATGTGGAGTGTGTTCAGGCCCTGGTTCAGCTCCAGAAGCAGCCGGGCCCTGTCGCCGCCGAGGGCGGCGATGCCCCCGAGCACTCCTCCGCCCCCCACCGTCGGGGCATGCGTCAGCAGGAGGTCCGTGTCCGGCATCGCCTCGCGGATTTGTTGGAAATCGGCCCTGGAGAGTCTCTTCTGTAGTTGGGCGAGCAGAAGGCCCACGACACCGGTGGCCTGGGTGGGGGTGAGGCCGAGCGCGGAGACGAGGTCATCGACCAGCGGGTTCACGCGCAGGGTCCTTTGTTCATCGGCGGAGCACCACCCGCTGCGTGTGGGTGCGGCCGTGTTGCTCGATGATCTTTTCCAGGCGTTCCTGAGTCAGCGTCCCCAACCGCGTGAGCCTCGCCCCCTCCTCCGTCAGGATCGTCAGGCGGATGTCCGCCGCCTCGAGTTGGTACTGGGCGCCAAGATTCAGCTCATTGCCCAGCCGGACTTCGACGTCGGCGGGGACGGGAATCAAGGGGGTATTGAAAGCCGCCGTCAGGTCCCTCACCCACCAGGTGATCTTGAAATCCACGACATTGGGGCAGAGGAAGCCGATGCGGTCGATCGGATTCCGGGGTTCCCAGAATTTCGTGAGGTCGTCAAGTCCCAGAGCGTTTTTGAACGTGTCAGTCGTGCTGGCCTGGGCTTTGTACAGGCCGAACATGGGCACGTAGCTGTTGGTGGAGAGGGGGTCTTGGAAGCCGACGGCGTAGCTGAGGGCGACGATGTCGCCTGGTTGTCCGGCATCGCGGTCGAGGGTGGGGGCGAGGAAGGTGAGCCAAGCAGACTTTATCTCGCTGGGGGCGTCGGTCACGGAGATGAGTTTGGAGACGAGCCATTCCTGGTTGGAGGTGGTTTGGCGGGAGACGAAGGCCTCGAGGTCGCGGGCGATGAGGTCGAGGGCGAGACGGGCGTCGGAATTGGTCTGGAGCCGGGATGTGCCGCCCTCCCATGCGTTCATCACGCCGAGGAGGACCATGAAGAGCATGCCGAGGACGATCAGGGTGAGGGCAGAGCTGACCAGGACCTCGATGAGCGTGAAAGCCCGGCGGTCGCGCAGGGCTTTGAGCAGGGGCATCGGCTTTCTCATCGGCGCACCGCGAAGTTGTAGGTGAGGACGGGTGTCAGGCCGGCCAGGGGCGAGTTCGGATTGCCCACCGCGAAATATTCGGCCAGGACCACCACCACGGCGGAAAGGTAGCTGTTGGGGTCCGCGGGAAAGGTGGTGGCGTTGACCTCTTGGGACGTCGCGGGGTTGGTTTCCGCGGAGAGGGTCAGGCGGACCTTGAAAACGCGGCCCTCGCGGGCATTGTTTTCGTCGGGGCTGACGTCGTCGGAGGGTTTGACGAGGGGGAGGACGAGATAATCGGTGCCGGGGATGCCTTGGCGGCTCGGATGGGGGGAGTCGAGGTTCCCGGGGTCCACGCGGTGATGGAAGGCGGCGAGGTTGACCGTGTCCGGATTGACATTGTTTCCGTATATCAGGCTGTAGGCATCGTTGAAGGAACGTTTCTGCATGTAGTCCTCGACGGCGCCGCTGAGGCGCATGGCCTCGTCCTTGAGGAGGATCTCGTCGACGCTCTCAATGGAGCGGGCGAGGAGGGCGAGAATGGTGGTGATGGCGATGGCGAAGACCAGCAACGCGAGGAGAATTTCCGCGAGGGTGAAGCCGGCTTGGCGGCGAGGGGGACATGATGGGAGCGCGGTCATCACAGCCCCTCCTGGATTTGGCGGATGTCCTGGAAACCCAGGGTTTGTCCGGAGCGGAAAACAGCGAAGCCGGCGACGTTGTTGGGGTTGGGCACGTTCAGGTCGGATCCGTTCACGATGCCATTCGCGAACACCGCGCGGGACATGGGGCGGGCCGCGTTGCCGTTGGCAAGAAATTCGAACACGATCCAAGACTGGGGTCCGGGCGAGGCGGCGGAGGGGGCGGACATGGCGGATTGGCCGAGCAGGGTGTCCCAATGGAGGGTCCAGGTGACGGACTGGGGGGAGGCGGCGTTGGAGGAGGCGATGTGTTGGGGGCTCAGGTAGACGCCGAGTGGGAGGAATTCGCCTTCGGCCAGGACTTTCCAGCGTTCAGTGGCGGCACCCGCATCGGGGTCCTCAAAGACGACGATCCCGTAGCGGAGATAACGCTCGGGTTCGGCGGGGTTGTAATGGAAGAGGACCCGGGTGGAGGTATGGCGTGAAATAGCCGCAGATCGGGCGAGGTCGAAAAACGAGGTGGCTTTCGTGACGGCGGCGTCGAGGGACTGCGCCTCGTCCCTGCCGCTGATCGAGGTCAGGACGAAACCGCTGAGGATGGCGATCAGGGCCATGACCACCAGAAGTTCGACCAAGGTGAAACCTCGCTTCCCGGTGGGGGGGGGAGGGAGAGCGGCGGGCAGTGGCTTCGGTGGGTTCACAGGCATATTTCACACTCTACCCGGATTGACCGGTAATGTTCACTCCCAAAATCGCGGAAAATGTGGCGCGCGGCGGCTTCAGCCGCTGCGCGCAAGGATCCCCGAGGTTCATCTCTCCCATACACGCTTTTGTGTGGCTTCTTTCCTTGCGGAAGATTCTGAAAACAGGAATGGATCGGGCGCATCTGCGGCAATCTCTTTGGCTGCAAGGCCTTTTGCTCAAAGATCTTTCCATATCTGTATCCCTCCCGCCCCCGTTTTTAGGTTTCATCCGTGATTGCTGTCGACAAAACGGCCTGTCAACGTGAGGTCTGCCGCCTCCGTCCCGGGAAAGGTGGGGTGCCTCCGGTGTCAGCCCAAGAGTTCCCGGAGGAAACGTCCGGTGTGGGAGGCGGGGTGGCGGGCGATTTCCTCCGGACTGCCCTCCGCCACGAGCTGTCCGCCGCCGTCCCCGCCCTCGGGGCCAAGGTCGAGGATCCAGTCGGCGGTCTTGATCACGTCGAGGTTGTGTTCGACCACCAGCAGGGAATTGCCGGCGTCGCGCAGGCGCAGCAGGACTTCGAGCAGCTTGTGGACGTCTGCGAAGTGGAGGCCGGTGGTGGGCTCGTCCAGGATGTACAAGGTGTTGCCGGTGTCGCGTTTGCTTAGTTCGGTGGCGAGTTTAACGCGCTGGGCTTCGCCGCCGGAAAGTGTTGTGGCGGGCTGGCCGACCTGGACGTAGCCGAGGCCGACGTCGTGGAGGGTCTGGAGGCGGCGTTGGAGGGGGGGGACCTTGCCGAAAAAGTCCAGGGCGTCCTCGACGGTCATGTCCAGCACCTCGGAGATGTTCTTGCCCCGGTAGCGGACCTCGAGGGTCTCTCGGTTGTAGCGTTTGCCGCCGCAGACCTCGCAGGTGACGTAGACGTCTGGGAGGAAGTGCATTTCGATTCGGCGCAGTCCGTCGCCCTTGCAGCTTTCGCAGCGGCCGCCCTTGACGTTGAAGCTGAAGCGTCCCGGGCCGTAGCCGCGCACCTGGCTGGCGGGAAGCTGGGCGAAGAGGTCGCGGATGTGGTTGAAGGCCCCGGTGTAGGTCGCCGGGTTCGAACGCGGGGTGCGCCCGATGGGGCTTTGGTCGATGACGATGACCTTGTCGACATGCTGCAGGCCGGTGATGGTCTTGTGTTTGCCAGGCAATTCCTTGGCGTCGAAGAATTTGCGGAACAGGACCCGCTTGAGGATGTTTTCGGTCAGGGTGGATTTTCCGCTTCCGCTGACGCCGGTGACGCAGGCCAGCACGCCGAGGGGGATGCGGACGTCGATGTTTTTGAGGTTGTTTTCGGCGGCGCCCTTGATGATGAGCGCGGCCTTGCCGGGTGTGCGCCGTTCGGCGGGCACGGGGATCTTTTCCTGTCCGTTGAGGTAGCGGGCGGTGAGGGTGTCGGCGCGCAGCAGGCTGGAGGGGGTGCCGGAGAAGACCACCTCGCCCCCGTGCCGGCCGGCGAGCGGCCCCATGTCGATCACGTGGTCGGCCTCCCGGATCGTCTGCTCGTCGTGTTCCACCACCAGGACGGTGTTGCCGCTGTCGCGCAGGCCCTTCATGGTGTCGATGAGTTTCAGGTTGTCGCGCTGGTGCAGGCCGATACTCGGTTCGTCCAGCACGTACAGCACGCCCATGAGCCCGGAACCCACCTGGCTCGCCAGGCGGATGCGCTGGGCCTCCCCGCCCGAGAGGGTGCCGCTCTCCCGGTCCAGCGTCAGGTAGTCCAGCCCCACCCCGTTGAGGAACCGCAGCCGGTGCGTGATCTCCTTCACCACCTCCGCCACGATCCGCCGCTCCGTCTCTGAAAGCTTCAGGCCCTCGAAAAACGCCAAGGCCCCCCCCACCGACATGCGGCAGATGTCGCGGAGGTTCGTGCCCGCGACACGGCAGGCCAGGCTCTCGGGCTTGAGCCGCGCGCCGCCACAGTCCCGGCAGGGAAGCCGGCTCATGTAGGTGCGCAGTCTCTCGCGCGTGTGGTCGCTTTCCGTCTCCCGCAGACGCCGTTCCAGATTCGGGATTACGCCCTCGAACGGTTTCTCGTACTTCAGGGCGCGGCCGCCCCGGTACAGGGTCATCGCCACCTCCTGCTCCCCGGAACCCTGCATCAGCACCTTGCGGAAGGCGGTTGGCAGCTTCTCGTAGGGCGTGTCCATCGACACCCCATAGGCGTCCGCCACCCCGCGGAGGAGCTTCTTGTACCAGAGGATGACGCGGCGTCCGCCGCGTTTCCAAGCGTCGACTGCGCCCTCCTCGAGGCTGAGGGAGGGATCGGGCACCAGTAGATGCTCGTCGAACACCTCCATGCTCCCCAGACCCGCACAGGTGGGGCAGGCCCCGTAGGGGCTGTTGAAGGAGAAATGACGGTTTTCGAGCTTGTCGAAGCTCCGCCCACAGGGCAGGCACGCGAAATCCTCGCTGAACAACCGGTCGCTCCATCCCCCCTTCCCGTCCTCAATCGCCGCCGTCATCCGCCCCTTGCCCAGGCGCAGTGCCAGCTCCACGCTGTCCGCCAGACGCGACCTCACCCCCTCATCAATCACCAGCCGGTCCACCACCGCCTCGACGCTGTGTTTCGTCTTCTTGTTGAGGTTGGGGACCGCGTCCAGCTCCAGGACGAGGCCGTCGACCCGGGCCCGCACGAAGCCCTGGTTGCGGATCTCGGCGAAGACCTCGAGGTGTTCCCCCTTGCGGCCATCCACATAGGACGTCAGCACCATGACCCGGGTCCTCGGCGGGAGCGAGCAGAGCTGGTTGATGATGTCCTCGGCGGTCTGGTGGGTCAATTCCCGTCCGCAGCCCGGGCAATGCTGCACCCCGATCGACGCGTACATCAGGCGAAGGTAGTCGTAGATTTCCGTGGTGGTGGCGACGATCGACCGCGGATTGGAGCCGGCCGTGCGCTGTTCGATCGAGATGGCGGGTGACAAGCCCTCGATGTGGTCCACATCGGGTTTCTGCATCTGGTCCAGGAACTGGCGTGCGTAGGCCGAGAGGCTCTCCACGTATTTTCGTTGGCCCTCCGCGAAGATCGTGTCGAACGCGAGGGACGACTTGCCGGAGCCGCTGAGACCGGTGATGACGGTGAGGGCGTCTCTGGGAATGGAGACGTTGACATTCTTGAGGTTGTGCTCGCGGGCGCCTTGGACAATCAGGTGGGTTCGGGACATGGGGTGCGGGGGGGGACGGGGGGAGGGTACGCAACCTACACCCATCCCTTTAAAAAACAATGCGCGGGTGCGCGGCGGAGTGGGGTGGGGGAGGGAGTTGGGCGCATCCCCGGGATTGACCGGCCCCAATCCTCCCGGTATACAGCGGAACATGAGTGAAACGGCCGAACATCTGACCCTGCGACTTGAGGCCCCTGGAGTGGACGTCGAGGCGCTCGTGCGCGAAATCCGCGAGGACGTCGCCCGCAAACGGCAGGAGGGCGTCTACGCCGACGCGCGCATCGCGCGTGCCGAGCGCCACAACCTGATGTACATGGCCGACAGCGAGGAGCTGCTGCGCTTTTACCTCAACTGCCTGCGCGATGGTGTGCATGTCGACATCAACGACTTCCGCATTGAGGACCGGCGCTCCGGCTGGAAGGGTGGCCTGCTGGTCCGTTGCAAGACCGTGATCTGGAAATTGTTGAAGTTCTACACCTTCCGGCTCTGGTCGCAGCAGAACCAGATCAACGCGCTGATGGTGACCGCCATCGAAAGCAGCTTCCAGCAGTACGAGAAGAAGATCGCCTCGCTCGAGGCCCGGCTCGCCGCCCTGGAGGAGGGCGGCAAGTCTCCTCCGTCCATCTGAACCCCACCCATGAGAACGCATGTCGCCATCGGGGGGTGTGTCTGCATGGCGACGGCCCTTCTGGCGGCGCATCTGGTCGGAGCTCACCTGGGGGGGGATGCGTCCTCCGGCTCCCTCTGGCGCAAATGGGATGCCCTGTTCAGCTTCGACAGGGAAGACAACCTCTTCTCCGCCGTCAATGCCCTCTTCTTTGTTGGGAACGGCGTACTTCTGGTGGGGATGGGCGGGCGTATGCCCCGGCGGAGGGGGGGCTTTTGGATCGGTCTGGGCCTGTTGTTTCTCGTGCTTTCCGGCGATGAGTGGTTCGCGTGGCATGAGCGGTGGGTTCCCTCCCTGCGGCAGAGCCTGCGGGCGGCCGGACCGTTTTTCTTCGCCTGGGTGGTTCCCTACGGTCTGGGGACGTTGCTGCTGGGTCTCCTTGCCCTGCCGCGCCTGAGGGAGATGCCTCGCCTGCCCCGTCAGGGGTTCTGTCTGGCGGCAGGTTTGTTCCTGGCTGGGGCCCTGGGGCTGGAGATGGTGGAGGGGTATTGGTACGAGAGGGTTGGCCAACAGAAAGATCCTGTGTATGCGATCCTCATGACGTTGGAGGAGTTGCTGGAGCTGGCGGGGCTTATGGCGCTTTTCTGTACACTCCTGGCCAGGCCTTCCCCTCAGAACAGCTCGCCCTGAACTGGCGGCCCGGACGCCGCGTCGGGTGCCCGCCCCTTCCCGCCTCCCCCCTCCAGCACCCGCAGCAGTTCTTCCTCGCTCCAGACCTCAACGCCGAGTTCTCGTGCCTTCTCCAGCTTGCTCCCCGCCTCCTCCCCCGCGATTACCAGATGCGTTTTCGCGGATACGGATCCGCTCACATTCGCACCCAACGCACGCAGCCGCTCCTTCGCCTCGTCCCGCGTCATCTGTTTCAGGGTGCCGGTGAGCACCACCGTCTTGCCAGCCAGAGGCGAGTCGGTCGCGATGGCGCCTCCGCCGCGCCGCTTTAGGTTCACCCCCGCCTGGCGCAGGCGCTCCAGCAATACCCGGTTCTCCTCGTCGCGGAAAAACGCGTGGATGTCCAACGCCATGTTCTCCCCAATCCCGAATATCGCCGCCAGACCCTCCGGTTCGGCGGCGGCCAGCGCATCCACCGAATCAAAATTCTCCTCCAGAATCTGAGCCGTCTTCTCCCCTACCTGCGGAATGCCTATCCCGTGCAGCAGCCGCCACAGGTCGGCATCCTTGCTGCGTTCGATCGCCGCGAGCAGGTTCTCGACCGACTTTTCACCCAGCCGCTCCAAGCCCAGGAGTCGGTCGCGATGGCCTGCCAGGTCGTACACATCCGCGATGTCGCGGAGCAGATCCTCGCGTAGGAGCAGGCGGATCATCTCCTCGCCAAGGTGGGCGATGTCCATCGCGCGGCGGCTGGCGAAATGCCGGATGCGGTTGAGGCTTTTGGCGGGGCAGGCGGGGTTTTCGCAGCGCCAGGCCACCTCCCCGGGCCGTCGGGCCACGATGCCGCCGCAGGTGGGACAGGCCTCCGGTACGGGAATGGGCGCCGCATCCGCCGGCCGATCCTCCCCCACCACCCGCACCACGGCGGGGATGATCTCGCCTGCCTTCTCGATCACCACCGTGTCTCCGACCCGAATGTCCTTGCGCCCGATCTCGTCCCAGTTGTGCAGTGTGGCGCGGCTGACGGTGCTGCCGGAAATCCGAACCGGATCCAGCTCCGCCACCGGCGTCAGCACTCCCGTTCGCCCGACCTGGACCGTGACCCCCCGCAGGCGCGTTGCGGCCTGTTCCGGTTCGTACTTGTAGGCGATGGCCCAGCGCGGACTTTTGGCTGTACGGCCCAGCTCCCCGTACAGCTGCCGTTCGTTGACCTTGATGACCGCGCCATCCATGTCGAAGGGGTGGTCGTCGCGCAGGGACTGGTTCTCCTTCAGCGCTCGCTCCACCTCGTCGATGTCCGCACAGTCCCATGTCCGCGGGGGGGTGCGCAGTCCGAATCCGGTCAAGCCGGCCAGAAGTTCCTGGTGGGTGTCGAAATCGATCCCGTCGAGTTCCCCCACTCCGTACCAGACGGCGTCAAGGGGGCGGGCGGCGACGAGGCGGGGGTCGAGCAGCTTCATGGAACCGGCGGCGGCGTTTCGGGGATTCGCGAACACGGCCTCTCCCGCCGCCTGCCGCTCTGCGTTCAGCCGTGCGAAACCCTCCCGCGTCATGTACACCTCGCCGCGGACCTCTAGCACCGCGGGCGGTTCCGCCCCCCGCAGCCGCAGCGGCACGGAGTCGATGGTGCGGACATTCGCGGTGATGTCGTCGCCCGCCCGCCCGTCCCCCCGGCTCAGCGCCCGTACCAGACGGCCCTCCTCGTAGCGCAGGCTCACGGCCACGCCGTCGATCTTTGGCTCCACCACATATCGGAATGTTGTGCCGGGAAGCAGCTTGCGCAGGCGTTGGTCGAAGGCCCGGAGGTCCCCGAGGGAATAGCTGTTCGCCAGCGAGATCATGGGCACGGTGTGGGCCACCGTCACAAAACCCGGAAGGGGCGCGCCCCCGACGCGCCGGGTCGGCGAATCCTCATCCGCCAGTTCGGGGTGTTCGTTCTCCAGTCGCTCGAGTTCCGCGAGCAGCGCATCGAACTCCCGGTCGCTGATGACCGGAGCGGCCAGCACGTAGTAGCGGTGGTTGTGCTCGCGGAGTTCCGCGCGGAGCTGTTCCACGCGCTCGGCGGGGGTCACGGGGCGGGCTCCTCGACGAGGGGGGAAGGGGCGCCCGAGAGGAGCCTGTGCACGGCGAAGAGGAGGCGGGATTCGGCTTCGAGCTGCAAGAGGACCCATTCGTGGCCGTTGCGGAGCAGGTCGAGGCGGAGAGGATGGCGGGGGGATCCGGGGAAGGCGCTTTCGCCTTCGATCCAATAACGGGGGTGGGGGGGGACGACATCGCGCGTGGGGCGGCCGGGAGCGATACCCACACGCAGGTCGTGCAGGGCGAGCTTTGGCTCGCCATCGGCGTCGTGCAGGGTCAGGGTCAGGCCATGCAGGGCGATGTCCATCCGGTTTCCGTTGAGGCGGACGATCGGCAGTCGGGGAATGGGGAGAGGGGGAGTATCTTCCCCGTTTGGAAAAGGGGAGGGGGAGGCGGTCTTCTCCGCCGTGGCCGGGGGGGGCTCGCGCCAGCGATCAAGTCCGATCCGCCGCAGGAGGAACCCCGGTTCACGCGAGCCGTCCCGGGCCTCCACCACCCCGGCTTCGATGTCGAAGGCCTCCACCCGGCCGTAGACGAGCCGGCGGGCTTCCAGGCTGGCTGCCCAGTCCGGGCGAAGCCGGGCACGCGTGACGTGCAGCCGTGCCTGGGGAATGGGGTGGAGGAGGGAGAGGTTCACGATTTCCAGGCTGAAATCGGGTTCCAGCCGGATGCCCCCCAGGGAGACGGGGGTTCCGACCGCCTCGGTGGCGCGGCGGGCGACGAGGTCCAGGAAACCGCGGGTGCGTGTGACAACGAGGAGGATTCCGTAGAGGATGCCGAGGGAGAACAGAAGGAGGAGAAGGATTCTTGCAAGGGGGGCGAAGGGGTTGCAGCCCCGGTGGGGTGTGGGGGCGACGGTTTGGAGGCCGCGCAATTCCGGTTCGTCCGCGCTCATCGGCCTTCCGCCAGTTCGCGCGAGCGAGCGGCCGCAGCCCGGACGCCCTCCCTCAGGCCTTCCGCCACGCCGGCGGCATCAAAGGCGGCGATGGCCGCCGCGGTGGTGCCGCCCTTCGAGGTCACCCGCGCTCGCAATGTTTCCGGCGTCTCCCCGCTCACCTCCAGCAGTTTGCCGGCCCCTGTCACCGTCCGCAACACCAGGGACCTCGCCGCTGCCGCGTCGAATCCCAGCTCCGCGGCGGCGGCCAGCATCGCCTCCACCAGATAGAACACGTACGCGGGGCCGCTGCCGCTGAGCGCGGTCACCGCGTGCAGGTCGTCCTCGGCGACCACAACGCCGCCCCCCACGCACCCGAGGAGTGTCGAGACTCGCCCAAGGTCGGCGGGGGTGGCCGTGGCACCGCCGGCGATGCCTGCCGCGCCCTCGCCTACCAAGGCCGGGGTATTGGGCATCACGCGCACCACTCGCGGGCCCGGGCCGAGCGCGGCTTCGATGCGGCCCGTCGGGATTCCTGCTGCGATGCTGATCACCAAGGCCCCTCCCAGCCTGCCGGCCAGCGGCGCCAGCAACTCCTCCATCTGCTGGGGCTTCACGCAGAGCCAGACCTCGGATGCGCCCTCGACCGCCGCCGCATTATCGGTCGTCACCCCCACGCCGAAACGGGCGGCGAGTTCTTGCAGGCGTTCGGGGCGCACATCGGTGACAACGATCTCCGAGGGGCGTCGGTCGCCCGCACGCAGGATGCCGTGGAGGAGGGCTTCGGCCATGTTGCCGCCGCCGAGGAAAACCATGGATGCGTTCATGAGAGGAGGGAGATAGGTTCTGGGGTGGGGGAGGGGAGGGGGCTTGCGGAACCTGTAGCCGCTTCCGCGTGGACTTGCCACAAAAAAAACGGGCCGCCGGTCGGTGGATCAGGCGCGGGCGCCGAAGATGTCGGTCCCGACACGCACGAGGGTCGCCCCCTCCCGGATGGCGACCTCCAGGTCGTGGGACATCCCCATGGAGAGGATCTCCAGGGGGAAGCCGCTGGAGGCCGCGGCGCGGTCGCGCAGTTCCCGTAGACGCGCGAAATGTGGGGCCGCCTTTTCGGGGTCCTCGCTCAGAGGGGGGATGGTCATCAGCCCGCGTGGCTCGACGCCCCGGAGGCCCGAGGCCTTTTCCAGCAGGGGTTCCAGTTCTGCCGGTGGCAGCCCGAACTTGCTCGGCTCGCCGCTGACATTCACCTGGATCAGGACCGGTTGTACGCGGCCCAGCTCCGTGGCGGCCGCCTCCAGCGCCTCCAACAGCCGGGCGGAGTCCACCCCGTGAATCAGTTCGAAACCCGCGTGCAGCGCGTGCCGGACTTTGTTTGTCTGCAAGTGGCCGATGAGGTGCCAGCGCAGTGTCCCGGGTAGTTCCGGGATTTTCGCGAGGGCTTCCTGGACCCGGTTCTCGCCGAAGAGCAGTTGGCCCGCGGCTAGGGCATCGCGGACGGCTTCGGGGGGGCGGGTCTTGCTGACGGCCATCAGTTCGACCTCGTTCCGGTCCCTTCCGCAGGCCTGGCAGGCCCCGCGAATTCTCTGCTCCACACGCGACAGGTTTTCGGCAATCCCGCTCATGGGGGGAAGTTCCTAGCGGGTCGACGGCCCCGCGCAACCCAAAAGACGCGGAATCCCGAGGGGAATCGGATTGCCAAGTGGCGGAAAATCCGATGAGGGAACGGCCTCATGCACACACTCTCTTCCCTTGTTGCGGGCCTGAACCAGATGGTCTGGGGGCTACCCATGCTGCTGTTGCTTTTCGGGACCCACCTTTTCCTCACCGTGCGCCTGGGGTTCATCCAACGGCATCTCGGCCGGGCGATCCGCCTGTCTGTTCGGCCCGACCGCGATGGCGCGGGGGAGGTGAGCCCCTTCGCTGCCCTGGCCACCGCGCTGGCGGCGACGATCGGCACCGGCAACATTTTCGGCGTGGCGGGCGCGATCGCCGTCGGCGGCCCCGGCGCGGTGTTCTGGATGTGGCTCACCGGCGTCTTCGGAAGCGCCACCAAATATGCCGAGGCCTTCCTTTCCGTCAAGTATCGCGAATTCACGCCCGAAGGCCACAGCGTGGGCGGGCCGATGTATGTGTTGGACCGCGCCCTCCATCGTCCTCTCCTCGCGCGTCTCTTCGCCGCCTTTGCGGCGATTGCCGCCTTCGGCATCGGGAATATGGCCCAGTCCAACACCCTCACCGGCATGATCGGCCGCGTCTCCTCCTCCCTTCCCGGCTTTCCCCACATTCCCGCCTGGGTCTCCGGCCTCGTCCTCACCGCCATCACCGCCCTGGTGATCCTCGGCGGCATCCGCTCCATCGCTCGTGTCTGCGCTTGGCTCGTGCCCTTTATGGCCGCCCTGTATGTGTTTGGCTGTCTGGTCCTGCTCCTGCGCGATGCCGCGGCCATTCCGGAGACCCTGCGTGTGATCTGGCGGGGCGCCTGGAGCGGGCACGCCGCGGCGGGGGGATTTGCCGGTTCCGTGATCGCGCAGACTCTCCGCATGGGCATTGCCCGGGGCCTCTTCTCCAACGAGGCGGGCATGGGCAGCGCACCGATCGTCGCCGCCGCCGCACGCTGCTCCCATCCCGCCCGGCAGGCCTTCGTCTCCGCCACCGGCACCTTCTGGGACACTGTGGTCATCTGCCTGATGACCGGTCTGGTTGTGGTCGGCTCCGGCGAATGGACCCAGGCCACCGACCGCCGGGAGCTCTGCGAGCTGGCCTTTGGCCAGCTTCCCATCTGGGGCCCCTTCATCCTCACCTTCGGGCTCATGACCTTTGTGCTCTCCACGATTCTGGGGTGGTCCTACTACGGTGAACGCGCGGCAGAATTCCTCTTTGGCCCCCGCGTCATCCTTCCCTACCGCCTCCTCTGGGTCGGCGCTGTCCTGCTCGGCAGCCTCGCGGAACTCGATCTGGTCTGGGACTTCGCCGATGCCATGAACGCGCTGATGGCCGTCCCCAACCTTTTGAGCCTTCTGCTCCTGAGCGGGTTGGTCGCCCGGGAAACCCGGGAGTACCTCGTGGCCAATCCGCGCGAGTGAGGGACGTGGTCACTCAAGGCCTTTCGCTCAAAGAGCTTGCCCCATTCCCATCCCTTCCCTCCCCGTTTTAGGTTTATTGGAGGAAGTAGGTCACGGTGGCATTCCAGGAGTAGCTGCTGATCCCGTTGACGGGCACCGAGCTGAGTACGCGGATCAGGACCTGCGTGTCCGCCGCGCCAAGCACGTCGACTTGTTCGGTCTTCAGCCCCCCGGCACTTCCTGACAGGACCGTGGCGCCGTTGTAGCTGACCTCGTAGGTTTCGGCACCTCCGTCCACCCCATCAAATTCCAGGCGGATGCGCACCCGGGTCAGGGTGCGCCCCCCCAGTTCCGCGGCGGCGTCGACGGTGTTGATCCGTGGAAGGGCAGGGGTGGCGCTGTTCACGCTGTCCGTGGCCGTGCGCACGATGAGGTTGTCGGCGGGGTCGGTCGGGTTCGCCGGAACCTCGTCCCCTCCTCCTCCTCCTCCGCCCGAAAGGGCGATGCCCGCCCCCACCGCGGCGGCCGCCCCCGCGCCAATCAGCAGGGGCTTTTTCCATCCTCCCTCCCCGGCGGCCATGGACTTCCCGCCAATCACCCGGACCGTGGCCCAGTGCGTCTCCGCGCGAACCCCGCTCGCCGCACGGGCCTCGATGTAGTACCGGAAGGATTCCGTCGCGGCGAAAAGGGAAGGGGGGACGGTGACGACAAAGACGCCGGCGCCGGCGGGGCGCATGGGCAGGTCCACTGGCGCGCTCCCCCCGCTTTGTGCGAGATGGAGGGTGACGGCGGCGATCTCCCCGGCGTGGCCGACCCGGGCGATGAGCTTCAGCGGACTTCCGGCGGTCACCGAGGCGGGCGCCTCGTGCTGCAGGACGGGGCGGGGTGGGGCGCTCTGGGCCCGGAGGTAGCTGAGGGGGTGCAGGCTGAGAAGCAGGAGGGCAAGGACTTTCATGGGGGGGAGGGACTCCAGGGGTGTCAACGTTCGTGAAGGGGGCCGACGATCTCCTCGAGCACGGCTTCGGTCGTTACGAAGCCCACCACCAGGCCCGCCTCGTCGCGGATCAGCAGCATGGGCTGCCGGCTGAGCCGCAGCCGTGGCAGGAGGTCGTCGGCCGGGGTGTCGGCGGCGACATACTGCGGGGGGCGTATCAGGTCGGGCAGGCGGAGGTCGGGGTCGTCGATGTGCGGAAAGAGGTCGGCCACCTTCAGGAGTCCAGTGAAACGCTGCTCGGCCTCGGACCATACGGGGAGGCTTTTGACGCCGGAACGGGCGGCGAGGGCGAGGATCTCGGGCATTGGGGTGTCCGGCGAGATCCGGAGCATGCGCTCCCGCGGGATCATCACGTCGCGCGCGGTCTTGTCGGAGAGGGCGAAAACGCCGATCACCATGCGGCGGCGCTGTTCGCCCAGGTCGGGGGTGGCCCCGCTCTCGCGGCTGAGCAGGAACTGGATGTCCTTCCGGGTCACCCGAGCCCGGTTCTCGAGCGAGGACGCGTCGGCCCCCGCCGGGATGAGGTGGCGGACCAGGGCGACGATGGGGACACTGGCGCCTTGGAAGAGTCGACCGAAGAAGGAGAAGAGCCTGACAAAGCGGGCCGTGCGGTTGAGCGGATGGCTTTGAAACCAGGCCTTGGGCAGGTATTCCCCGAAGACCAGGATCAGGAGGGTGAGCAGGATGCCGGCGAGGGCGCCGCCGAGCCGGGGGGACCCGGTCAGCCCCACGAGCAGGGAGGTTCCGGCGACGGTCATGGCGGCGTTGACGAGGTTGTTGCCGACAAGCGTGGTGCCGAGCAGGCGGTCGGGGTTCTCAAGCAGGTCGCGCAATAGCAGGGCCCTTGGCTCCCTGCGTTTGACCAAATGGCGGAGGCGGACGCGGTTGATGGCCACGATGCCGGTCTCCATGCCCGAAAAGAAGGCGGAGCCGGCGAGGCAGACGAGGACCACCAGGA
This sequence comes from uncultured Verrucomicrobiota bacterium, assembly GCA_964385155.1. GTDB lineage: Bacteria > Verrucomicrobiota > Kiritimatiellia > SS1-B-03-39 > UBA6053 > CAYLNG01. Next base: position 28,961 of record CAYLNG010000024.1, read on the forward strand.
GGTCGGAGGCCGGGCTCATGCCGGGTCCTCCGTCCCGCCGACATCGGTCTGTTCGAGAAGCACGAGCTCGATGCGGTGCCGCCGGACCTGGCGGGCCATCGCGCGCCACCCGGGGCCGGTGATGATCTCATTGTGCGCGGGGATGTGCTCCGCCTGCTCCACGAACCAACCCGCCAGTCGGTCGGCCGTCTCCGCCTCCAGCCGGAGTCCCGTGACCCGCCGTACGTCCAGAAGGTGCAACTGCCCGTCCAGCAGCCAGGCGTTGTCCGTGAGCCGTTCGCAGATGAGGCGGTCCGCCTCCTCCGGATCCATCTCGCCGGTGAGCTCCTCCAAGAGGTCGCCGCGGGTGACCAACCCTGCGGTTCCTCCGTATTCGTCTACCACCACGGCGGCCCTCCAGCGGTTGGCCAGCATCTGGGTGAGGAGTTTGTCGAGGGAGCAGAGCTCCGGCACGAAGATGGGGCGGCGCGTGGCGGCCGCGAGGTTCCGGGCCGGGTCGAGGAGGAAGGCGCGCACGTCGAGGAGGCCCTCAATGCGGTCGAGCTGTTCCCGGTAGAGGACGAGGTGACGGACGCCGCAGCGGCGCGCCGCCGCCGCGATGTCGACCCCGGGCTCGTCGAGGTCCACTCCCTCGAGATCCACCCGGGGGGTCATGACGTCGCCGACGGACTGGTGTTCGAGGGAGAGGATGGCTCGGACCATTTTATGTTCGTGTTCGTCGAGGGTGCCGCTTTCGCCGCCGGCCTCCATGAGCGTGTCGTATTCGGCGCGTTGCAGGATGTGGCCGCTGGGCCGGAAGCGGTGCGCGAACCGGTTGGTGCTCGATTCGAGGGCGGCGCGGGGGAACCGGAGCAGGCGCTCCAGGAAAACGAGTGGGCGCGAGTACAGGCGGGCGAGCAGGGTGTGGTGCACGAGGGCCAGCCGTTTCGGTCCGTATTCGCTGAACAGCACCGTGACCAGGGTGAGCACCCCAACCTGTGCCCCCTCGTGCGTCATCCCCACCCGCCCCAACAGCAGCGCCCCCACGATCCATAGCTGGACGTTCACCAGGGTGTTGCCGATCAGGACGGTCGACAGCACCCGCGTCGGCTGCTCCAGAAGACGGTCCAGCCGCCGCGCATCTTCTGGATGCTTCTCCTTCATGCGGTGGATCTCCTGCGGATCCAACGAAAAAAGCGCCGTTTCCGCGCTCGAGAAAAAGCCGGAGGCGACGAGGAGGGCTACAAAGGCCGACAGGGGAACAAGGACGGTCCACCACATGGCCGCTCCTTAACACGTCGCCCGGAAAATGCGCGAAAAAAGCTCAGCCGCTGCGGAGGGGCGAGGAGCTCAGATCCAGAGCCCTTCCGGAGCCTCGGCGGCGGGTGGGGCGGGTTGTTCGACAGAGGGGGGAGGGGGGGGGAGTGCCGGGCTATGCGCGGGTTCTGCTGCAGATTTGACGATGACGCCGGCGAAGACCACGCTCACCATCGTCATGAGCTTGATGAGGATGTTCAGCGACGGCCCGGAGGTGTCCTTGAAGGGATCCCCCACCGTGTCCCCCACCACCCCCGCTTTGTGCGCTGGCGAGCCTTTGCCGCCGTGGTTGCCCTTCTCAATGTATTTCTTGGCGTTGTCCCAGGCCCCCCCCGCGTTGTTAAGCATGCAGGCAAGGCTGAACCCCGTGCAGAGCCCCCCCGCGAGCATGCCCATGACTCCCGCCACCCCCAGCGTCAGGCCGGTCGCGACGGGCGCGGCGACGGCCAGGAGGGAGGGGAGGATCATCTCCCGCTGGGCGCCACGGGTCGAAATCGCGACGCAGCGCGCGTAGTCCGGCTTGCCCGTTCCCTCGAGAATGCCCGCGATCTCGCGGAATTGGCGGCGGACTTCCTGCACCATGTCTCCCGCCGCACGGCCGACGGCTTTCATGGTCATGGCGCAGAACACAAAACACAGCATCGAGCCGATGAAGAGCCCGCAGAGCAGCCGCGGGTTGAAGAGGGTGATGTCGTAGGCGTCGACCAGATCCAGGATTCCCGCCTTGCTGGCGACCAGGCCGACCACCTCGCCCGCGGGTGAAATCGCCTTCGCACCGTTGTCGATCAGGATGGTCCCGGGGAGATGGGCGGCAAGGCGGGCCTCGGTCGTGGTGAAGGTGACATCACCGACCCGGAGGAACGTGTCTCCCGCCAGCTTGCCGAGCCAGAGCTTGACCTCCTCCATGTAGGCCGCCAAGAGGGCCATCGCCGTCAACGCGGCCGAGCCGATCGCGAACCCTTTGCCCGTCGCTGCCGTCGTGTTCCCCAGCATGTCCAGCTCGTCCGTCCGTTTCCTGACCTCCGGGCCGAGGCCTGCCATCTCGGCGTTCCCCCCCGCATTGTCCGCGATCGGCCCGAAGGCGTCGGTCGCCATCACGATGCCCAGGGTGGACAGCATGCCCACCGCCGCGAAACCGACCCCGTAGAGGCCCAGGCTGATGTCGCGGAATCCTCCCGCGAACCCAAAGGCGCACAGGATGCCGGCGACCACGATCAGTACGGGTATGCCGACGGAGAACATGCCGACCGCGAGGCCGTCGATGATCGTCGTGGCGGGTCCCATTTCGGCCTGGTCGGCGATGCCCCGGGTGGGCTTATAGGCGTCGGAAGTGTAGTATTCTGTGGATTGGCCGATGAGGACGCCGGAGGCGAGGCCCGCGACGACGGCGCCGAAGATGCCCCAGGTGACGAGTCCGCCCAGGACCATGAGGAAGAGGGCGACCAGGACGACGGCGGAGGCGGTGATGGTTCCGGTGAGGAGGGAGCGGAGGAGCTGGCGGGGGCCGGCGTTCTCGGTGGTGCGCACCATGAGGATGCCGAGGAGGGAGGCGACGATGCCGACGGCCGCGACGAGCATTGGGGCGATGACCGCGCCGACGCTCAGGCCGGGCAGGGCCGAGCCCAGGGCGGCCGTCGCCAGAATCGAGCCGCAATAGGATTCGTACAGGTCCGCACCCATGCCCGCCACGTCCCCCACGTTGTCCCCCACGTTGTCCGCAATCGTCGCCGGGTTGCGAGGGTCGTCCTCGGGAATGTCCGACTCCACCTTGCCCACCAGGTCTGCCCCTACGTCGGCCGCCTTGGTGTAGATGCCCCCCCCCACGCGCGCGAAGAGGGCTTGCATCGAGGCCCCCATGCCGAAGGTGATCATGGTCGTGGTGATCTCCGTCATCTTCGCCTGCACCCACGCCCCGTTCGCGAGTAGCTCGCCTGAGAACTCGCCTGCCAGCCCCGCCTTCTCCATCAGGTGGTGTCCCAGTCCGAAGAAGTTATGGTCGAACACGAAATTGAGTAGCAGGTACCAGAGGGAGATGTCCAGGAGGCCGAAACCGACGACGACGAGGCCCATGACGGCCCCGGAGCGGAAGGCCATGCGCAGGCCCCGGTCGAGGCTGCTTCGGGCACCGTGTGCGGTGCGGGAAGAGGCCAGGGTGGCTGTCTGCATGCCGATGAAGCCGCAGAGGCCCGAGAAAAAGCCGCCGGTAAGGAAGGCAACGGGTACGAAGGGGTTCTGGACCCCTAGGAGGGCGAGGATCACAAATACGGCGAAGAGCCCCGCAAATACGGCCCCCACCACCCGGTATTGCGCGCGAAGATAGGCCATCGCACCCTCGCGCACGTGCCCTGCGATTTCCTTCATCCGCTCCGTGCCCTCCTCCTCCCCTTTCATCCACGTGAACAATTTCCAGGCGAAGCCGAGGGCGGCGAGGGCGGTCAGCGGCACCAGCCACCAGTAGCCGGGCACGGGTTGGGTCAGCGGCGCTTGCATGGGAACTCCTGTCGGGGGGATTCGCCAGATTCCGGAGGAACCTTCTCCGAATTGGATAGGTTCTGTTGTCGCACAGGCTCCCGGCCTTTGTACAGCGAAAAGTGAAGGCGGCTCAGCCGTGGATATCGTCGATCAGCGCCTGGAGGGAATCGAGGCCCTGGAGCCTGCGGGCGGCGGCCTGGCAGGCCTGTGGGGTGGCCAGGCCGGTGGTCTCGGCGAGAAAAAGGATGTAAGAGATGACGTTGCGGGCGTAGAGGAGGCGGGCGGAGTCACTGACGGCGTAGAAGCGCGCGCGCTGGCGGTAGCCAGCGGCGCTGTGGTCGCCCAGGGCGGCCTTTTCGGGGCGCCCCCCTGCGGCGAGCACGGCCAGGAAGTTGTACTCGAACCAGAACATGTGGTCCGGGGAGGGAGGAAGGGAGTGGAGAAGGGAGGCGAGCTCCGCGGGATTGTCGTAGGGGGCGGCGGGGCGTCCGCTCGTTTCCAGGGCAGCGGCGATGAAGGTGCGGGCCATGCGCTGTTCGGTCGCGTCGGCGCTGAAGGCGCCGGCGACCGCCATGTCGGCGGTGAAGGCGTGCCAGTCGCGCCAGAGCGCCTGGTCCGCGGGATCGCGTGAGGCGGCCAGCGCCCGGCCCATCTCGTAGGTGTAGCGGCCACTGGTCTTGATTTCGAGTCTGGAGCCGGTGATCTCGCCCATCACGCGGTAGTTCTCCGCCGATTTCCCGGAGCCGGAGTGGAAACCGATGGAACAGTCGAAGGCCCGGCAGACGGCCCATTGTTTCTCGATGAGCTCCCGGAGGGCCGCGTTGTCGGGATACGGCATGTTTTTCTGGAAGCCGAAGGCGGGGGCGACGAAGTCGATGCGCATGCCGAGGGCCTCGCAGAGGGCGAGCATGACGGCGGTGGTGCCCTGGGAGGTGAGCCCGGGGAGCTCGTCGATCGAAAGTTCCCGGAGGTAGGCCCGCCCTTCCGGCGTGCTGAAGGCCTCCGCACGGGCGGCGGCGTATTTCTCGTCGCGGCGTTTCATCTTTTCGATCGAGGGCCAAACGGTTGCCAGCAGCGCGTTGAACTCGTCGTCGGGGAGGGGGAAGCCCAGGCCCTGCACGCGGGTCCGGACGCGGTCGACAAGCCCGGCGGGCACGTGGCGGGCCACCCAGTCCGCAGGGCAGTCGGGCGCGCGGGTCTGGGCGAGCTCGGGCGAGAGGTCGAAGGTGATGTAGGAGGCCAGGAGGCAGCCCCGTACCAACGCATCCTCCCGTCCGTCGAACTTTCCGCCGATCGGCTGGTGGTCGGCATTGAAGGACCAGGGGATGCGCCGGGTGTGGAAGCCGGTCTTGAGCTTGGAGAGTACGCAGCCGTGGGACATGCCCTCGACGCTCTGTCCCTGGTGGCCCTCGGGGACATTCGTGCCGATGAAGGGGAAGGGAACGCTGTCGAGGCGATTCTCGAGCATCGCGTCCACATCGTAGACGAGCTCGCGGGGGATGGAGTTCTGGTTGGCGGTGAGGCCGAGCCCGAGGGCGGCCATGGCCCATTCGACAGCCGGCCAGTGGAGGGTGGTGAAGCGGGCGCCAATGCCGAGGGTCCCGCGGCCCAGGGAGCCGTCAGCCCGCGGGAAAACGGTCGAAGCGGGGTCGTGCTCGAGCAATCGGTTCTTGAGGACCAGCAGGTTGGCCCAAGTGGCCGGGAAAGCGCGCCGCCCCTCCGCCAGTTCCACTCCCTCCCCGAAACCCGCATCGCCCGTCCCCTCCAGGATCCACGCGCAATCCCCCTCCGCGTTCTCCACAAGTTCCAGGGTTCCCGCCGCGATCTCGAGGCGGCTGAGGGGATGGCGGAGCACTCCTTCGGGCAACTGGGCCCGGAGGGAGGGCCAGTCCAAGCAGAAATCGGGACTGACACAGGGATTGGTGGAGATGCGGAGGCCGTGGTCGAGCAGGAAGCGGTTGATGGGGGTCATGGTTCGGACATAACTCAAAACGAGGCCGTTGGCAAGGGCTTGCAAAGCGCCGGGGATGTGGCAGAGTCCGCACATGATCTTCGAATCCATCCGCCACGAGTTGTCCCCCCGCCAGGCCGCTGAACTGGAAAACGCACTTTTCCTCGATGTGCGCGAGCCCCAGGAATGGGAGCGCGTCCGCCTCCCCGGTTCCCTCCATGTCCCCCTGGCTCTCTTGCCTGAACACGCCGGGGAGTTGCCTCCCGACCGACCCATCGTCGTCGTCTGCCATCATGGCATGCGCAGCCAGCGGGCGGCCCATTTCCTCCGCAAGCTCGGTTTCCGGGAGGTCTACAACCTCATCGGGGGGATCGACCGGTGGGCGCTCGAGATGGATCCCTCCCTGCCACGGTATTGACACTCCGCCCCGGGCCTCCCCACACCCCTCCCTATTTTTTTTCTTAACAGGGACTGGGCGAATGGGGTAGGATGACTTACCCTCCTGCCACGCATTCCAGTGTTGAAAAGCGTGGGGGGGATGCGTAAGCCTTCGCGCCCTGCCTTTTCACCCTCCTCCCCTCCTCCCCTCCTCCCTCCATGCCCCACCCTCTCCCAGCACGGCTGCTCGCCGGCGATCCCTCCGAAGCCCAACGCTCTTGGAACCTCCTCCAAAACCTGCCGGTTGATGAAGACCGCCTGAACGATCCTCCCGCTCCCATCCGCAAGCGGAGGACCACCCTTGCCCGCCCCGTCACCGTCCGCGGCCCCGGAACGTTTTTTGGAAAGGAGACCCGCACGATTGAGCTCCTGCCCACCGAGAGGGAGGGGTGGTGGTTCGACCGCGCGGATCTTCCCGACTCTCTCCGAATCCAGGTCGGCATCCACAATGTCTGGACCACCGGCCAGATCGTCAGCAACATCGTCCTCCGCAGTGGCTCCCCCCACAACTATGTTCGCCTCGTCGAACACATCATCGCCCTCCGCATGGGCATGGAGGTCGACGACCTGGTCATCCGCATCGACTCCGGCGATCCACCTCTTTTCGACGTGGGATCCATGCCCCTCCTCGACGCGATGGAGCAGGGGGGCATCGCTGTATCCTCCTACCCCCTCCGCTATGTCACCGTCAAGGAACCCGTCGCCATCGCCCTCGGCGACAAGCTCCTCGTCTTTGAGCCCGTCGACCCCTCCCGCCTCTCTCTCGACCTCGATGTCGCCGTGGATTTTCCCAACATCATCGGAAAACAACGCATCCGTCTCGCCGTCAACCGTGAAACCTTCCGCCACGGCGCCCACGCACGCACCAACACCACTTTCCAGAAGAAGCTCTACTGCCAGACCCTGGGCAAAATGTTCGCTGACATCCGGAACCTCGGGTACACCGACAAGAATGTGCTGATCGCGGGCCGCCGCCGATACCACAACACCCCCGGCCTCGTGCACAACGGACGCTCGCTCGAAGCCGTCTGGCACCGCGCCATCCTCGATCTCCTCGCGGCCGTGGCCCTCATCGAACGTGGGCATTTCCTGGGACGAATCACCTCCTACAAGGCCGGACACGCCATGGATGTCGAGGCCGTCAATCTCCTTTACCGCAACGACCTGATTCTTCCCCTGGAGCTCTGATGGGGCGACTCACCCGCTGTTGGAACCCTGTGGCCAGCGGACTCGCCCGCGGCCTGTGGCCCTTTCTCCTCTGCGGCATCCTTCCCCTTCTCTCCGCCCAGCCCTCCCCCGCAGGCCCCGAGATACAACGCACCCTCCGCCAGCTCGGCGAGGTGCCCTCCCTCATCGCCCAAAAGGATTTCTCCGCCGCCCTCCGCATCCTCGATCCGGCCATCCCCCTCCTCCAAACCCTCGTAGAAACCGATGCCGGCGCAAGGCCCCAGTACATCAACGCCCTCTACTTGAAGGGCGTGTGCCATCTCGAGACTCAGGAGTTCTCCTCCGCCGAGCAGGCCTTCTCCCTCTTCCTGCGGCGCTTCCCCAACGAGCCCACCTCCATGCGCGCCCGCCTCCTCCTCGGCGAAGCCCTGCTCCAACAGCAGAAATGGGCCGACATCCCCCCGGCGGTGTCCCCCGTGCTCGCCAGCCGCACCACCCCCTTCCCGGAGCAGATGTTCTCCCACCAGCTCCTCGGCGAGGCCCGCTTCCAGCTCGACCTCTGGGAGGAGGCCATGCCCCACCTCCAATGGCTCTACCGCAACGCGACCGATCCCACCCTCCGCTACGCCGCCGCCGGCCAGCTCGCCGTCTGCATGCTCCGCCTCGAACGCTTCGCTGACCTCTACCAGGTCATGCCCCACCTCTACCGCACCGAAGCCCGCTACGACATCCCTCTCAACCTCACCCTCCTCGAGGAGGGCGATCGGTTCCTCCAGTCCGAACGCCCCGATCTCGCCCTGCTCCTCTACCGCCTGGTCACCCCCTACGCCCACCTCAAGGCCTCCCTCGAACAACGCCGCGCCTCCGCACACCAGCGCCTCCAGAACCTGCGCCGCCTCCCAGCCTTGGCCGACTCCCGCCCCCTCCGCGAGCTGGAACGCCAGATCGCGGCAATCGACGCCCGCGAGGAGGAAATCGCCGCCTATCCCGACTACGACATCGAACTGCGCATCCGACTCGGCGACGTCTACTACCAGCTCCAACGCTGGGAGGAAGCCCTCCAGGTCTTCCTCTCCGTCCATACCCGCTTCCCCGGACATGAACTCGCCGAACGCGCCATGTACTCCGCTTACATGGCCGCCTTCCTCGGCGACGATCCCCAAAGGGCCTGGGACATCGCCCAGCTCTACATGGCCGCCTATCCCGCCGGCGAATTCTGGGATGATGTCACCCTCCACGCTTCCGGCCTCCTCGTCGGCCTCGAACGTTGGGCCCAGACCGCCGAGCTTGTCGACAAGGCCCTCCTGGCGCATCCTGAACACGCCTCCGCGGACAACCTCCTCTACATGAAGGGCTATGCCCAGTTCATGCTCAATGACATCCGCCCCGCCATGGAAACCTTCCGGCGTGCCCTGCGCGAACACCCCCGCTCCTCCTTCCTGGTCAATTTCGAGTACTGGATCGCTCTTGGCCACCTCTTCCTCCAAGAATACCCCCAGGCCCGCGACGCTTTCCGGAAGTTGGTCGATCGCGGCCGCGGTGGCCCCCTCCGCGAGGACGCCTACTACCGCCTCAGCCAGGCCGAATATGGCCTCGGCGACTTCGAGGCCGCCAAACGCGTCCTCGAGGGCTACCTCGCCGAATACCCCGACGCCGTTGAAGGCTCTTCCGCCTGGGCCATGATCGGCGACATCCAGGCCTCCTGGGGCCAGCTCGACGAGGCCCTCCTCACCTACAAGACCGCCGTCGACACCGCCAAGAACATGGTGCAGGCCGACTACGCCACCTTTCAGCAGGCGCGCACTTTCGAGATGGAGCGCAAGTGGACGGAGATCATCGCCCTCTTCGAGGACTACAACCAACGCTTCTCCGGCAAGGACGCCAACTTCACTGAAGCCACCTACTGGATCGGCACTGCCCTTAAACAGCTCGGCAAACAAAAGGAAGCCCTCCAGGTTTTCTACGATACCATCGTTCGCTACGGCGATGACCCCCGCGCCTATGGCGTGGACTTCATTCTCCGCGATCTCTTGGAGGAGCTCTCCTCCGTCCGCGAGAGCGATGTCCTCCTCCTCGACCTTCGCGAACGCCTCAACCGCGAAATGGACACCGCCCTCCAGAAGGGCCAGCGCACCCTCCTTCTCCGCCTCGAGGGCCTCCAGTACGAGACCACCCGCAACCCGGAACTCAAAGAACTCCTGCGCCAGCGCCTCCTGAAGCCGGAGGCCCTCGAGTTCGCCTCCCCTTTCTCCCTCGCACAAATGGGCCGCATCGGTGAAATGGCCCGCGACCTTCCCTTCACACGCGCCGTCCATGAACATTTCATCGCCAACTTCGAGGACTCCGACCTCATCCTCGGCGCCCTCGTCGGCCTCTCCGATGTGCGGATCCAGGAGGAAAAATATCCCGAGGCCCTCGAAATGCTCAAGGCGATCACCGACCGTTTTCCCACACAGCCCGAAGCCGCCGAGGCCTGGATGCGTATCGGGGATATCCACCGCTCGCGGGAGGCCTATGACAAGGCCGAGGAAGTCTACACCCTCATCCTGTCCGTCAAGGAATGGCGCGGCGAACTCTGGCCCCGCGCCCTCCTCAAGCTTGGAGACACCCACAACGAAGCCGGCGACCCCACCAAGGCCTTCGGCTTCTACCAGCGCGTCTACGTCCTGTACGGTGGCTACCCCGAACAGGCGGCCACCGCTTACTACCGCAGCGCCCTCATGCTCCAGAAACTCGGCAAGGTCCAGGAGGCGCGCGACACCCTCCGGGAAATGCTCGAACAGCCGGCCCTCGCCAGCCGCCCCATCGCCCAGGATGCCCGAGCCCTCATGACCCGACTCTGATGAAACCCCTTCTCCCCCTCCTCCTCCTCCTCTTCGCCTCCGCCTTGCCGGCGTTCTCCCAAGAATTGCCAGCCCGCCTCCTCATGGCGAACCAGCAGGTCCTCTCGGTGAGCCTCCGCCCAAGGGCCCCGGGAACCTCCTCCGTCCAGGCCACACGCCTCGACGGCGAAACCCCCGGTCTCCTCCAGTCAATCAGCCTCTCCGATGTCCAGCGCATCCACTTCGACCTCTCCGCCCTCCGCCCCGACACCGTCGCCCACCTCTACTACCTTGGCCGCTACGAGGATGTCGTCAACGCTCTCAAGGGCCGCGTCATCCCCTATTTCGCCTATGTCGACCAAGATGCCAACAGCAACGAGCTCGTTGAATTCTTCATCCGTTCCCTCTACATGACCGGTAACGACGAGGGCGTCCGCCTCTCCTACGACGAGGTCCTCAAGTATGCCCTCAAGCCAGGTCCTGTCCGCCGCGTGGCCACCCTCTTTCTTGCCCTCAGCCATATACGCACCGGCAATGCCGAAGGTCTCGAACAGGTGAAAAGCGTCCTCCTCGATCCCGACCCCTCCGACCCCCTCGCTTCCGCAATCTGGTACGCACAGGCCAAGCTGGCACTTGCCAGCAACCACTGGGCCGCCGCACACCCCCCGCTCGCCAAAATCATCACCGAAACTCCCCTCGACACCGAATGGGTCGGCGAAGCCCTCTACCTCACCGCCCAGCACCACCACAGCCGCACCAACCGCGTTGTCGCTCACCAGATCTGCCAGGAAATCCAACTCGTCGCCCCCACCGGACCTTGGGCCGAACGCGCCGCCGAACTCCAGCGCACCCTCGTCCGCGAAGCCGAGGCCGCCAACGTCCCCCTGGCGGCCCTCCGGGAGCCCCGCCCCCGCGAAAACGAACCTGGCGACGCGCGAATCGACTACCGCGAGCGCCAGCGGGCCCTGGAGGAGGAGTCCCGCCGCCTCCGACAGGAACAACGCAACGACCCGCCTTGACCCCAGCAACCCTGACCAGGAGAATCCCATCATGAAGTCCATCTACGTGAAGACCCGCGTGTCCCAGGGCACCTACCTTGTCATGTGCCTGGTTTTCCTTTTCTTCCTCCTCACCCTCCCCATCGGTTATGCCCAGGAGGCCTCTACACCCCCCTCCCCACCTGCCCCCACCCAAACCTCTCTCATCGATGTCATCCGCATGGGCGGCGTCTGGATGATCCCCCTGTTCGTCCTCTCCTTCGCTGCCGTCGGCCTCATCGTCAACAACTTCCTCATGCTCCAGCGCAAGAAACTCACCCGCGACGACCTTCTTCCCGGCCTTCTACAGCAACTCGCCAGCCGGGACATCGATGGCGCCCTCCAGGTCTGCGCCGGAAACCCCTGCCTCTTCACCAACATCCTCGAGGGGGGGCTTGCCCGCATCACCACCGACGACATTCTCCCCGCCAACATCAAACAGGGCATCGATGAAACCGGCCAAGCCCAGGTCGCCAATCTCATCAAACCCGTCAACTACCTGACCAATATCGCCTCCGTCGCCCCTATGCTCGGCCTCCTCGGCACCGTCTCCGGTATGATCAAGGCCTTCCAGGGACTCTCCCTCGGCGCTGGCGCCAACGCCGAACAGATGGCTTCCAACATCTCCGAGGCCTTGGTCACCACCGCCGCCGGCCTCGTCATCGCCATCCCTTCCATGCTCTTCTACTTCTTCTTCAAGAACAACTTCATGGAGACCATCTCCGTCATCAACGCCGAAATCGGCCGCCTCCTCAACGCTCTCGAGACCGGCGCCGTCACCTATGTCCCCAGCGACCACCTGGACGAGGATGCGGAGGAGGAGGTCTGACCCATGGCCCTTTCCCTCCCCTCCAATCCCAGGGACGAGGAGGTCGACATGGCCCCCATGATCGACATGGTCTTCCTCCTCCTCGTTTTCTTCATGGTCTCCTCCCACCTCCAGTCCGAGGAGTTCATCCCCATCGACATCCCCATGGCCTCCTCCGCCAAGATCCCCAAGGAACGCAGCGACCGCATCGTGGTTTCCGTCGAGACCGACGGCCGCCTCTTCCTCGGCCCCCAAGAGATGGCCGAGCAGGACCTCAAGGACATCTTGGTCCGGCGCAACGAGGAAATGCTGGCCCAGACCGGCGGGGAGTCCCGGCTCAAACTCTACCTCCGCGCCCACCAGCGGGCCGAACACGGAGAGGTCCGGCGCGTCATGCGCATGGCTGCAGAGGCCGGCATCATGGACATCATCTTCGCCGCGCACGAGGATTTGGAGGACTGACATGGCCACCGACTTCCGCGAGGAAATGATGAACGCCGAGGAGGGCCTGCAGATCGGGCCCCTCATCGACGTGGTCTTCCTCCTCCTCATCTATTTCATCGTCACCAGCAGCCTCAAAAGTCCGGAGGCCGACCTGGGCATCCGCCTCCCCGGAAGCGTCGCACAGTCCACCGCGCTCAACATGCCCGACGAACAGATCATCGAAATCTCCGAACTCGGTGCCGTTAACCTCAACAACAACCTTTTCGCCGACGATGGACGCCGCCGCATCCCCGAACTCGTCGAGTTGCTCAAACGCTTCCGCGCCGCCAGCGAGGCATCCGGGAACCCCCCCATGGTCACCATATCTGCCGAAAACACCACCCGCCACCAGAGGGTCATCGACGTGATCAACGCCTGCGGCGAAGCCGGCATCTCCAACCTTTCCGTCAGTATGGGCGCCGAAGAATGACCTTCTCCTGGCCCCACACCCCCCTCAATGTGGTCCTCGTCCAGCCGGAAATCCCCCCAAACACCGGAAACATCGCCCGTACCTGCGCCGCCACGGGCTCCCGCCTCCACCTCGTCAGGCCCCTAGGATTCTCCCTCGACGACAAACACCTCCGCCGCGCCGGTCTCGACTATTGGCCCCATGTCGACTTGACCCTCCACGACTCCCTGGCCGACTGCCTGCGCGGTGTCCCCGGGGACCACGTCTGGTATTTCAGCAAAAAGGCCACCCGCCTCCATTACCAGGCTTCCTTCCGTCCCGGACACTGGCTGGTCTTCGGCCCCGAAACCCGCGGCTTGGACGAGACGATCCTGGAACACGCAGGTGCCCAGGCCCTCGCCCTCCCCATGCGCGGTTCCTCCGTTCGATCCCTCAACCTCGGAAGCGCCGCCGCCGCTGCTCTCTTCGAGGCCTTGCGACAGACCCAGTCTTGAGCCCCCTGCTCTCCCCCCAGTAACGCGACCGCTCCGATGTTGCTTTTTCTCTCCTTCCCGATACCCCCCCTCCGATGAATCTGGCCCAAACCCGACTGGATGGACGCCTGGGCTGGCGCCTTTCCAATGACCGCATTTCTCTCGTTTTTCTCGCGGGCGGCGGACACTTCGCCTCCCTCACCCACGCCGACAACCCGGAACTCAACCCCCTTTGGACTCCACCCTGGAAGGGAATGGACCCCTGGCGCTATCGACCCTCCCTCCACCAGGCAACCTACGGATCCCGCCTGCTCGCCTCCATTCGCGGCCACAACCTCTGCCTCCCCGCCTTCGGCCCCCCCAGCCCCTCCGAGGCCGCCGCTGGCTTCACGACTCATGGCGAAACCTCCGTCCAACGCTGGCGCAGCCTCGCTCATTCTGTCTCCTCCCGCCGCGTCACCCTCCGCCTGGGCTGCCTCCTTCCTCTCTCCGCCATGGCCTGCCAACGCGAAATTACCCTCCTCCGCGGCAAAGAAGAGGCTCACATCACCGATCACGTGACCAATCTCCTCGCACGCGATATCCCCTTCGCCATGGCCCAACACCTGACCATCGGCCCCCCTTTCCTCGTCTCCGGAACCACCGTCCTCGAGTGCTCCGCAACTCGCGGAGTCACCTATCCTGCCCCCTTCGAAGACCGCCCCCGCCTCCTCCAAAACGCCGAATACTCCTGGCCCCTCGCTCCCGGTGCCCACGGGAAGCCCGTCGACCTCCGCATCCTCGGACCGACCCCGCCTCGTTCCTCCGACTTCTCCACCCAGCTCCTCGACCCCTCCCTTCCGGAGGCTTGGCTTCGCATACGCACTCCCGGTCTCCCCCTTGTCTTGTCCTATCGGTGGTCCCGGGCCGACTATCCGTTCCTCGGCTTGTGGGACGAACACCATGGACGCGACTCCAGCCCCTGGAACGCACGAACCCTCTGCCGCGGCGTCGAACTCCTCAACACCCCCTTCGGGCTCGGTCTTCGCGATGCCATCGAACGGGGACGCGTCATGGGCCAGCCCGCCTTCGCCTGGCTCCCCGCCAAGACCACCCGATCTTTCTCCTTCACCGTTCGGTGGGCCGCCGATCCCCTCCCTTGATCCCCCTCTCGCCACGGATTCCCAATAGCGCCCTCCTTCAGTTCAGCCGGTCCAAGAACCGCTTAATCCGATCGACGGCGACCTTGAGCTGCTCCATCGACGTCGCGTAACAACAGCGCAGGTGTCCTTCCCCGCAGGCACCGAAGGCTGTCCCGGGCACCGCCGCCACTTGTTCCTCCTTCAGCAGGCGCAGCGCCAGCTCCTTCGCCGGAAGGCCAAAGGACCGGATTTCCGGAAACATGTAGAACGCGCCCTCCGGAAGCCGGCAGGGAAGGCCCATCTCCGTGAAGGAAGCATGCAGGAAGTTGCGCCGCCGCCAATACGACTCTTTCATCTCCGCGATGTCTCTCGCCGGATTCCTCAACGCTTCCCATGCCGCTTCCTGGCTCATCACCGGTGCGCACAACATCGTATACTGGTGGATCTTCATCATCGCCTCCACCAGTTCCGGCGGCGCGCACGCGTACCCCAGCCGCCACCCCGTCATCGCCAGCGCCTTCGAGAATCCGTGCAGGAAAATCGTCCGTTCCCTCATTCCCGGCATCGCGGCGATGCTCACATGCTCCCGGTCGTACGTCAGCTCGGAGTAGATCTCATCCGTGATCAACAGGAGGTCCTTCTCCACAATCAACGCCGCAAGGTCCCTCACATCCGCCTCGCCCAGACCCCCACCCGTGGGATTGTTCGGGTAATTCAGGATCACCACCTTCGTCCGATCGTTCACCAGCGGCCGCAATTTCGCCGCCGTCACCCGGAACCCTTCCTCCGCCGTCGTCTCCACGATTCGCGGTACCGCGTGCGCCAGCGTGATCAGCGGCCGGTACGACACATAACACGGCTCATGGTAGATTACTTCGTCCCCCGGATCGCACAGCGCCCGCACCGCCAAGTCCAGCGCCTCGCTCACCCCCACCGTCACGAGCACCTCGTTGTCCGGGCTGTACGAAACCCCATAGCTTTTCTCAACGTACCCGGCGATCGCCTTCCGCAACTTCGGCATCCCCAGATTCGCGGTGTACCCTGTCCGACCCTGCTCCAGAGAGTAGATCGCCGCCTCCCTCACATGCCAGGGCGAACTGAAATCAGGCTCCCCCACCCCAAGGCTGATCACTTCCTTCATCTGCGCCACAATGTCGAAAAAATCGCGGATCCCCGACCGGGGAAGATCCACCACTGTCGACGCTAGACGTTCACGGAGAGACTTGGAGACGCTCATGGTCCTGCTCGCTTTCCATCAGCACTCCATGGTGCTTGTAGGTTTTTAGCCGGAAATGGGTCGCCGTACCCGTCACCCCAGGGATTCCAGAAAGCTTGCCGCTGACAAACGACGCGATGGTGCGAAGATCCGGGCCCTCCACAAACAACATGAGGTCGTATTGCCCCGACATCAAGTACATCGAAGCCACCTCCGGATATCGGCATATCCGCTGCGCAATCCGGTCGAACCCCCCCTCCCGCTCCGGCGTCACCTTCACTTCGATCACCGCGGTCACCCGGTCCGACTCCAGCTTGTCCTCATTCACTACCGCATGATACGCCCGGATCACGCCACGTGACTCCAAGTCGGCCATTCGATCGGCCACTTCTGCCGGCGTCCAGCCAAGCTGGAGCGCCGCGTCTTCTAGGGAAATGCGGGCGTGGGTGCGCAGGAGGGCGAGCAGTCTGTCCATGGGTTTCTCCAATCGGGTGAGCCTTCTCCCATACCCCAGCCGCGCCTTCTTGGAAATACCAAACCAACAAAAGGGCGTTGCCTTCAACAAAAACCCCCGCCGGAGCGGGGGTCTTGCGGGGTTCCGGGGAGGAACCGCCTCAGCGGGAATAGAATTCCACCACTGTCGCGAAGTCACCCACAACCGGGGTCTCTTCACGCGTCGGAAGGTGGTTCAGCTTGCAGCTCATTTCCCCTTCGTTCGTGCTCACGTAGTTCACCTTCTGTGCCTGCGCCAGCGCGTTCTTGAAGCAGTCCATGCCTTTGCTCTTCTCGCGGACCGCCACCACATCCCCCACCTTCACATGGTAGCTGGGAATGTCCACCTTGCGACCGTTCACCGTGAAGTGGCCGTGGTTCACATATTGCCGCGCCGCAAAAATCGAACGCGCAAACCCGGCACGCAACACGATCGTGTCCAAGCGGGTCTCCAGGATCCTCACCAACACTTCCGGCGCGGGATCCTGGCTCCGGGTCGCCTTCTCGTACGCGATCCGAAGCTGCTTTTCCGACATGTTGTATTGGAAACGAAGGCGTTGCTTTTCCATCAACTGACGGCCGTAGTCGGAGAGCTTGGAGGGACGGCGCCCCCGGCCATGCTGGCCGGGCGGATAGCCGCGCGTTTCCAGATACTTCTGCGATTTCGGCGTGATCGCCACGCCGAGGCGGCGGGAGCGTTTGGCTTTAGGTCCGCGATAACTCATGAAAACTCCTGATGACGGGAATGATTCGAAAAAGAGGCTGAAAGAAAAGGGTCGTCCCTTATATGCCCCCATTGCATGGTTGCAATCCCAAAATCGGGGAAAATCGAAACGGGAAAACGCATGGGAATATGGATGGATCATCCTGCGTATGCATCCGGGGGGAGGGGGAGCTCACCCCACCTGCCGGAGGGAGCAGAGGCCCGCCCATACCCGGCCCATGCCCT
>CAYLNG010000025.1:0-45988 GCA_964385155.1 uncultured Verrucomicrobiota bacterium
CCTTGAGTTCCAGGGTGCGTGATCGCCGTGGGGTGGGAGTTGGGGGTGGGGGAGTGGGGGTGGCCGTGGGGGGTGGGGGGCGGGTGGGCCGTGGGGTGGGAGTGGTCTGAAGCATTCCGGGGTCGAACGGAAGGGGAGTGGGCGTGGGGCGCGGGGGAACGGGGGAGGGGAGGGGAGGGGAGGGAGTGGGCCGCGGGGGAATCGGGGTGGGGGCGGCTGGCGTTGGAGGGGGCAGGGCTCCGGACAGGCGTTGGAAGTCGGCGAGCTCTTGTTCCCGAGCTGGCCCTGCATTGCGCGAGAGTTGCCACAAGGCCCCGAGAAGGATCAGGACGAGCGCAAAGGCCAGCACGATGTCGTACAGCCGGTTCGGCGCGGGCGGCTGCACCTCCTCGGCGCTGGCGCCGCACTCCGGACAGACGTCCAGCTCCACCGGAACAAACATCCCGCAGGCCTCGCACAGGTGGTAGCTCCCTATGCGGGAGCCTCCGTTGTCATGCGCATCCCGCGACAGGGTTTCCTCGTTTTCTTCGGAAGGGGAGTCGGTCATACGCTGGGCACTCTACGGCGTATGCGGAAGGGATGGCAATCGATTTCCGCCTCAAATCCCGCGTGCGTGCAGCCAGGCGGGCAGCTCGGAGACCGCCACGCGTTCCTGCATCATGCTGTCCCGGTCGCGCACGGTCACGGTTTTTTCCTCCAGGGACTGGAAGTCGACGGTGACACAGAAGGGCGTGCCGATCTCGTCCTGTCGACGGTAGCGCCGCCCGATGGCTCCGGCCTGGTCGTAGAAACAGGGCCACTGGCGGCGCAGGTGGGCGTAGAGGTCCCGCGCCATGCCCACGAGCTCGGGACGATTTTTGAGCAGGGGGAAGACCGCCACCTTGACCGGCGCGAGGCGCGGGGCGAAGCGGAGTACGATGCGTTTCTCGTAGCCTGGGGGAGGCTCGGCACCGGGTTTGCAGGGGAGGGGGGCGCCGCCGGTGTCGCCTTTGGGCACGAATTCTTCGTGGTAAGCCTCGTGGAGGAGGACGAGTACGCCGCGAGTGAGGCCGGAGGCCGGTTCGATCACGTGGGGCATGACCCGTTCGTTTGTCTCGGGGTCGAAGTACTCCATGCGTGCGCCCGAGTGGGTCTGGTGCTGGGTGAGGTCGAAGTTGCCCCGGTGGGCGATGCCCTCCAGCTCGCCGTAGTCGGGGTGGGTGAATCCGTAGCGGTACTCGACGTCGGCACAGGCGGTGGAATAGTGGGCCAGCTCGTCGTCGGCGTGGTCGCGCCGGCGGAGGTTGTTGAGGTCGATGCCCAGGGAAGCCCACCAGGTGAGGCGCTGGTTGACCCAGAAGTCGTACCATTTCTTGGCATCGTCCGGGTGGCAGAACCACTCCATTTCCATTTGTTCGAACTCGCGGGAGCGGAAGATGAAGTTGCGGGGGGTGACCTCATTGCGGAAGGACTTGCCGACCTGGGCGATGCCAAAGGGCAGTTTAACGCGCATGGTGTCGCAGACGTTCTTGAAGTTGATGAAGATGCCTTGCGCGGTTTCAGGGCGGAGGTACGCGACATGGTCCTCTCCGGAGGCGGCACCGATGAAGGTCTTGAACATGAGGTTGAACTGTCGGGGCTCGGTGAGGGTGCCGGGCGCCGAGGCGTCGGGTCCCCACACCCGGGGGATGTCCGCGGGGGGGAGTTCCGTGAAAGGGACGACCTTGTAGTCTGCGGGATCGGCCTTGGCCTCGCGGCGGATCCTTTTGCCGGCCTTGGCCTCGTCGCCACTCAGGAAAGCGAAGCAGGCGCCCTCCCCGGACGTGGGCACGTAGACGAGCAGGTGGTCGGCGCGGTAGCGGGCCTTGCTCTCGCGGCAGTCCGCCATCGGGTCGTTGAACCCGCCGAGGTGGCCGGAGGCGGCCCAGACGGCCGGGTTCTGGATGATGGCGCTGTCGAGGCCCACGATGTCGATCATTTCCCCGTCGGGGCCGAGGGGGGGATTGCGGACCATGTCCTGCCACCAGGCGTCCCGCAGGTTGTTTTTGAGCTCCACGCCCAGGGGGCCGAAATCCCAGAACCCGTTGAGGCCACCGTAGATTTCCGAGCTTTGAAAAATAAACCCGCGGCGCTTGCAGAGGGCGGTGAGTGTGTCTAAAGGAAGGGGAGAGTCGTTGTTTGTCTGCATAAGAACCTCCACCTTTGTCGAAAGGAAAGCGTCCGGTCAAGCATTGATGGGCTACGGCATCCTGTCCCTCCCCCCGACCGCCCCGCCTTCTCCATGATCCTCCGCATTGAATATCTGAGTGGTCCGGACCAGGGCCGTGCCTGTGTGCATCGCACCCGGTCTGTGGAAATCGTGCCGGGTGTGGAGATCCGTTGCGAAAAGGAGCAGGGGCACCTGAAGGTGGAGAAGGGGAGGGAGGTCTTGTTGAACGGACAGCCGGTGGAAGGGGATGTATTGATCGAGGCCGGGGACGAGATCGAGGCGGGGGGGGTGCGGCATCGGTATGTCCCGGTGACACCGCCGCGGCCTCTCACGGCGCGCCCCGCCTCCTGGGTCGAAGCCTTGGGAAGGGGGGGGGTCTGGACTCTCCTGTTCCTGCAGGCGGTGTTCCTTGTGTATCCCTCTCTTTCCTGGAGGGCGCAGGTGGACATGGAGCTCCTCAAGCCCCTGCCTCCGGCCACGCCCACCCCCATAGTGGGGCCCACCGCCACCCCCGCTCCTCCGCCGCCCACCGCGACGCCACTGCCGCCCACCCCCACGCCCTCCGAACCTCCCCCTCCCACTCCGCGACCCCTTCCCACTCCCACTCCTCTTCCGCTCACCCAGGGGCTCGCCCCCGCCGACCTTCTGCGCCTCTCCCGGCAAAGCATGCGGGAGGGCCGGGACCTGGAGGCGGATCGCCTGCTTGCCCAAGCACTCCACCTGGCTCCGGACGACCTGGACCTCCGCATCGAGCGGGCGCGCCTTTTCACGGCCCGGGGATTGTACCGCGAGAGTGCCGCCATCTGGGAAGAGGTCCTTCGCCGTGCCGAGGCCGGAAGTGAAACCGCCCGGTTGGCCGCCGCGGAATGGCGGCTGGTTCGCCGCCGTGTGGAACTGATCGAAAACACCCCGTCTTCGCCACTTCCCGTGCCCACCCGGCAGGTCCCCCCGGCAGGAACGCTGGTCCTTCCTCCCCTTTCCGCTGCGACGCCCACCCCCACCCCGATTCCGCCCGCCTCGCCCAGGGTCCGCATCGAGAATCTTCACATCCAGCGCTACGCCGACACACCGGAATTCGAGGATGTCCGGGCGGTCACGTTCCGCCTGCGCCACCTGGAGGGCCAACCCGTCGTACTGCCGGGCTCCCTCCGGGTCCGTGTGACCTTCTACGAGGAGGTGAACGACACCCTGCGCAAGGCGATGATCCCTGCTCCCGTCCTGGACCTCGCGGTGCAGGGCGGCTTGTCCGGTGGACGCCAGGGAGGCGAACTTACGGCTGTCTACCAGTCCCCCCGCGATCGCGGCCTGCCCGGCAGGAGGTTTTTCGGGGCGTTGCTGCAGGTGTTCATCGACGGGCAGGAGGAGTGCGCTGCCGCCGACCCCCCCTTCCTGCTTCACCGGAAAGAAGCGGAAGAGCTGTAAGGAAAAGGCGGGGCGATGTACTCATATCCAGTCCCATTGGGAACGAAGCTTCCCACACATCCCACACACAACGGAGCATCCAACGCATGAAAATCTGGTATTATTGGTTTATGGCCGTTGCGGCCGCAGTCGGAGTCGCCCAAGCCGCTGAGGCTCCGGACTTCACCTTGGTTGATACCCAGGGTGTCCGCCGTTCCCTTTCCGATTTCAGGGGAAAGACCGTGGTGCTGGAATGGTTCAACCACGGATGCCCCTATGTGAAAAAGCACTATGCCAAGGGGCACATGCAGGCCCTTCAAAAGTCCCAGACGGAAAAAGGGGTGGTGTGGTTGGCGATATGTTCTTCGGCACCCGGGAAACAAGGGCATGATACCCCGGAAGGCCATGCCGCCACCGCCCGGGAAAAAGGGACTGCGGCCAGCGCCATTCTGTTGGACGAGGATGGGGCTGTGGGCCGGGCGTATGGAGCCAAGACCACCCCCCACCTCTTTGTCATCAACCCCGAGGGGAACCTTGTCTACCAAGGAGCGATCGACGACAAACGCTCGACAGACAGCGCCGACATCGAAAGCGCCCGCAATTACGTGCGCGAAGCCCTCGAAGCCCTCTCCCAAGGCAAAGAAATTGCGGTTCCCCAGACCCCTCCCTACGGTTGCAGCGTCAAATATTGATCCACCCCTCTGATGCCCGCGCAACTTGGAAGGGCGGTCTTCCCACAGGAGCCGCCCTTCTTTTTTGCCTCCTGACCCTTTTGGAATTCCCCTTCCCACGGAAAAGGAATTGACAAGAGGCATTTTTTACTTATTAACTCCGCACTTTCATTCACTTACAGCCGCGAAGGCTATACAACGAACCCCTCGGAACCCTCCATGCCCAACATCAAGAGCGCCAAGAAGCGCATGCTGCAAAGCGAACGCGCCAACAAACGCAACCAAGCCAACAAGAGCCGCATCCGCACCGCCCGCAAGAAGTTCCTGGCGGACGTCGATTCCGGCAACGCCGTGGAAGCCAAAGCCAGTTACGCCGCGTTCTGTTCGGTCCTTGACCGCGCCGCCAAGGCCGCCACCATCAAGAAGAATACCGCGGTCCGCAGCAAGCGCCGTGGCGCCGAGAAGCTCCGTTCCCTCGCTGCGGCCCCCGCCACGGCAGAGGCCTGAGCCACGGCCCGCCCCGTCCGGAGCGCCTGACCCCGCTCCGCTCCGTGGTTTCCCCCAGAGCCGTCCCCTCCGGGACGGCTTTTTTGGCCTCCGGAGCCCTTCCTCATCTGTTTCAACGATCCGAACTTGATTCCAGGCCTTTTCCTGCGCATAGAGAAACACGTTCCAGACATCCCCATGCAAACCGAATTTGATCCGGACAGCGCCCCGGCCTGGCAGGCGCGGCTTTTCAAGAAATCCCTTTCGAGGCGGCAGCGACTGCAACAGTTGCGGCGGCTGATGGCTCCAACCGAGGGAAAGGCCTGCCTCGATGTCGGAGGCGGCAACGGCATTTTGTCCTGGATGCTCCGCCGCAAGGGCGGTGTCTGGATCAGCCTCGATGCCCGCGACTGGGCCGTGGCGGCAATGGCCTCCCTGTTTGGCGAGGACAAGGTTTTCGGCCTCGACGGGGCGCTCTTGCCCTTTGAGGACCATTCATTTGACACGATCGTGGTGACCGACCACCTGGAGCGCATCCGGGATGACGCTGGTTTTCTTCGCGAGTGCCATCGCTGTTTGAAACCCAAGGGCGAACTTCTCCTTCAGGTGCCCCACCTCACCTCCTTCTCTTTCCTTCGGGGCCTTCGCCACTTGCTGGGACTCCGCGGCGAGACGCTCGGCCTTGTGCGCCCGGGTTATCGTCTGCGTGATCTCTACGAAATCACCAAGGACGGATTTGATATTGTGGAAAGCCTGACCTATGGCGGCTTTTTCCTGGGGATGGTCGAGGCGTTCCTCGAGCGATTCAGCGGTGTGGAGGCTTTGGATCGTCCCTCCTCCGCGTCCGTGGCCGCGCGTCCCGATCCCCGGGAGCTCCGTCGCCTGGCGGGGGCCTGCCGCGCCTACGCCTTTGCTTACCCCTTGCAGCATCTTGCCGTGCTCTTTGACGACCTTTTCCGCTTCACGCGCACCCAGTTCCTCGTCGTCAAGGCCAGGCCCCGTCCGTGGATCGAGCGTAAGAGCGTGAAACTTCGCGATGGCCGTTCCATCGCGGAAGCCACCATCCGCACCCGGATCGGAACCGCCACGGATCCCCTTTCGCCCCTGCCGGGTTCTTGACCCTTGACCCACGGGTCCGCAGACGCGTATACTGGAGCGTGATGCGATGAAGCGAATCTCCCACTTTTGGTGGTTGGCGTGCTTCCTGTGGATGTGGGCGGGAGGCGGGGGGATTGTTGCAACCGAAGGGGAGGGAGCTTATCCGGGCGGCGCGTTGGTGCTCTCTTTCGACGATGGATCCTCGAACTGGCTTGAGGTCGTGGCACCCGAGCTCCGGGAGGTTGGAGGCAAGGCCAGCGCGTTCGTCAACAACCAGTACCTCCCCGGTCGGATCAGCTTTGGAGAACTGCGTCGGCTTCGGGACGAATTCGGCTGGGAGATCGGCAGTCATGGTTTCCATCACGTCAACGCCCCCTCGCGTGTCAGGAGGATCGGTCTTGAGGCCTGGGTGGCGGAGGAGCTCGATGCCTCGCTCCAGGGATTGCGCTCCGAAGGTTTCACCCCCGGGATTTTCGTGTTTCCCTACAATGAGTTCGACGAGGCTTTGGCGGCGGCCGCGCTAGGACGCGTTCGTTCCCTCCGAAGAGCTGTGCCCATGGCGTTCGCCCGTTCCAGGCCCTCCTCCTTTCATCCCGCCACCTGCATCGACATGGCCGCCCATGTCCCTCTCGAACAGCTGGTCACCTGGATCGATGCCGCCGCACGCGCGAACGCCGCCCTCTTCCTCTATGCCCACCGCATCTTACCCGATGAAGCGTTTGTGGAGGGCCGGGTCATCGCCGTGAGGGAGGGGGAGCTCGAGGTCGACACCCCTCTGCCACCCGTTCCGCCAGCTGAGAGCTGGATGTTGGTCCCCGACCTTGGCGCCCGGGTCGTCCGCAGTGGCGGCCTCTTCGTTCGATCCACGGATGGTCCTTTCCTGCGCGTCGACGCGCAGGACCTGCCCGAACTCACCCGCCCCGGCGCCACCTTCCGTATCGGCCCCGCACAGGCCACCCCCCTCTCCGACTTCCGTGCCCTTCTCCGCCACGCCCATACCCGTGGCCTACGCTTCCTCACCGTTGGCGAGGCCCTCACTCCTTCCAAAAACGAATGAATATTTTTCTTTCCTATTGCCTTTATAGATGAAACAATGAACTTGCATCCCGGACATTCTGGGGTGCACCCGAAAGAAAGGCGAGCCATGCATCATTCGCACGAGCGACAAATGGACCGCCGGACGAGGGCCCTCTCCCGCCCGGGAGCGCCAGACAGGCGCAAGGAATTCCGTTATCCCGTTGATTTCCCCGTGACGATCACGGTGGGGCAGGGGGGTGAGGAGAGAAGTTTCGAGGGGCACGCCTCCGACTTGTCGGACGGAGGCATACGCCTTGACCATGTGCACCTACCCCAGGGAACATCCCGGTTGCGGTTGGATTTCCGCGTGCCCGACGATGCCCTGCCCGAGGGCTACGACCGCCATCGCTTCTCGCTCGAGGGAGAGGTCCGGATGAACGACGAGCCCAACGGGGTGGTGGGGGTGTGCTTCAACGAAAGCCTGGGGCATCGCCTCGCACGCGGATCCTGGGCCGTTTTACGCAGCACGGCCGTCATCGCCACCTTCCTCACCGTCTCCGCCATCCTCCTCATCAAATACGCGAACTTCTATTATTTCTGGTTCGACGTCCCTGTGTTTCTCTACAGCCTGGCGGTAGGAACGTACCTTATCAGCCGCTTCGTGTTCGCCGCGCTCTACCGCCCGCCACGCCCCTCCGACTATACCCCCTCCATCACCGTCGTCATCCCCGTCCACAACGAAGAGGTCCATATCGAACGAACGGTACGGGACATCATGGAAACCCGCTATCCCGCCGACAAACTCAGGGTGGTCGTGGTGGACGACGGCAGCACCGACCATACCCCGCATGCCCTTGTTGAGGCGCGTGAACGTTATCCCGAACTTGTCACCATCCGTTTTCCCACCCCCCAGGGCAAACGGCAGGCCCTCGCCGCCGGCGCGCGCCTCTCCTCCGACGATCTACTCGTGTTCGTCGACTCTGACAGTTTTCTTGAACCCGACGCCCTCGAACGCATCACCGACGCCTTCGCCGACCCCGGGGTCGCCGCCGTCACCGGCCACTGCGAGGTCGAAAATGCCCGTGAAAACACCGTCACCCGCATGCAGGCCGTGCGCTATTACATCGGATTCCGTGTCATGAAGGCCGCCGAGAGCCTTTTCGACAGCGTGACGTGCCTGTCCGGTCCCTTTGCGGCCTACCGGCGCGAGTGGGTCATGGAACGGATGCCGGAATGGCTCGAGCAGAGTTTCCTCGGAAGTCCCGCCACCTTTGGTGACGACCGTTCGATGACCAACGCCCTGCTTCGGGATGGCCACCGCGTGTTGTATGACAGCCGGGCTCGCTGCGCGACCGTGGTTCCCGAGACCTGGGGGCACTTTCTCCGGCAACAAATGCGGTGGAAACGGTCCTGGTTCCGTGAATCGCTCCGTGCCTGTGGATTCATGTGGCGTCGTCAGCCCTTTATGGCCCTTTCCTTTTACCTGGGCTTCCTCTTGCCCCTCCTGGCCCCAGCCGTCGTTGTCCGAGCCCTGCTTTACGTCCCCTTCTTCCTTCATGGCACCCCCTTGATCTACCTCGGCGGCATTCTCCTCATGAGCATGCTCGTCAGTTCCACCTACCTCTTCGCCCGGCGTTCCGGACTCTGGATCTATGGTTTCCACTTTTGCATCTTCTACCTCCTCGTGCTCGTGTGGCAGCTGCCCCTGGCCGTGCTGACTTTCTGGAAAGCCGACTGGGGAACGCGGAAAGGACGGATATGAAAAAGCTCTCCCTCCTCTTCCAATGGTGCGTCGTCATCGCGGGAGTGGCTGCCCTCGTCCATGCGCTGTGGACCGATCGTCCTCTTCCTGAACACCACCCCGATTCCTGGGAATCCCGCAGGGGCTTCCACGCCTTGTCCTTCGAAGGGGTCGCCACAGGTGACCCCCGCTACATCTCCACCGAGAAGCTGGCTGAGTGCCTCCTCGCCCTCCAACAGGCCGGATGGCGTTGCATCACCGACGAGGACGCCCTCCGGTTCCTCCGCGAAAACGCCCCGCTTCCCGAAAAAGCCCTGCTGCTTTTGTTTGAAGGGGGGCGGCGCGACCACCTCATCCGCGCCACGCCCCTCCTCCATGAAGCCGGCTTCATCGGCCACCTCGCCATGCCCACCTCCCTCGCCCGTGAATGGGGCAACCACTACCTCAAATCGATCGACATCCAACGCATGGCCCGGCTTCCCCATTGGCGCATCGTCTCCATGGGGCACGAAGCCATACGAACCCTCCCTCAGGGCGGAAATTTCCTCAGCCATCGCCGTCCCGGTGAGGACGACTCCTCCTACCGGGCGCGGGTGGCGGATGACTTCCTGCGTGCCGCTGTCCTGCTGTCCCGCTGGACCGGCCGCACTCCCGTCACGTACCTCTTCCCCTATGCGGACACGGGGGACACCGCCGGTGCCGACCCGCTCGCCTCCTCCCTGCTTGTCGCCGAGGCTGGACGTTGGCATGGCATCGCCTTCAGCAACGAAGGATTCAGTTTTAATGGCCCCGACAGGGACCCGCTTCGCCTGACCCGCATCCGTGTCCGCGGCGACTCCAATCTTGCCGACCTCGTGGCGCGACTGGAAGCCCCCCCTCCAACCGCCGACCAGGAGATCGACCTCGAGGTCAGAGTCCCCGAAGGCGGGGTTGCCCATCTTTTCCTCCGGCACCAGGGGCCCCAGGCGCACCTTCGCCTCAGCTTCGTCCGCGGACGCGTCCGCGTCTCGGAAAAACACGGGGGTGCCCTCGTCACCCTCGCGGAACTCCCCCTCCCGCCGGATCCCCCCCCGCTCCGTGTCCTCCTCAAACGCAACCGCCTGCGCATTGACCTCGATGGCCGCCCCTTGGCCCCCGCTGTTTCCCTCAGGGTGCTCGCCGCCGGCGAACACTTTCACGAGCTCTCTGGCGGTGCCTCCCTCGTGTCCACCGTCCACCCCCTGCGTGCACATCCTCACACCGTCGATTCCCTCGCCGAGTCCGCCACCCTCGACCTCGATCCGGTCTCCATCCTTTTCTTCCCCCTTTCCGACGACCCGCCCGAACAACACCTTGCCGATTGGATACGCCTCTCTGCCGCGGGTGTCGAACCCGTTCCCCTCCTCTCCGACCCGCAACACCTCGAGTTCCTCCTTGCCGCGCGTTCCCGGCACCCTGCGCTGGAGTCCCTGGTCTCTGCCGTCGCCCTCCCAGGGGACCAGCCCGATGCCCTGGCACGCGCCAAGGGGGCTGGCCTCTCCGTCTACGCCCTTGTCGGTCCCGAATCTCCCCCTCCGCGCATCGGAAACGGCGTGCGACCCGTCTTCCGGGATGCGGAATCCGGCCGTGTTTTCCTCCACCCCGATGAGGAGGGCCCGCCATGAAAATCCACCGCCTCCACCTAGTCCTTTCCAGTCTCCTCGTCCTGGCTTCCGCACGGGGAGAACTCCGCGAATCCTTAAGGACCTCCCGAGAGGCGCTCGCCGCTGGCGACCTCCCCGCCGCGACTGCGGCCGCGGAAGACGCCCTCCGCGCGGATCCAGGCTCCCCCGAGGCCTGGAAGCAATATGTGCGTGCCCTTCATCTCGCCGGTGAGGCCCCCCGTGCCCTCACAGCCAGTGCCACGGCCCTTTCTTTGGACCCCAATGACACCGAACTCCGCCACTGGCGCATCAGCCTGCTCCTGGAGACCCTCCGCGGCCACGCCCTGCTTTCCGCCTTCCGCGACCTCCCGCCCACCGACGCCTCCCTCCTCGATCCCGATGATCTCGCCGAATGGGCCCTGCGTCTCTGGGAGGACAACCGGATTGACGACGCCCGCACCTTCCTCCGCTGGCACGCGGACAATGCACCCGAGGCCGACTCCTCTCTCTGGCGATGGGTTGAAACGGGACATGGCACACCTTCCCCCAGGTTCTCCGGTGCCGCCGCATACCTCCAAGCCCTCCGTTCCACCCGCGACGGCGATCCCGCCAAGGCGTTGGATGCCCTCGATGCGGCTGAAAAACTGCTGCCAGGACGACTTTCCATTTCCCGAGAACGAGGTTGGGCGCTCTACCGTCTGGGACGGTATGGCGAGGCGGTGGAGGCGTGGGCCTCCGGGGGAGAGGCTGCCGCCGCGCGCCGCGGTTTGTGGATCGCGCGCGCGCGGGCGGCGCAGGGTTTACGAGAGGAAGCGCTCAACGCCGTCGAGGAGTTCCTCGCCGGTGGCTCTTCCCATCCTGAGGCCCTTTTCCTCAAGGGCTCCCTTCTCTTGTCCCTGAGGGGGCCGCTGGCCGCCGAGGCCTTCTGGCGGGAGCTCCCCGACGCCACCCTGCGCGCCGGCGTCGAAAGCGTTGCACGTGCCCGCCAGGAGGCGGAACTCGGCCATCCCGCCCGCGCCGCCGAGCTATTGGAGCCTTGGCTCGCCGAATCCTCCGTTCCTGAATTCCTCCAGGCCGAGGTCGACCGCCTTCTCGCTGAATGGCTCGCCGCCACCCCCCCCGACCAACAATGGCGCGTCCTTGACCGTGCTGTCCGCTGGCAACCCGGCCGACCCGAACTCCTACGCGATCTGGGCTGGAGCCTCTGGCGCGCCGACAAACGCGAGGAGGCGGTCGACCGCCTGGGCCAGGCCCTCGACGCCGGGCTGGAACCTGCTCAACCCCTTCTGCTCCAAGTTGTCGCCCGCCTGGTCGAGGAGGAGCGCATCGACGATGCGATCGCCTTTTTCCGTTCCCATGGGGGCGGGGAAAAGCCTCTGGGCCTTTTCGCCCGGGAGCTGGTACGCCGCAACCGCGTTCTGGCCGCACGTCCGTTGCTCGAGCTCGCCCTGGCCCAAGGCGATCCGGATCCACTCGTCGGCCTCTACCTGGCCTACGCCAGGGCCCTCGCTGGCGATTGCCGCGATCCGCACCTTCTTCTCTCCCCCTGGCTCGCAACCCTCGCACAGGAAACCGACCCTGTTGAAGTCGACATGGCCCTCGAGGTGTTCCACCGCTGCGGACAGGACGACGCCCTTGTGGAAATCCTGCGCCAACATCCCGGACTTGCCGATCCCGCCAGACCCCAGGCCCCCCGCGTCACGGATATCCTCGCCGATGCCGCCCTCGAATGGGCCTCCGTCGGCCGCGATGCCGAGGCCCTTCCTCTTTTCCTCCGCGTCCTCGAGCGCGACCCCTCCCGGCCTCTCTGGGCCGCTGCCTCCGAATGCGCCCGCCGCCTTGGAGACACCTCCAGGGCCGTCGCTCTACTCCGAGACGCCCCCTTGGAAAAACTCCCGCCATGGCAGGCCCACCGGGTTCGAGGCCTCCGTTCCCTTGCCCGCGACAATCCTGCCGCCGCCGCAGAGGCCTTCGGCCTCAGCCTTGACGCCGATCCTACCCAGTTGGACTTGATCCCCACTCTCTTCTCCCTTCTCCTCGACCTCGGCCAGGACGATGAAGCCGCCTCCCAGATGGAACGCTTGCGCCGCCGTGTCGACGAGGGAGATACCTCCCATGCGCCGCGGGTTGCCGACATGCTCGACCAGCTCGGCCGTCCGTCGGATGCCGCCTTCTATTGGGACCTCGCCCGCATCCAGTCCCCCGAAATTCCCTACTACGCCCTGTCCACTGCACGCGCCCTGGCCGACAGTTGCCAGGCAGAAGCGGCTCTGGCCCTTCTGCGCCGTCGATTCCGAGCCTCTCCCGATCCCGCCACGGCCATTTTCACCGTTGAACTTGCCCTCTCCCTCGCGCGGCTTGAAGAAGCCGCGGAGTTTGCCGACCAAGCCCTCGCCCACCATCCCCGTGATGTGGCACTTCTGCGTTTGCGCGCGGAAATTGCCGAACAAGCGGGGGAATTCCCCGACGCCGCCACCCTCGCCGCCCGCGCCCTGGCCCTTCGTCCCGATTCCGCCTCTCTCCGCGCTCTCGAAGCCCGCACCCTCCTTGCCACCGGTGACCGCGAGGCCGCGGCGGCCCGCTACTTCTCCATGCTCGCCGATGGCGTCCTCCCGGCCACGGCGCACGCCCGTTTAAGAGAAATCCTCGTCCTCGACGGCGACCCTTCCCGCGCGACCGACCATGCCCGTGCCCTTCTTTCCCTCCGTCCCGCAGACCCTGAAGCCAAGGTCCTTCTTGCGGCCTCCCTTGCCGAACTCCCCGATTATCCCGCCGCCGTCGAGATCCTGGAACCCCTTGCCTCCCGTCCTGTCAGCGACGCCGTTCCCGTCCTTCTCTACAGCCGCGTGGGTTCCTGCGGCCTCCCTGGCCTTCACTCCCTACAAAGCGTCCGTACCCATCTCGAGGTTTTGGAGGAGGCCCAGATTGCGCCCATCCTTGTTTTTGACCAGCCCCGGCCCCACATCATGGCCGCGTTGACGGAACTTCTCCGCGAACACAATCTCCACGCCTATCTGCTCCGCGGCCCCCGCATCCCCGGAGGACCCGAGGCCCTCGGGATCTGGACCCGTCTCGAGGCTGTCGAAGAAGCTGAGAACGCATTCCGCGTGGCGGGCCTTCCCGAATCCACCCTTCGGGCATGGAGGGTCCCCGTGGACACCTCTCCCGAACACGTGGTCGAGCATGCCACCCGGGACAATCCCTTTGCCTCCGCCCGCTTGTCGCTTGCAAAAGTCCTCTCCTGGCAGAACCAGAATACACGGGCCGACCCCTGGTTCCTTTCCGCCCGCGAAGCAGGTGCCGACCCCGGCGAGGTCGCCCTGCAGCGAGGCCTCAATGCCTTGCGCGCTGAGGACCACACCCTCGCCTTGAGCGAATTGAATCTCGCCCGCGAACTCCGCCCCGACGACCCACGCGCGGACGCCGCTCTTGCGGTCCTTCGGGAACGCCGGAATCCCGCAGTCAACGCTGAATGGGAATGGACCGGCGATTCCGATCACCGCGACTTCACCCGCTTCGGCGTAGAGGCCCTTGCGTTTCCCTCCACGGCTCTCCAACTCGCCGCTTCCCTTTCCTCCCTTGAATTGGAGCGTAAGGGCTGGGGTACGGAACAGGGACGGCGTGTCTCTTTGGGCGGACTTGGTTTTGTCCGTGACCTCACTTCCCTTGAAGCCACGGTTTCCTACACGGAGTTCGAGGACGCGGCCGACTTCACCGGGTGGAGCGCCCGCCTTCACCTTCCTCTTTCCGCAGGGGAATCCCTGCTCGACTTCTCTGCCGCCAGAGACATTGAGCCTACCGTCGAGGCCGTCCAACAGAATATCCGCGCGGAGCGATACCGCACCGAGGGCTTCGCCCGCCTGGATGAACGATGGGACCTCCGCCTCCATGCGGAAGGATGTTTCCGCACGGACGACAATGATGGCCGAGAAATCGGTCTGCTTCTGCTGCGGCGCCTTTCGGAAATCCCCTTCGCTGGCTTGGGGATCCGGGCCCGCCTTGCCGACAGTGATCGCGACTCCCCGCTTTATTACAGCCCGGTCGAACTCCAGAAATACCAGCTTCACTTTGCCCTCCGCGGGCGCGGTTCCCCAGCATGGAGTTATTCGACAAGCATCGAGGCCGGTTATGCCCACGAAGAAGAGGAGGACTGGAAGTTTGTCTGGGGAGGACGCGCGGAACTCGGATGGAGCCTCTTGCCCCATCTCGAACTGGGCCTCCGTGCCAGCCATATGGAATCGCCCTCTTACCGGATGGATTCGGCTTTCCTGACCCTGGGAATCCATTGAACCTAAAAACGGTAATGGGAGGGATGCATCTGCGGCCATTTCTTTGGCTGCAAGCGCTTGTGCGAAACACTCACCATACCTTCGGGTAGGCCTCGGTTTCGCACAAGACCTTTCGCTCAACGATCTTGCCACATCTGCATCCCTCCCATCACCGTTTTTAGGTTGAATCCCGCAAGGAGGTCTGTTTTCTCACACCTCCGTATGAGGAAGGGTAAGGGAAGGGGGGCCTTGGCCGGAAAGTCTGCGGCCCTCATCGTCGACCCCCGGTAAACTCATTCCCCAAGGCCTCCCACACCGCCTCCGCCCTGGATGCGTTTTTCCCGAGTGGCACCTTCCTCTCCCTTCAGCCCTCCGCGGATTCGAACAGGGCTTCCAGCTCCGGAATCCGGTCGGGCCGCCCCCGCTCGTTCAGGCTGGCCCCCACAATCCGCCCCCCCACCATCAGCACATCATCCTGTTCACGACGGATCTCCTGCACAAAGGCCCACCGGATCCTGCCGACCTTCTCCATTTTCACGGTTACGCGGAAGCGGTCCCCGGGACGCAAGGATTGGTGGTAATCCAATTCCGCACGAATCACCACCAAATGGATTCCACGTGCCGTTAATCCAGCGAAATCAATCCCCTGTGCCTTCAGGAATTCGTGCCGGGCATGTTCCAAGTAATTCTGGTACACCGAGTTGTTCACGATCCCCTGCAGATCGCATTCGTAATCCCGTACATCCATCGCAATCGAAAAGACGTTGCCTTGTTTCATCCCTTCCTTTTATTCCCCGTTTCCCCTTCCTCAAGTTTTATATGGGCCCGAATCGATTGACCCGAAAGGAGCTTCCGGAGGGGGGGGCTGGGTGCGTGCCGTGGAGGCGCCCCCTCAGGGCAGGTGGCCTGGGGTGGCCTCAGTAGGCGTTGTCCCGGCTGAAGAGGGTTTTGATGATGATTTTGATGTCGAGGCCGAGGGACCAGTTCTCGAAATAGAAGAGGTCGTGGGTGATTCGTTCCTGGATACTGGTGTCGCCCCGGAGGCCGTGCACCTGGGCCCAGCCCGTGATGCCGGGTTTGTGGAGATGGCGCCGCATGTAGCGTTCGATCTCGTCCTTGAATTGTTCGACATAATGGGGGCGTTCGGGGCGCGGGCCGACAACGCTCATGTGTCCGGCAAGGACATTGAGGAATTGAGGGAGTTCGTCCAGGTTCCATTTGCGGAGGAAGGCCCCGATGGGGGTGCGGCGGGGATCGTTGGGGCGTGTCCAGCCGGGGCCCTGGAGTTCGGCGTCGGAGCGCATGGTGCGGAGCTTGATCATGCGGAACGATCGGCCCTTTTCTCCGCAGCGTTCCTGGAGATAGAAGACCGGGCCAGGGGAGGTGATTTTGACGGCGAGGGCGCAGAGGAGAAGGAGAGGGGCGCTGAGAAGGAGGGCAAGGCTGCTGAACACGATGTCGAAGGTCCTCTTGGCGAAGCGGGCCCCGACTCGGTCCAGAGGCCAATTGCCCAGGCCCATGATGGGAATCCCTTCGAGGTGGCGGACCTGGACCTGGGTGGTCAGGAGGCGGAAGAGGTCGGGGACGAGGTGGAAAGAGAGGTAGCGTTGTTCGCAGAGGAGGGCGATGTGCAGGAGGAGGGGCCGGGGGATGGAGGCGTCCGCGATGACAATGTGGTTGGGGGAAAGTTCGGCAAGGTGTTCCTCGATGGCGGAGGGATTTTCGCGCCGCAATTCGAGGGGGATGGCGGGGTCCCATTCGAGGGCCGGTTGGGTGCGAATGACGCCGATCACCTTTGCTTGGAGAAATTTGTCGGACTCGATGGCGCAACGGAGGCGTTGGGTGGTGTTGTCGGCGCCGAGGAGCAGCACACGGTTCAGGAGCGGGGCGTGGCGGACTTCGTGGAGTTCGATGCGGTAGAGGAGGTAGCGTTCGAGGAGGAGGAGGAGGGGTACGGTGAAGAGGGCGAATGCGAGGGCGACGCGGCTGAAGGGAGGGTCGAGCCGGA
Source organism: uncultured Verrucomicrobiota bacterium (assembly GCA_964385155.1). Classification (GTDB taxonomy): domain Bacteria; phylum Verrucomicrobiota; class Kiritimatiellia; order SS1-B-03-39; family UBA6053; genus CAYLNG01. The sequence goes on from CAYLNG010000025.1 coordinate 16,501, forward strand.
GCGCGTTTTCCAGGGCGAAATAGAGGACGAAAGAGAGGAGGATGGCGCGCAGGATGCGGGGAATTTTGTCTTCAAAGCGCCCTTGATGGGGGCGTCGGTAGAGTTCAAGGGATCGGAAGACCAGGAGGAAGATCGCGGAGGCGATGAGGATCAGGCGGTGTTGTTCATCGAGGGAAGGCTGGCCTTTGGAAGGGTCGACGGGGAACCAGTCGGTGTGGAAGCGGAGATAGACAGCGAACCAGAGTCCCGCGATGATGGCGAGGGAATCGGCGAGGACAGCGAGGAGGCTGGAGAGGAGGTGTGCGGAAGTTTCGCGGCCGTGCATGGGGGAGGTTTAGCGTCCGGCGCAGGATTTACAAGCACGGGGAGACTTGCTAGAAAGGAGGGATGAAAGAGAGAGTGATGATGCGCAAGCCCCCTGGGGAGTCTGTGACGATGCGGGGGTTGTGGCGTGCGATGGCCCCGTTTTGGGGGGTGGTGTTTGTTTTGGGGTTTCTGCTGGGCTCGGCACTGCATCCGGAATGGCTGAGGGAGGGAGCGGCGGCGCTGGCGCTGGTGGGGATGGGGATCGTATTGGTGTGGGTGTGGGTGAGGGCGGAGAGGGTTCTGGAGAGGCATCGGCAGGGGTGGGAGGGGGAGGTCAGAACGGGGGGTGTGTTGGAGGGGCTTCCCGGACCGTGGAGGAGTTTCCACGGGGTGGTGCTGCCGGAGGGCGGGGAGGTGGACCATGTCGTGGTGGGTGAGTCGGGGGTCTATGCGGTGGAGAGCATCAATTGGCCGGGGCGGATTTCCGTCGAGGAGGGCCGATTGCTGGACGATGGCCGGGGGTATGGGAGGTACACGCTTTCCGCCTTGCGGGAACGTGCGGAGGCCGTGGGGGCATGGCTTGGGGTGGGGAGGGTTGTGCCGGTGGTGAGTGTGGCAGGGGGGCGGTTGGCGCCGATGCCGAACCCGTGCGAGGGGGTATGGTTTTCGGAGCTGCACACGCTGGCGGTTGTGTTGGCCGGATTGGAGGAGGGGGGGGCGCGCATGGGTGCACAGGAAAGGGAGCGTGCCCTTTCCCGCTTGGAGTCCGGGCCGGGGAATCGGGGAGGTGTGGAATGAAATCGGCCCTCGTGTTGTTGGCGCCTGGATTCGAGGAGATGGAGGCGGTGACGATGGTGGATGTGCTGAGGAGAGGAGGGATCCGGGTGAGGGTGGCGGGCTTGGAGGCCGGAGTCGTGAGCGGATCGCGCGGGGTGAAGGTGGAGCCTGACCTGGCGTTGGACGATGTGGAGGACGCGAAGGAGTACGATGCGATCGTGTTGCCCGGGGGCATGCGAGGGACGGAGGCGTTGCGGGGGGACGCGAGGGTGAGGGATTTGTTGTTGTGGTACGGCGCGCAGCCTGGGAGAGTCGTGGCGGCGATCTGTGCGGCGCCCCTGGTGCTGGACGCCCATGGTCTGCTGGAGGGGCGCCGATACACCTGTTATCCGGGAGTGGAGGGCTCAATCTCAGGAGGGGAACATCGGCCGGATCGGGTGGTGGCGGATGGGGATTTGCTCACAAGTCGGGGGCCGGGCACGGCGATAGATTTTGCGCTGGCGTTGGTGGAGAGGTTGATGGGGGGGCGCACGCGGTCGGAAGTGGCCCGTGGTCTCCTCCATGCCTAGCCCGTGGCTTTCATACCAGAGGTTCTGGTCACGGAGTGGGATCAGGCACCTCTGCGGAAATCCGATTGCCCCATCTGCTTCCCTCCTATCCACGTTTCTGGGTGTGCAAGGCTGTCAGGCAAGGGATTGCAGGATGCGGAGGCGCTCGCGGATGAGGGATTCGGCCTGGCGTAGATGGTCGGAAGCGCGATCGGGGTGCGTGAGGTCGAGGAGTTTGTAGCGGAGTTCGGCGTGGAGGTATTCCCGGAGTGGGATGGAGGGCTCGACCGGGCTGTCGAAAAGAAGGGCGGTTTTGCCTTGGGCCTTGAGGGCGGGGTGGTAGCGGAAGAGGGGCCAGTGGCCCGAATCGACGGCGCGGGACTGCTGGGTAAGGGATTGAGCCATGGGGTAGCCATGCGCAATGCAGGGGCTGTAGCTGATGACGAGGGAGGGGCCTTTCCACGCTTCGGCCTCTTTCAGGGCCCGCAGGGCCTGGGGCATTTTGGCGCCGAGGGCAATGGTGGCAACATAGACGCCGCCTTTGAGGATGGCATGGAGTGCGAGGTCGGATTTGGGGGTGGCTTTGCCGGAAGCCGCAAATTTGGCGATGGCGCCGAGGGGGGTGGATTTCGAGGCTTGGCCGCCGGTGTTCGAGTAGACTTCGGTGTCCAGGACGAGGATGTTGACGTTGCTGCCGCTGGAAAGGACGTGGTCGAGGCCGCCAAAGCCGATGTCGCAGGCCCATCCATCCCCGCCGACGATCCAGACACTGCGTTGCAGGAGGTGTTCGGCGCAGGCGAGAAGTTGCCGGGCTTTGGGGGAGGCGTCGGCGAGGAGGAGGGCGCGGAGGCGGTCGATGCGAACCCGTTGCGCTTCGATTTCGGAAGGGGTGTCCTGGGGCGCGTGCAGGAGATCTTCTATGAGTGGGGGATCGAGGGGACGGAAGGAGGCCAGCAGGCGGGTGGCTTGGGCGTGGTGGAAGTCGGCGGCGAGGCGGAGGCCAAGGCCGAATTCGGCGTTATCCTCGAAAAGGGAGTTGGCCCAGGCGGGGCCACGGCCGTTGGCATCGGTGGTCCAGGGGGTGGTGGGGAGGTTGCCGCCGTAGATGGAGGAGCAACCGGTGGCGTTGGCGACGAGCATGCGGTCGCCGAAGAGCTGCGCGGCGAGTTGGAGGACGGCGGTTTCGCCACATCCCGCGCAGGCCCCTGGGAATTCGAAGCGGTGAGGGAGGAATTGGACTCCCCGCAGGGTGTTGTGTTGGGTTTGTTCGTGGCGTTCCGGGACGCGGTTGAAGAAGTCAAGGTGGACGGCGGCGCGGTCGAGGAGGGGTTCCTTTTCCTGGGGGTGGAGGGCCTTGAGGTCAGCTCGGGTCTTGCTTTTTGCGGGGCAGGCTTGGACGCAGAGGCCGCAGCCGGTGCATTCAGGAAGGTGGAGTTGGAGGAGGTAGTGGCGGTTTTCGGTGCCGCCGCGGAGGGGCGGGGCCGGGAAGCCCGGGGGGGCATGCAGGAGGTCCTCGGAGGCGGCCTGCTTGACGCGGATGACGCCGTGGGGGCAGATGGCCACGCAGTTGCCGCATTGGATGCAGAGCTCGGGATCCCAGACGGGGGCGATGGGGGAGAGGTCGCGTTTGTTGTAGGGCGCGGTGCCGACGGGCCAGGTGCCGTCCGGCGGAATGGCGCTGACCGGAAGGGCGTCACCACGGCCGGATAAGAGGTGGGCGGTGACGTGTTGGACAAAGGGGGGAGCGTCGGGTGGGACGCAGGGGGGGCAGGGAGCGGTGACAGGATACTCCTCGCCCAAGGGGACTTCGTGGAGGTGCTGGAGGGCGGTATCGACTGCGGCGAGGTTGCGGGCGACGACCTCGGGTCCTTTTTTGTGGTAGGAGGTTCGGATCGAGTTGCGGATGGCATCGAGGGCTTGTTCCCTTGGCAGGACTTCGCTGAGGGCGAAGAAACAGGCCTGCATGATCGTGTTGATGTGGGGCCCGAGGCCGGCATCGCGGGCAACGCGGCGGGCGTCGATGACAAAGACGCGCAGACGGAGGCGGTGGATGTCCTCCACGCGTTCGAGGGGGAGTCGGGAGAGGAGGCGCCCGGGGGGGTGGGGGGCATTCAGGAGGAGGGTGGCGCCGGGGGCGGCGTGTTCGAGGATGTCGAGATGTTGGAGGAAAGCGAAGGAGTGGCAGGCGATGAAGGATGCGGATTGGATAAGGTAGGGCGCGCGCAGGGGATGGGGACCGAAGCGGAGATGGGATACGGTCCGGGAGCCGGATTTGTTGGAGTCGAAGACGAAGTATCCTTGGGCATGGAGGCCGGGGATTGACCCGAGGATGCGGACGGTGTTTCGGTTGGCGCCCACGGTTCCGTCGGCGCCGAGGCCGAAGAAGAGTGCCCGGGTGGAGGCGGGGTCCTCCAGGTGCCAGGAGGGGTCCCAGGGGAGACTGAGGTGGGTGACATCGTCGTGGATGCCGAGGGTGAAACGGGAAGGGAGGGAGTCGTCGCGGAGGGCGTCGAAGACGGCCTTGGCCATGGCGGGGGTGAATTCCTTGGAGCCCAGGCCGTAGCGTCCGCCGGAAACGCGGGCGGGGTGGGAGGCGGAGGCGAGGGTCGCGGCGACGTCGAGAAAAAGAGGTTCGCCGAAGGAGCCGGGCTCCTTTGTGCGGTCGAGGACGGCGATGCGCTGCACCGTGGGGGGGAGCGCGTCGAGCAGTGCTTGGGCGGGCCAGGGGCGATAGAGGCGGACGCGGAGGACTCCGGTTCGTCGGCCCTGGCGGGCGAGGGCGAGGGCGGTTTCCGCCGCGGTTTCGGCGGCGGAGCCCATGAGGACGATCACCTCGCGGGCATCGGGCGCGCCTTCGTAGTCGATCAGCGAGTAACGGCGGCCTGTGTGGGTGAACAAGGTGTCGAAGGCGGCCTGAAGGTGGGAGGGTAAGTCGTTGTGGAAAGGGTTGGAGGCTTCGCGGCCCTGGAAGAAGACGTCGGGGTTTTGGGAGGTGCCGCGGAGGACGGGGTGTTCGGGGGAGAGGGCGCGCGAGCGGTGTGCGGCGAGGTCTGGCTCGTGGAGGAGGGCGAGGAGGATGTCGTCGGAGAGGCGGGAGAGGGGGCGGAGTTCGTGGGAGCTGCGGAAGCCGTCGAAGAAATGCAGGAAAGGGATGCGTGAGGCGAGGGTGGCGGCGTGTGCGACGGCCGCGAAGTCGTGCGCTTCCTGTGGGGAGCCGGAGGAGAGGAGGGCGGCCCCGGTGGGGCGGGCGGCCATGACGTCGGAGTGGTCGCCGAAGATGGAGAGGGCCTGGGTGGCGATGGCGCGTGCGGCGACATGGAGCACGCAGGGGAGGAGGCCCCCGACCAGTTTGTAGAGGACGGGCAGCATGAGGAGCAGGCCCTGGGAGGAGGTGAAGGAGCAGGCGAGGGTGCCGCCCTGGAGCGCCCCATGGAGGGCGCCAGCGGCTCCGGCTTCGCTTTGCATTTCGATCACGCGGGGAATGGCTCCCCAGAGGTTGCGGCGTCCGGCGGCGGACCATGCATCCGCGGCCTCGCCCATGGGGGAGGAGGGGGTGATGGGGTAGAGGGCGCAGAGTTCGGAGAGGCGGAAAGCCACGTCGGCCGCCGCTTCATTGCCGTCCACACACCAGACGGGGGAAGTGGATGGGGGAGCATCACGCATGTCGGTGGGTTAGCACAGCGGGAGAGGAAACCAATCCTTTACTTCGGGTCGGGTCGCCTGCCTTGGGTTCTGCGGAGATTCGGAATGGCCGGGGCACGGGTGCAGGTTGGACCCGTAGAAAGGGCGCTGGATCCGCGGATTCAGGTCCGCCAGATGCTCCTGATTTCCTCGCGAAGGTCGCGGAACGCCTGGAGGATGTCGGCAAGCAGGCCCGCGCGTGGTGGAGAGGATTGGGCATAGGGAGGGGGGCCAGCCTGGAAGGCTCCGGAGAAGGAAGAGGCGGGGTCACGGAAGGTCTTGAGGAGGGCCATCCTGTATTCGGTGCCCGCGGAGAGGAAGATGAAGATGCCGATGATGGCGAGCCCGAAGTTGGCGGTGAGGAGGCCGAGCAGAAAGAAGGCTGTGGAGATGTATTTGCCGAGCTGGGCGGCGATGCGGGTGGCCTCGAGGAAACCCTTGGAGGGGACGAGGGAGGCGCGGAGGACCCGGCCGCCGTCCATCGGAAAACTCGGGAGGAGGTTGAAGAGGAGGAGCATCGTGTTCATGGAGGCGGCGACGAGGCAAAGGAGGGCGAGGGGGCGGAGGCCTGCGAGCAGGAAGAGCTCGACAAGGAGCCGGAAGACGATGGCGAGGAGGAGGCTGACGGCGGGGCCCGCCACGGCAATGCGGGTCTCGTGGTGTGGGTTTTCGGGCATGGCGGCACAACGCGCCACCCCGCCGATGGGGGTGAGCATGATGTCGAGGACCGGGATGCCGTAGCGCTGGGCGACGAGGGTGTGTCCCAGTTCGTGGAGGGCGATGCTGCCCAGAAGCAGGGCGATGCAAAGGAGAGTGAGAAGGAGGTTCCCGGTGTAGCGCTGGAACATGGGCAACATGAAAAGCGCGGTGGCGTGGAGGCGGATGGGCACTCCGCGGACGGAGAAGAGGGTCCAGGAAAAGGGCATCTCTTAGAAGAGGGTGTAAATGAAAGGCAGGGAGACGGCCTGTCCGAGAAGGATAAGGACGGAGAGGATGACGAGGAGGACGACGAGGGGGATGAGCCACCAGGCCTTCTGTTCGAGGGCGTAGGCTCCGATTTCCTTGAAGAGGCGGCCGAGGTGTTTGAAGATGCGCATGGAGAGGGGCGGAGGGTTGGGATTCAGGGGATTAGTCGAGGGTGAATGTTGTTTTCCAGTCGTCGGAGTCGGGCAGGGGGGGCTGTTCGGGCTTGTGCAGGATCCAGGACCCGAGGACGAGCGCGTCCATTTCGGTGCGCATGAAGCAACGGTAGGCGTCCTCGGGGGTGCACACGATGGGTTCGCCGCGCACGTTGAAGCTGGTGTTGATGAGGATGGGGCTGCCGGTCAGGTCGCCGAAGGCCTGAAGGAGGCGGTGGAAACGGGGATTGTCGCGGGGGTGGACGGTTTGGATGCGGGCGGAGTTGTCGACGTGGGTGACGGCCGGGATGTCGGAGCGGGCCTGATTGATGATCTGCCGCATGTCCGTGGTGTCGGGAGCCTGGACGGGAAGGAGACGGTCGGCGCGGACGGGGCGGACAAGGAGCATGTAGGGGGAGGGTCGGTCGAGGTCGAAAAAGTCGGATACGTTCTCCACAGGGCAGCTGGGGGCGAAAGGGCGGAAGGATTCGCGGTGTTTGATTTTGAGGTTCATCACCGACTGCATGCTGGGGGAGCGTGCGTCGCCGAGGATGCTGCGGCCGCCAAGAGCGCGGGGGCCGAACTCCATGCGGCCGTTGACGAGGCCGACGACCTTTTGGTCGGCGAGGAGGCGGGCGACCGCGGTGGGCCATTGCTCGTCGGAGCAGGAGTGGGCGGGATAGCCCCTTGCCTGGAGCCATTCGCCAATCTCCTCGTCTGAGAAGGCGGGGCCGAGGTAGGAGCCTTTCATCGAGTCCTGACCGGGAGTGGTGTGTCGTGGTTGCTGCTCGCCCATGTGCCAGGCCATCAGTGCCGCACCGAGTGCCCCGCCGGCGTCGCCGGCCGCGGGCTGGATCCAGATGTCCTCGAAAATGCCCTCGGCGAGGAGGCGGCCATTGGCGACGCAGTTGAGGGCGACGCCGCCGGCGAGGCAGAGGTGTTTTTCGCCGGTGAGTTCGCGGGCGTGGCGGGCGAGTTTGAGGACGATGTCCTCGGTGACGGCCTGGATGGAGCGGGCGAGGTCCATTTCGCGTCGGGTGATGTCGGATTCCGGGGGGCGTGCGGGTCCGCCGAAGAGTCGGGCGAAGCGGTCGTTGGTCATGCGGACATCGGTGAGGTAGCCGAAGTAGTCCATGTTGAGGCGGAAGGAGCCGTCGTCCTTGAGGTCGAGGAGGTGGTCGTAAATGGCCTGGACATAGGTGGGGTTGCCATAGGGCGCCAGGCCCATGAGCTTGTATTCGCCGGAGTTGACCCGGAAGCCGGTGAAGTGGGTGAAGGCGGAGTAGAGGAGGCCGAGGGAATGGGGGAAGCGGAGTTCTTTGAGGAGGGTGAGTTCGCGGCCGCGGCCATGTCCAATCGTGGTGGTGGCCCATTCGCCTACTCCGTCCACCGTGAGCACGGCGGCGTTCTCGAAGGGGCTGGGGTAGAAGGCGGAGGCGGCGTGGGACTGGTGGTGTTCGGGGAAGTAGAGATGGGCAGGCATGGCGACGCCACAGGCGGCCAGGGAGGTTTCGATTTCGAGGGGGGTGTGGAGTTTTTTCCGGATCCAGAGGGGGAGGGCCGCCATGAAGGGCTTGACGCCGCGGGGGGCGACGGCCATGAAGCTTTCCAGGATGCGGGTGAACTTGGTGATGGGTTTGTCGTAGAAGGCGACGCCATGGAGGTCGTTGCCGGAGAGGCCTGCCTCGGCGAGGCAGTAGCGAACGGCGTTGGAGGGGAAACGGTCGTCGTGTTTCTTCCGGGTGAAACGTTCCTCCTGGGCGGCGGCGACGATTTCGCCGTCACGGAGGAGGCATGCGGCGGAGTCATGGTAGAAGGCGCTGATACCCAGAATGTTCATCAGAATTGCCTCCGCAGGTGTTCGGAGGGATTGGCGATGGGGGGGCGTGGGGTCCAGTAGCTTGTGGCGGTGGGATCGGGCCTGCGCTGGAGGGGGTCGCGCCCTCGGAGGGCCAGAAAAAGGTGCGAGAGGGAGAAGAAGGTATAGAAAAGCGGGGCGAGGGCGATCCAGGAGAGGGCCACGCCGATCCAGCCTACGAGAGCGAGGAGCGCGTGTTCAACCCGGGTGAAGACCTGGGGAAGGAAAAGGCCCAGGAGGAGCAGGGTGAGCCCCATGGACCCGATGACGTAGGAGGCGGCGCGTGCGTGCGCAAAGGGGGGGGCCAGGTGGAAATAAAGGGAGATGGAGAGGGGGAGGGCGGCTTGGAGGAGGATGCGGAGGGTTCCGGGCCGTCGACGGCTCGGGACAGAATGTTTCCAAGGCCATACCGTTTCCGCGACGGAGGAGGGGGGGGAGGTGTCCATAGGATGTATGTACGCACAGCCTATCCGAATCGCGGAAAGGGGCAATCAAATTTTGTCAGTCGAGCAGAGGCCAGAGGAGGGAGCTGGAGCGGGGATCGAGGCTGGCGGGATCGTCGAGGGTGTAGAGGTCTCCGGCGAGATCCTGAAGGAGGATGCGGCCGCCGGGGAGGCGGAGGGGCCATTCGTCGAGTTCGGTTTGGAAGCGGCGCCGGCCTTGCCGGGTTTCGACCTCCCAGCAGCGGAGTTCGATCTCCTTGCGGCACTCGAGGATGGCGGTGATTTCAAAGGTCTGGCCGGTTTCCCGCAGTTCGGCGTGCAGGAGGGTGGCGGATTCGGGGTCGAGTTCCTCGGGGTCGCCCACGAAGGCGCGTTCGGTTCCCTTTTCGTCACGGAGGGAAAGGTATCGTCCGGGTTCGGCCCAGGGAAAACAACGGGCAATCCGCACGGGAACGGGGCCGTCGGGGCTGTCGAGACGGAGCGAACCGTCGGGGGCGCGGAAGAGTCGGGGTGGGTTCATCCGATGGCGAAGCGTTGGTGGAGTTCCTGCTGCATGTCGTAGAGCCCGCGGAAGACTCCTCCCTCGATGGCGAGGAGCTCGGCGTGGGTGCCTGTCTCCGCGATGCGCCCGTCTTTCAGGACGATGAGGCGGTCGGCCCGTTGGAGGGTGGAAAGCCGGTGGGCGATGGCGATGACGGTGCGGCCCTCGACGAGGCGGTCGAGGGCGTTCTGGATCTTGCGTTCGGTTTCGGTGTCGACGTTCGAGGTGGCCTCGTCGAGGATGAGGACCCTGGGGTTGTGGAGAATGGCGCGGGCGATGGAGATGCGTTGGCGTTCTCCCCCGGAGAGGGTTTGGCCACGTTCGCCCACCAAGGTCTCGTAGCCCTGGGGGAAACCACAGATGAACTCGTGCGCATGGGCGGCGCGCGCGGCCGCGAGGATGTCCTCGTGGCTGGCGTCCTCTTTTCCGTAGGCGATGTTCTCCAGGAGCGTGCCGTGGAAGAGGTAGGGGTCCTGGAGGACCATGCCGACTTGACGGCGGTAGGAGCCAATGTCGAGGGCGCGAAGGTCCTGTCCGTCGACGAGGATCCTGCCTGCGACCGGGTCGTAGAAGCGGACGAGGAGGTTGATAAGCGTGCTTTTTCCTGCGCCGGAAGGGCCGACCAGGCCGATCATTTCCCCGGGGCGGATTTCCATCGTGATGTCGCGGAGGACCTGGCGGACGCCGTCGTAGGAGAAGCCGACGTTTTCGAGGCGGATGTGGCCCTGGAGAGGGGAAAGGACGGCCCCGCCGGCGTCCTCGGCGATGTGGGGTTCGGTGTCGAGGATCTCGAAGATGCGGTGGGCGGAGCTGACGGCCCGGTTCATCATGCGGGTCATTTGGCCGATGGTTTCGAGGGGCTGCATGAACATGCCCGCATAGAGGAGGAAGGTGACGAAGGTGCCCGGGCTGAGGGCGGGGGGCTGGTCGCCGGTGAGGCGAGGTAGCGCCAGGGCATACACGCCGAGCGTGATGGCGTGGAAGGTGAAGGTAAGGGTGGGCCAGAAGCGGGTCCAGACCGCATGGACCTGGGTGAAGGACTCAAGGCATTCATCGTTCTGGCGGGCGAAGCGGGCGGCTTCGCGCTTCTCCTGGTGGAAGGCCTTGACCACGCGGATGCCTGGGATGGTGCCGGAGAGGACGGAGGTCAGGTCTGACCACTTGCGCCACGCCTTGAGAAAAATGTGTTGCATGCCGCGTCCGTGGCGGACGAAGGCGAGGAGGATGAGCGGTACGGGGAGGGTGAGGAGGAGCCCCAAGCGCCAGTCGAGGAACAGCAGGACCACCCCTAGACCGGCCAACATCAGGACAGAGAGGGCGACCTCGATGACGCCGAAGGCGATGAAATCCCAGAGCCGGTCCGTGTCCGAGGAGCAGCGGCTGATGATGGATCCGGTCTGTTTGCGCGTGAAGAAGCGGAGGCTGAGGGTCTGGAGGTGGGCGTAGACCTGGCTGCGGATGTCGTGGGCAACCCGCTCTCCCATGTAGGCCATCCGGCGCAGGCGGATCCAGATGAAAAGGACCCGCAGGAGGTAGGTCAGGCCCAGGAGGCCCACGAGGCCCCAGAGTTTCTGCGGGTCGGAGGACCCCAATCCGTCAATCAGGAGCCCGGATACGCGGGGGGGCACCAGGGAGAGGGCGGTCAGGAAAAAGGCGGCGAGGCCTCCGATGGCCAGATCCGCTTTGTAAGGCAGGAGGTAGCGCAGCAGGCGCCAGATGACGGCGATCTGCGAGCCGCGCACGGCCGCCTGCGCATCGCGGATGGGTTCGGCGACGGCCTCCGAATAGGCCCGGTCCGCGTTGGGTTTTCCGTTGGGACGCGGATCGGCCTCCATCCAGATGCGAATGTTCTCCATGGCACGGCGCTGACGACGGCTGAAGCGGATTTCCGCGAGGAGGGTGTCGGCGTGGCTTTTGGAGAGGAGGGACCAGTGGGTGGTGGTCAGGCCCGCGCGTTCGCGGATGGGGGCGAGGTCGGCGCGGGGTACCCGCAGCAGGATGTCGTTGGGGCGGAGGAGAACAAGTTCCTGTTCGCCGAGCACCACCCACGTCTCCGAGAGGCGCATCGATTCGTCCAGGTCGGCCAGTGCATATAGAAGGATCTCGTGGTCTCCCCAGAGGCGCCGCAGCCGGGCTCGGATCTCCGGCGGGAGGACGCCAGGTTGCGAGGCATAACTGTCGATCAGGCGCGCGTTGAGGCTGTCGGTCATGGCATTCCGGGGACGGGGGACATGGCCGGACGCGGAGGCGGATGCCCGTGGGGGCAGGCGTTTCGGGATGTGGGGGGGATTGCGCGCCCGCACCGGAAGGACAAAGAGGACCGCCCAAGACTGGCGGAGGGCAGACCCGTCGGGAACGTTGTCGACGCCAGAAGCCGCACGCAGCTCCGGAGCGGATGGAAGACCCGGCCCTGGGGGAGACCTGCGCGGATAGGGGGGAAGGCGTGCATTTTTTTTTCCTGCCCTTTTCGGCGTGGAATGGCAATCCAAAAGGCCACCCAGCCCGGGACCCATTTTTTTCGAGCCCCTTCGTGGAAAAAGCGGAAGGCCCAGGCTTCAAAGGGTTGTGCGAGCGCCCTGGATGGTCCGGGGACGGCACCGGAGAAAAAGCCATGATGACAATGAATAACGTGCAGATCCTCGGCAAAGTCACGATCGAGCCCCGGGTGAAAAAAGTGAAGACGGGCAGCCTCGTGGCGGAGCTCGGCATGGGCGTGCTGGAGAGTTACCGGAAAGAAAACGGCGACTGGGAAAACCGCATGCACTTCGTGGAAGTGGTCCTCTGGAACCAGCAGGCGGAATATGCCCGCGACCACCTCAAGAAAGGAGATGGGTTGATGGTGTTCGGGTCCCTGCAGTACGAGAGCTGGGAGGACAAAGAAGGCAAGAAACACAGTGCCCTGCGGGTGAAGGCCACGAGGGTCCAGCCTGTTCCTCTTCCTGCCGCACGGAACCGGGAGGAAGATCGGCAGTGTGCCTGAGTCCCCATCCCCGCACAGCGGCATAAGCCGCTGTGCGGAAGGATCCCCGGGGGTCGGTTCGTCTCTCGTATACACGCTTTTGTGTTTCATCTACCTTCCGAAAGATTCTAACGTCGGGGATGGGAAGGATGCAGATGTGGCAAGATCTTTGAGCCAAAGGTCTTACGAGAAACCTAAGATTACCGCTGAGGTATTTCGAATGTTTCGCGCAATGACGTGCAGCCAAAGAGAATGTCGCAGAAACGCCCGATTCATTCCAACCCCACGGCTGATGGGGCATCCTCTAACCTCACACCACCCCGTCCCTTGCCTCTTCCTTTTGGTTGTGGGCGTAGCCTGCGTGGGGTTTACAGGCTGCAAGCGAGTGCAACACGGGCTACCCGATGGTGGGGGGGCGTTCCCGTTCGTGTCTGTCCGGGCCCGCGTCCTCTGGGACTTTTGTATGCGGAATCAGAGCGGAAGAAGGGCTTTTGTGGGGACCCAGCCTTGGTTTTGGTTGGATTGGATGAGGGTCCAGTCGCGGGTGGTTTGGAGGCGGGTGACGATGGAGCCGCCGGGGAGTGCGAAGCGGGGGGTGATGCGAACGAGGAGGAGCTTGACATGGATGATTCTTGTCGGCAGGAATGCTGGACCTCCATAAAAGTTGAACGGGGTGAAACATGCGGGCTCACGACACAACAGACATTATGCCGAACGTGGATATTCCTGAGGGAAAGGGGTTTCGAGCACCGGGGGTGCCGTACTCACACTTCCCGCTTGAATCCGAAGGAGGCAAACCATGGTGAATGATCTGATCCAGGGGTTTGGGGAGGAAAAGTTCCTGAACTTTGTGAATGAGCAATTTGCAGGGGAGCTGTCGCAACGAGAGGTGGAGTTGAAGGGGCAAGGGGATTTTGCGTGGGAGACGGCGCGGCAAGTGGGGGTGGTGAAGCGGCTGCCTGGTGGGAGTGGCGAGAACCGGCCGCTAGTGGTGGTGTGTGTGAAACTGGGGGAGGGGGAGGTATTGACGGAGCGCAGCAGCCGGATCCGGCAGTTCAGGTTCGCCAAGCAGGTGTTGGACGAGGCGATGGCCACAGCCGCTCCGGGGGTGGAGGGACTGCTGTCGCAGGGGCTGTTCGCATTTTACGACGACACGGGCAATTTCCGGCTGAGCCTGGTCTATGGGGAGGCGGAAGGAACGAAGTTGAAGTGGAGCAGTGCGAAGCGGCTGAGTTTTTATGTCGAAGCGGAAAAGCCGAACAAAACCTTCCGCGACCGGGCGGCGCTGGACTGGTGCAGCTTCGCCAAGCTGAAAGAGGCGTTCTCGGTTGAAAAACTGACCAAGGAGTTCTACACCCGACTCTTTGGCTGGTACCAGCGGGCCATGGACGACGGGGACGTGGTTTTTCCCAACGACCTGGTGAAGGACAAGGAGGCGGGGGAGGTGAAGTCCGAGCAGATCATCCGGCTGATCACCCGGCTGATGTTCGTGTGGTTCCTGAAACAGAAACATCTGGTGCCGGGAGAACTGTTCGAGCCGGCGGCGCTGGGGAAGATTCTCCGGGACTTCGATCCCGGCAAAGGGGAGAGCTACTACCGGGCCATCCTGCAGAATTTGTTTTTTGCGACGCTGAACACGGAGATTTCAGAGCGGGCCTTCGCGATCGAAGGGAGCCGCCAGGAGAACGAGGAGCACTTCGGCGTCAAAATCTTCTACCGCTACGCGGCGGAGTTCGCGGTCGGTGAGGAAGAGGTGGTGAAGCTGTTCCAAAGCATCCCGTTCATGAACGGGGGATTGTTTGAGTGTCTGGACCGGGATAATCTGTATTACGACGGCTTTTCCCGCCGCAAGGGAAAGCAGGCGCGGGTGCCGAACGCGCTGTTTTTCGATGACAAGGGACTGATCCCGCTGCTCAGCCAGTACCATTTCACGGTGGAGGAGAACTCGCCCGGCGACGAGGAGGTGGCGCTGGACCCGGAGATGCTGGGCAAGGTGTTCGAGAACCTGCTGGCCGCCTACAATCCGGAAACCAACACCCAGGCCCGCAAGGCCACGGGATCATTCTACACGCCCCGCGAAATCGTCAACTATATGGTGGACGAGAGCCTCGTCGCCCATCTTTGCACCAAATGCGGAGAGGAACACGAGGAGGAGATCCGGAGGTTGTTTCGCGAAGGGAAGCGCCCGACGGACGCGGCCCTCTGCGCGGCGATGGACGCGGCACTGGTGAAGGCGAAGATTCTCGACCCCGCGTGTGGCTCCGGGGCCTTCCCCATGGGCATATTGCTGCGCATGGTGGAGTTGCTGCGGGTGCTGCGGCGCATTCCCGAGACGGACAGCGTGTACGACCTCAAGCTGGAGCTGATCCAGAACTGCATCTACGGCGGTGACATCCAGTGCATCGCGGTGCAGATCTCAAAATTACGTTTTTTCATCTCCCTTGTCTGCGAGCAGAAACCCACGGGCGATGCGGCGAAAAACTACGGCATCCACACCCTGCCGAACCTCGAAACCAAGTTCGTGGCCGCCGACTCGCTGATCGGGCTGCCCAGGGAGGGCAAGGACGTGCTGGATCTCTGCACCGGTGAGATCGCCGAATTGAAAAATGAGCTGTTCGAGGTGCGGAAACGGCACTTCTCCGCGCGGAGTTTCCGGGAAAAGAAGGAGCTGCGCAGAGAGGACCGCGCCCTGCGGGACCGGATCAAGAAGACGGTGAAACGGGATGCCGGAACGGACCGGAACAAACTGGAACTTTTGAGAAAGCAGCGGGAGAGGGTGGCGGAACCGAAATGGGTGCGGCTCGCGCCCAAGGCGGAACAGACGGCTCTCTTTGATGATTTCGCGGAGAAAGGGTCCGCGGAGGAGCTGAAAATCGACGAAAACGCCGCAGCGCGGAAAAAGATCGACGCCGAGATCGCCAAAGAGGAGCAGAAATCCAGCCTCCCCAGCACCGTCGTCGATGAGATCGCTGAGATGCTCGCCTCCTGGGATCCCTACGACCAGAACGCCAGCGCCACATTCTCCGACCCCGAATGGATGTTCAACGTCACCGACGGCTTCGATGTGGTGATCGGGAACCCGCCGTATGTGCAGATTCAGAAGATGCCGAACAGAGTCAAAACAGCACTTTCAAAAGAGGAATATAGGACTTTTTCAAAGACCGCCGATATTTATTGTCTTTTCTATGAGCGAGGTGGGGCGTTGATAAACGATGCCGGAAACCTCTGCTATATCACCTCGAATAAATTTCTACGCTCGGGATACGGCAAACCACTTCGTCAGCTTTTAACACAATATTACTTCTTGTCGAAATTGATCGACTTCGGCGAACTGCCCGTCTTTGAGGCGGGAACCGATCCAGTTATCGTACAATTCGTTAAGGAAAAGAGGCTTTCGTTCATGGCCGCCACCATCAAAGACGCGGCGCACATTCCGGTGCTACGGGAGGTCATTTCTGAGAGTGGTCGCCAAATGACACCTGCCGATCTTCCTGAGACTGGCTGGTCACTCAGCGGCATGGCAGCCGCCGTTGTTCTCGAAAAAATGCGCCAGGCAGGAACTCCGCTCGGTGAGTACCTGAAGGGGGAAATATACTATGGGATCAAAACCGGCTTTAACGAGGCCTTTATTCTGGATGACGGAGTCCGTGCGGCATTGATCAAGGCTGATTCAAAAAGTGATGAGATTATCAAACCACTCGCCAAGGGAGATGATGTGCGGAAATGGCATATCCGCGATAAGGGGCGATGGTTGATACTGACGAAAATCGGGACCGACATGAAGCGCTATCCCGCCATCATGGCTCATCTCAAGCAATGGGAAATGCAATTGCGCAAACGTCAGGACAAAGGCGAAAAATGGTGGGAATTGCGCGCATGTGCTTATTATGATGTTTTTGATAAGCCGAAGATTGTGTTTCCAGACATCGCAAAAGAATCGAGGTTCACATTAGATTTTTCTGGCTTCTATACGACGAACACAACCTACATAATACCGCGTAGTAATCGTACGTTGATTGCGATTCTAAATTCAAAAATCCTATGGTTTTACGCCAAACACAAATTCACTCCATTAGGTGATGCCGATAATGGCGGGCGGTTGCGGTTTTTTACTCAATTTGTTGATCAAATTCCCATCCCCTCTGCATTACCTGCGCAGGAGAAGCAGTTAGAACTGATCGTCGACCGTATTCTCACCGCCAAAAAAACCAACCCCTCCGCAGACACCAGTGCCCTCGAAGCCGAGATCGACCAGATGGTCTACAAGCTGTACGGGCTGACGGAGGAGGAGATAGCGATGGTGGAGGAAGCGACAGCAGCGGCGGCGAAGCCGTCGAGGGGGAAAGCAGCAAAGAAGACAGCGACGGAGAAGAAACCCGTCCGCAAAGCCCAGGCCAAACTGCCGCCGAGCCTACCGGGCTGGGATTGATTTCGATACGAATCAATTCGCGGCCAACCGTGGTACATAACTCATAAGCCATGCCAAAACCTACCTGCCCTTTGAAACTCCCCATTCCCCTGGCCGAAGTGCTGTGCGGGAAGGGGGGGGGTGTGTGGGTGGCTGGTGACAAGTGGGGATGGAAACCGGAGGATGTTCTGTACACGGTCCATGCCTTTGCGAACGTGATTCACAATCTGGAAATCAACTGGCGGATGGGTAAGGTGTTTCAGGAGGATAAAGCATGAGTGAAGTGGTGTATTGTGATGAAAGCCGGCATGACGGGGGGCTGCAAAACAGCCATATGGCGATTGGGTCCCTGTGGATGCCCCGGGATCAAAAAGCTGCGATCAGCAAAGCCTTTCGGGAGAAGTGCGATGCGGTTGGTCTGCGGGGCGAGGTCAAGTGGAGCAAAGTGAGCCGACAGAAACTGGAGGCGTACGAAAGTCTGGTGGATTTCTTTTTCCGTCAGGAGGCTCTGAAGTTCCGGGCGATTGTGGTAGACCAGCGCAAGCTGGATCTGACCCGTTTCCACGGGGCGGATCGGGAACTGGGCTTCTATAAATTCTATTATGAAATGCTGCATCCATGGATGGAGGAGGGAAATGAGTACCTGGTCCTACTTGATTTTATCCAGAACAAGGAGGCCCGCCGCTTCACGGAACTCCGCAAAGTGCTCGAAAACAAACTGATGGGTAGAGCCTGGATACGGGATTTGACGGTTATCGACTCCCACCGGACCCCGTTGGGCCAACTGGTGGATTTGTTGACGGGTGCGGTGGCGGCGGCCTGGTGCGGTTCCCTACCCGCCGACTCCCCGAAAAGAGACTTTCTGAAATACCTGGAGCAGCACCGGGGCTCTCCGATCACACGGGAATCACCCAGTGCCGCCAAGGAAAAGCTGAACCTCTTTCATATCCGACTTCGGTGAGCCGGGCATGGATCTCAACGCGCTCAAACTGGATTTCAGCAACAAATCTCCGGAAGAAATGGTTTCGGAAGCGAGAAGGCGTTTCCAAGAGGAATTTTTTCAGGGGGAGGGGGCACGGGGGGACTTCATGATGGAGGAAGGTCAGCGTGTATTCATTTTCCAGGATCGTTTTGAGCATGCCTTTTTCACCTCCAGCAACCGGAGCCGTCACCAACTGGCCAAAGACAAACCCGATCCGGACCGGATGGAGCGATTGCTGTGGATCAAACCCGTGCTGATGGGACTCGTGGAGGGAACAGAGTGCTGGCTGGTGACCTCCAAGAACGACCGCCGTCCGCAACGGTTGTATGTGGTCGTACAGGATTCCTACGTCATCTGGCTTGAAAGTCGCCCGGACGGGGCCTGGAAATTTTCCACGGCCTATTGTGCGGGCAGGAGCGATATCAAACGTTACACGGAAGGAGGGGTGAGAATCTGGGCAAAATAAATGCTCCGTGATTAACCGGTTCACGGAGCCAGAAACCATGTCCAGAGCCGTAAGGCTTGGAGTTGGGAATACTTTACCCGGTTTTCGGCCGCTGGCAAGCGGTATCACCACGATAATCGGCGTGGCTTCCGCCCATTCTCCAGTTGCTTCTGACACAAAAATCCACCAAGGTTGTGGAATCTATGTTTGAGCAACGACTTCACTCACAACATTATCCGGCAAAGGGAAACGAATGCTGATCACGAATCTGAACGAGGAACAGAGTCTGCTGACCCGGCTGGATCATCTGATCGCGGAGAGCGAGGAGATGCGGGTGCTGGTGGGCTTTTTCTATTTTTGGGGCATTGGGGCGCTGCACAGCGGCCTGAAGGCGAACCCGGAGTTCAGGCTACGGATTCTGGTGGGGCTGGAGGCGGAGGACCAGGCGGGGCGCATTGTGGAGTTCGCGGGGGATGAGGGGCCGGAAACCACGGACGCGGAGAGGCGGAAGAATTTTATCGAAAGCCTTCGCTCGGTGATGAGGGGAAGGGCGATCGACAGCAAAAGTTATTACGAGCGGGTGGGGCTGTTCATTGATCTGGTCAGATCGGGGCAGGTGGAGATCCGCAAAACGCGCGAGCCGAACCATGCGAAGCTGTATCACTTCGCGCTGCGGGAGGGGTTGGCGAAGGCGCTGGACCGGAAGTACTGCTGGATCACCGGCAGCAGCAACATGACGCGACCGGGGCTTAGGGAACAGATGGAGCTGAATGTTCAGCTTCTGGATTTCGGCGGAGAGGAGTCCAAGGCGTTTTTTGACGCGCTGTGGAAGACGTCGGTGCCGCTCACGGATGATCCGGAGACGAAACGGAAGATCCTGGAGTTGGTGGGAGGGGATGAGTCGATTCTGGCGGAGGTGACGCCGTTCGAGGCGTATGCGCTGGTGTTGAAGAGTTACCTGGAGCACCGGGAGCTGGTGGACAAGACGCCGTCGATCGAGCGGATTCTGGGGGAGCCGTTGGATGAGAACCAGGAGCCGAAGTACCGGGCGATGGGTTTCCAGATCGACGCGGTGAACCAAGCGCTGTCGATTTTGCGGGATTATCAGGGGGTGATCATCGCCGACGTGGTGGGGCTGGGGAAATCGGTGGTGGGGAGTGTGTTGGGGAGGCTGAGCAGCAAGCGGGGTCTGGTGATCGCGCCGCCGGGGCTGGTGGGGGATAAGATGACGGGAACAGGCTGGTGCGGGTATTTGGAGGATTTCAAGCTGCACGAGTGGCGGGCGGAGTCGCGTGGCAAACTGGAGGAGGTCCTGGAGTTGGTGAACCGACAGCGGGATTTCGAGGTGGTGGTGGTGGATGAAGCGCATTATTTCCGAAACCAGGACAGTGAGGACTATCATTTTCTGTCACAGATCTGCAGGGGGAAGCAGGTGGTGCTGATGACGGCCACGCCGTATAGCAATCGGCCCAGCGACATGCTGGCACTGTTAAAGCTTTTCTCGCCGGCGCGTCAGTCGTTGTTGACACCGGATGGGAACCTGGAGGGGTTGTTCCGGGGATACCAGGCGCGCTACAGCGACATCGACTATGTGCTCAAGCATCTGGGGAAACCGGAAAGGGGCGGGTACGTCGAGTCCCGACTGCGAAAGCTGGGAATCACGCTGGAGGCGACGCCGGGGAATTATTCCCTCATCCGGCGGGAGGTGCAGGCCTTGTGCAAGACCCTGGCGGGGCAGATCCGGCTGGTGGTTGAGCCGGTGATGATACGGCGCAACCGATTGGATTTGAGGGGGGATCCCGACTATGCAGAGGAAGTGGGGCGGCACTTGCCGACGATGCACGACCCTGTGGAGCAGTTTTACGAGCTGTCGCCGGAGCAGAGTGAATTCTATGACCGGGTGATCCGGGATTATTTTGGGGAGAACAGTGAGTTCCACGGCGCGATCTACCGGCCGGGGGCGTACATGGCCTCGGGGGAGGAGGAAGGAGAAGAAGAGGAAGGGGACACGGTAAACGTGCAGCAGATGAACATGTACAAATTCATCCGCCGGTTGCTGGTGAGGCGTTTCGAGAGTTCGTTCGGTGCCTTTGCCAAGACGCTGGACAACCTCCTCAGGGTACATCGGAATGTTCGGCGGCTGGCGGTACCGGCCCCATTGGGCAAGGGGGTGATCGTACTGGACCGCAATCTGATGGAAAAGTTGCTGAACATGGAGGATGCCTCGGACGAGGAGGTGGAGAGTTTTCTCGGGGAGATCGAGGCGCTGTACGATCCCGAGGGGGTCGTCTCCCGGAGGCGCAATCTGCAAGTGTACCGGGTGACGGAGGACTTTGACGATGCGGGGCGCGAACGGTTCAACCGTGACGTGCAGGAGGACATCCGCCTGCTGGAACGTGTGAAGGCGGAGGTCGAGCGGCTGGACCTGATCGCGAATGATCCCAAGGCGGAGAGGCTGATCGGGGAAATCCGGGAGGTTTTGGCAGGAACGCATCCCGCGATTGGGGAGGATCCCACCGAGCCGCGCCGCAAGGTGATTGTGTTCACGGAGTTCGGGGACACGGTGGAGCACCTTCGGAGTTATCTGGACCGGGCCTTTCCCAACCAGGTGATGACGGTGCGATCGTTGAGTCGTGAAAGGGCAAAAACGATCCGCAGGAATTTCGATGGGGCCTGCAATGCCGGGTTGCAACAGGACCAGTTTCAGATCCTGCTGGCCACGGACAAGATGTCGGAGGGTTTCAACCTGAACCGGGCGGGACTGGTGATCAACTACGACATCCCCTGGAATCCGACGAGGGTCATACAGAGGGTGGGCCGCATCAACCGGATTGGATCGAAAGTGTTCCAGGATTTGTATCTGTTCAATTTTTTTCCGACGGAACAGGGGCAGGACCAGCACAACGTCCGGCAGATCGCGACGAACAAGATGTTCATGATTCATGCGTCCATCGGGGAGGATGCGCGGATTTTCGATGTGGGCGAGGAGCCGTCGGCGGCGGGGCTTTTTGAGAAACTCAAGCGGAATCCGGATGACCTGGAAGAGGAAAGTTTCCTGACCCGCGCCAAGCGTGAATGGGCGGAGATATGTGCGAGGCATCCGGAAGTGGTGGAAAAAATTGGGAAGCTGCCTGGGCGGGTAAAGACCTCGATGCACCAGAACCCGGCAAGCACATTGTTATTCGCCAGAAAAGGAGCCACGCTGTTCGCGCTCCAGCATAAGAAAACGGGGGGGGATGTGCTGGAGATCACACATTTACCCCTTCATGAGGCGCTGGAACAGATCCGCTGTGGATACGACAGCAAACGATGCGAGGCGTTTTCGGGGAGTTTTTGGGAAACCTATGAGGCCTTGCAGGATGATTTGAGTGCTCGGCGTCATGGGATGCTTCCCGGGGCGACCTCGCTGATCACCCGAGCGCGGAACGCATTGTCGGGGGCCATCAGCAGGGGATGGGGAGGGGATTTTGTCAGAGTCCTCCTGGATGACCTGCAAAATCACGGAACCCTCGCAGATCGAACCTTGCGCAAGATCGTGGAGGCCTCGGGAGTGCGAAAGGATTTTGAGGATTTGATTCGCTTGTTGCAAAAGGAGATGGGGGCTGATTACCTGGAGGACATCAAGGAAAGGCTGCCCCCGAATGAGATTGTGATCGCGATTGAACATCAGGAGAAGGGAGTCCCCCATGCCTAACCAAGAAGACCACGATGAAATTTCCACCTCGTTGAGTCTGCTGCAGGATGCTCTGGTCTCCGAGGTGGTCCGCATGAACCTCGAAGGGGCTGAGGCCATGAAAAAAGGTGATTATGAGACCGCGCAGGCGGTGCTGGATTTTGTGCGCAAATTACAGACCTTTCAGGGCAAAGTCTCCGGTTTGGAGTCGGAATGGCGGGCCTTGGAGGAGGCCAGCGTCCTTGCCAGCGACAGCGTCAAAGAAATCGTGGGCAAGCGTTTTTTCGGCAAAGCCAAAAAAGGGGAGGTGACTCCGCATACCGCCTATTACCGTCCCATCCTGGAAGCCCTTGTCGAGCTGGGCGGACGAGCCAAGACCCAGAAGGTTCTGGACCATGTCGGCGAAAAAAATGAAACCCATCCTCAAGGAAAAAGACTATGGCCTTCACACCGATGGACGTAGCATTCGCTGGCGCAACTCCGCCCAATGGGCCCGGAACACCATGGTCAACGAGGATGGCCGCATGAAAAAGGACAGTCCCAGGGGCATCTGGGAAATCAGCGAGGCCAGCAGGAAATTTTTGAAACAAACGGGGAAATAAGCCATGAGCCATTTCGAGGGGATTTTTAGACAGAACGATTATGTACGGAACTACGTCAATCCGGGAAAAGCGGGTGCCATAGTAGGTCTGTTGAAGGAAGATGCCTGTGACCGCATGTGGCTGGGGTGCGACATGCAGGGTCAATTGTTCGGAACGGAGAATGCGGAGGGGGCGGAATGACCCAAATCATCCCCCATTGGGAAGTCTTTCATCAAGTCCATGCCGTGATGCATGCCTGTCCGATAAATTCGTGGGAGGAACAGCCTTTGGCCACCCAACGCGCTTGGGGGCTGATTGGGCGATGGTCAATTGAACGTCTTTTTGAGGCGGTGTCGCTCGCGAAAGGAGAACCTTTGTCGGCGGATCGATCGCTGGTGGCGATGCATCATCAGTCGGGGGTGCGGCTGCTTCCGGAGCAAAACCTTCTTCTAGGCCGGGTTGATCGTCTGGTTTCGGCCACCGAGTTGCAACTCCATGATGATGTGGAGGTTTATCGGGACGCGTGTCGCCTGGCAAAGGGGCTTCTCAATCTTCTTCCCAGCATCTATTTGCCAGAGGGACGGAAACTATGAAAACCCCAACCCTGCCCGAACTGCTGGAAGCCAAGGAAGGCCAGAACATTGTGTTCAAACGTAAGCGTCCCAGACAGACCTGCAAGCGATGGGCCACCACTGGCGGCGGAACGTGGTCTTTCGGAACAAGGCTGATCTGGCGGTAGGCATTGTCGCGTTGGTCGGGTACTTCCAGCGTCGAAACCTATTGTGCTTGCTGGGTGTCGTTGATTTCCCCGAGATAAAGAACCTGGCGTTTGATCACCCCACGTTGCGTGCGGACACTTTCCACCACACTCCACTAGCGGTGTGGTTTTTCATCCTTGAGTCGCTCCTGACACTTGAGGTACATGCGCGCATTCACTCAGCCCGGCACTGAGGAGGCAAGGGGGCGGGTCTGCCCCACAAGCCGTTTTGAAAAACAGACCCCTGTAAACAATGGGCCAAACCCTCCTTATCCCCCTGAATTTAGCTCGTTTTAGCGGCGAACAGCGAAGGACAGGCTAACCAGGTGAGCTCTGAAGGACCACCACATAACGCGGAGCCCAAGCCTTCCCGCCATGCCGCCGTTTATGCGGCGGTCCCTCAGACCGCATCCGAATTGTTTTAGGCAACCCCGCGCGTTGTGCGGGGCTGATATGCGGCCACCCCTTTGGGGTTTGAAGGCGGATCCGGAAAAGGTGCCAACGCAATTTCCGCCGAGATCAGGAAGTCTGAAGTTAGGGGTTTGAATTCAGAGCGGAAGAAGGGCTTTTGTGGGGACCCAGCCTTGGTTTTGGTTGGATTGGATGAGGGTCCAGTCGCGGGTGGTTTGGAGGCGGGTGACGATAGAGCCGCCGGGGAGTGCGAAGCGGGGGGTGGCGTCGTCGAGGGGTTCGAAACGTGCGGTGATGGTTTCGCCCTGGAGGACGGCTTCGTGGAGGAGTCCGGAGGGTTTGGAGGCGAAGAGGCCTGCGATGGAGAGGAGGAGAAGAGAGAAGAGGAGGGGGAGGAGCCAGGGGGTGGCGATGCGGAAGCGGGGGCTGGTACGGCGGAGGATGCCGGCGGCGGCAAGGATCCAGCAGGTGGCGAACCAGAGGCGCTGCCAGTTGGGGAGGGAGAGGGCGGAAGCGAGGCGGCGGGAAAGGGGGAGTGGAGGGATTTCGACGCGTGCGAGGGTGGCGACCCGTTGGAAGTTGGCGAGGAGGTCGGGGTCGTTGGGGGAGAGCCACTGAGCGCGGCGGTAGGCGGCCAGGGAAGCCTCGACATGACCGAGTCGGAAAAGGGTGTTGGCGAGGTTGTATTCGAGGGCGGGGCTGGTGGGGCCTTGTTCGCGGAGGTTCTGGTAGAGGGAGGCCGCCCGTTGGAAGTCGCCGGTATCGTAGGCGGCGCGGGCATTGTCCCAGGCGGTGGTCTGCCCATGGGTGTGTGTGGCGAGGAGCAGGAGCAGGGAGAGAAGGAGGGGCCTCATGGTTTGAGTTCCCGGTCGAGGCGTTCGAGGAAGGTGCGGAATTCGCTGCGGAGGGTGTCGGAGGGGGTCTGAGAGCTGTCGGGTGAGAAGCGGGCCCGTTCGCAGCGTTGCTGCCAGAGGGAAAGTTCGTGTCGGAGGTCGTGCGGCACAGAAGTGGGGAGGGAGTTGGCGTCGATTTGGCCGGGGGCGAGGTTGAGACGGAGGCGGAGCTGGGAGGCGAGAATATCCCAGAGGGCGGCGTGGAGTTCCGTGTTGTTGGGGAGGGTATCGAGGTGTCGGAGTTGTGCGCGGAGTTGACGGGGAGCCTGGCGGAGGCGGCAGGCGCGGGGATCGGCGGCGAGTCGTTCGCGGTGTGCGGCGGCGAGGGAGAAGAGGGCCCAGAGTGCGAGGGGGAGGAGGCCGGGGAGGGGGAAGGGTGCGAGGGGTGGGAGGAGGTGGCCGGGGTGGGGTTTAAGGTAGAGGAGGTCCTCGCCGAGCAGGGTGGTTTCGCCGCCCTGGAGGGGAAGGGAGCTGATGACGGACGCGCTGCCGGTGCTGGCGGCGGCAGGTTCGACTACAAGGGGAAAGGGGCCAACGGTCCGTGTTTCGTAGCGGCCGAGTTCGGGGTCGAAGAAAGAGAGCGAAATGGCGGGGATCTCGGTGATCTGGTCATGTTTGGGGATGAGGACCTGTTCGAGGATCTTGCGTCCGGAGAGGCCGTCGCGTTGGAGGTCCTCCTCGATCAGGCGGGGCGAAATGGCGCGGAAGTCATCGGTGTCGGTATAGGCGGGTGGGAGTGCCTGGCGGATGGCGCCGGTTCCGGAGAGTTGGATGCGGAGGGTGATGGGGTCGCCGACTTGGACACGGTCGGGGGACGAGGTGGCGCTGAGGTTGAAACGGCCGATGAGGCCTTGGTAGTCGTGGGGACGCCCTTCGGTGGGGGGAAGATGGACATCGAGGGTGACAGCCTGGGGCTGGAGGCGGAGGCTGCGCAGGTTGACCGCGCCGCGGAAGAGGCCGAGGGGGGAGCGGGAGAGTGTGCCAGATTCGGCGACCTGGACGAGGAAGGTGGGCTGGAGGGAAAGAGGGCCTGGGCGGGTGGGGATGAGGCGGTTGATGAAGCGGCGGACCCGGTAGCGGCGGCCATTGACGGTTTGTTCCCTCCCGGCGACCTCCTGCCATTCGCCGATTTCGAAGCCGTCGGGGGTGAAGTCGAGGACGGTGACGTGTTCGATGGGGTCGGTGCTGAAGAAGGAGAGGGTGAGCTGCAGGGGCTGTTGGAGGAGGACGGAGTCCACGCCAGCCTCGAGGGTGACGAAGGCCTCGTCGTTGTTCTGGAGGGTGCGGGCGGGAAGGACCCGAAGGGTCAATGCAGGGAGTTCCTGTTTGTGGCCTTCGATCTCAAGGCTGTAGGGACCGAAGGTGTATTCGCCGGGCCTTCGTGCGGCGAGTCGGTATAGGAGGGAGGTGCTGACCTTGCCGTTGAAGGAGGTTTGTTGGCGGGAGGTGCCGAGGGGTTCGATGCCTTCGGGGATGGGGAGTTTGGGGATATCGAATGTGCTGCTGCCGTCGAGGGTGAGGGTGAGTGTGGTGGTGTCGTCGAGTGTGATTTCGCGGGGGGTGAGATCCATGCGGACGCCCGCATGGAGGAGGGGGTGAAGGAGGAGGAGGAGCAGGACGGGAAGTGGTCGCATGGCGTAAATCACCAGTCTTTCTCAACCGGGAGGATTCGCAAGTTTCTTTTCAGGATTTGATCCCGCTGGTTGCGTTCCTGTTGAAGGAAAGCGTCGAGAATGCGGGCGGCTTCCTGGGCGTTGCGTTCCTCTTCGGAGGGTTCGCCAAGAGAGGAGGGCTCTCCGGATTGGGTGTCCTGTGGTTCTTGGGGTTCTCCGGTATCCTGGGGTTCGGGCGTGGCATTGGGATCGGGAGTGGGTGAGGCCTGAGGGTCCGGTGTGGGGGTAGGAGAGGCCTGAGGGTCTGGTGTGGGGGTAGGAGAAGCCTGAGGGTCTGGTGTGGGAGTGGGAGAAGCCTGAGGGTCCGGTGTGGGGGTGGGAGAGGGGGTTGGAGTAGGAGTGGGAGGAGGGGGTTTGAGGCGTTCGAAATCCTGGCGGCGGCGGTGTGCGAGTTCAAGGTTGTGGCGGGCGTCGGGCGAATCAGGGGTTTCGATGAGGGCTTGGGTGTAGTTTTCGACGGCCTTGGCAATGGCGCCGAGGGCCTCGTCCCATTTTTCGTCGGCCGCGGATTTTTCGGCGAGGTGGAAGTGGGCGTTGCCGCGGAGGAGACGGAGGCGGGAGCGTTCGGTGGAGTGGTCGAAGCCCTTGACCTTGTCGAGGGCCTGGAGGGCGGCGGGGGCGTCGCCGGCTTTGAGGAGGGCCATGCCTTGAGCAAGGCGGAGGGCGTCGAGGTTGTATTCGCGTGGGTCGTCGAGATCGGCGACGGCGCCGAAACGTTGTGCGGCGTTGTTGGCGGACTCGGGTTGGGGGGTGGCGTAGGTTTCGGAGGCCTCGCGGAGGAGGTTGCGGATGTGGGCGCGGGTGAGGGCGTTGGTGTCCTGAGCGGCGAGGGGGAGTGTGGTGAGGAGGAGAAGGGGGAGGATGCGGTTCATGCGCGGGCCCTCCGGTTCAGCAGGGCGGGGACCCGCACAAAGGCCTCGAGAAGGAGGAGTGCGATGGCGGTGGCGAGGAAGAGTTGGAAGCGTTCGATGCGCTGTTGGATGCGGGCGCTGTCGAGTTGGGCCCGCTTGAGGGGGGCAAGGCCCTCCCGGAGGATGGCGTCGGCTCCGAAGTCGCGGGGATCGGCCCGGACATAGAGGCCGTGGGTGCGGGAGGCGATCCGGCGGAGGGCCGCTTCATCGAGGGAGGATTTGACGACCTCGCGGGAGCGGTTCCGCAGGTAGCCGTCGTCGGTGGGGATGAGGGCACCTTCGGGGGTTCCGACGCCGATGGCGAAAACGCGGATGTTCTTTTGGGCGAGGGTGTCGAGGACAGGTTCGAGGTCGCCGATGGTGTTCTCGCCGTCGGTGATGAGGAGGATGACCCGGTCGGCGTCGTGCAGGGGATCGAAGCTGTCGACGGCTTTTCGGAGGGCGGTGGCGAGGTCGGTGCCGCCACGGGGGATGATGCCGGGGAAGAGGTCCTGGAGGTGCATCAGGAAAGCGGCGTGGTCGAGGGTGAGGGGGCATTGGAGTTGGGCGTCGCCCGCGAAGGCGATGAGGCCGATCCGGTCGCCGGAAAGGGAGGCGAGGAGTTGTTCGACGCCCCACTTGGCGCGTTGGAGGCGGGAGGGAGCGAAGTCGTCGGCGCGCATGGAGTTGGAGGTGTCGAGGGCGACGAGGAGATCGAGGCCCTCGCGGGAGGTGTCGGCCCATGTGCTGCCCCACTGGGGGCGTGCGAGGGATGCGGCGGCGAGGAAGAGGGCCAGGGCGGAGAGGATCTGTCGGAGGGTGGGGAGGCTGGGGGTGCGTGTGGCGGTGATGCGGGTGCGGAGGTGGGTGGGGATGAGGGTGTCGAGGCGGCGGCGGCGGTGCCGTCGGAGGAGGGCGGCGAGCAGCAGCAGGGCGGCGGTGGCCGGGAGTGCGAGGAGGAGGGTGGGGGTGGCGAAGGTCATGCGAGCACCCTTCCCAGGCGAGAGGAGGCGAGGAGGCGTTCCAAGAGAAGGAGGGCGAGGCCGGCGGCGGCGAAGGGTACGAACAGCTCGTCGTACTGGGTGTATTCGGTCATCTCGATCTCGGTTCGCTCCAGAGTGTCGATTTCCTCGAAGATCTCCCGGAGTTCGGCGGCGTCACGGGCCCGGAAGTAGCGGCCTCCTGCTGTTTCGGCCAATCGGGTGAGGGCTTCGTCGTCGATGGGCATCAGTTCGCGGCGGTAGATGCGGCGGCCAAAGGGGTCGGTGACGGGTCGGAGGACGGGGCCCTCGGAGCCTGCGCCGATGACGTAGAGTTTGATGTCGAGGGACGCGGCGAGTTCGGCGGCCTGCATGGGGGTGATGTCGCCCGCATTGTGGATGCCGTCGGTGAGGAGGATGACGAGGCGGGACTTGGCGACGGAGGGGCGGAGGCGGTTGACGGCGGAGGCGAGGCCGGAGCCGATGGCGGTGCCATCGGGGAGTTCGTTGGTGCGGAGGGAGGCGAGGCGGCCCAAGAGCCAGCCGTGGTCGAGGGTGAGGGGACTGAAGGTGTAGGGCATGCCAGCGAAGGCGATGAGGCCGATCCGGTCGCCGGGGCGGCCTTCGACAAAACGTGCGGCGACATCGCGGACGACCTCGAGTCGGTTTCGTTCGCGGTCGGGCTCGGAGAAGTCAACGGCCTCCATGGAGGTGGAGACGTCGAAGGCCAGGACGATGTCGAGGGTGTCGGTGGTGACGCGCCGTTGCGTGAGGCCGGATTGAGGCCGGGCGAGTGCGGTGGTGAGGAGGCCCATGCCGAGGGCCGCGAGGACGTGGAGGAGGGGTTGGAGGCGGACGGCGAGGGATCGGGGAAGCGCGCGGAGGGCGGAGGGGTCGGGGAAGTGGAGGGCGGCGCGCAGGCGTGGGGTGATGCGGGTCCAGAGCCACAGGGGGAGCAGGGCGAGAAGTGAGAAGGCCCAAGGGGATGCGAAGCGGGTGATCATGCCTCACCTCCGATGGGTGCGTTGCCGCGGATGAAGGCTTCGGAGGCGCGGAGGAGGTCGTCGAGTTCGGGGCGGCCGGGGCGTTCGGCGGCGAATTTGATGCGGTCGAGGCGGGTGAAGACCCGATGGAGGCGGGCCTGGTCATCCCCACCCCAGGGCGGGTTTGCAGAGGCGGCCAGAAGGAATTCTTCGGTGGTGAGGTCGGGGGCGTGGATGTCGAAGCGGCCCTCGATGTAGGCGCGGAGGATGTTGGAGAGGCGTACGGCGGAGGCATCGGGATCGGGGAGGTTCCAGGCATCCGATGCGCGGAGGGCCTCCAGTTCTCGGAGGGCGATGCGTTTGTGGTCGGGAGGGGGGGGTGGGGGTTTCGGGCGGCGGGCGGCGTGCCAGCCCAGCCACGCGACGAGGGCGGCGACGAGGAGGAGGCCGGCGAGGCTCAGGAGGAGGTTTCGGCGGAAGCGTCGGAGGGCTTCCGGACCTCGGAAATCGGGGAGGGTGTCGTTTCCGAACTCAGGAAGGGGCGGGGCATCGTCGGCCAGGGTGGGGGTGACCTCCAGGGT
>CAYLNG010000026.1:0-45335 GCA_964385155.1 uncultured Verrucomicrobiota bacterium
CCAAGAAGATGGCGCTCGTCCTGTTCGAGCCGTTCATCATCCGCCGCCTCAAGGACCTTGGCATCGTCCACACCGTGCGCTCGGCGAAGAAGCTGATCGAGCGGCAGTCGGACGAGGTCTGGGACATCCTGGAGGAGGTCACCAAGGGCCACACGGTGCTCCTGAACCGTGCCCCGACCCTGCACCGTCTTTCCATTCAGGCCTTCGAGCCGGTGCTGATCGAGGGCGAGGCGATCCGTGTGCATCCGCTCGTTTGCACCGCCTACAACGCGGACTTCGACGGCGACCAGATGGCGGTACACGTGCCGCTTTCCGTCGAGGCGCAGATGGAGACCCGCCTCTTGATGCTGGCGAGCAACAACATCTTCTCGCCCTCCAGCGGCAAGCCGATCACCACCCCGTCGCAGGACATCTGTCTCGGCGCCTATTACATCACCACGCTGTCGCAGCACGACCGCATCGCGGAGCGCACCGGAAACGTCAAGGCGGATGAGCACCTTCCCATCCTCGCGGACGCGCAGGAGGTGCACACTGCCTTCGACGAGGGTGTGCTGCACATTCACAGCCGCATCCGTTTCCGGAATCCGGATCACGGGCGGGAGACGACCTATGGGGACCGCTCCAAGGCGGTGATCACCACCACGGTTGGCCGCGTGTTCTTCAACGAGATCTGGCCGGAAGGACTCGGTTTCTTCAACGGCTGCGTGAACAAGAAGAAGTTGGGTGAGCTGATCTGGCGCTGCTACCAGGCCGCGGGACACCAGGAGACGGTGCTGATGCTCGACCGCCTCAAAATGTTGGGCTTCGACGTCGCGACCCGCTCGGGTATTTCGATCGGCATCATCGACATGATCGTTCCCGACGAGAAGAGGCGTCTCCTCGACGCGGCGCACAAGGAGGTTTCCGATGTGGAGGCCCACTACCGCAAGGGGATCATCACCGACGGCGAGCGCCACAACAAGGTGAAGGACATCTGGACGCACGCCACGGAACAGATCACCAACGTGATGTTCCAGGCGATGGAGTACAACAACAACCAGAAGCACATCAACCCGATCTTCGTGATGGTGGACTCCGGTGCGCGTGGCTCCAAGCAGCAGATCCGCCAGCTCGCCGGCATGCGAGGCCTGATGGCCAAGCCCTCGGGCGAGATCATCGAGCGGCCGATTTTGTCGAACTTCCGCGAAGGCCTTACGGTGCTGGAGTACTTCATCTCCACCCACGGCGCCCGCAAGGGTCTCGCGGACACCGCGCTGAAGACGGCCGACTCCGGTTACCTCACCCGCAAGCTGGTCGATGTCGCGCACGACATCATCATCACGGAGCCCGACTGCGGCACGACCAACGGCATCGAGGTCCGGGCCATCCGGGAGGGTGACGAGGAGAAGGTGAGCGTCGGCGCCCGCAGCATCGGCCGCACCGCCCTCCAGAACGTCCTCGATCCCGTCACCGGCAAGATCATCGTTGCGGATGGACAGCTCATCGACGAGCGGGTCGCCGAACGCATCGACCACGCCGGAATCGAGTTGATGCGCATCCGCAGTGGACTGACCTGCGAGAGCAAACGCGGCATCTGCGCGAAGTGCTACGGTGTCAACCCCGCCACCGGCGCTCCTGGCGCCTTCGGCGAGGCCATCGGTATCATCGCCGCCCAGTCCATCGGCGAGCCCGGCACCCAGCTCACCATGCGTACATTCCACGTCGGCGGCGTCGCCAGCAGCGTCTTCAAGAACCCCGAGATCTCAACCCGCAATGCGGGTGTGCTGCGGTATGTGGACATTCGCGCGGTTCCGGTGCCCCAGGCCGACGGAGGAACGCTGTGGACGGTTCTCAACAAGAACGGCGCGATCTGCATCTACGATGCCCAGGGGCGCGAGCTGGAGCGGCACAACACCATGATCGGCGCGCAGATTTTCCTGGCCGACGGCGACAAGGTGAAGAAGGGTCAGTCGATCATGAGGTGGGATCCCCACAACGTGCCCATCATCTCCGAGCACAGTGGTTTGGTCCGCCTGCATGACTTCATCGAGGGCGTGACCATCCGCAAGGAGCTTGACCAGGCTACCGGTGTCGAGAACACCGTGGTCATGGAGCACAAGGAAGACCTCCATCCCCAGGTCGTGGTCGTCGACGCCCAGGACCCGGAGAAAATCCTCGGCGCCTACGCGATTCCGGCGGGTGCCCAGGTCACGGTCACCGAGGGCGTGTTTGCCAATGCGGGTCTGGTGATCGCCAAGACCCCGAGGAAGGCCGCGCGCACCAACGACATTACCGGCGGTCTGCCGCGCGTGTCGGAGCTGTTTGAGGCCCGCAAGCCCAAGGACGCAGCCGAAATTGCCCGGATCGATGGTGTGGTGGACTTCGAGGGTTCGACCCGCGGCAAGCGGCGCCTTGTCGTGCGTGATCCGGAGTCGGGCGAGGCGGAGGAGCACTTGATCCCCATGGGCAAACATGTGGTGGTCTTCCGCGGCGACGTGGTCAAGAAAGGACAGCAGCTCACCGAAGGCCCGGTTTCCCCGCAGGAACTCCTCGAGGTCTGCGGACCCCAGGCGCTGCAGGAGTACTTGGTTGACCAGGTTCAGGGCGTGTACCGCCAGCAGGGCGTGGAGATCAACGACAAGCACATCGAGATCATTGTGCGGCAGATGCTGCGCAAGGTGAAGGTGACCGAGTCCGGGGACACGCGTTTGCTGCCCGACGAGTCGATGGACCGCCTCGAGTTCGAGGAGGTCAACCGCAAGGCGGAGTCCGAAGGACGCACGCCGGCCACCTGCACCCCCATGCTGTTGGGGATCACCAAGGCGGCGTTGGAGACGGAAAGCTTCATCTCCGCCGCGAGCTTCCAGGACACCACGCGGGTGTTGACGGAGGCGGCCTCCTTGTCGAAGCGCGATGAATTGCGTGGGTTCAAGGAAAACGTGATCATGGGCCACTTGATCCCCGCCGGAACCGGCTTCGACCTCTACCAGAACATCCGTCTCCGGTTCGGCGCCGAGCCGATTCCGGCGGAGGAACTGGTCGAAGAAGAGGCCGAGGAAGAGAAAAAAGCGATCGAAACGTGAAAAACCCCTTGCGGG
This sequence comes from uncultured Verrucomicrobiota bacterium, assembly GCA_964385155.1. Lineage (GTDB taxonomy): Bacteria > Verrucomicrobiota > Kiritimatiellia > SS1-B-03-39 > UBA6053 > CAYLNG01. The sequence goes on from CAYLNG010000026.1 coordinate 3,078, forward strand.
CCGGCCCTCCATTGTGCTAATGGACCCGACCCCAATTTCATCCTTCAGGAAATCATTATGCCGACCATCAATCAACTGATCCGCACTGGGCGTTCCCCCGTCCGGAAGAAGAGCAAGTCCCGCGCGCTGCACAGCTGTCCGCAACGCCGCGGCGTCTGCCTTCTCGTGAAGACCATGACGCCGAAGAAGCCGAACTCCGCGTTGCGGAAAATCGCGCGTGTGCGTCTGACCAACGGGGAGGAAGTGACCGCCTACATTCCGGGCGAAGGCCACAATCTCCAGGAACACAGCATGGTCCTGGTGCGCGGTGGACGCGTGCCTGACCTTCCCGGTGTCCGCTACCATATCGTCCGTGGCGCTCTCGATTGCCTGGGCGTCGACAAACGCCGCCGCAGCCGTTCGAAGTACGGAGCCAAGCGACCCAAGCCCGGACAGGCCGCCGCCGCCGGTAAGGGCAAGAAATAATCCGCAGGAAACCTGAACATGTCCCGTCGTCACCGCTCCATCAAACGTGATGTCATCCCCGATCCGAAATTCGGAAACGTGGAGATCACCCGCTTCGTCAACCAGATCATGCGCGATGGCAAGAAAACCGTCGCACAGAACGTCCTCTACACCGCGCTGGAACAGGTCTCTGAAAAGACCAACACCAACGCGCTCGAGGTCTTCGAGAATGCCATCGAGAACGTCCGCCCCCAGCTGGAAGTGAAGTCCCGCCGCGTCGGTGGCGCCACCTACCAGGTGCCGATGGAACTCTCCGCCGCCCGCAGCCGTTCGCTGGCCATGCGCTGGATCATCCAGTACTCCAAGGCCCGCAAGGGAATGCCGATGGCCAAGGCCCTCGCCACCGAGATCGTGGACGCCTTCAACAACACCGGCTCCGCGATCAAGAAACGCGACGACACCCACAAGATGGCCCAGGCCAACCGCGCCTTCGCCCACTACCGTTGGTAATCGCCTCCCGCGATTCCGCGATCAAAACGCCGACCTCCGGGTCGGCGTTTTGTTTTCGAGGGTTCAGGTTCAGACCTCCTGATCCCGATCGGTTTTGGGTGAATCCTGGAAGATGTTTTTGCACGAATGGCGGCGCTCAGCGTTCGCGCAACTGCTGCCTCCCCTTTAGTTGAGCCACTTCTTATGAGAGTACTTCATCGGGGGTGTTTTTCTTGGTTTGGTGGTTTTGGGACCCAGTCCGGGGTACCCCGGACTGGGTCGCGGCGAAACTCTCGGGGGTATGCTTGTTCAGTGAACGGTGTGGTTTGATCGTGTTGTACACGATACGCCACTCTTCCATCAAGTCTCGGGCTTCCTCCATGCTCAGGAATAGAGGCTCATTCAGGCACGTGTCCCGGAAGGTACGGTTGAAGCCTTCCACGAATCCATTCTGACTGGGCTTTCCGAGTTCAATGAAAGGAGGCTCCACCTGCCATTCGTGGCACCAGCGAATCATGGCCTTACTCCGGAATTCAGAACCATTGTCGCTCAAAATCGATTTTGGACGGCAGCCCCGCAGCTCAATCACTTTCTCCAGGGACCGGACGACCCGGTTTCCGCCCAGCGAGGTGTCCACTTCCATCAGCAGGTTCTCCCGACTGAACACATCCAGGATCCCTAACGCACGGATCCGCCGATCCTTCGCCAGTTGATCGCTCACGAAATCCCTCGCCCACACCTCGTTGAGACCTTTCGCTCCTTCCCAAGGGTTTCCTCTGTTTCTTGCCTGTTTCCGGCGTTTCCGCCGTTTCACCTGAAGCTTTTCTTCGCAGTAAACCCGGTAAATTCGTTTGTGGTTATCCGACCGCCTCACGCTTCGCGGCGGGCGTTACCCGTTTTTTGAGGTAATGTCCTTGAGGATCTGGATGTCCAACGCCTGATCTGCCACCAGGCGCTTTAAGCGCCGGTTTTCCTCTTCCAACTCCTTGAGCCGGTGGGCCTCGGGGACTTCAAGGCCTCTGTACTTCGACTTCCAGCGGTAGTACGTCTGTTGGCTGACTCCGTGCTCCCGGAGAATCTCCGGCTCCGGTATCCCGGTTTCGACCTTCTTTAGGATCGCGATGATCTGCTCTTGCGTGTGTCTGATGCGTTTCATGGGCTCCTTGCTTATACCCAAAGGAGCACTCTCATTCAATCTGGCTCCGTTTTTAGGGGGGGCAGCACCCGATTACCCTTGAATCCAAAGGGAAAGTCAATGGGGGCTTACCCTACCTGCTAGAGAGGTAAACGAAGCAATAAACGATATGCATCGATCATGCCCGACTGAAAGCCTTCGGCACTTCCCCATAAATACAGTTGAAAGATCCGGTACAGGTGGATGCCCCATTTCTGCTCAATGACAGCGCGGTTTCTATCCAGGTTTTCCGCCCACATTTTGGCGGTTAAATAGTAGTTGTGGCGGTCATTCCATACACCGATTAATTGAAAAGGGCTTTTGGCAACTTCCTTCAGGAAATCGTGCAGGCATAACAAAGAGGCATTGCCTCCAAACACGTATTTACTCATGAACGAGCCCTGTCTATGCTTCCGGCGGTCGGCGCTGGCATCCAGATATACATATCCACCCGGCTTTAGCAGTTGTGCATATTGCTTGAGAGAGGCGGCATAATCCGGTAAATGTTCGGTCACGCCGCAATTCACGATGGCATCGTATTTCTCTGTAGGACGATGTTCCAGGAAATGCTCTAATCGCACTTGGCAGGGGAGATGGTTCTCATCGATGAGTTTTTGTACAAAGGACTGTGAGCGTTGAGAAATGGTGAGCGAGGTCGTTTTAAAACCTTTTTTGCCGGCGTGTTCTACTAATGAGCCCCAGCCACTGCCAATTTCGAGGATGTGGTCACCCGGCGCAGCCTGTACTGCCTGCAACGCAAAATCCAGTTTGTTACCTTCCGCATCTTCAAGCGATTGGGTGTCATCACAAAAGATAGCCTGAGAATAGGCCCGGTGCTTTTTGTCCAAAAATAACAAAAAGAATGCCTCATCGATATCGTAATGGCTGGCAATCCATTTCTTATCGCATTTGACCTGTCCAAAAAGCAAAGGCCGGATAAAACGCCACAGGAACGAAAGTCTTTTTTTATCCGAAAGCATTTCGCGCATCGCGAGCAATTTGACCATGTCACCTTCAATGTCGAGATCACCGGCTAGATATGATTCGATGATACTGTTCTGGTCCAATGTTGATAAAGCAACAGCCGCATGCTGGTTTTTCAGTACGAAAGAAAAAGTTGGAACTCCATCACCGATGGTATAAACTGAGCCGTCAGGAGTTCGTAAAGAAAATGTGTGATGATCATTTTTATTCACAAAAATTTCAGTTTTCCTTTCCAACAACTCAACTAGGTGTTTGATCTTCATCCTGATAAAATAACACGCCCGGCGAGTTCATTGCTATGGGGTCTTGACCCCATGTTGCAGGATTGGGGAAGTATAAACGGGGTGGGGTTCCATGGGTTGTATGGGGTGGAGTATCAGAGGGTTGAGGGTATGGTAAGTTTGGGGTGGCCAGGGGGTGTGGGCCAGGCCAGAGTGCTGGGGTCATGCGCAGGAGACGGCTCTGCCGGAGGACAACCGGAGCGGCGTGCGCCCCCTCGGATCCTCCCGGGCTACCGCCTTTCCTTTCCGGATAGGCGGAGGTTTTTCCCGGGTGGATCATCCTGGGGGCTCATGCGAAAAACTCCGGGGATGTGGGGGCAGCGCCCCCATCGTTGCCGAAGAAGTTCATGCGACGGACTCCCGTTTCTGGAATTGGACCTCGTGTGGGGTTTTCATGCCGAGGGACTGATGAGGACGGTAGGTGTTGTATCGCAGGAGAACCAGTCGGCCAGGCCCCATTCCAACTCCCGGGGGCTGGCGTAGGCCTTGAGGTAGATGTCCTCGTACTTGACGCTGCGCCACAGCCGCTCGATGATCACGTTGTCGACCCACCGGCCCTTTCCGTCCATGCTGATGCGAAGTCCTCTGTGGGAGAGCAGTTCCCCCACCCACTCCTCGCTGGTGAACTGGCTTCCCTGGTCGGGTTTGAAGATCCCCGGGGACCGGTCCATTCGACGCACACCCGCGCGGAAGGCCGCCACGCAGAACGAGACGTCCATCGGGGTGTACAGGGACCCGGAAACCACGAGTCGGCTGTACCAGTCGAGGATCGCGAAAAGGTAGCAACACCCCCGTTTCATGGGGTATACGTGATGTCCGCGCACTAGACCTGCTTGGGAGCGATGACCTCCAGATTCCGGGGAAAACCTTGTGCCCACGCGCGGGGATGCTCGTGCGGGGGCCGGGATGAATCGTCCGAATGTTGAGGATTCCCGAGAGCCTCCGCAGGTACTTCCGGCCGAGGTGGATTTGGTGATTCCGGCCGTGGAGAAACGCCAGTTTGCGGGAGCCGATGCAGGGCTCCCGGAGATGGAGTTCGTCGAGGATCCTGCACACGTGCAGCTCCTCCTCACGGAGCGGGGGCGTTGGGGGGTGAAGCCGGTTGCGGTTCACCCCCAACAGCTCGCACTGACGGCGAATGGACAGCGCCGGATGAGCTCGTTCCACCAGCGTTTTCCTCACGGTTCGACTCCCAGTTGCGCGCATTTTTTTTGAGGTGCTCGGTTTCAAGCATCTTCTGGCCCAGCAGCCGCTCCATGTCGGAACAGCGGGCATGAAGCACTTGCTCGCTGTCCGTGGCGCGGCCTTTCTTCTCGAAGAGCTCATGCATGCGCTCCTCCAGTTCCTTCTTCCAGGCGCTGACCTGAACCGGATGAATCTGGTTCGCCTGAGCAATCTCGGTGATCGTCTGCACGCCCCGGAGGGCTTCCTTGGCGATGCGTGCCTTGAAATCGGCGCTGCGACGTCCGCCTCGAGCCCTGCATGAATTCGGAAACGAGCCTCTCCGCCAGGTCTTCCTTTCTAAATCCGGGGGATAACAGGAAGATTAAAGAACCCGTCTGCCCTGAATAATCCGCAACAGCACCATCACCACCGCGATTACCAGCAGAACGTGTATAAATCCACCCATGGTGGTACTGCTCACCAATCCGAGTAGCCAAAAAACCATCAATAAAAGTGCAATGGTATATAACATCCTATTTCCTTTTGTAGTTTCAGTGTATTCATTCAACATTCATTTCCTGGATGAGCGAGGACCAAAGCTCACCCCACCCAGACCGACAAGCGTGGCCAGCACTCCACCGATCAGCATCCAGAGGGCCTTGTCGGTGGGCGCACCTGAAAAGAAGCGTGAAACATCGGAGCTGAATGAGTCAACGGCCGAGATTCCAGAGAAAATCAGGAGAATCCCTCCGACCAGAAATACAAGTGAGAGTATCTTGTTCATTCTACCTTTTTCATGCCCGTTTGGGCACCTTGTTTCATTGAAGCCAGCGCCTGATCTTTACGGCCCTTCGCCGGCAGTTTGTTGTTACCTGTGAGGGCACAGGCCGCTTCTTTGAGGCGGCCTTTCTATACCTTGACTGTACCTTTCATTAATCTGTTCCTGATGAGTTTGTTTTGATGATTATTGCGTGGGGTCGACGGCGAGTGTCATCTCGTGGCGGTGATGAAGGTGAGGCCCAGCTGACGGAGAAATAAATCATTCACAGTGCTAACTTTTTTGGAACCAGAATGATTTCCGCATCTGAACTGACCATAACAAATTCCGACCGGATCTGAAATGGGGTGTTTACCTACTATTTTTAAAACTTGACATTTTAGGAAATTAACTATAGGAATTGTATATGTCTGCAATATGCGAAAGCTTGCAGTCATTCTTTTCCCTTAAGGTAAAGGAGCGGGGGAGTTGCAGGAAGATGGGTCTGGAAACTTTGGGTCTTTCCCTCATTCATGAACAGGCTTTCTCCAAATCGCTCGTCTCCCTGTCCGGAGATTTTCCAGTGCCCCGTTCCTCTCTCAACCGCCGGGCACGTAAATTCTTCTCGAATGTCCTGCTTCCCCTTGAGGCCACCCATCAGGCCGCGGTGGAGGCCAAAGCGCATATGGATCGAATGGATCAGAAACTTGTGGTCTCCCATCAGCAGTTGATCAAAGAAATCAAGCAGCGCAATTCTGGAGCAAGCGTATGAAACCTTCAAAGCAAATAAAGGTTCTTCTGGCTGATGATCACGGAATCCTCCGTGAAGGCCTCCTGAAGCTCTTGGAATCCGAGCAGGAAATCGAAGTGGCCGGTGAGGCGTCAAATGGATGTGAGGCAGTGAAGTTGACGCGTGAACTTCGTCTCGATGTGGTCGTTATGGATATTGCAGTGCCCCAACTCAATGGTCTGGAGGCTACCGGCCATGTCATCCACGAACTCCCGGAAAGAAAGGTGCTTATTCTGTCAGCCCACAGTGATGATGCTTGCGTGGAAGGTGTCATCGCGTTCGGAGGGGTCGGCGACCTGATCAAACAAACTTCCGCACATTTCCTCTCAGAGGCCATTAAAGCAGCCGCAAATGGAAATAGTTTTTGCAGCAGCAGCATCCATAAACGGCGCCAGCAGCGTCACCAAAAGATCCCTGACCGAAAAGGGGAACTCAAAGTAAAAAAGCAGGGTCTGACCTCACGCGAGACAGAGGTGCTTCAACGGATCGCCGAGGGGGAAGCCAACAAGCAAATTGCCGCCTCTCTTGGCATCAGCATCAAAACTGTGGAAAAACACCGTCAGAATCTGATGGACAAGCTTAATATCCATGAAACTGCCGGTCTCACCCGCTATGCCATTTCCACCGGAATCATTGAAAACCGTGTTCAAGTCACCCTCACTGAGGCCGGGAACTAAACCTACATTAGAGCCTGTCCCAAAACCGCCATTTTCCCGCCGCTGCATTTTGATGGCTATACAGAAGTGTTTATTCGGTCGGTTGTGTAACCCAATGCGGGCGGGTAGATGGGTTTTGAGATCTTTCCGGCGCAACACACTGGTTTTTTGGACGTGCGCCCAAGCGGCCTGATCCCGCCCTGAAATCCGGATTTTTGAGGAGGGAATGTGGGCGAAACCCTCGTTCCATCCCGTATCGAGAGCAGAAGCGTCCTAACAAATACCCATGTATAGCCTTCAAAACCTACCCGCAAGAAAATCGGCTGTTTTGGGATAAGCTCTATGTAATCCTAAAGCCAATGATAGAAAGCAGTGGAGTTCCTGGGATTGAGTGCTTCGTCAAAGCAGGGGAGGGCAGCGAGGTTGTCATTCAGGGCCAAAGGCCCGGGTCATAATGCGCGGGGAATGGTTTCGTGTGGCGCAGGTCCGGCCCGCATGGAGCGGTCCGGGGTGAGCTGGGCCCTTGGCCCTCAGACATTCCGCACTGCCTATGCCTCGGTATGCGCATTGTAACGTGCGATACATTCTCTCCCCAAGCTCTTCAAAACAGAGTTCTGGGGCTTACACGGCCACGATGTTGACGAGGCGTCCGGGGACGGCGATTTCTTTACGGATGGTTTTGCCTTCCAGGGCGGCCTGGATGTCGGGGAGGGCTTTGGCGGCGGCGATGAGTTCGTCGGCCGTGGCGTTGGGCGAGGCCATGAAACGTGCGCGGGGTTTGCCGGTGAGCTGGACGAGAATTTCGACTTCGTCGACCTGGAGGGCGGATTCGTCCCAGGCGGGCCAGGGTTCGTAGGCGAGGCTTTGGGTGTGACCGAGGCGGGACCAGAGTTCCTCGCCGAGGTGGGGGGCGAAGGGGCTGAGGAGGAGGACGAAGACTTCGGCGGCCTCGCGGGGGAGTTCGGTCCATTTCTGGGCGGTGTTGACGAACTCCATCATGGCGGCGATGGCGGTGTTGAAGCCGAGGCTTTCGATGTCCTGGCTGACCTTTTTGATGACGGCGTGCAGGGCGCGGCGCTGGTCTTTGTCGCAGGCGGCATCGGTGATGGGGGTCTCGTAGAGGCGCCAGACCTTGTTGAGGAAGCGGAAGACGCCTTCGACGCCCTTCATGGACCAGGGTTTGACCTGTTCGAGGGGCCCCATGAACATCTCGTAGAGGCGGAGGGAGTCGGCTCCGTATTGTTTGACGACGTCGTCGGGGTTGATGACGTTGCCGCGGGACTTGGACATTTTGTGGGCGCGGGAGCGCAGGCGGATGGTTTCGTCCTGTTTCCAGTAGAGGCCGTCGCCCTTTTTGACGGTGTCCTCCTCGGCGACGCGTTCGGCGCTGAAGTCGTCCTCGTTCCGAACGTCGGAATCGCTGACGGGCCGGCCTTCCGAGTCCCGGAAGAGGGTGATTTCGACCTCGCCGAGGATCATGCCCTGGTTGACGAGGCGGTGGAAGGGTTCGGGATGGCTGACGACGCCGCAGTCGAAGAGGACTTTGTGCCAGAAGCGGGCGTAGAGGAGGTGGAGCACGGCGTGTTCGGCGCCGCCGACGTAGAGGTCGACGGGCATCCAGTATTTTTCCTTGGCGGGATCGACGGGGGCGTTTTCGTTGCGGGGGTCGATGTAGCGGAGGTAGTACCAGCAGGAGCCGGCCCATTGGGGCATGGTGTTGGTTTCGCGGCGGGCGGGTTTGCCGGTGGCGGGGTCGGTGGTGTTGACCCAGTCGCTGTTGCGGGAGAAGGGGGGATCGCCGTCCTCGCTGGGGCGGTATTCGTCGACGACGGGCGGGGTGAGGGGCAGGTCCTCGGTGGCGAGGGGCACGACCTGTCCGTCGACGTGCAGGAGGGGGAAGGGTTCGCCCCAGTAGCGCTGGCGGCTGAAGAGCCAGTCGCGGAGCTTGTAGTTGACCTTGCGGGTGCCGAGGCCTTTGGATTCGAGCCAGGTGGTGATGGCGGCCTTGGATTCGGCGACTTCCATGCCGTTGAGGGAGATCTCGGCGTTGGCGGAGTTGACGAGCACGCCGTTGCCGGTGAAGGCTTCTTTGGCGATGTCGCCGCCGGAGATGACCTCGACGATGGGGAGGTCGAAGGTTTTGGCGAATTCGTAGTCGCGTTCGTCGTGCGCGGGCACGGCCATGATGGCGCCGGTGCCGTAGGAGATGAGCACGTAGTCGGAGGTCCAGATGGGGATGGGGAGGCCGTTGACGGGATTGATGGCGTAGCTGCCGGTGAAGACGCCGGTTTTGGTTTTGGCGAGTTCGGTGCGCTCGAGGTCGGATTTGTTGGCGGCGGCGGCGCGGTAGGCCTCGACGGCGGCGCGGGTGGCGTCGGTCATGAGGCGGTCGAGGAGGGGATGCTCGGGGGCGAGGACCATGTAGGTGGCGCCGAAGAGGGTGTCGGGGCGGGTGGTGTAGACGCGCAGGGTGGCGTCGAGGCCCTGGACGCTGAAATCGACTTCCGCGCCTTCGGACTTGCCGATCCAGTTGCGCTGCATCTCCTTGATGCTTTCGGGCCAGTCGACGAGGTCGAGGTCGGCGAGCAGGCGTTCGGCGTAGGCGGTGATTTTGAGCATCCACTGGCGCATGGGCTTGCGGATGACGGGATGGTTGCCGCGTTCGGAGCGGCCGTTGACGACCTCCTCGTTGGCGAGCACGGTGCCGAGGGCGGGGCACCAGTTGACGGGCGCCTCGGCCTCGTAGGCGAGTCCGCGCTCGAAGAGTTTGAGGAAGATCCACTGGGTCCACTTGTAGTAGGCGGGATCGGTGGTGGAGACTTCGCGGGACCAGTCGTAGGAGAAGCCGAGGGCCTGGAGCTGTTCGCGGAAACGGTTGATGTTGCGCTCGGTGGTGATGGCGGGATGGGTGCCGGTCTGGAGGGCGTACTGCTCGGCGGGAAGGCCGAAGGCGTCCCAGCCCATGGGGTGCAGGACGTTGTAGCCCTTCATGCGCTTGTGGCGCGCGAGGATGTCGGTGGCGGTGTAGCCTTCGGGATGGCCGACATGGAGGCCGGCGCCGGAGGGGTAGGGAAACATGTCCAGCACGTAGTACTTGGGCTTGGAGGCGTCCAGTTCGTCCGGCGTGCGGAAGGTCTCATGCTCCAGCCAGTGGCGCTGCCATTTGGGCTCGATCTCGGAAAAGGGGTAGAAAGCCATGGGATTTGGGATTTCGGATTGGGGATTTCGGATTTCGGATTTGGGATTGGGGAGGATCCGAAGGGAATTGGGTGCGCTGTTTTGCCGGAAAGGAGCGGAAATGGCAAGGAAAAGCGGGGTGGGAAGAGGGGGGGGGCTCCAGTTTCCGCTCCCCAGCCTCACGCTTGATTGGTCAGTTCTTCAATATCCCCCTTGTCCTTGATCCGAGGGGTGGCGTTTTTGTTTCTCACAAGATCCGAGAAACCAATAAACGGAACCTCCACATTGCCATACCTTCCCCGAATGACATGTTGGAATGCCTCATCGAAATCAATTCCATCGATACTATTCAGCAAGTCCACACGTGATGGCTCCGCGCCAAAGGAGATCACATTCCCTGATGCCACGAAGACGTCTGGGGGTAACTCCTCTTCCTGAAAACCAAACATGACAAGTGCACGCCGAATACGGCGAATGTTCTCATCCGAAATACGGAAGAAGAGGTCGATGTCTTTTGTGAATCGGGGATAGCCATGGAAAGCAACGGCGTAGCCCCCGACGATCATGTACTCAACCGCGTTTTCCTCGAGCAATCTCAATAGTTCTTCGAAGTCGGGATGGATATTCATAGAGAAAATGTCCGGCCTCCTTGCGGAGCCTTTCCACCTCGTTCAAGCGTGCCTCAGGCGTCTGGCTCCGCCAGAAGGCGCGATCCTGGCGGGATTGCTCGGAGTGGGTTGTGAGGGTCAGCCGCATTTTCATTTGATGGAACGTAACAAAGGAGACGGCTTAAGGGCAAGTGGAATTATTGGTGGGGCTGGGTCGTCTTTCAGGCCAGGGCCATGGGGTGGACTTCCCTGTGGATACGGAGGGAGCTGGAATCCTCGGCGAGAGCGAGGTCGTAATCCATCTGAATGCCCAGCCAGAAGGAGGCGGAGTTGCCGAAGTAGACGGAGAGCCGCAGGGCGGTGTCGGCGGTGATGCTTCGTTTCCCGTGGATGATCTCATTGATCCGGCGCGGGGAAACGCCCAGGGCTCTTCCGAGCTGGTTCTGGCTGATGTCCAATGGTTTCAGGAATTCCTCAAAGAGAATTTCGCCGGGATGAGGCGGTTTTCTTGGGGGCGGTTGTTTAAGATGATTTTTCATCACGGGGAATTTTTGGGAATGTGAGTGTCCTGTAGGTACAGAACAAACCGTAAGCCGTGAAAATACCCCCCAGAATTGTTGGGAATGTTTCGCTTTCAATCACACCCAGGCCCATGAAAATCAGGCCTATCGCCAGGTAAAATGCTGAACCAAACCAGCCATTATTTCGGAGGTTTTTCGCATAGGTGGCTTGGATGGGTGCGGACCGGATGTTCTCATCGATCAATGCGGCAAGTTTACGAGCCCTCTCCTCGCACTTTCCGGGGCAGGCGAGACCGTCAGAGGTCTCCTTTCCGCACTCGTGGCACAGCCCGCGCATACAGGATTTGCAAATGGCAACGGCATCGTGATCCTCGTGATAGAAACATTTCATAAATTAATGATCCGGGGGGGGGGGAGCTGTCAGGGTCCGGCGTTTGTAAAAGCTTCATCCACGGTAGCAAAGGGGATTCCTGAAGAGCAAGTGCATTTGCGGGGGGAATCGACCAGTGGATGGTGTCGGGTCAGTCGTCGTGGTCGGTGGATTCCTCGTGCCAGTGCTGGAGGATGTGGAGGAGTTCGTCGAGGAGGTCGGGGGGGGATTTGGCGTAGAGGCGGGGGAAACGTCCGTTACGCTGGAGGAAGTCGCCGTGTTTGCGGAGGAGGAGTTTGCGGTCGCGGCATTCGACCTCGCGGATGTCGAGGCGGGAGGCGGCGACGCGGATGCGTGCGAGGCGGAGGAGGTTGCGGACGGGGGCGGGGGGATGACCGAAGCGGTCGGTGAGTTCGTCGGCGAGGGCGTCGATGTCGGGAGGGGAGGCGAGGGAGGCGATGCGGCGGTAGATTTCGACGCGGAGGGATTCGTCCTCGAGGTAGGCGGCGGGGAGGCAGCAGGAGGCCTCGCCGGTTTCGGAGCCGGCGCGGAGGTCGAGGAAGTCGAGGCGGACTTTGACGTCGACGATGCGGCGGGGCGGTTGGTCGCGGAGTTTGCGGATGCTCTGGTCGAGGAGCTGGCAGTAGAGATCGAAGCCGACGCTGGCGATGAAGCCGCTCTGCTGGGGGCCGAGGAGGTTGCCGGCGCCGCGGATTTCGAGGTCGCGCATGGCGATTTTGAAGCCGGAGCCGAGGGCGGTGTATTTCTGGAGGACGCGGATGCGTTCGCGGGAGGCGGCGGGTCCGCCGCGCCCTTCGGGGAGCAGGAGAAGGCAGTGGGCCTGGTGTTTGTAGCGGCCGACGCGTCCGCGGAGCTGGTAGAGTTCGGCGAGGCCGAAGCGGTCGGCGCGGTCGATGATCATGGTGTTGACGTTGGGCATGTCGACGCCGCTCTCGATGATGGTGGTGCAGAGGAGGACATCGCCGGCGCCCTCGGAGAAGCGGCGGATGATGTCCTCGAGGCGGCGTTCGGGCATTTGTCCGTGGGCGGTGAGGATGCGGGCCTCAGGGACGATTTCGGCGAGGCGGCGGTGGACGAGGTCGATGGTCTGGACGCGGTTGTGGAGGAAGAAGACCTGTCCGCCGCGGTTGAGTTCGCGGAGGATGGCGGCGCGGATCCAGGGGGGATCGAAGGCGCCGACCTCGGTGAGCACGGGGAGGCGTTCGCGGGGGGCGGTCTGGATGCTGCTGACATCGCGGGCGCCGGTGAGGCTGAGGTAGAGAGTGCGGGGGATGGGGGTGGCGCTGAGGGTGAGGACGTCCACCATGTGGCGCATCTGTTTGAGCTTCTCCTTGTGGCGGACGCCGAAGCGCTGTTCCTCGTCGATGACGACGAGTCCGAGGTCGTGAAAGCGCACGTCGGCGGAGACGAGGCGGTGGGTGCCGATGACGATGTCGATGCCGCCGTGGCGGAGCTGGCGGAGGGTTTCTTTCTGTTCGGCAGTGGTGCGGAAGCGGCAGAGGAGGCCGACGCGCACGGGGAAGGCGGCCATGCGTTCGGCGAAGGTCTGGTAGTGCTGCAGGGCGAGGATGGTGGTGGGGACGAGCACGGCGACCTGTTTGCCGTCCATCACGGCCTTGAAGGCGGCACGCATGGCGACCTCGGTTTTGCCGTAGCCGACGTCGCCGCAGATGAGGCGGTCCATGGGTTTGGGGTTTTCCATGTCGGCCTTGACGGCGCGGATGGCGGCTTCCTGATCGACGGTTTCGGCAAAGGGGAAGGTGGCCTCGAACTCGGCCTGCCAGATGGTGTCGGGGGCGAAGGCGTGTCCGGGGCGGGCGGCGCGGAGGGCCTGGGTTTCGAGGAGCTGCGCGGCGAGGTCGCGCACGGCGCGTTCGGCGATGAGTTTCTGCTGGAGCCAGCGTCCGCCGCCGAGGGTGTGGGGCTCGGGGGTGCCGCCGCCGAAGGCGACGTAGCGGCTGAGGAGGTGGGCCTGGGTGACAGGGACGTGCAGTTTCGCGCCGCCGGCGTACTCGATGCTGAGCACCTCCTGGGGCTGCCCGGCGAATTCGATCTCGTAGAGGCCGAGGTATTTGCCGATGCCGTGGTCGAGGTGCACGACCCATTCGCCGGGCTGGATGTCGGTCCATTCGGTGAGGCGCGCACCGGCGGCGGCGAAACCGCGTCGGGTGGCGGCGTGGGGATCGTATTTGTTGCGCGCGGGTTTGCGCAGGCCGTAGATGTCGCGTTCGGCGACGACGGAGAGGCGGAGGGCGGGGAAGACGAAACCTTCGGCGACCATGCCCTCGACGCAGTGGATGTTCGGGAAGTCGGCGAGGCGCAGGCCGTAGGTTTCGCGGAAACGGGCGAGGGAACCGGAGGTGTTGAGGCAGAAGACGACGGTGTGGCCGTCGCGGGCGAGGGCGCACTGTTCGTCGAGGAGGGTGTTGCGTGCGGCTTCGACGAGATCGGCGGAGGCGGCGGCGTCAGGTGCGGCGGAGAGGCCGGCGCAGGGCTGGAGTTCGAGGGGAAGGCGCGTTCCGGGGAGTCCGTCGCCACTGCGGAGAATGCCGCCGCCGGCGCGTTCGGCGATGGCGTCACGGAGTTCGGCGGCGTCGAGGGCGAGGTCCTCATTGCTGGCGGCGTAGAGATCGGCGTGGTTATCGATGGAGGGCGCGTCGAAGAGGAACCAGCGGCAATCGGGTGGCAGGTGGTCGGTAAAGGCGGCGGAGGCGTTTTCCTCGCGGACGGGGAGGATTTCGAGGTCGTCGCGGGTTTCGAGGGAGCGCTGGGAGGCGGGGTCGAAGGCGCGGATGGAGTCGAGTTCGTCGCCAAAAAAGTCGAGGCGCAGGGGTGCGGGCTGGTTGGGGGGCCAGAGGTCGAGCACGCCGCCGCGTTTGGCGGCGTCGCCTTTGTCGAGCACCTCGGGTTCGAAGGTGTAGCCAAGATCGAGGAGGGCGTCGCAGAGGGCTTCGAGTCCGGGGCGGTCGCCGCGGCGGAGGCGCAGGGTGGCGGCGGCGAGGGACTGCGGGGCGGGCACGGGTTGCAGGAGGGCCTGCACGTCGGTGACGACGGCGCGGGCGGTGCCAGCGCCGAGGCGGAGGAGGGTCTGGAGGCGGTCCCCGGCGATTTCGGGGGAGACGCCGCGCAGGTCGGCGTTGGCGAAGGATTCCCAGCCGGGGAAGTAGGCGATGTCGTCGGCCCCGTTGCCGAGGGTGTGGAGGTCCTGGTAGAGGGCCTCCAGCGTGCGGGCGGTGTCGGCCACGAGGACGCAGGGACGGTCATCGGCGGCGAGCCAGGCGCGGAACAGCGCGGCGGCGGCGCTGGTGGAGAGCGCGGGAAGCACCCCCTCCCCGCCCGGGGCGGGGAAGAGTCCCGCGGGCGCGGGTTTGGAAAACACCTGGGGGAACATGCCTGCTAGAATAGCGCATTCCCGGGGAATGTCACGATTCCGGCGGGGGAAGGAACGGGACGCTGTTCAGCAAAGCCAACGACGTGGTCGAATGTTGCGGGGGGAGGCTCGAACTGGCATTTGGGGCACGTTTTCGATTACGATTGCGAGTACGAAAAGAGGGTTTTGGCCTTACCCAAGGGGAGGAAGAAGCCGGGGGTGACCCTCACCCGTGGGGCAAGCCCACGGGGCTCGAAAGACCGGGGGGGGCTGTAGGGGTCTAGCCACAGGTGACGCTCACCCATGCCGCGAGGGCGTGGGGCTCGTCCATGGGGCGGTCTCACACACGGGTACGCTGTAATTCTTCGAGGAGACGGTGGCGTCATCCATGCAGGGCATCCCTGACGGCCTCCGGATTTCTGGCGGCAATACGCAAAAGGGCCTTGGCCGGACCCTCGGGTTTGCGTCGGCCCTGCTGCCAATTCTGGAGTGTGCGGGTGCTGACGCCGATCCTCAAAGCGAACTCGTTTGTCCAGCGTGGTTCAACCCATCTGGCTTCTTCAGTCCTTCTTGGTCTTTTTCTTTTGGAGATCGGCGAGGAGGGTGTAGACGACGGGGATAACGAAGAGGGTGAGGAGGGTGGAGCTGATCATGCCGCCGACGGCGACAACGCCGAGGGGACGGCGGCTTTCGGCGGCGTCGCCGAAGCCGATGGCGATGGGGAGGATGCCCATGATGGTGGACATGCTGGTCATGAGGATGGGGCGGAGGCGTTTGGCGCCGGCCTCGCGCATGGCGTCGCGGGCGCTTCGTCCGGCGGTCCTGAGCTGGTTGGCGAACTCGACGAGGAGAATGGAGTTTTTGGTGACGAGACCGACGAGCAGCACGAGTCCAACCTGGCTGAAGATGTTCAGGTTCATGGAGGAGATGCGCGGGACGAGGCGTTGTAGGACGTGGGCGAAGCCGGGAGCTTCGGGCGCGAAGTTGACCCATCCGTAGAGCAGGGTTCCGAGCCAGTTGGTCCAGGCGAGTCCGTAAAGGAGGGCGAAGGCGCCAAGGAAGGCGAGAGGCAGGGAGAGCATGACGGTGAAGGGGTGGATGAAGCTCTCGAACTGGGCCGCGAGCACCATGTACACCACCACCACGGCGAGCAGGAAGAAGAGCAGGATGTCGTTGGAGGATTCGCGCAGGTCGCGCACTTCGCCGCCCCAGGCGTGGCTCATATCGTCGGGCAGGTGCTCGCGCAGGATGGCCTCGGCGAGGTCGACGGCGCGTCCGAGCGGCATGCCGGCGGGGGTGCCCTCGATGGTGGCGGCGCGGCGGCGCTGGTAGCGGTCGATCTGGTTGGGTCCGGTGTTGTTTTCGAGACGGACGATGGAGCCGAGGGGGACGAGCTCGCCGGCGGCGGTGCGCACGTAGAGGGCGTCGATGTCATCGGGGGTGGAGCGGTTGGCGGCGCCGAGCTGGGCGACGACGTCGTACTGTTTGCCGTCGAGCTTGAAGGTGCTGATGTCCTGTCCGCCGAAGAAGACCTGCAGGGTGCGGGCGACCTCGTTGAGGGGGATGCCGAGGGAGGCGGCGCGTTCGCGGTCGAAGGCGACGCGGACCTCGGGTTTGTTGAGTTCGAAGGAGCTGCGGACGTTGGCGAGGAAGCCTGCCTGGGAGAGGCGTGCGACCATGTCCTGGGTGACGCTGTTGAGGCGTTCGAGGTCGGGGTGTTGCAGGATGAGTTCAAAGGGCTGGCCGAAGCGGACATCGACGGCCTTGGGCATGATAGGAATGGCGATGCCACCCTCGACCTCGTTCCAGAAACGCGCGCCGAGTCCGTTGGGTCCGCCGACGATGTCTCGGATGTGCCGGCGTTCGCCATCTTTGAGGCGGGTGAAGACGAAGCCCTGGGTGGCGTTGCCTGGACCGTTGAAGGGCAGGGCGACGGCGGTGAAGAAGGAGTCCACCTCGGGGGTTTCGTGGAGGATGGTTTCCATCTGTCGGACCATGCGGTCGGTGAAGACGGGGCTGGAGCCTTCCGGGGTGAAGGTGAGGGCCAGGAGGCGGCCCTTGTCCTCTTCGGGCAGGAATTCGCGGTCGAGGCTGTTGTAGAGGGCCCAGGAGGCGGCGAGGGAGAGGAGCGCGATGACGATCATGATCACGCGGTGGCGCAGGGCCCAGTCGAGGCCGCGGTCGTATCGCCGCGCGATGCTGTCGAAACGGCGCTCAAAGAACTGGAAGAGACGCCCGTGTTCCTCGCGGTCGATGGGTTGCAGGACACGGGCGGCGGTCATGGGGGCGAGGGTGAGGGCGACGACCGAGGAAATGATGACGGAGAGGGAGAGGGCGACGGCGAATTCGAGCAGGAGACGTCCGGTGACCCCGCCGATAAAGGCGAGGGGCAGGAAGACGGCAACAAGGGAGAGGGTGGTGGCGATGACCGCGAAGGTGATTTCTCCCATGGCGAGGAAGGCGGCATCCATGGGGGCCTTGCCCTCCTCGATGTGGCGGTGGATGTTCTCGAGGACGACGATCGCGTCGTCCACGACCAGTCCGATGGCGAGCACGAGGGCGAGCAGGGTGAAGATGTTGATGCTGTAGCCGAGCAGGTACATGCCGCCGAAGGTGGCGACGACGGAGAAGGGGATGGCGAGGGCGGGGACGAGAGTGGCGCGGGGACTGCGCAGGAACACGAAGATCGTCACCACGACGAGCACGAAGGCGAAGCCCAGGGATTCCCAGACCTCGACCACCGCCCGTTCCACGAACACGGATTCGTCGTAGGGATACTTCACCTCGATGCCGGCGGGAAGGGTCGGCAGGATCTCCGTCATGCGTTGTTTGACGCCGTTCGCGACGTCGAGCGTGTTGGCGCGTGACTGTCGGACAATGCCGAGGCCGACGGAGGGCCGACCGCTGAACCGCGCGATGGAGCGTTCGTCCTCGACGCCCCACTGGGTGACGGCCACGTCGCGCACGCGCACGGTCGCGTCGCCGTCGCGGAAGACCACGAGTTCGCCCATCGCCTCCGGATCGTTGACCTGGCCGCGGGCCTGGAGGGTCATTTCGGAATCGAGGCTTTCGAGGCGGCCGGAGGGCAGTTCGACGTTCTGCTCGCGGAGGGCCCGCTCGAGGTCGACGAGGGTCACGCCGCGGCCCGCCATGCGCACGGGGTCGGGGAGGAGGCGGATGGCGCGGCGTTTTTCGCCGCCGATGATGACACTGCTGACGCCGGGGATGTTCTGGAGGCGCTCGCGTACCTGCTCGTCGGCGATGCGCGTGAGCTGTTCGGTGTCGTAGAATTCGCTGCTGAAGGCGATCCACATCACGGGACTGGCGTTGGCGTCCTGCTTGGCGACCACGGGGTCGTCCACGTCGTCGGGCAGCTCGCCGCGCACACGCGACACGGCGTCGCGCACGTCCTGGGCCGCGATGTCGATGTCGTGGCCCTGGTTGAATTCGATGGTGATGCTGCTGACCTGCTCGCGGCTGGTGGAGGTGAGGAGCTTGATCTGTTCGACGCCCGCGATCGCGTCCTCGAGACGCTCCGTGACCTCGGTCTCGACCACCTCCGCGCTGGCGCCGGGATAGATGGCGAGCACGTTGACGATGGGCGCGTCGATGTCGGGCAGCTCGCGCACGGGAAGGCGCTGGAGTCCCAGCACGCCGAAGACGAGCAGGGAGATGTTGAGCATGATCGTCGCGACGGGGCGACGGATGAAGGGGTCGCTGAGGGAGGCCATGGATCAGTTCTCCAGAGCGGGCTCGGGGGCGGCGGGGATCGGCGCGGGCGAGGGCTCGAGTCCGTAGCGGCGGGAATCCTCCGTGAAGCTGAGCAGCGTGCCCGGCCAGGCCTTGATCAGGCCTTCCGCGACCACGAGGTCGTTGGGTCCGAGGCCCTCCACCACATGCACGCGGCCGCGCTCGCGGCGGCCGAGGGTGACCGGCCGCATCTCAGCGCGGTAGTCCGCGTTTCGCGCCACCACGAAGGTGGCCGGACCGCGCTGCACGATGGCCGATTCCGGCACGAAGAGCGCGCTGGGGATTTCCTGCAGCACCAGGGAGACGGCGGCGAACATGCCCGGACGCAGGCGGCCTTCGGCATTGGCGAGGCGGGCCTTCACCGGCAGAGTGCGGGTGTCGACGCGCAGGGAAGGAGCCAGGTAGGTGACTTCCCCCTCAAACACCTCGCCCGGACGCGCTTCCACGCTCACCCTCACCTTCATGCCCTCGCGCAGGGAGGCCAGATACCGCTCCGGCACCTCGAAGGACACCTCCAGCGGGTCCATCTGGTACAAGTCGATGAGGAGCCCCCCCGGCTCCACCACCTGACCTACGCTCACCCGGCGTTCGCCGAGCACCCCATCCATTGGCGCGAGGCTCACCAGGTCGCGCAACTCCTCTTCGAGAAGACCAACGGTGGCCCGGGCCTGTTCCGCCGCCGCGCGGGCCTCGTCCAAGCTCTGCTCGCTCGTGTTGTTCGTCGCGCGCAGGGCCTCGCTGCGCTCCAGCGTCGCTTCTGTCAGACGCAGACGGGCCCGCGCCTCGCGCAGACGCGCCTCGACCTTCGCCGGATCCAGACGGGCGATGAGCTGGCCTTTGCTGACGGCCGTGCCCTCCTCCACCGGCATTTCCAGAAGCTCGCCCTGGGAACGCGCCGTGATCCGCACCGTCTCCGGCGATCCCACGTCACCCACCAGATCCACGGTCAGCAAAAGCGGCTCCA
Source organism: uncultured Verrucomicrobiota bacterium (assembly GCA_964385155.1). Lineage (GTDB taxonomy): Bacteria > Verrucomicrobiota > Kiritimatiellia > SS1-B-03-39 > UBA6053 > CAYLNG01. Next base: position 22,598 of record CAYLNG010000026.1, read on the forward strand.
CCGAAACCGGCGCGCCCACCACATTCACAGGGAAATCGCCCTGCGGCGGCCCCCCCCCGCCCGAAGGCGGACGGCCGCAGCCCCCTGACAGCAAAAGACCCAAACCAAAGGGAATCAAACTCAACAGCGAAATGAAGCGTGTTTTCATGTGTCTCCTCATATCGAAAACCGGAGACACACCTTACGGGATATTGTTAGACTGTCAAAATAATATAAACGCTAAATAATACGCTCCCAAACAGGAAGTGAGGGCGCGGGGATGGGAACTGGAGCAGGTTGGTTCCCTGGGAGGGGGAATAGGTTTTAAAATGAGCCCTCTCCGTCAGCGTCGGTTTGAAAACGGGGGAAATCCGCCAAAAGGACATTCCCGAACGTGGCTTTCGGGTGAGCCTTACACAGCGGGTGAAGAATGAATCAGAGGTTTTTCAGGTTTTTTGAAGAGGAGTAGACCTCGATCCTCTGAGATATTCAAACCGGCAGTATTCGGCCCGTTTCAGATTGGCGCTGACACCTGTCTCTCCTTGTGGGTTCCGCGTGCGCAGGTGGCCTGGCAACCCAAGGAGATGGATGGTGAAGGCCGCCCTGGTATTGCTCGGTTTTGAGCAGGGCGTTTTGTGCAAAGAGCATGCCGCATCCCCCCCTCTTTACGTTTTGGGGGTTATGGGGATTGTTCGCGCCATTGGATGGCGAGGATCTGCCCTTGACGGGCCAGGTTGGCGGCGTTGGCGAGGATGCGGGCGGATTCCTGGGGTGCGTGGAAGCCCATGGAGTTCTCGGAGGAGATGAAGTCGAGGTACCACTGGGCTTGCGTGTGTTTGGCGCGCGCGGCGCGGAGCTGGTCGTCGGAGGCGCCTTCTTCGCGGGCCTTGGCGATGGCGTGGATGAGGTCCTCGACGGCGTAGCCGGCGTTCTGGAGGAGTTCGTGGTTGCGGTCCTGGAGGGTGGCGACGCGTTCGAGGAGTTCGGATTCGTCGACGGCGTGGCAGACCTGGCAGGAGCGGTTGACGTTGAGGAGAGGGCTGCGGACCCAGTGGTCGGAGATTTTGGTGGCACCGTCGCGCATGTAGGGCATGTGGCAGTCGGCGCAGGAGACGCCGGCTCGGGCGTGGGTGCCCTGGCTCCAGACTTCGAACTCGGGGTGCTGTGCCTTGAGCATGGGGGCACCGGTGAGTTTGTGGATGTAGTCATAGAATTCCGAGCCGTCGGGGAAGCGGGTGTTGTGCCAGAAGGACTCGAGGTTCTCGACGCTGAGGCCCTCGCCCCAAGGGAAGGTGAGGGGCATTTTGGTGGCGCAGTAGTATTCGACGTGGCACTGACCGCAGACATAGGAGCGCATCTCTCCACGGGTGGCGTCGGTGTTGGGGTCGTAGAGGGCCTTGCGGCCGCCCTTCCGCCAGAGGTCGATGGAGGGGAGGTGCGGCACGGGGGCGTCGGAGGCGGCGAGGGCCTGGATGCCGCGGAGGAAGCCGGGGCGGGTCACGCGAAGTTGCATGGAGTCGGGGTCGTGGCAGTCAGCGCAGGTGACAGGATGGGCGTGACCCAACTCGTGGAGTTGGGTGTTGATCTCCTGGTAGGACATTGTGTGGGAGGCCTCGAAGCCGGCCATGGCGTCGCCATCGCCGAGGGCGCGGTAGACGGGCATGACGGCGGCGTGGCAGTGGAGGCAGGAGCCGGACTGGGGGACCTGGTGGCGTTGCGTGTTTTCCTGATCGACGAGCATGTAAGCGTGGCCACGGCGTTCGCGGTAGTCGATGGCGAAGGCGTATCCTTGGTAGAGGGTGGTGAGCCAGGGGTAGTGTTCGGATTTCTGTGGCGGGAGGGATTCGCCGCCGCCGTTGCCTCCGAAGCGGGTGCGGGTGCTCAGGGCGGTGCGGCGGTATTGGTCGTACTGTTTGGGCCAGTTGCGGCCCCAGACGGCGGGGTCGGTGACATCCTCACCGACCTCGACGAGGCGGACGAAGGGTCGAGCGGCCTCGGCTTTGCGCTGCTGGATATTCATGAGGAGGGCGCTGATGGCGATGGCGCCGGCGATGCCGAGGAGGTACGCGGTGAGGAAGAGGAGGCGGGATTTGAGGCGGGGATTCATGGCGGCTCGTGGGGTGCGGGGGGGGGAAGAAGGCCATCGGCCGGGATTTTCTCGGGGCCGCCGAGGCCGGCGCGGGGGCCGTGGCCAACGGAGGCGTGGCAATGGACGCAGCTTATGGCGCGCGCGGGTCCTGAGGCGTCGGCACGCAGGCCGTGCACGACGTCGGCGTGGCAGTGGAGGCAACTTTCCTGAAGGATGCGGGCGTTCTTTTCTTTGATGAGGATCGGTTCGTGGAAGTTCTGGAAGGTGAAGCCGACGGAGTGGTGGTAGCCGTTCTCGGCTTTGGCGATGTATTTGCCGAGGAAGTCGTGGGGAAGATGGCAGTCGGCGCAGGTGGCCACATGGTGGTGGCCGGACTTCTGCCAGGAGTCGAACTGGGACTGCATGATGTGGCAGTTAGCGCAGGCGCGGGGGTCGGAGCTGAGGTAGGAGAGGCCCTCGGCGTAGTCGAGCGTGAAAAGTCCCACGCCGCTGAAAGCGCCGAGGAGTATGGCGAGCAGCAAGCAGAGGCGTCCCCGCGCGAAGGGGGGGAGGGGCGGATTCATGGGGCGTTCTCCCCGACGGGTGGGCGGGGCGTTTGGGGATGGGCGACGGGGAGGGCGGCGTGGATCAGCAGGGCCGCGAAAAGGGCGGTGACCGCGACCTCGCTCCAGCCCAGGACCCGCGCGGAGCGGAGGGGGCGGAGGGTGAGCACCGCGCCGCGGAGCCAGAGGAACCCGAAGGCGGTCAGGATAGCGGCGAGCTGTGGGGAGTCATGGAAGAGGAGGGTGACGGTGGCGAGGGCGGCGGTGTGGGTGAGGGCGGAGGCGCCGATGCACACCGGCCTGCCGTGGAGGCGGCGGATTTGCTCGCGAACGTGGAGGATGGCGCAGATGTTCTTGAGGGCGAGCAGGCCCCAGAGGGCGAGCGCGGGCGGGAAGGCGGAGCCGCCAGCGATGAGGAGGGCGGCGGAGGGGGATGCAAGTGCGAGGGTCGCCAGGATTTCGGGGAGGAGACGGCGGGTGCGACCGGCATCTTGTTGCCAGAGGGCCCAGAAGGCCGGGGGAGCGGCCAGAGCCAGCGGGAGCATCCAGGCGAGGCCTCCGTGCCAGAGCGCCAGGGCGAATCCCGCGAGGGCGGCGAGGCTGGTGAGGCGGGCAAACCGGAGGACGCTCGCGGCGTGGGGGTCGGGCGCGGGTGCGCGGCGGGCCCGCAGGAGGCGTAGGAGCGGGGTCCGGAGCAGGAACAATGCCAGGGAAAGGCAGGCGATCCCGGCACCGGCCACGCCGGGGGCGAGTACCAGTCCGATGACCAGCGGCTCGGCGATCATTCCCCAGGATCCGTGTTCGGCCGGGAGCAGCACGCCGCGGGCGTTCATGGCTGTTCCCTGCGTTCGCCGTTCTCGCCGCGGGCGGCGATTTCGGCCAGGTTTTCCCCGCCGAAAAGGGCCAGGAGTTCCTGCCGAACCCGGATCCAGCGCGTGTGCACCAAGCAGGGGGTTTCCTCCCCACAGGCTGGGAACCCCAGAACGCAGCCCCGCAGGAAGTCCGGACCCTCCAGTGCGTCGATGACCTCCAGCGGGGTGATCTGGCCCGCGGGGCGGGCGAGCGATACGCCGCCGGCGGCTCCCTTTTCCCCCACGAGAAGGCCTTTTCGGACCAGTTCCCCAAGCACTTTCGCCAGGAACGCCTGGGGAAGTCCCAGCCGGACCGCCACCTCCGCCCCCGGCACCGGACCGCCTCCCTGCCGCGCTAGGTACACTGCCGCCCGCACTCCATACTGGCATCGTTTGCTGAGCATGGCCTCTTTGTAGCGCGATGCGCCCGGAGCTGTCGAGTCAATTACGGACACAAGTGTCCGATTAAAAGGGGGCTGCACCGCCTTTCCGCTTTCCATAAGGAATGGGCTTGGGTATGGGGGTGGGGATGTGGCGTTGTTTGTTTTTGTTGCTGATGGTGTGGGCCGTTGTTGGGACGGCGGGGGAGTTGCGTGTGGAGGGGGGGGCGCCGGTGGTGGAGTTGGTGATCCACAACTGGGTGTTGCCGGACGCGACGCGGAGCGATCCGATGAGCCGTGCGAATCTGGCGGTGGTGGCGGCGTTCGAGCGGGCGTATCCGGAGATGGTGCGGGAGCGGTATGCGGCGCGGTACCGGGCGGATCCGCGGAGGTATGGGCGGCATGACTGGGATCGCATCTCGCTGCGGGCACGGAAGTTCACGGGGATCAAGGTGGAGGGGGTGGAGTCGGATTTGCTGGCGATCGCGGGGGGGGTGGCGCCGGATGTGATGTACCTGAATTTCCGTCGGTCGGACACCTACATCCGGAACGGGTTTCTGGCGCCGCTGGACGACTATGTGCGCGAGCTTTCGGCGGAGGAGTATCGGGAGCGGGTGCATGAGAAGATCGAGCCGGTGATCCGTCGGGAGGGTCCGGACGGGGAGGTGAGGACGTGGGCGCTTCCGTACGGGGGGCTGTTGGGGCGTTGTCTGCTGTTCCGGAAGGATCGTTTTGAGGAGGCGGGCTTGGCGTATCCCGATGAGACGTGGACGTGGGAGGATTTGCTGGGGGCGGCGCGGGTTTTGAGCGATCCGGGGAGGGGGAGGTATGGGGTCCGTCTTGCGCGAGGGTCGCAGGAGAGTTACCATTTCACGTCGTTTTTGTGGTCGGCTGGCGGGGAGTTCATGTCATGGCATCCGGAGGAGCGGCGGTGGACACTGGATTTCGACTCCGAGGAGGCGGCGCGTGCGCTCGACTTTTATGTGCGGCTGATCGCGGAGCCGTGGACGGATGCGCAGGGGGTGCCGCGGCGTGGTTACGCGCACCGGGACACGGCTTCGGCCTGGGCGAAGTGGCAGTCGGGGGACATCGCGATGACGCAGGGATATCTGGACGAGGAGATGCTGGATGTGATCAATCCGGAGTTGACGGGAATCGCGCCGGTTCCCTTGGGTCCGACGGGGCAGCGTGGGGGTGAGATCAACGCGCGGATGCTGGCGTTGTTCCGGGACATTGCGGACCCGGTGGTGCGGGATGCGGCGTGGGAATTTATTCGTTTCTTTGGTTCGGAGGAGGCGCAGGCGATCCGGACGCGGATTCTGGCGCAGGCGGGGCTTGCGGCGTTCATCCATCCCCGGCAGTTGGAGCGTCATGGGTACGGGGCGTTGGTGCGGTTGAGTCCCCCGGGTTGGACCCGGGTGCTGGAGGTGGCGATCGAGACTGGCAAGCCGGAGCCCTACGGCACGAACAGCAACATTGCCTACGAGCAGTTGAGTCTTCCCTTGCAGGCGGCGGTGGAGCTGGCGCTCGGGGATGGGCTGCCGGCGGAGGAGGGGGAGCGCCTGGCGCGGTTGCGGGGGTTGCTGTCCTCCGCCGCCGAGCGGGCGCGGAGGGTGATGCTCGGGGAGTTGCCGGAGGCGGAGAGACGGCACCGGGCGCGGGTGTCCGCTCTCCTGTTGCTGGGGATTGGGGGGCTATACGCCTTTGTCGTGCGCCGCATCGTCGGGATCTACGCCACGGCTGCGAGGGCGGTGGGAGATGTGGGGCATCGACGCAACCGGCTCTGGGCGGGGGCGCTCTTGTTGCCGGCGCTGTCGGGGGTGACACTGTGGCAGGTGTATCCGTTGTTGCGCGGGTCGCTGATGGCGTTCCAGGAGTACCGGCTTCTGGACGCGTCCACGTGGACGGGGCTCCGGAATTTCGGGGAGGTGTTGTTTGACCGGGAGTGGTGGGTGTCCCTGGGCGCGGCGATCCGCTACACGGGGTGGGTGATGGGGCTGACGTTCCTGCCGCCGCTCTTGCTGGCGATTTTGCTGCAGGAGACGCCGAGGGGTCGTCTGTTCTTCCGGACGGTGTATTATCTGCCTGCGGTGGTGAACGGGTTGGTGATGATTCTGTTGTGGAAGAGTTTCTACGAGGAGAGCGAGGCGGGGTTGTTGAACGCGGTGGTGATGCGGGTGCCGGCGGGGCTGCACCTCCTGCTGGGCGTGGGGTTCGTGTCGCTGGGGGTGCTGTTGGCGCGGCGGCTGTGGCGGCAGGACGCGTGGATGGCGGCGTGGGTTGCCGTGCTGGCGGCGGTGGGGTTGGGGTGGACGTGCCTGCGGCTGGCGGAGGCGGTCTGGGCTCAGAATGGCTATGTGCCTGGCCTTTTGTCCACGTTGCGGGAACCGGTGAGATGGCTTTCGGATCCGGAGACGGCGATGTTTGCGTGTGTGTTGCCGCTGGCCTGGGCGGGAATGGGCCCGGGGTCGTTGGTGTATCTCGCTGCCCTGAAAGGCATTGACGAGGAGACCTACGAGGCGGCGGACATCGATGGGGCGGGGTTTTTGGACAAGGTGTTGTTCATTGTGATTCCCCGGTTGAGGCCCTTGCTGATGATCAATGGCATCGGGGTGTTCATCGCGGCCTTTTTCCAGGCGGAGGCGAATATCCTGGCGATGACCGGCGGGGCGGCCGGCACGCGGGTTGCGGGGCTGCATATTTTCCAGCAGGCGTATATCTATCTCCGGTTCGGTCCGGCGACCGCGATGGCGTGGTTATTGGGGGCGTTTTTGATCGGGGTAACGCTGTGGCAGTTGAGGTTGTTGGTGCGGTTGGAGTTCCGGACGACGGGGGGATAGGGGGGTGGGGCTGGGTTTTCGTGGGGATCGATTGCGGTTTGAAGTTTGGGTTGGTTTCCGGTAACAGAAAGAGTTCCATGAGAGATCGATTGACTCCCGCCGCCTCCTCCCTGCCCGTGCCCGCCTGGGTGGGGTGGATGCCTGCACTGTTCGTGGTGGTGGCTCTCGCCGGGCTTTTTCCCCAGGGCACTTCCGCTTTCGCCGCGCTGTTGGCGACGGCCGCCCTGCTGCTGGCCTGTGGTGGGCTGCTGCGGCGTTTGGTGCCCGCGAAGTCGCCCGCGGCGGTGGGGGGGCTGGCCTTCGGCCTGGGTGTGGCGATGCCGGTGCTGCTGAGGGGGGGAGAGCTGGCGGCTTTGTCTCCGGCCTGGGGGGTGGTGCTTTTCGGGGTGTTGCAGGGGGTGGACAGCGCGGAGGCGCGCTGGAAGGCGGGGCCGGCGGGTGTGCTGCTCGGTCTCGCTTTGTTGCTGGATCCCCGGACCCTTGTTTTTGTGCTGCCGGTGTTCGCGGGGGCGACGGTTTCGTTGCTGCTCGCCTTCCGGAAGGTGTGGCCCCGCTTCGTGCTGCTGGCGGCAGGCCTGCTCATCGGCCTGGCACCGCTCTTCTTGGGCCAAGCCGGATTTGTGTGTCCCCTACGTGTCGCGGGCGGGGAGGTGGTTGGCCCGTGGGTGCCGCCGGCCTGGACCTGGTTTTTCCTCTTGCTGGGGGGGGCGGTGGGGCTGGCCCAGAGGTTGCCGACTTTCTGGGGGCTGCTGTTGCCGGCCTACGCGCTGGGGGCGGGGCTGCGGTGGTGGGGTCATGAGGAGCCCGCGACGGGGCTGGTGGTGGCGTTGGTTTGTGCCTACGGCGCGTTCCGCATTCTCCGGGGGGTGGAGACGGGGGGGAGGAAGGTGAATCCCGGCCGGGCGAAGGCGCTGCCGGCCGGCATGTTGTTTGTGCTCTTCGCCCTGTTCTGCGGCTGGTCCGCATCCACCCACCTCCTGCCATGAAAACCATCCTCGTCACCGGCTCGGCCGGCTTCATCGGGTATCATTTGAGCCGTCGTCTGCTGGCCGAGGGCCATCGTGTGATCGGCCTGGACAATTTCAACGACTACTATCCGGTTGCGCTCAAGCGGGCACGGGCGGAGCGGCTGGCGGCTCTGCCCGGCTACGAGGCGCTGGAGGGGGACCTGGCCGACGCCGCCCTGTGGGAACGTTTGTCCGAGCGCAGGTCCCCGGACCTGGTCTGCAATCTGGCGGCGCAGGCGGGGGTGCGCTACTCGATCGAGAATCCCGTGGCCTACGCAGAATCGAATCTCATGGGCTTCGTCCGCGTGCTCGAGTTCTGCCGTCACCGGAAGGTGCCGCGGCTTGTGTACGCGAGCAGTTCCAGCGTATATGGCGGCAACACGAAGATCCCGTTTTCGGAGGACGATCCGGTGGACCGCCCGGTGAGCCTCTACGCCGCCACCAAGAAGGCCAACGAGCTCATGGCCCACACCTACACGCACCTCTACGGCCTCCAGACGGTCGGGCTCCGTTTTTTCACGGTCTACGGGCCCTGGGGGCGTCCGGACATGGCGTATTGGCTCTTCACCCGCGCGATGCTGCGCGGCGAGGCGATCCAGGTCTTCAACCACGGCGACATGTTGCGCGACTTCACGTACATCGACGACATCGTGGAGGGGGTTTGTGCGTCGTTGTTCACCGAGGGGCTCGATCCTTACGAGGTGTTCAACCTCGGCAACCACCGCACGGAGAGCCTGGGACGCTTCATCGACGTCCTGGCCGGCGCCCTCGGTATCGCCCCCAAAAAAACCATGCTCCCGATGCAACCCGGCGACGTCTACCAAACCTACGCCGACATCGACAAGGCGCGTGCGAAACTTGGCTATGAGCCCCGCACGGGCATCGACGAGGGCCTGGCCTCGTTCGTCCGCTGGGTGCGCGGTGAGGGGGCGGACTTCCTACGTGCATGATCCGCGGCACGCCCACGCCCCCGGGGCTTGCAATCGGGGCGGGGTCGGGTAGGGAAGGGGCATGAAGATTCTTTTTGTGGGTGACATCATGGGCTCGGCCGGGCGTTCGATTTTCCTGGACCTGGCGATTCCGCTGAAGCGGGAAAGGCGCGTGGACGCCATTGTGGTGAACGGTGAGAATGCCGCGGCCGGCAAGGGCATTACGGCCAAGTTCTGTCGGGAGTTCTTGGAGGCCGGGGCCGATGTGATCACGTTGGGCGACCACGCGTACGACCAGAAAGACCTCCTGCCCTACCTCAACGAGGAGCCGCGGGTGATCCGTCCGGCGAACTTCGCGCCGGGCTGTCCGGGTCGTGGTATGGTGACGGTACAGACGGGTGCGGGGCCGCTGACGGTGCTTTCGCTGATCGGGAGGGTGTTCCTGAATCCGTATGATTGTCCGTTCCGGACGGCGGACACGATGCTGGCGAAGGCACCGCGGAACCAGCCGATTCTGGTGGATATGCACGCGGAGGCGACCTCGGAGAAGGTGGCGATGGGCTGGTATTTGGCGGGCAGGGTCAGCGCCGTGGTGGGCACTCACACGCATGTGCAGACCTCCGACGACCGCATCCTCAAGGCCCACACCGCGTACCTGACGGACGCGGGCATGACCGGGGCGAAAGATTCGGTGATCGGGTCCAAAACCGATGACATTCTCAAGCGTTTCTTGACCGGGCTGCCGGTGCGTTTCGAGCCCTCGGACGAGAATCCGGCGCTGGAGGGTTTTCTGGTGGAGTGCGATAGCGCGGGCAGGGCGAGCGCCTGCGAGCGGGTGCGGATGTTCCGCCATGCCTGAGCGGGTCGATGGCCGCGAGGTGTACGGCGTCCGCGAGCTGACGGCGCGGGTGCGGATGCTGCTGGAGCGGGATATTGGCCGGGTGTGGGTGGAGGGCGAGGTGTCGAACGTCTCGGCGCCCGCGTCCGGGCATGTGTATTTCAGTTTGAAGGACGGGGAGGGGCAGATCCAGGCGGCGTGGTTCCGGGGGCGTCGGGCGGAGGGGGCGCTGACGCCGCGGGACGGGATGAAGTTGCGGGTGTACGGGCTTTGCACGGCCTATGAGCGCGGGTCACAGATTCAGATTCTGGTGGAGCGGGTGGAGGATGCGGGGGCGGGCGACCTGATGCGGCGCTTCGAGGAGCTGAAGGCGAGGCTGAAGGCCGAGGGGTTGTTCGAGGCCTCGCGCAAAAAGGCGCTTCCGATGTTGCCGCGGCGGATTGGGTTGGTGACCTCCGCCACGGGCGCGGCGGTGCGCGACATTCTCACGGTGCTGGAACGGCGTTATCCCGACCGGCATGTGATCCTCGCGCCCGTGCCGGTGCAGGGGGATGCTGCCGCCGCGAGCATCGCCCGCGCCATCCAGTTCTTCAACGAGCGCATGCCGGTGGATGTGCTGATCGTCGGGCGCGGCGGCGGCAGCATCGAGGATCTTTGGTGTTTCAACGAGGAGGTCGTGGCGCGCGCGGTGGCGGCGTCGGCCATCCCGGTGATCTCGGCCGTGGGGCATGAGACGGATTTCAGCATCTGTGATTTTGTGGCGGACCTGCGCGCGCCCACTCCTTCCGCCGCCGCCGAGCTGGTGATCGGCACCCGCGCCGAGTTCGAGCAGCGGGTGAGCCGCCTGCGACAGCGTCTGGGGGCCTCCCTTGACCAGCGCCTGCTCCGCCTGCGCAACCGCCTCGCCCGCGCGCGAGGCCACCGGTTTTTCCACGAGCCCCGCCTCATCGCCGCCGCGCGGCGGCAGCAGCTGGAGCGTCTGGATGACCGTTTACGCCGCGCGTTGCAACGCCGGGTGGTCGAACCGAAGACGCGTCTCGCGGAGGCGCCGCTGCGCCTGCGCCACGCCTTGGAGCGCGCGCTGCGGGAACGGCAGCATCGTCTGGACGAGAGTGCCACCCGCCTGCCGCTTGCCCCGCGCCAGCACCTGCGCGACCTGCAGGCCCGCCTGGAGCAGCAACGGCGGCAATTGCGCGCGCTCGACCCGACCCGCGTGCTGGCGCGCGGGTACAGCATCACCCGCCTGCCGGGCGGCGCGGTCATCGGCGACCCCGATGGCCTGCGGCCGGGCCAGGAGCTGGAGACGCTGGTGCATGGGGGCACGTTGTATTCGACGTTCCAACGCGCGGAAGTGCGCAAGGGGGAAGCATGTTCCGGTGCGTGAAAACCGAGAAGGGTTTTGTGATCACCCTCGGTCCGAAGGAGGTCGAGCTGTTCCAATTTTTGGGGCGGGAGCTGCGGCGGCTGTTGGAGCACGGCGATCCGGCCCAGAGCCTGCTGCGTCCTTTCCATCCCTCGCGGCGGCGGCATGAGACGCCGGATGCGGTGCACGCGGAGTTGGACGGGGCGATGGACGAGGAGCTGCTGCGTTTCCGTCTTGAACGCGTCGAGGCGGTGCAGCGCGAACTGCTGCCGCGCGACCGCTCGCACGGTCCCCTTCGCCTCTTGCTCGACGAAGCGCGTCTCGACACCTGGCTCGCGTATCTGACCGACCTCCGCCTGCTCGTAGGCACGGTGATTGGGTTCAGTCCCGACAATCCGTTGCCCTATCCGGAGGACGATCCGGAAACCTGGACGAGGGAGATTCATATCTATCACTTTCTTTCCGCTGTGCAGGAGCATCTGTTGGAACTCCTTGGATTGGAGTGAACGAAGGGGGGGGGGAAGTCCGCCCGTTGATTTGGAGGTTCAGTTCGGGAGAAGAAAGCCCTCTTTGGAGGCGGCCTCGGCCAGTCGGGCGTCGTGAGTGAGAAAGAAAGAGTCGGTGGGAGGCTCGCCCCGGGCGATGCAGGCTGCCGCGAGGTGGATGGCATCCATGGCCCGCAGTGGATGGACACGCAGGAGACGAAGGGAGAGGCGTTCCAGACGTTTTCCGGAGGGCACCACGAACCAGTGGGCGGACTGTGTCTCCAGTTCCGAAAGGAGGTCCCGCAACTCTTGTTCGGTAATGACAGCCTCCCTGCGGAGTCGGCAGAAGGCGGAGGCGCATTCCGGGACGGCGTGCCATGCGGTGACCACATGGGGATCTCTGGTCCGGTGATCGAGGGCAATCCGGGAACCGGTTTGTTCCAGAAAGAGGCAGACCAAGGCTGAAGAATCCCAGTAGGTCATGGCTCGCCCCGGTCTTCCAGGATGTATGCGGTCAGATCAATTGCTTTTGGCAGTGCAAGCGGGGGTTTTGATGTGGGAGAGGGGCCGGATTTTTCTCGGGTGAGGATACCCTGTCTCCGCAGTTCCAGCAGGGGTGTGGGGGTGTCGTTTCCTTCTCCGGTGTAGGGGCACAGACGTGCCACCGGTTTGTCCCGATCCAACACAAGCACGGTCTCTCCCTTCCGGACATGGGAGATGATCTCGCTCAGGTGGTTTCGGAGGTAGGATATGTTGGATGTTTTCATATGTACAACATAGCCATATCCAGGGTTGCCGTCAAGAGGCGGCGGGACACAGGTACTGGCTCAAGGGCGATGGCGGAGAGAGGTTTCAGGGTTTCCAACCGGGCAGGGCGGCGGCCTGGCGGATCCAGGAGGCCAGTTGGGCCTCATCCAGCGCGGTGTTCTCGTGGAGATCGATCCACCGGGCGTCCCCGCTTTTTTCGGTACCGCCGGGAGGAAGCGGTTTGAGGAGGATTCCCTTGAAAAAGGTGACCTTCACGGAGCGGGTCAGGCAATGAAAAGCGAGGAAGAAGCCCTGATCCGGAATCCCGTAGAAGGGGGAGTTCCATCGTATCGCTTTGAGCACATCGGCAAGCTCGCGCACGATGAGGTGGTCCAGGCGTCGGCCGATTTCCTGTTTCCAGCCGGGCATGGCGGCGAGATAGGCCTGAACGGGGGCGTCCCCATCGCCTTTCGGGATCTGTGGATTGCCGCCGGAAAGAAGCTTCACATGTGAGGGGTCGCGCATGGTTTGGTTTACAGGTGAGGACATGCAATCAGGAGAGGAAATAAAGTTAATGGGGATGGTTGGGAGACAACAAGCGATTGAGGGTGGCGTAATTTTGCTTCCTCCGATGCGGGGCCGGAGCGGTTGAGACGGGCCGTCGGCCTTCCAATCGGTTTGTTTTTTCTCTTCGGTTACGGGAGGGGGCCGGGGTAGGATGGCCCAAACCAACAGGAGTCAACATGAGCTGGAACCCCGCGCTGGAACCGGTCTGTCCGGATGCCGCATCGATGGATGCGATTGAAACCCTGATCATACCCCGCACGCGTGATTTGGGATCGTTCGAGGTGCGGCGCGCGTTGCCGGCACCGAAACGTCAGATGGTGGGGCCGTTCATTTTTTTCGATCAGATGGGGCCGGCGGAATTCGTGACCTCGCAGGGGATTGATGTGCGACCGCACCCCCACATTGGTCTCTCGACGGTGACCTACCTGTATCAGGGGGAGTTCCAGCATCGTGATTCGGTGGGATCCGACCAGTTGATTCTGCCCGGCGAGGTGAACTGGATGACCGCCGGGAGGGGGGTGACCCATTCGGAACGCACGCGGGAAGTGACGCGACAGCATCCGCATGACCTGTTCGGCATCCAGACCTGGGTGGCGCTGCCGGAGGCGCATGAGGACACGGAGGCGTCGTTCGAGCACCGGAAACAGCACGAGCTTCCCTTTCTCGACACCGAAGGCATCCAGGCCCGTCTGATCCTGGGCACGGCATATGGCCAGCGATCGCCGGTGAAAACGTTTTCCAAAATGTTCTACATCGATGTTGTGTTGCGGCCGGGAGCGATTCTTCCCCTGCCGGACGAGCATGAGGACCGGGGGGTCTATGTGGTGCAGGGGGCGGTTTCCGTGGCGGGCAGGGATTTTTCCGCCGGGCAGATGATGGTGTTCCGTCCGGGTGACCGCATGGGTCTGCGTGCGGGTCCCCAGGGCGCCCGACTCATGCTGCTCGGAGGGGAAACCCTTTCGGGTCCCCGCTATATCTGGTGGAATTTTGTCGCCTCCTCTCAGGAAAGAATTGAGCAGGCGAAAAAGGCCTGGCGGGAACAGGACTGGGAGGGCGGTCCCTTCCGTCTGCCTTTTCGGGACGATCAGGAATTCGTGCCCGCTCCGGATTGAGGGTTGAGGCGGGAGACGTGGAGGGAGGCCACCTTGCGGCATTCCTGCAGGAAGGTGGTGATGAGGGGACGGGATTCGTCCCGGCTGACCAACGCGCTGAAATCGAGTTCGCAGGCGGGTTCTGAAATGGGCAGCAGGCGGACGCGGTCGGGAAAGCGGGCGGCCTGGTCCGCGGGAACGAGGGTGATCCCGCGTCCGCTGCCGATGAGGGCGGCAAGGCTGTTCAGAGTGTCGGCCTCCTCTTCGGGTCTGGGCGTGAATCCGGCTTGGGCGCAGGCCTCCTCCACGGCCCGCTGCTGGCTGGCGAAGGTTTCGGGTTTGAGGCGGACAAAGGGTTCGTCTGCGCATTCGGCGAGTTTGACGTGTTTGTGGCGGGCAAGGGGGTGGCGGTGGGAGACGGCGAGGCGGAGGGGGATGCGGCAGATGGAGAAGACATCGAAGCGGGCTTCCGCCTCGGGGCAGACGCTGCCGACCAGAGCGATATCGATTTTTTTCTGTTCCAGCAGGCGCCTCTGAGCCTCCGGGGGCTGGTCATGCAGGTTCAGATGCAGGTTGGGCAAACGGCTGCAGGCGGAATCCATGACTTCCTGCAGGAAGGTGTCGAGCGCCGGGGGAATGTATCCGATCTCCAGATGGGGGGTGCCCCCGCTCATCCGTTGGATCTCCCGTTTGGTGTCCTCCACCTTTTCGAGGATTTCCCGGGCCAGCTGCTCGAGCCGCTCGCCTGGCGGGGTCAGCCGGACGCGCGTCGGCTCCCGGATCAGGAGGGAGGCGCCCAGTTCCTCCTCCAGAGCCTGTACCGCACGGCTGAGCGCCGGCTGGCTGGTGTTCAGCCGTCGGCCGGCGCGGGAAAAACTGTGCTCCCCCGCCACGGCCAAAAAGATTTCCAACTGCCGCAGTTTCATACAGGGCCTTTATCGGACAGCGGTTTCGATCCGTCAATCTTTGCCTATGCCTCAAATGCATGAGGTGATTCAAAAGAGGTATTTGGGTTTTGGAAGAATGCGTGGAGAATGATTCAAGAACCGCAACCCAGGAAACTCATATGGACAAGATACAAGGCATCCATCACATCACCGCCGTCGCCGGCGACCCCGTCCGCAACTGGTCCTTCTATACGCAAACGCTGGGCGAACGTTTGGTCAAGAAAACCGTCAACTTTGACGATCCTGGAACCTACCACTTTTATTATGGCGACAAGCAGGGGAGTCCGGGAACGATCCTGACCTTTTTTCCGTGGAGCCAGATGCGTCGGGTGCCCACAGGCAACCGGCAGGTGACGGCGACAAGCTACGCGGTGGATGCGGGCAGTCTGGAGTACTGGGCCGCGCGTTTGAAGAGCGGGGGAGTGACGGTGAGGCCGTTCACGCGGTTTGATCAGTCGGGCCTGGCCTTCGCCGATCCGGACGGCATGCCGGTGGAGGTGATCGGCATGGAAGCCGCTCCCGAGCTGCCGTATTGGGAGAAGAGTCCGGTGCCGGCGGAGCACCGCCTGCGCGGGTTTCATTCGGCCACGGTCACGGTTCCGCCCTCGACCCGGGAGCCGAGTGTGGCGTTGCTGACTGATGTGTTTGGGGCGGAGGTCGCGGGGGAGGAGGGCAACCGCACCCGCTTCGCCTTCCGGGGCGAGCGTCCGGCGACCGGCGGTCTGCTGGATCTGGTGGTCGACGGTTCCCTGCCCGACCAAGGGCTGGGGGCGGGGATCGTGCACCACATCGCGTTCCGGGCGAAAGATGTGCGCCACGAGGCGGAGATCCGGGACGCCGTGCGATCGTTCGGGCTGCACACAACGGATCATGTGGACCGCGACTACTTCATGTCGGTCTATTTCCGGGAGCCCTCGGGCATCCTCTATGAGATCGCGACGGATCCGCCAGGATTCACGCGGGACGAGGAACTGGAGTCGCTGGGAACGGCCCTGAAACTGCCGAGGCAGCATGAACACCTGCGTTCCCGTCTGGAGCAACACCTGACGCCGATACCGCCGGAGGAGGCGACAGAATCATGAGCGTGGCCGCGTCAGCGTACCCCTGAAGGAGACACCCGTGAATCTCATTCATTCGACCGCACATACGATCTTCACCGGAACGCCGTTGTCCGCCGCGACCGGTGCGATGCTGCTGCTGCACGGGAGGGGAGGTGATCCGCGGGACCTGATCGCGCTGGCGGGCCATCTGGAGACGCAGGGGCTGGCCCTGGTCGCACCCGCGGCCACGGGCCGGTCCTGGTATCCGCAGAGTTTTCTGGCTCCCGAGGCCCAGAACCAGCCTGGGTTGGACTCCGCGCTGGACCTGGTGCACCGCACGCTCGAGGAGCTGGAGCGGGCGGTGGGCGGCAGCGGAAAAATTTACCTGATGGGGTTTTCGCAGGGCGCGTGCCTCGTCCTCGAATCCGCCGCGCGGAGGCCCAGACGTTATGGGGGTGTGTTCGCGTTGAGCGGCGGCTTGATCGGACTCGGCGTCAACCACCGCGAGTTCGCGGGATCTTTTGAGGGAACCCCTGTGTTTCTCGGCTGCAGCGACTGCGACCCGCATATTCCTTTGCAACGCGTCCAGGAATCGACCCGTGTTCTCCAACAACTGGGGGCCGCGGTGAAGGAAGTCATCTATCCCAGCTTCGGCCACACGGTGAACCAGGATGAGTTGGACCACATCCAGGCGATGATGAACGGCTGAAGCCGATCGGGGTCGCGGTGGTGTGTGAGGAGGGGGTGGATTGTGGTGGGAATGGGTTGACCGGGAGGGAAAAGGGGCATATAAGCGTCGGCTTTTCAACCCATCCCGGAGAACTCCATCATGGCGAAGATCAATTTTGGCGGTGTCGAGGAAGAAGTCGTCACCCGCAAGGAATTCACACTGGCGAAGGCGCTGCGCGTCCTGAAGAACGAGACGATCGCGGTGATTGGCTATGGGGTGCAGGCACCGGCGCAGGCACTGAACCTGAAGGACAACGGATTCAACGTGATCGTGGGTGCACGGAACCATGAGCGTCCCGTGAAGGATGGCTGGAAGGTCGGCAAGGACCTGTTCAGTATCGAGGAGGCGGCGGAAAAGGGCACGATCCTGCTGTCGCTGGTGTCGGATGCGGGGCAGAAGCAGATCTGGCCGGTGCTGAAGAAGAAGCTGACGCCGGGCAAGGCGGTGGTGTTCTCGCACGGGTTCGGCCTGGTGTACAACAATCTGACGAAGGTGAGTCCGCCGAAGGACATCGACGTGCTGTTGGTGGCGCCGAAGGGCTCGGGCCTGAATGTGCGCCGCAACTTCCTGAGCGGTGCGGGCATCAACAGCTCGTTCGCGGTGGCGCAGGATGCGTCGGGCAAGGCGTATGAGCGCTGCGTGGCGCTGGGCATTGGTATTGGCTCGGGTTTCCTGTTCCCGACGACCTTCGAGAAAGAAGTGACGAGCGACCTGACGGGTGAGCGCGGGGTGCTGATGGGCGCGCTGTGCGGCGTGATGGAAGCCCAGTACGAAGTGCTGCGCGCGAACGGTCACAGTCCTTCCGAGGCGTTCAACGAGACGGTGGAGGAGCTGACCCAGTCGCTGATCCGTCTGGTGGACGAGAACGGGATGGACTGGATGTACGCGAACTGCTCGGTGACAGCGCAGCGAGGGGCGCTGGACTGGCGTCCGAAGTTCAAGAAGGCGACGCTTCCTGTGTTCAAGGAGCTGTACAAGTCGGTGGTGACGGGCAAGGAAGCGGCGCGCACGATGCGCATGGGGAGCCGTCCGGACTACAAACAGGTGCTCGAGGGCGAGCTGGCGGAAATGGCCAACAGCGAGATGTGGTCGGCCGGCCGCGAAGTGCGCAAGCTGCGTCCGAAGGGCAAAGCGATCAAGAGCACGCGCGGCACCGGTGGCCGCGGGATCAACCAGGGCTGAGCTTCCGGCCCGGAAGCCTAACCGGAAAACGCCGTCCGTCCGCGGGCGGCGTTTTTCTTGAGGGGGGGCGTTCGAGGCCGTGGCCGCCTCTTCCTTATGGGATGAAGAAACCGATTGACCGTTGGGTTTGGATGTATTACGTGCGGGGAGGCAGTGGGGCGGAGCCGGAATCGGTTTCCGCCCCCTTCGATTGCAAACCACCCGAAAGGCGAAGAAACAGATGTCAACGCGAGTGCTCATAGGCGGACAATGGGGAGACGAAGGCAAGGGGAAGATTGTGGACGTGCTTACGGAACAGGCGGGGTGGATCGCGAGGTTTCAGGGGGGCAACAATGCCGGGCACACGGTGAAAGTGGGCGAGCATAAGTATGTCCTGCACCTGATTCCGAGCGGGATTCTGCGTCCGGGCAAGACCTGTATTCTGGGGAACGGCTGCGTGATCGACCCGGCGGGTTTCCTGAAGGAGCTGGACGAGGTGCGCGCGGGGGGGATCGACACGGACGGGCGGCTCTGGATCTCGGACCGGGCGCAGCTGGCGATGCCCTACCACAAGGCGCAGGACGGTGCGCGGGAGACCAGCGACAAGGCGGATCTGGTGAAGATCGGGACGACGCGGCGGGGGATTGGTCCGGCGTACGCGGACAAGATGTTCCGGACGGGATTGCGTGCGGGAGACCTGCTGGAGGCGGATTTCGAGGAACGTCTGCGTGTGAACACGCGCGAGCACAATCGGCTGCTCGAGTGCCAGGACCGCGAGGTGCTGGACACGGAGGCGGTGGTGGCGGAGGTGATGGCGGCGGCCGAGCGGATACGGCCGATGGTCACGGACACGACCCTGTTGTTGAACCAAGCGGTGCTCAAGGGGGAGAAGGTGCTGTTCGAGGGGGCGCAAGGGACGATGCTGGACATCGACCACGGAAGTTATCCCTTTGTGACTTCGAGCAATACGACGTCGGGGGGGGCGACAACGGGTACAGGGGTGCCGCCGAACCGCATCGACGATGTGATCGGGGTGGTGAAGGCGTACACGACCCGGGTGGGCGAGGGGCCCTTCCCCACGGAACTGCGCGATGGGCTCGGAGCGGAGATGGCGCGGGTGGGCGACGAATTCGGGGCGACGACGGGGCGTCCGCGGCGCTGCGGGTGGTTCGACGCGGTGGTGGCACGTTACGCGGTGATGGTGAACGGCGTCAACTGGTGGGCGATCACGAAGCTGGATGTGCTCGACGGCTTCGACACGATCAAGATTTGCGTGGGGTACGAGTTGGACGGGGAGCGAATCGATCACCTTCCGGGCCATATCCGCCGCTTCGGGGCCTGTCGTCCTATCTACGAGGAATTGCCGGGCTGGAAGTGTGTGACGCGCCACGCCCGGAGCTGGGAGGAGCTGCCCAAGGCCTGCCGCGCCTACATCCGCCGCATCGAGGAGCTGACCTGCGCGCCGGCGGGCTTTGTGTCCGTGGGCCCGAAGCGGGACGAAACGATCCTGACCCCGGCGGCCCCCGCCGACCTGAGGGGATAGAGAGAAATGTCCGAACGGAACTGCGTGCCGCGACATGTGGCCGTCATCATGGACGGCAACGGGCGCTGGGCCCGGCAGCGGGGCCTGCCACGCCTGAAAGGGCATGAGGCGGGGGCGGAGTCGGTCAAGGCGGTCATGCGTGCGGCGCGGGAGCATGGGGTGGAGGTGTTGACGCTCTACGCGTTCAGCGTGGAGAACTGGAAGCGTCCGAAGGACGAGGTGAGCGGCCTCATGGCCCTGTTGCCCCGTATGCTGGGGAGGCACGAGAAGATCCTGCACGAGAACCGGACCCGTTTGCGTGCGATTGGGCGGATCGAGGGGCTTCCAAAGGAGACGAGGGGGGAGCTGCTGCGGGTGATGGAGAACACGAAGGGCTATACGGATCACCAGTTGGTGCTGGCCCTGAACTACGGGGGGCGCAGTGAGCTCGCGGATGCGGCGCGGGAGATCGCCCGCAAGGCGGTCAGGGGGGAGTTGGATCCGGAGTCGGTCGATGAGGAGACGCTGGCGGGCCACCTGTACGCGCCGGACCTTCCGGATCCCGACCTGATGATCCGTACGAGTGGCGAGAGCCGGCTGAGCAATTTCCTTTTGTGGCAGTTGTCGTACGCGGAGTTCGTGTTTGTGCCGGAGTTCTGGCCGGATTTCCGCGAGGAGTCCTTTGGTCGGGCCCTAGAGGAGTACGCGAGGCGACAAAGGCGATATGGCGGGGTCGAGCCATGCTGAAGTTCCGGATCCTGAGTGGGACGCTTTTCCTGGCGGCGGTGGCGGGGCTGTACGTGTGGGCGCCGACCTGGGCGGTGGGGGGCTTCATCCTGCTGTTGGTGGCCCTCTCCGTGCTGGAGACGGTCGGCCTGCTGCGGCATGCGGGGTTCTCTCCCCTGCGATGGACCTCCCTCGTCGTGTCGATGCTCTGGGTGGGAGCGGCCTGGACGGCGGCGTCGTCGACCAGTGCGCTGGCCCACTTGAACTGGATCATGCCGGGCGTGGCGGCCTGGGCCGTATTCCTGGGGTGCCTGTTCCGAAGTGACCAGAGCCTCACCTACGCGAAGTTGGCGGGGAGTTTTTTGACGGTGGCCTATGTTCCGGCGCTGATGCAGTTCCTGGTGTTGCTGTTGTTCGTGGGGCATGGGGGGGCGAAAGACGGGCGGGAGCTGCTGTTGTACGGGATTCTGGTCATCAAGTTCACGGACATCGGTGCGTTTTTCACGGGGAGCGCGATAGGCCGGCACAAGCTGATTCCGCGGATCAGCCCGGCGAAGACCTGGGAGGGGGTGGTGGGGGGCGTGCTGGTGGCGATGGGGGTGAGCGTGCTGCTGGTGGAGGTGTTCGGTGGGCGGATCAGCGGAATCCCCTTCGGGACGCGCGACGCGCTGTTTCTCGGGGTCTTGCTTGGGATATCGGGGGTGTTGGGGGACTTGGTGGAGTCGATGCTGAAGCGGGCGGCGTCGGTCAAGGACAGCGGGAGCTGGATCAAGGGGATGGGCGGGCTGTTGGACGTGCTGGACAGCCTGATGTTCGCCGCACCGGTGTTGTACCTCTACGTCCAGTGGGTGGCCCGTCGGGTCTGAGGCCGCACCGCATCCGTGTGCGTTTTCGGTTGCCTTCCCCCTTCCGGAGGGGATAAAGACGGGCAATGAACTTTCTCGCCCCCTATGTGACATGGCAGGATGGCCGCGTGTCCTTCACCCGTCGTCAGTCCAGCCGCTTCGCCAAGCACGTGGCGGACGACTACAATCCGATCCATGACGTGGAGGCCAAGCGCTTTTGCGTGCCTGGGGATCTTCTTTTCGCGGTACTTCTCACGGAACTGGGGCTTCATCCGCGCATGAACTTCGTTTTTTCCGGGATGGTGGGCGAGGGGGTTCCCTTGCATTTTCAGAATGGCGAGGGAGGGCAGCTCCGTCTGGTGGACGAACGGGGCAAGGAGTACCTGCGTGCCAGCTTCGAGGGCCCGCCCAACCACGACCCGGAGTTGATCGAGGAGGTCATCAAGAATTATGTGCGATTCTCCGGGCACAATTTCCCACACATCCTCCAGCCGCTGATGGCGGAACACCGGGTGATGATCAATGTGGACCGCCCTCTGGTCATCTACGAGAGCATGAGCCTCGACTTGGCCAAGTCCGACATCCATGCTCCGACCGTTGAGCTCTCGGGGGCTTCGATGGAGGTGGACGGCAAACGCGGGAACGCCAGTCTGCGGTTCCGTTTTACCGAGGGCGGCGATCTGGTGGGGTACGGAGAAAAACGAATGGTGCTCAGCGGCCTCAAGGAGTACGAGGAGCAGGCTATGGACCACATGATCCAGCTCTACAACGCACGCAAGGAAAATCGGGTCGAGTGATTTTTGGGTTGACGCGGTTACTGTACGGGCGTATGCGGTACATATGAATGAAAAAGAGCCCCTGACGGAAAAACAGAAGGCGGTGTACGACTACATCCGCGAGTGCATTCAAGCCGCGCACTGTCCCCCCACCGTACGGCAGATTGCGGACCACTTCGGCATCCGATCTCCAAAAGGGGTGACGGACCATCTTGCCATGTTGGAGCGGAAGGGATGGATCGTCCGGCAGCCGGGGGTGAGTCGCGGAATCCAGCTTGTGGATGAGCCGGAGGGGATTCCGATCCTCGGCCGGGCAGCGGCGGGTTTCCCGATCCTGGCGCAGCAGAGCCTCTTGGGGCACCTCAATTTCACGCAGCTCTTCGGGCTGAAAGATCGGTTTTCGCTGCAGATCGCGGGCGACAGCATGGAGTTGGCGGGTATCCACGATGGGGACTATGTGATTGTGCAGAAGGGCAGTGACTTCAGGAACGGGGACATTGTGGTGGCGGAGGTGGGGGGGGAGGCCACGGTGAAACGCATATTCAGGGAGTCCCTGACCCAATACCGACTGCAACCCGAGAGCAAGAACCATAAACCATTGCTCGTGGAGTCGAACCAACCCGATTTCCGCATCGCCGGCAAGGTGGTGGGCGTCGTACGCCGTTATTGAGAGGACCGGGAAGAAGCCGGATGGGTTCAGGCGGGAGGGGGGGGATCCGATTCCGCGGGGCCGGGCGGGTCGGGGGGCTGGATCCAGCCGAGCCGTAGGGCGACCTCCTGTTGAAGCTCGGCGATTTGACCCAAAGAGAGCTCGGGGTCGATGACAAAGAAGGTTTCCCCGCCGTCTTTTTCCTCGTAGATCCGGATTTTGCGACCTTGTGCATCGCGTTGCACGCCGCGTTCGATGAGGCGGCGTTTGCGTTCCAGGAGCACGGCAAGGAACCAGATGGTGCTGGCGAGGGAGGGATCGTTGGCGGCTACGAATTCGCGGAGTTTTTCATCGGCATCCTCCTCGCGGAAGGGGGATTGTTTTTTGGGGGGAGGAAGCCGGAAAAGGGTTTTCCAGTGGAAGAGGCTGGCATCGCGGCGTTCGGGGGTCCACTCGGATGCCTTGAAATCCTCGCGGAGGAGGCCTTCGGACGCCTGGACAAGGCGGGAGAAGACGGGTTCGCCCTCGTGGAAGGGGTCACCGGAGGCGGACGAGTGGGGGGATCGGGATCGGACCTCCCAGGAGGCACCGGAAAGGGGGGTGGGGGCGGGCATGGCGGAACGGTTCCGGGCGG
>CAYLNG010000027.1:0-3379 GCA_964385155.1 uncultured Verrucomicrobiota bacterium
GGCACGGAGCGGCGGCGTCCCCGCCGCCCTGTCAGCGGATAAGGCACGGAGCGGCGGCGTCCCCGCCGCCGTGTCGCAAACCACCCCTTGTGGCGGGTTATTTCATTTAGACAACCCCGGCACACCTTGCGTGTTGGGGGTTAGATGCGGTGGCGATGGGGGCCCCAGTCGGCTACGCCGTAGGGGACGATGGCGCGGCCGGGCGGGGCGACGGCGTCGATCCGTTTCCGGTCTTCTTCGGTCAGGGTGAGTTCCAGGGCGCCGAGATTTTCGTGGAGCTGTTCCAGGGTGCGGGGGCCGATGATGGGGCTGGTGATGCCCGGTTGGGCCATGTTCCAGGCCAGGGTGACCGCGCAGAGGCTGGTGTTTTTTTCGTGGGCGAGGGCGTCGAAGACCCGGTGCACGGCATAAGCGGCATCGGAGAAGGTCAGGCGCATCCGCTCGTCATCCGGGTCGGGGTGGAGGCGTGAGTCCTTGGGCAGGTGAGCGCGGTCGCGGTATTTGTCGGTGAAGAAGCCGCCAGCGAGGGGGGACCAGGGGATGACGGCGAGGCCGTAGGTTTGGGCCATGGGGAGCAGTTCCCGCTCCGCGCGGCGGTCGAGGGGGTGGTAGGGGGGTTGCTCGCAGATGAAGCGGTTGAGGCCCAGTTCCCTGGCCACGAAGAGGGCCTCGGTGATCTGCCAGGCGGCAAAGGTGCTGGTGCCGATGTGGCGGACCTTGCCGGCGCGGATGAGGTCGTCCAGCGCGCGCAGGGTTTCGTCGATGGGCACCTCCGAGCTCGGACGGTGGATCTGGTAGAGGTCGATGTGGTCGGTCTGCAGGCGTTTCAGGCTGGCCTCGCACTGTTCGATGATGTGGCGGCGGCTGTTGCCGGCGGCGTTGGGGTCGTCGTCGTCCATGCGCCCATGCACTTTGGTGGCCAGTACCACGCGGTTGCGTTTGCCGTTGCGTTTGAGGGCCTCGCCGGTGATGGCTTCGCTTTTCCCGCGGCCGTAGACGTTGGCGGTGTCGATGAAATTGAGGCCGGCGTCGAGGGCGGCGTCGAGCATGCGGAAGGCATTTTCGGGATCGGTGCGGTGGCCGAACATCATGCAGCCCAGGCAGAGAGGGCTTACATACACGCCCGTGCGGCCGAGGGGTCGGTGGTTCATGGTGGTTTCCTGTGGAGCGGTGGGTGGGGGGGGTGGGTTTCATCCTACCGCAACCCGGGGCGCTCTGTAAACCCTCAGGGTCCCCTCCTCTTTGTGCGGCCCCGCCTGCCGCCCTGGCGAGGCAAAGGCGGGGCTTATCTTTCCGCACCGACGGGTTGCGTTTTGGGTGGGGTTTGGTAGGAGGGAAAACGTGAAAAAAGAGCTGCACGAAAAAGCCAAGCCGAGAGGGAGAGGAGCGGACTTGTCGCGTCGGGCGGCCGAGCTGCTCCGGGAGCGGATCCGGCAGGGGGGCTATGCCGACAAACTTCCGGGGGTCCACGCGCTGGGCAAGGAACTCGGGGTCCACTACCTCACGGCCGACAAGGCGGTCAGCCTGCTGGAACAGGAGGGGCTTGTCTACCGCGTTCACCGGCAAGGGACCTACCTGACGCACCGGCAGAAGCCGAGGGTCCGGAACATCGCGGCGGTCATAGGCGGCATCGGAGGACCGATCCACGCCGAGTTGCTGTCCGGCATCCAGAAGCGGACCTACGAACGGGACCATCTCCTGTTCCTCTCCGGGAATCTGGACTGGATGGAGGATGACACATCCGTGCGGAAGGCGTTGGACGCGGAGCAGGTCGACGGGGTGGTGTTCTGGCCGGGGCCCAAAGTGGGTGCCTACCAACGCGCGCGCAGGATGCTGTTGGAACGCGGCACCCCCTGCGTGGAGGTCATCACCTTCAACCCGCTGGAAGAAAATGAATTCAGCCGGATCGGCACGGACGACCGGGAGGGCGCGCGCCTGGCCGTCGCGCATCTGATCGGCCTCGGGCATGAACGGGTCGTGTATGTCGATGCGCCCCCTCCGGGAGTCAGCGGCCCCAGAATCCACTTCACCCGAGCCCGCCGCGAGGGATATGAAACCGCAATGCGCGCCGCCGGCCTGCCCCTCCTGCCCACCCTCAAACTGCCAGTCGAAGGGGTGGGCGGCGGGGGGTACCGCCTTGGCGTCCCCACCCGCAGAACCCTCGAGTCGTTCGACGCCTTTTTCTGTTTCCGCGACCAGATCGCCTACCACCTTCTGGACTGTCTTCGCGCCCATGGGCTGCCCCATGACGGCCGGAATGTGGTTGGCTACGACAATTTGCAGGCGTCCGCCGTGATCGGATTGACGAGTGTGCGCCAGCCCCTCCTGGAAATCGGCGTCGGGGCCGTCGACCTTCTTCTGCGCGAAATCGAGCAGCCCGGCGCGCCCCATGAGACCCGTCTGCTCCCTCCCGTTCTCGTCGCCCGCTCCCCCGCGTTCTTCTCTCCCCTCACCCCCGCCCAACTGCGCAAACGCCTCGTCCGCGGTTAACCCCGCCCCGCTCCACGCGCCCGCGTACAATCCGGCTCCCATATTATAATCGCCCGGACGAGGTGCCTCCTGTAGATTTGTTATCGTTACCCGGAAATCCGGGGCTGCCCACGAGGCAGATCAAACGAGAAACCCATCCAAATAGGAGTACATCCATGAAGACATCCGAATCCGTAGTTCGCCCCGCCCGCATCCGGAAGCGTTGTGCAATCCGTGCCCGGCGCAAGAGCTGGAGGGCAGGGGCATTGGGAGCCGCGATGTTGCTGGCGATCCAGCCCTTGCAGGCGGAACATGTGAGGAAGGGGCCGACGAAAAAGGTGGAGGTGTCTGCGGAACAGAAAGCGGCTATTGCGAAGATGCATGGAGTGGCCCAGTTGCCGCCGCAGGTGGAAATCGCCTTGCAGGGGGCCGCGGAGAAAGCCAAGTTCGAGATGTTGAAAAGCGAGCTGCGCGCGGCGGCCTCCCTGCTGGCCAACGAGAAATTCGATGGCCCTCTGAAGGACAGCCTTTCTTTCGCCCGGCTCAAAGGCCTGTCTCTCGAGGGGTTGGAGTACGCGGACTATCTCCTCCTGAATGCCGAAACCCCCTTCACGGGTGGGGCGGAACCTTTCATTTCCATCGCCATCGGCAGCAATAAAATTACCATCCTCCAGGATGGCAACACTCGGGAAATCCCCTGAGCCATGCTGGCACCGCCTGGGGCGGCGATGCTTGCAGCGCCGGGGGGGGGGGGACAGGGCGGCGGGGACGCCGCCGGTCCGTACTCGGCGGCCTGGCCGCCTTGGCGTGCGGGAATGTTCTCGCCTGGGGCGGCGATGCTTGCAGCGCCGGGGTGGGGGGACAGGGCGGCGGGGACGCCGCCGGTCCGTACTCGGCGGCCTGGCCGCCT